>CBFGZY010000010.1:0-80488 GCA_965653375.1 uncultured Pseudoxanthomonas sp.
AAGCGCATCGACGGCTTCACCGTGCTGGGCACGCAGACCATTCCGTTCCGCGAGCTGGGCATTGCGTTCGAGGACTTGAACGACGGCCAGCGTGGTGCGATCAACTCGCGCGGCGGTCCCGATGCGGCGACGGTGACGGTGCAGCAGCAGGTCAACGCCGACGGCACGCTCAACATTCGCGGCTGGGAAGCCATCTGGGTGCAGCCACTCGACAAGTGGGTGAACGGCCTGGGCTTCATGGCCAACTACACCAAGATCAAGCAGTCGGCCGAAGGCGATGCGCCGGCGGTGGCCGTCGGCGTGGCGCCGGATCTGTGGAATGCCACCGCCTATTGGGAAAACGATGTTGCCTCGGTTCGCCTGTCCTATACCTGGACCGACGACATGATCGCCTCGCAGACCAACGAGAACGGTATCCCCTACGCGCGCCGCACGATCGACGCACGCGGCCAGCTCGATCTTTCCGCCAGCTACACGTTCACCTCGCTACCGACCGAGCCGCAGATCACTTTGAACGTCACCAACATCACCGGCGAAAAGATGCGTCAGGCGTTCCATTGGGACAACGCGACTTACGAGTACTACGACCCGGGTACCACGGTCATGTTGGGGGTTCGGGGCAAGTTTTGATCGCTGATTCGTTCTTTGCTTCCCTCCACGGTCCACCCGGGCGCTTCGGCATTGGGTGGACCGTCTTTTTCGAGGCACGCTCGCCCGCACGACCTGCGGTACCGAGATGCCTCCGCCAGCCAATGACAACGGCGGCGGCCAAGCGAGACCATGGAGGGTCGGTGATACCTGGTTTCAACCATTTGGCTCAGAATACTTTTCCGAAACCCCGCCCGTCATACGAAACCGACCTACATGCATAGCACTGCGGAAAAGCTTTCCATCCGGGAAAAGGTCGGCTACAGCCTGGGCGACCTGGCCGCCAATCTGATCTTCCAGACGCTGGTGACCTTCCTGGCGTTCTTCTATACCGACGTCTACCGGATCCCAGCCGGCACCGCGGCGACGATCATCTTCGTGGTCGGCTTGCTGGGCGCTTTCGTGTTCACGCCGGTGGTCGGAGTGCTGGCCGACCGCACCCGCTCGCGCTGGGGCAAGTTCCGGCCGTGGATATTGTGGACATCCATTCCTTTCGGCGTGTTGGCGCTGTTGGCCTTCAGCACGCCGGACCTGGGAGAGCGCGGCAAGATCATCTATGCGCTGAGCACCTACACGCTACTGGTGCTGGTGTACGCCGCCAACAATCTGCCGTACTCCGCGCTGAGTGGCGTGTTGACCGGCAGCATGGAACAACGCAACAGCCTGTCGGCTTACCGCTTCGTGGCGGTGATGATTGCGCAGTTCATCATCCAGGCGCTGTTGCTGCCGCTGGTGCTGATCCTGGGCCATGGCGACAAGGTGAAAGGATTCGAGAACGTCATGACCCTGTTTGCAGTGGTCGGCACAGTCTTCTTCCTGATCACCTTCTTCACCACGCGCGAGCGCATCGTGCCTACGGCGGAACAGTCGGCCGGCGTGTTGCAGGACTTGGCCGACCTGACCCGCAACCGCCCATGGCGGATCGTGCTGGCGATCACCATCCTGGTGTTCATCACCCTGGCGCTCAAGGGCGGCATGTACGTCTACTACTTCCAGTACTACCTCAGCGAGGTGGAACTGGCGAAGTTCCTGGAAGGCATCGGCTTCAACGGGCTCATCGCCGGATTGAACGCGTTGCTGACCAGTGCCGGACTGACCGCGTTCCAATGGCCGGACGATCCGGCCACCTCGGCTTTCAGTCTGTTCAATGCCGGCGGCATCATCTGCATGATCATCGGCATCGGTTTTTCCAAACCGCTGGCCGATCGTTTCGGCAAGCGTGATGTGTTCGGCGGGGCGTTGTTCGTTTCCACCTTGTTCCTGCTGGGCTTCTACGTTTATTCGCCCCAATCCATCTGGCTGGTGTTCGTCTCGCAGATCCTGCACGGCTTCTTCTACGGCATCACCATTCCGCTGCTCTGGGCGATGATCGCCGACGTGGCGGATTACTCGGAATGGAAGAACAACCGCCGGGCCACCGCCATCATCTTCTCGGCCATGCTGTGCGGATTGAAGATTGGCCTGAGCGTAGGCAGTGCATTGGTGGCCGGCATCCTGGCGTACTACCACTACGAAGCCGGCGCATCGACACAGTCGCCGCCGGTGGTGGACGGTATTCGCCTGGCTGTCAGCGTGTTCTGCTCGACGCCGTTCCTGTTGGCGGTGGCGTTGCTGTTCCGGTACGAGATCAACAAACCCATGGAGACGCGCATCGAGCGCGAACTGGGTGAGCGCAGGCTGCAGACCGGCGCCGCGTCCTGATCGATCGATCCCGAGAAAACACGTTTGAAACCGACCACATCAGCTCCACCCACTCAAGCCCCCGCCCGCAATGCGGGGGAAAGAAAACAAACGGCACTCAAACCATGAGCGCCACATCCACAACGATTGAACGGATAGAAATTCCCATGACCGACGAATCGACAACAGTCGATCTGGAAGCGCTGGCCGCCAAGGCTATCTCGCAACCATTGGTGACGCACATCTACACCGCCGACCCCTCGGCGCATGTGTTCGACGGGAAGATCTACGTCTATCCCTCGCATGACATCGATGCAGGCATCCCCTTCAACGACAACGGCGATCACTTCGGCATGGAGGATTACCACGTACTGCGCATGGACTCGCCGGACAGCGAAGCCGTGGACTGCGGCGTGGCATTGCATGTCAAGGATGTGCCGTGGGCCGAAAGGCAGCTGTGGGCGCCGGATGCCGCCTGCAAGGACGGCCGCTACTACCTGTACTTTCCCGCCAAGCGCGCCGACGGCATCTTCCAGATCGGCGTGGCGATAGGCGACCATCCGGCCGGCCCGTTCGTGCCCGAACCCGAAGCTATTCAAGGCAGCTATTCGATCGACCCGGCGGTCTTCGCCGATGACGACGGCGAGTACTACCTGTACTTCGGCGGTATCTGGGGCGGACAACTGCAGAAGTACCGCGACAACCAATACGACGCCCGCCACGAAGAACCCGCCGACGACCAGCTCGCCCTAGGGCCGCGCATGGCAAGGCTGCGGCCGGACATGAAAGAGTTCGCCGAAGCACCGCGGGAGATCGTCGTGCTGGACGAGGCCGGCCAACCCGTGAAAGCCGGCGACCACACCCGCCGCTATTTCGAAGGGCCCTGGATCCACAAGCACCTTGGCAAGTATTACTTCTCGTACTCCACCGGCGACACCCATCTGCTGTGCTACGCCGTGGGCGACAACCCCTACGGTCCGTTTACCTACCAGGGCGAAATCCTCAAGCCCGTGGTGGGATGGACCACCCACCACTCCATCTGCGAGTTCGAAGGCAGGTGGTATCTCTTCTATCACGACTCCCTGCTGTCCGGCGGCATCACCCACCTGCGCTCGGTCAAGTGCACCGAGCTGCATCATGACGAACAAGGAAGAATCCGGACTATTGATCCTTATGGGGCGTGATTGCGGTTCGTCACCGCTGGCGAATGTCATGACGCGATCGCATCTGGTCTGTTGGGAGGGACGCGAGTATCCCCCGCACATAAGTCCGAATCGGTAGCAGCCCGGATGCAAACTAGCGGAAACCAAGTCGGCTGCTAGGACAAGCGGCCTGCCTCTGTTCTTCCTAGAAATCATCCCGCACAAGGGGGACCTGCCAAACGATCTGTGTAACTGAGTGTCATGGGCGTGCTCAAAGCACTCGCTTTTTTTCCGATCGTTTGACAGGTCCTGTCTGCCGCGACGCAGAAGACATCTGTATGTTCTTTTTCAAGTTATCGCAAGCACGGCGATACGTTAAAAGGTTACAGAGTCGACAACATTATTCTTGAAACTGAAATAGATTGTGGCGTACTTCGCCGAACCGCTGCCGGCGCCAGTCAGATTGTTGACATCATTGAGCTTTCGCTGCGCCTCATACGTGGCACCGACAATCTCGTACGCATTCTCACCGATCAGATCGGCCGCGCTACCCACCTTGCTTCTGATGCTTGAGAGCAACTTCCCTGCGGATTTCTCTTCACTGCGCGAATATCGCCATGTCGTGCTTCCGCCGCCAGTAGACATGCTTCCAGATACATCGTGCGGCTTCCCAAACATGGCCTCGACTTCCTCCGACGTTGTCTTGCCAATCGCCACGTGGGAGCGAATGTACTCCGCGCTGTACTTTTGATCGACGCTTGGCGGCTTCGCATCGGCGGAAGGAAGCGCTGTCGCACATCCCAGAAGAACCAGAAGCACCGGAAGGACATGGCGAGCGTAGATAGAAAACTTCATGACAAACTCCTTGTTGTAAAAATTCCTGAAACAGACGGGTGAGCGGCCAGCCAGAAGACAGCTCAACACAACTGCATATGGATAGAGCGGGCTGCTTTAGCGTCGAGCTTCTACATTGTTCAGAAAACACCTCCTTGTATCGATCAATTAATCCTTCAGGTCCCGCGAGTAGCCAGGATCCATGTCCAAGCGCGCTACGCCTGCCCTCTGGAGGAGAGTCGGCTATGGCAATTTTTCCTGGGTTCCAGTGCAGCGGACTGCATCACGAAAATCGCGGCATAGTAGAAGAATCGATATCTGTCTCGTAAACCGCAGTTCGCCGCGGTACCGATGGGTGTCGTGATGCGATACCTGAGCACATGTCAAGCTTACGAACACCCATAGGTGCTGTTGCTTCAGTAGCGCCATCCAGCTACGGACGATCACGCACCAGACGGTACTGTCCTGCATCGCCAAATTTTTCACCCTTGGCATCCAGGTTGGCGCACAGCTTATCGCCGCATAGCGTGACGTCCGCTGCGTCATAGGCCTTCAGAAGCTCAGCCGAAAGCTGGTAACGACGCACTTCATCGTAGTAGTGCTTAGAAAGCCAGCCGCCACCTAAAAGAACCAAGGCCAGGCTCCCCACGACTATGGCCGACACCTTCCAGATCAGGTGCCGATGCAGTGTCTGCATCGCCAGAATCTGGGCCGACAGGGCTTGTGACCCTTGTTGCAACTGCTGACCAGCCGCCTGTAATCGCCGCTCGTAGGCGGATACGGGTTGCTGGATTCCCGCTTCGATCCGGCCCATCACGGCGGCGGGCAGTTTCTGCATTTCCTCATCGGTAACCCGGCGTATCACGCCGGGCACTTGCTGCGTCAGCTGCTGCAGATAGTGATAGCTGGTTTGCAGGTCGTCCTCGATCTGCTGCGTCCGCCGTTCAAACCGCTCCATGAGTGCAGAAACACTCGCCACCAGATTGGTGGCGTCGTTGATTTGCATGCTAAGTCTTCCTTGATGTTTGAAACGTCACTGGTCTTGTTTGTCAATGCAGGCGGGAGTTACGCATGGCCAGGACCGGTTGTTCCGCCTGCTCCTGCCGCTGCCGCTCCGCCATCTGCTGAGCTTCCCGTCGTTCTTCCAGGTTCACCTGCACGACGGCTTGAGACTGCATCTGACGAGCGAACGGATCGTTGGCTGCTGCCTGAGTCATCTGGTGGAACGTGTCGCGATCGCCCGCATCGTAGGTGGCCACCATGCGGTTGACGTAAGCGAGTGGATCATCACGTAGCGACAACGGGGCCTGACCAGGAGCGGTCGTTGGATGCGTCGGCCATCCACTGCCGGGGCCGGGTTTGCATGCATCGTCTTGCAGGCTGGGCGGGCCAAGCAGTCTTTCCATCTTTCTGTTGATGTCGATGCCGGGATCGCCAGTGCTGCCACGGTAGATCAACGGCTCGGCGGGAGGCACGAAATGGCGGTTGGTCTCGGCGATGGCCTGCTGCGCGGTCTGGCGCAGCTCCCGGATCTCGTCGCGCACGTCGCTGCCTAAGACGTGGTGCCGGATCTTATGGCCGACATGCTGCGAGCCAATGGCTGCGGAGTAGACCACGCCCACGCCGGTGCCCTTGAATAGTGTCGCCAGATGATCGGAAGCCTGGCGGATGCTTTCCCGATAGGTGTCGAACTCGGCCTTGTGTTGCTGATACAGCGCATGGTTCCCTTGAGTGATGATCGAGTTGGGTCCGTAGATGGTCAGCTCTTCAGGCTTCCGTTGTCCTCCGTGGAACTGCACCGCGCCATGAGTCGCGTCCGGGCCCAGCTTGCGCAAGTCCTGGACGAGTCCCAGCGGGCTCTGTTGACTGGGCAATGCACCATCCCGAAGCAACACATCCACGTCCTGCTGGGTGGCATAGACGCGTACCTCGCCAAAGTGGCGATTAGCCGCTCCCACGATGTCGGAAACACGAACGTGGTTGACCACCAGATTCCCACCCATAGGAACGCCATACAGCCCGGCGGCGCCGAAGGCGTTGTAGGTTTCGCCGTGCAATCCGTATTCGTGGCAGGTGACCTGGGTAAGGAAGCCGCCCAGCGAATGGCCTGTGACAGTTACGGTGGTTCCATCTCGCTTGGCCATTTCGAGGGCGAGCTCGACAGTATCTCGAGCATCGTCTAGCTGCTGGTTGACCTTGAGTAACGCCATCTGGGCATCGGTCAGCGCGAGATCGCGAAGCTTGTCTACGTCGAATTCAGTGCCGGTGTGGGCTACGACGTAGTCGCCGGTATTCATATTTCTGTAGATGATGCCCCGATAACCGGATGGCGACTCAACTACTTTCTTTACTTCGTAGGGATGAGGCGGTTTCAATCCGGCACGGCGGTATGAGTCATCGGCTTGGCGTGCATGAGTCTCGGTGAATACGTGCATTTCACATCCTTGTGGCGGAGAGGGTCACCAGATAAGAGTCGTGGCTTTCCTGCTCGGCGGCGGCCGGGTTCGAAGGGTTGGTGCAGTTGTCGACGATTCGCTTAGTGTCGGGTTTGCGGCACCACCACTCACGGCCTGCGCTTGGGAAGTCCTGAGCTCCCCAGAGCCTTGTCTTCTGCTCATAGCGTTCAAAGCCGATGTTGACGGAGGCAAAGTCAAGCTCCCATTTGCACACACCCAGCCCGTAGTAGTCTTCATCGATGGGCCAATCGAGAAAGATTTGCCCCTGGTAAGTGTTTTCACCCACTTGCGTAAGCGCGAACTTCTTGATGTAGCTGGTCCCGATCGTGACGCGCGCTATCCTGTCCTGGTAGGGAAGACAAGCCCGGCTACCAACACCAAAGTGAGCCTCGCCTGCAATGCTTCGAATATCAGCGGGGGAATCAACCAGCTCAATCGTGATCTCGTAGCCCTGGGCCGGGTTGGGATTGGTCTTGGCGACCGGTGGTTCGAACCGGGGGCTCCTGTCGCAGGCGACGAGAAGAAGTAGTGACGCTACGATCGCCAGCGAAAAGCGAAGTCCATTCATGCACTCAGTTCCCTGCCATAACCCTTCGTGTAGCATTCCAGCTTCCATGCGCGACTAGAACTTCCATCGGGTCTCTCCGATGCTGCGAATCAGTGTGTGAACGGCGCCTGCTCGGGCTGGCCATGGCCTTCCCAGCTTCCGCTTGTCATGGCTTTCGGACATACGCTCAAATACTGATTCAACGAGTCGTAGTCTGCCGCCGTCCATGACCGGCCGTACTGATTGGGTGGATTGCACGCGCCAGTCAAGGCGTAGTTGCCGGTATAGGGTGCCACCGGCATCCAACACTTATCGGGGATATTTTGCCCTTGTGTGCAGAACACGAAAGGATCGTTCGAGCGATAACGCAATAGCTCGTAGTAACCCGACGACTGCGCGACAACTTGACTGGTCATCAGTACCAAACTCCACAGCGCCCAGCGAGGCATAAATCGCTTGCTCCGTGCGGGTAGCGCTGGATGGCAAGAATCGACATCGCGAAACTCCGATCCGCGCCTACAGCTGGAGATTGCAATCTTCTCCGCCCTATCTCGCGGCCGATCTTCCGTGTTCAAGGTGTCGGCTAGCAAATGCAAATTGGGACAACTTGTCACTTGACTCTCTCCGCCAGGCTGCACGCAGAATAGAAAATCTGGCAGTCAACTGTTCGTTGCTTACACACCTTCATGGAATTCTCCGAAGCGCGCTCCACGGTGGCGGCGCCCGCAGAAGCAGAGCCGCTGGCTCCCCATGCGACGGCTGCACATTGGTTGTAGTAACTTAAATCCACCTTGCAATTTCGTCCTCCTTGCGCCGTACAATCTTCTAAGGCTGCGTCCTCGGCGTCCCGCTTGCTTACCTTGCCTTCCGAAACGCCAAGAATGCTGGTCCGGCCGAAGGCAATTGCGCCCCAGCGATCTACCCATACTTCACGAGGTGATGAAGTCGCGTCCATATCACGTTGGTAGTACGGAGAGTTTGACCTATCGGGTGGAATGCAGCCTGGATTGCCTGCCGATGGAATACCAGCGCCGCATCCTTGCGCCAGCAAGGCCTCTGAAAAACCTAGAACAAGCAAGAAAAACAAGACTACGATCTTCATTCATTCCATCCTCTAGGACTGGGGGAGCCATATCGCTTGATCTCATCGTTATGGGCTTGGCCACGATCTGTTCGAGCGCTAAGACCATAGTTGGAGGTAGGGCGGGCATCTTGTTGCCCCGCCTGTTGGCCGCTGGGTTCTGCTGTCCGCGACACCTCACCTTGATAGCCAGGCTGACTAGGGTGCTGGGGGCCGCCACCGCCCTCGCGCCCGACATTGCCAAATGAGGAATAGGCAGCGAAATGACCCAATGTGCCTTGGAAGAAGCTCGCCGCCATCCGTGGCGCCATCACGATCAACACCGACAAAACAAGGCCCAACCCGCCTTGCTGCATCGCCATGCTGGTGATGCCTTCGCCATTGCTGATCACCCCAGGCAGGGCCTGCGCCGCCATGGTGCGGGTAAGAAACGCCAAGCTAATCGCGCCTACCATCTTGGTCGCCAAGCCAATCATCACGCTCAGCACCGCCAAGGAAAACATCGTACCTATCCCATACTGCAACCACTTGGCGAATGCTGATGCGGTTTTTTTGAACAACAGGCCGAGGATGAAAAGTGGCCCAAGCCCAACGAACAGCGCAATAGCGATCTTGTTCAACAGCAGCATCGAGCCCGCAATCACGCTGGGACCTGCAATTCCGATGCCGGTATACACGGCGGCACGCTCTTTGGCTTTCTCCAGCTCGGGATCGCCGCCGGTGTTCAGCATGTCGATCGCGACCAAGCTGCCTTGCATCACTCTCAGATTCTTGTCGATGCTCTCGAACGGACTGGCGGAACCGCCCGTGACTACCCGGGTGACTTCTCCGGCCAGACCATCGGTCAAGGTCCAATACACCTGCGAACCACCAGCCGCCATGCTGGTGGCTAGTCCGATGATCAGCACCGCGCGCAGAGAATCCCCCACCAGCGCCATCAATGGTTCACGCGAGCGGCCGGTGGCAGTGCGATAGCCTTGCCACATGACCCAGATAGTCAACAGCACCAAGGACACGCTGCCCACCCACAAGCTGGTGCTTTGCAATAGGTTCCATTGAAAGATGTCGATCTCACTGCGCAAAAAGTCATTGATCAGTTCAAAAAATACAAACTGACCGACATCGCCGACTGGACTACCCTGGGCCAGCAGTGGCATTGCGATCCTTTCACTCATGCCGGTTCTCCGGTCGTCTTCGCTGTCTGTCGAACATGGTCAATCCTTCATGCTGCTGAGGCGACGCATGCCTGTAGGCTTGTCGCTCTTGACTGCATCCAGTGCCCCGAGGACTAGTGCCCCGCTCACGATGCCATCGACCCATTGCCCTACCTGGCCATCCAAGAAGCCATCGCCGGTATTGGATCGGCCGCTGGTGGCTTCCAATGCCAGACGGGCCTGTTCTTGCCTCAGATATCGCAGGCGGGTTTCGTAGGCGGAGTTAACCGATTGCATCTGCTGCTGATCGATAGCGATCAAGGTCCTTAGTGCCGCTAGCTTGTTGCTGTTGTCCTGCAGCTTGCCGATGTCCGACTCCCTCAGGCTTTGTCGTTCCTGTTCGATCTGACGCAGCCGCTCATTACGTTGTTCACTAGTCCGATACATCGCAACTGCGTAACGGTATTGCGCGTTCTCGGTCTTGACCACTTCTTCGCAGTAGGGTTTCTGCATCTTCGACCAGCGCTTGCAGTTCTCGAGTCCCTTCTCCAGCGTCTGCTCAGCCAAGGCCTGCTCTGGATCGCCTACGCGTTCACCAGGAGAGCCGGAAGTGCGTGGTGCGCCGATCAGCTGCTGGCCATACAGCTTTTCCAGAGTGTCGTTGATCTGTTTGCGCTGATCGTTCTCCTTCTCCCACTGGTCATTGCTTTGTTGGATCAGCTTGTTATCGACCACCTGCCACTGCGCATGGGCCGGGTTGACGACTGCGAGAGCGAACACCAGCGTCGGGGCGACGCGGTGGAAAGGTTTCGTTCCGGTCTTGCAGTTCCCCATCACGCCACCTTCGTCATTGGATTATGTTTACCGGAGCCTTTACGTTGCTCATAGAACTGCGACAGCCACCGCTCCGGCCGGAGCTGATCCGGGGCGACGGAATCGATGGCCGCCCGCTCCAGTAGGACTTGATGCAGAATTTCGACGTTGTCGGTAGAGGCCGATATCACCGATAGGGCGTCATCCAGGCCGCGCAGGTTCAACTGGCACACGGAGGAGGCGTGCCCCTGCTTGACCAGAAAGCAACGCGAACGCTCGTCCAGGCCGACCACGACCTTGTATTCGGCTTCGGTCAGTTTCAGGCCGTCGATATAGTCTTCGCGGCTGGCATTGGGATTGGGAAGCAGAACCATGGTGGCTGTTTGCTCGATCAGCGCGGCCGATATGTCGCTGGCCAGCGCGTCTTCTGGGCTTTGAGTG
This sequence comes from uncultured Pseudoxanthomonas sp., assembly GCA_965653375.1. Taxonomy (GTDB): domain Bacteria; phylum Pseudomonadota; class Gammaproteobacteria; order Xanthomonadales; family Xanthomonadaceae; genus Pseudoxanthomonas_A. Next base: position 10,797 of record CBFGZY010000010.1, read on the forward strand.
GCGAAGATACCCAGGCCGTTCTGTTTACGAATGGTCTTCTGCTTGTTCTTGGCGAATTCCTTCAGGCCACCTTCGCCATCAAGAATCTTCCAGAATTCATCCATCACATAGATCAGGCGTCGACCATCGATCAGTCCTTCCAAGCGGTGCAGCAGATAATTGATCACCGGTACTCGCACTTCCGGGTTGTCGATAATGTCGGTGTAGTCGAAGCCGATGATGTTGGATTGGCTGAGGTCGATGGTGTCGGCAGGGTTGTCGAACACCCATCCCAGTGAGTTGCCAGCCGTCCACTTCTTCATCCGGGCGTATAGGCTGTCGTCGCCCATGTTTGGCAGACTTTTCTGGAAATTGGTCAGGCTGCGCAGTAGCGGTGGAGTGTCGAGCATGTTCTCGACGGCACGGAAGATGTCTTCTTCTTCGCGCGAGGTGTAGCGGGATTTGCTGGCCAGCACCTTGATCCAGTCGGCCAGGAACTGCACATTGGCTTCATTGCGTTCGCACTGGAACGGGTTGAACCCCGTCGGCTGGCCGTTTTCAAGCGCCAGATAGCGACCGCCGCAGGCACGCACGAATATCTCCGCGCCGCGATCCTTGTCGAAGAAGAAAATGGTCGGCGCCGGATCCAGCTTCTGCACCTGGCTGAGCAGAAAGTTGATCAATGCTGTCTTGCCGGTACCGGATTTGCCGATAACCATCGTGTTGGCGATCGCTTTCTCGCCAAAGGAATCTTCTGCAGGGTGGGTAGCGTGGAAGTTGAAGTAATAGGGCTGGCCGTTGGTGGTCTGCAAGGTGGTGACGCAGCGACCCCACGGGTTGTGATCTCGTTTTCCGGTGGCAAAGTTGTGCAGTGGCGACAGGCCTAGAAAATTCAGCGAACTGACATTGGCCAGGCGAGTGCGGTACTTCCAGTTGCCGGGGAACTGCGAGTAGAAGGCGGCAGTGACCGCCAAGTCTTCCTTGATCGAGACGAAACCGGCATTGGACAACTCGGCGCGCGCCGTGGCGATGCTCTGCGACAGAGCATCCTGGCTGCCGGCATACAGTGTCATCGTGAAGTGGTACTCGCCGAGCACGAAGTTGCCCGAGGACAACTGGTCCATCGCCTGGTCCAGCTCGACGATTTGGCTGACTGCCTTGTCGCCGGAAGAGATCATCATGCCCTTGGTCCGTTCCAGCACCTTCAGCGCATCGTGCCGTCCCATCGGGCTGAACGAGTGGGTGATGACGTACTCGAAGTCCAGGTATTTCAGGTTGTTGAGAACGCCCGGATAGGTGCTGTCGGTGTATTCCTTGATGTTCAGGATCGCGCCGAAATGGTTCTGGCCGGTCGGCGTCGTCAGCACGAAATCGCCACTCTTTCCGGAAAAGCGCTGCCGGCTCACCGGCAGGTACTCGTGTGCCGGCGCAGATAGAACCGGCACGGGCTCGTCGACGCGATTAAGCAGGTAGCCGAAGAAGGCCAATGTCTCGGAGAACACCAGGCCGTTGTCCGCTTCGTACATCCCCAGCCGGATTGGCACATAGTCCTTCAGCACAGCTTCGACATTGCCGGCCAATTCCAGCAGCTTGGTGACCGCCTGGTCCTGTTGCGCCTGTAGTTGGCCGACGTCGCTGGACTTCTCCACGAAGCGCTTTCCGCTGACGACCGGCCGGTACAGCATGGTCAGATACAGCTCGTTTCCCATCAGCTTCTGCGTCGACAGACTGTCGAAGTACGCATCGGACAACTGCTGATTGAAGGGCTGCCCGAACTGGCTTTCATCCTCCAACCGGAACCGCCGGCGGACGTCATGCACCCAGAAAGCGACATTGACGAAATCCGGCGCCCGCAAGGTCTGCAGCATGCGATTGAAAGTGCTGTGGCGATGCTCCAGATCCCATGCCTCGCGCCCCACGAACGGCAGGCCGTCGAGCCGCCAAACCAGCAGAAAGTCGCCGCCAGTGGTCTTCAGCACCGTGGGCGAGACGTGGCTGGAGAACGGTAGGAACTCACTAATCGGGGTGTCGGGATTAAACACGAGAATATCCTTTGGCAGGTGCGGCAGAGACCCGAAGGTCTCTGCATTCCTTTACTGGGCGGCAGGACGTGAACGGTAGGCGTTAGGAGTCAGTACCCACAGTCCGTCGTGCCGCTTGACGTTGCGCATCCGTGCCCGGAACTGCCAACGCAAACCGAGCAGACGGAAGATCATCTCGTCGCGACGCGCGAACTGTCGCAGAGTGAAGATCACCACGGGCAGCAGCACCAGCAGGAATAGGTTGGTGTACATCGCCAACAGCAGACAGCCGCCAGCGCCCAGAAAGAAGGGGACATATGGCACTCCCAGAAACATCGCCGGGCGCGTGCAGCCACGAAACAGTACGTCTTTACGCATACTGCGATAGCAGTGACTGCGCCAGCATCGAGGCTTGGCACTCCTGACCGCCGGCGCCGTCACCGATCACCATCTTGGCGATCTGGCTAGCCGCACCGATCAGTAGGCCGCCGATCAGGATTGGTGTCACATCACTGATGCGCTTATGAGCAAAGGCGATCTGGTAGCCGGCGAAAATAACCGCGATAGTCACCACCGCGATCGAGGCCATATTCAGCAAGTTTTTAATGTTGCTGAAGAAGCCGCACACTTTTGTGCTGGCGCCGTCGAACTCCCCATCGGCCAAGGCAAGTTCGGGCACCAGCAACAAACCGATGAACGCGGTAGCCATCACTAGGCCGGAGGCCGTTGTCTTGAGGTTTGAGGTGTGGGGTGAGTTCATCGCGTTTTTCCTTGTGCTGGTTAGAGAAGCTGCCATGTCCGAACGAGATGGCAGTGTGTCGGCTCCGATATCCAGTCCTGCGGAATCGGAACCAAACGAGGGAGTCAGAACACCCGTGCGTTATCGGTAGTGTCCTGACGAAGATCGGCTGGGTCTGCCATTGGCATCGCCAGCGGTGCTGCCGCTGCGTCCGTAGGTAGCTCTCCCGGCGCGTGCACTTGCGGAACGAACACGTCGGCTGCAGTAGCCGCGTCCGGCGGCGGCAACGTCGCGGCGTTAGCGGGCGATTCGGTAACCAGCGGCGATGCGGTGATAGAAAGTGCACGGCGCAACACCAGATTGGCAGCCGTGTCGACGACCTGCGATGCCGCCGCACGACCTGCGTCGGGACGCTTGTCGACTTGTTCAACAGAGGCATGTCCGGTTACTAGCGGAATCGCACTACCTGGGTGAGTAGCGATCCTTGGGTCTGCTCGACGCATTGAGGCGTATACCTTCTGCACATAGCCATGCCGATAACCGGTGACAAAATTGCCGGAGTAGTAGCAGCTGAAAGACTTGCCCCAATCATCTCCAGAGCGCTGATAGCACTCGGCCAGAACGCGCGAGCCAGCCATGAGGTTGCGACAGATATCGAAAGCTGCGTTGTACGAAAGCAACCCATACTTGCGCAGGTTGTGACGATTGACCTGAGCCAGCCCGAGCGAGAAGTTGTAACCCTTCTCTTCCAGCATGCTCGCCGTGGCCACGGCTTCACTCAGTGACTTAGGTTGTCGCAGCAAGCGCCCACCGACGACACCAATTGCGTACGGGTTGTAGGACGATTCCACCTGTACCACGTGATGCATGACGTGGCCCGGCACCGCCAATCCCTGGCATCCCATCAGTTCCATTCCTGGCAGCATTGCTATGCTCCTTGCGCAGCGACGAGCCGTCGCTCTGGGTGAAACTCAATGCCGGTGATCATTCGGCGCCCGGCATGCGCTTGGATGTGCACGACGATATCCAGCGTCATCTGCAGCAAGTGCTTGATCGTGGAGAACTCCAGCCCCGAGCCTTCGCTCGATGCCTTGACCATCAGTGCCAACTGATCCCACGTCTGCGCCGGGCTGCCGGCATGGCAGCTGGTAATCGAGCCCGGATGACCGGAAGCGCAGTTGCGAATGAAGTAGAACGCTTCATCTCCTCGCAACTCGGCCAAAAGAATGCGGTCGGGCTTCATCCGAAGGCAGCTCTCCATGCAGCTTTTGGCGGTGACATGGCTGCCGCTTTGTCCGCCTTTTGAGTAAAGCAGATGCACCCGATTAGGTTGCTCGATGAATAGCTCGCGCGCATCTTCGATGGTGACTAACCGCTCATCGTGCGGAATATGCTGCACCAGCGATTTCATGAAACTGGTCTTGCCACTGCCGGTGGCGCCGGACACGACGATATTCTTCTTGTATGCCACCGCCTGGCGAAAAAAGCCGGAGTAATTGCGCGCGGCGCGCAGATCCAGTAATTCACGATCGTGATCGCTTAGCTGTGGCGTGCGTTCCAAGATTTGGTCGAAGAAACCATCTTGCTGATAATGCGCCAGGCTGCGGGTGTGCCTGGACGGCAAGCGAATCGTGATCGACACCGTGCCGGCATCGCAGGCAGGAGGAATCACAAACTGCGCCCGCTGCCCGGTCGGAAATGTAAGAGACACCATCGGCTCCGCATCGGTAATGCGTTGCCCGGTATTGCTCTCATTGACCACTGCCGTGCAGAACTGTCGCGCGCGCTCGAGAGTCAGCGCCGGAACTTCCACGCGCTGCCAGCCGGTAGCCCGTTCCAAGTACAGTTCGCCAGGCCGATTGATGCAGATTTCAGTTACATCCGAGCACTTCATGAAATCCTGAATGCCCAGTACCTGATACTGGTATTCCAGGAATGCATTGGACACCTCGGGTAAGGGTAGGTCACCGTCCATCGTGAGCTCAGTACTTGGTGGCCACGCCGCTGAAGTCCACGTCTTTGGCGACATAGACATTGAGCAGCGTGCCTTGGTTGATGGTGACGGTGGCCGGGCGATTGGCCTGCCGATTCAATGCCTGCTGTGCTAGTCGTTCCATGCTTCGCGCGGTATTGCTCTCGAACGGTTGCTGGGTAATCAACCCATTGGTGATCGTGGTGGTTTGCGGGCCCTGTTCGGCCGCGGCGTACTTGAAGCCATCGCTGAGCATGCTGATCAGCAAGGCCGCGCCGATCCGGCTGCCCCAATGCGCGCTGTAATGACCTGGATGGCCGGAGCCGCCGAGATCGTCCACGCCGGGACTGGCCATGTTCACGTCAATGCCGTTCGGCGTGACGATCCGGTCCCAGATGACCGCCACGCGCGGGCCATTCGCCTCCATCTCGTACTTGCCCAACACTTTGGAGCCTTTGGGCAACAGTAGGCGTCGTCCGTTAAACGAATAGACCGGCTCGGTCACCATGCAGGAGGTGAAGCCCGGTAGATCGGTGACGATGCGGGTTTCCAGCACGCAACGGATAAACGTGCCGCGAAGCAACAGCGTGTCTGGTTTGTTCAATGGCTGCGCGTTGGATACGTCCGCCAGGTTCAGGCCTCGCGGCGGTATCGCGCCCGGCGCTTGTCCGGTTTGCGCGGCGGCAAGTATCTGTGCATAGGAATCCTGGCCGGAGTTGGCTTGCCCACCCGCGGCGCCTTCGGCAGACATCATCCGCCTCTCCATAAGAGTCGGCCCGCGCGGCGTGTCTGGCATCGGATACCCGCCGGACAAACTCTCCGGCATCGGTGGTAGCTGGGGCATCTCCGCCAATGGCACCGGCGGCGTCCCGCGTGGAGTGGCCGGTTCCGACGGACCTTGCGGAAGTGCCGGCACGTTGACGGTTTCTTCGCGCGGCTTGGGAATGACCTCGTTGCGGTTGCTGAGCAGGCTGACGCCAATCCAGGCGAGCACTGCAATCAATGCGACCACGCCACCCAGGAACATCATCGCTCGCCGGTTAAGGCGGCGGGACTCTGTCGATCTCAGTTCTGGCGCTTGCGAGTCCAGATCCGGTACGGCGGCCTGTTGCTGAGCCAGGTAGGGGTTGGTCGACACTGGCTCGTTGGAAGGAGTGTTCATTTGCGAGTATTCCTTCTCAGTCCGACCACATGCTGGCCATGTCGAATCGCCAGATACGGATAGGTTCCATGGACGACGATCGTGTTGCCCTCGATCGTCGTGTTGACCACCGCATCCTCGCCATGGTCCTGATCGCGCACGTACACTGTCGGGAAATTGCCCGTGGGGAACTGCTTGAGGTCACTCATCCTGATGTAGGTGAACTGGCCGTCGTCATAGACATTGACCGGCACCAGCCACGGCTGCTTGTTGTCGCGCGTGGCGTAGTCGTAATCGAACTGATATACCCGGTTCTTGTCCAGGGAAGTGCTCAACTCAGGCACTTCGGCAGCCTTATCGGCTTCGGCTGAGAAGCGGGCATCGCCGGGATAGGTAAAGGTCACCTTGTATCGCACACCGGCGCGCTTGGCCTGTTCCAGTTCGGTCCAGTCTGTCGCTACCACCTTCAACTCGAAAAGGTAGGAGTGAGTGGCCGTGCGCACCGTCATGTTGGTGTCCACATCCACGTTCTTCGGTTTCAGGTAGAACACGTTCTCGCGACGTGTAAGTTCCCAGCCAGTACCGAAGCCGGTGCTGTAATCCAGGATTTTTTCGTTCGGGCTCAGTTCGATCTGAGTAGTGATGCCCAAGCCGGTGCGTATTTGATAGATGCGATCAGGCTGGTACTCGTACGCCTGCACGACTTGTGCCTGCGCTGGCAACGCCAACACCAACCCCATTATCGGAAGCAGGCGCGACAGCCCTGTCCATGCAGTGTTTCGCAGCAGCCTCATCGACGGTTTCCTCGCGAACCCGCCGCAGGTGTCGTTGCAGCCGGCAAGGGTTCATGTTCCGGAGGGGCGCTTGGCGCAGCTTCGGACGGCAACAGTGAGGGATTGGTGGCATCGCTCGTTGGGACGGCAGGTGTTTCGACTTCAGCCGGCGGCGCGCCTGCATAATCGGTATCGACGCGATAACTGGTTACCTGGAACCCTAATGGGTTCTCGATCCGATATTTCTCGTCCATTTTCAGATTCGGCTTGTAGGTGAACTCAAGCGTGGCAATCTGGTTGTCGAGCGTTCGAGTTGCACCGGTCTGCTTGTCATACAAGCTGCGCTGGAAACGCACCGTCGCTCCTTTAGGCGGGATGTCCGGACCACCGCCAATCAGAACGATGCTCAGCAACCTGACCCGGATCGCACGTTCGCGCCCATAAGTCTTGTACGGGCTGTTCTGATTGCTGGGGGCATGCAAGGCCGTGTACGGTGCCGCCACACCCGGCGCTGACATCGTCAGCACCGTGGCCCAGTCGCGCAGGTTCATCATCGCCACGTCATACGATTCACGGGCCAGTACAAAGTGCGCCACGTTGCTGCGGTTGATCGCTTCGCTGGTGCTGATACGGCGATGCACCGCATCCTCGGTCAGGCGAGCCACCGTACTCGTGCCGGTATAAGCGTCGGCCATCACCAAGTAAGGCACCTTTTCTTTCAGCGGCAGCATGTAGAAGTAGCCGCCAGCCAGAATCAATGCCATGCAGATCGCCGAAAGCGCCACCCACCAAGCGCGCCTCTCGCTGCGGCGGGCGATATCGGCAATCGTCAATTCGAAGTTAACGGCTTTGTTCACCACCTGCTCGATCGCAGGCGAACTCGTAGACTTACTCGCCATGGCTTGCTCCTCCTTGAGCGGCCTCCCCGACAATGGCGGTACTCTCCGATAGCGAAGAAGACGGTGTGCTGGCGACCGAAACTGGCTGTACCACCAACTGCCCTGGTTCGGTGGTGATCGATATACCTTGCGCGGCATAAACAGCGCTAAGTTCGGCTGCCGCTTGGCGTAGATCGCCAGTGCGGATCGTTGCTACCTGAGCGACCAAGGTGTAGTCGGCGCCCAGCCGGAAATTCAGCTGCAAACCAGTGTCCTTGGCCCAACGCGTTAGCAGCGCTTTAAGCGTGCCATCCAATGGCGACGCGTAGAACACATAGGCGCTTGCCAACGGGATCTCAGTGGTTGAGGCCGGGAAACGGTTCACCGGCTTCCAGCGTCCGCCGTAGTCACGCGGCGCTGGGGTGCTACATCCAGCGAGGGCAATCATCGCAGCCATCGCGATGACAGCTCGCTGACCCTTCCTTGTCGCCGAAATCCAGTCGGCAATCCTGACCATCCAGTCCATGTCAATCCCTTGATGCTAAATACAGCTAGCAGAGGACAAAGCTAATGAGCCTTCCGTCTTCGCGCCATACAACTTGTTGGAAAACTCAGGTTCAGAACGCTCCGAAATTCGCCACTGGCGACCGGCCACATCGCTGATGGCGGCACCATCAACTCCGATTTTTCTTGTTGCGGTTCACTGTGCTGAAACTCCAAATCAAGTTCCGCTGCTTGTCAGTGAGGTCATGGGGATTACAAAGGCACAGCCAGATCCGTTTGACGGAAACGTCAATGTCTTTTCGTTCGTCCGCTCTAGCTCGACGATGGATATCGCGCATCCGTGTCAAAAAACGCATCTAGAACCAGGCGGCTATCCGAAGAAGTCGCTCAATTGAGCGGGCTACCTATGCTCCTTCAGCGTGGCTCGTACGCCCATCGGAGTTAACCGGTCTATGAGGTCGGAAATGCACGCGAGCGGTGTCGGATAAGCCCGACGCAGGAACGGGAAAAGCGTAGTGCCATGCCTTCGTGTTCGGGAGCGGACCGATGCGGCTGGTGCCAGGTAGTCGTCTGCGCACAGGTCGAGCTGGTTCGAAGGCCCTTGGTTCCACGCTCGGCTGCCGCGTTACACCTGAGTCGCCTTCATCGGCATGTCCACGCCTATTGCGTTAGCGTGGACTAGCCTCAATGAATCTCACGAAGCACCGCGCGATTCTTGCCGGCGTGCTTTGCGTCGTAGAGGGCTATATCGGCCGCTTGAAGCAATGGGGCATATGACGTGCCGCGGGCGGGGACGGTTGCCGCGGCTCCAACACTGACGGTGATGCAGACGGCCTTGGCGGCGCGGCTTGGGATGGCCAGGGCGCGGACGTCCGCGCAGATCCGCTCGGCAACGCGCAACGCGCCTTCGGGATGCGTGGAGGGCAGCACCATGGTGAACTCTTCGCCGCCATAGCGGGCGGCGACGTCGGCCGGCCGTTGCGCGCACTCCTGGATTATCTTGCCGACCATTTTCAGCACTTCATCGCCAGCCAGATGGCCGTAGGCGTCGTTGTAGACCTTGAAGTCGTCGACGTCGATCATCAGGATGGATAGGCTTTCCTGGTCGCGGATCGCGCGGTTCCACTCCGTTTCCAGGTACGAATTCAGGTACCGGCGGTTGTTCAGGCCGGTCAGGCCGTCGACTTCGCTCAGGCGTTGCAGCGCTTCATTCATTTCCAGCAGCTGCCGCTGGTTTTCGCTCAATGCGCGGTAGGCGGCATCGCGCTCGATCAGATTCAAGTACGAACGCGAGTGGTGGCGTATGCGTGCGATCAGCTCGATGCTGTCCGGTAGCTTGACCAGATAATCGGCGGCGCCGGTAGCGAATGCCTGGCTCTTCACCGCGGCGTCTTCCTTGCTCGACAGGACAATGATGGGCACATGCCGTAGCGCGGGGTGCATCTGGTACATATGCACCAAGGTCATGCCGTCGGTACCGGGCATGACCAGGTCCTGCATGATCACGCTTGGCTGAAGCGCCGAGGCCATCGCGATGGCTTCTTCGGCGACGCTGCAGTAGTGGAACTCGATATCCGGCTCGCTCGCCACTGCGCGGCGTACGGCTTCGCCGATGATGGGCTGATCGTCCACCAGGAATACGACGGTGCGGCGTTCGTTGGTGGATCCCGGTACGGCAGCGTAGAGGCTGCCCGAAGCGGAAGTGCTCATTTGGACATACTCCTGGTAGGTCTGAAAATTTCCTGCAGCCGCGGGGCTATCCGTTCCAGCGGCAGGATATCGACCGCAGCGCCGAGTTCGGCTGCGGCCTTGGGCATTCCGTAGACAGCGGAGCTGGCTTGATCCTGGGTGATGGTGTGGTGGCCTTTGAGGCGCATGGCTTTCAGGCCGGCCGCGCCGTCGCGTCCCATGCCGGTGAGCAGCACACCGACCGCAGGTCCTGACCAAGCGTCGTTGACGCTTTCGAAAAACACGTTTACGGATGGGCGGTAGGGCTCGTCGAAGGGCTCGCAGGTGTAGTCCAGCCGGCCGTCGTCGTTGAGCACAAGATGCTGATTGGTCCCAGCCAGCAAAGCCGTACCCGCCATTGGTCTGTCGCCGGGCCGTGCCAGCCGCACCGGGTTCTTGGAATAGCGGTGCAGCCAGTCGGCCATGCTCTTGGCAAACTTCTCGTCTATGTGTTGGATGATCACGATCGCTGCCGGAAACCTGGCGGGCAATCCGCCCAGTACCTGCGCCACCGCCGCCGGCCCACCCGCGGACGCGCCGATCGCGAGCAGTCTTTCCGTCGCCGGTTTGGCTGGCTTCTGCTTGGATGGCATTGCTTTGATGGGGCGCACATTGGCCAATCGCCCAATCAGGTTGATCTTTGCAAGCAACGCCGCAATGCCTTCCTTGTCTGCCGCCAGCGCGGGCATATCGACCGCATCCAGCGCACCGTGGCCCATGGCTTCGAATACCAGCGGAGCATTGCCGTCGACGCTGGCGGTCACTATCAATATCGCGCAGGGGCTACGCGCCATGATCCGCCGGGTGGCTTCGACGCCGTCCATATTCGGCATCAACAGATCCATCAGCACCAGGTCCGGTGGGTTCTGTGCGCAGCGCTCGACGGCCTCCACGCCATCGGCGGCGGTCCAGATGATGGTGTGCTCCGGATGTTCTCTCAGTGCACGCCGCAGCGCTTCTACCGCAAGTGCCAGGTCATTGACGATACCGATCTTCATGCCGTCGCCTCTCCGATGAGATCGATCACCGCCTGCAACAAGGCTTCATCATGGAAGCTGCCCTTGGTCAGGTAAAAGTCGGCGCCGGCATCCAGCCCTTGGCGGCGATCTTCGTCGCGGTCCTTGTAGGAGACGATCATGACCGGCAACGCGTGCAGCCGAGGGTCCTTCTTTATCAAGGAAACCAGCTCGATACCGGTCATGCGGGGCATGTCGATGTCGGTGACGACCAGATCGAAATGGCCCAGCCGCACGGCGTTCCAGCCGTCGATGCCGTCAACGGCTACCTCCACCGCATAGCCTCCGCTTTCGATCAGCTTGCGTTCCAGTTCGCGTACGGTCAGCGAGTCGTCCACTACCAGCACGCGCTTGCGTGTCACCGCCTCGGCGCTTGCGTCGTAGCGCATCGTCGCCAGGTGCCCGGTGGTCACCAGTCTTTCGACCGAACGTACCAAGTCTTCGACGTCGACAATAAGCAACGGGCTGCCGTCGTCGAGTAGCGCGCCGGCTTCGATGTCCTTGATCTTGCCTAGCCGCCGATCCAACGGTTGCACGACAAGTTCATGGATGCCGCAGAAACGATCTACCGCAAGTCCGTATTCATGGCCGCGGCTGCGATCACCTACGACGACCACACTCAGTCGCTCGGGCGCGCTCTTCGGGTCTGCACCACCCAATACTTGCTGAGCGGCGACAAGGCCGATCTGGCGATCGTTCAACAGAAAATGCTGGCGGCCTTCCAATACGGCTATTTCCGAGCGCGGCACCATGGCCGTACTGACGATATGCGCCAATGGAAACGCGTAAGGCTCGCCGCCGATCTCGACTACCAGCGTCCTCACCACCGAAGTGGTAAGCGGCAGATGCAGCTGGAAGCACATGCCCTGTCCCGGCTGGGACGACAGCCGTACCGTTCCTCTCAGCTGTTTGACGACGTTCTGCACGCTGTCCAGCCCTACCCCGCGGCCGGATATCTCCGTCACTATCTGTTTGATGGTGAAGCCGGGCAGGAACAGGAATTCCAGAAGCTCCGCTTCGGTGAAGCGCTGCGCGGTTTGTTCATCCGCCAGGCCGCGTGCAACCGTGGCTTTGCGGACGCTTTCGACATCGATGCCGCCGCCGTCGTCAGCCACGACGATTTCCAGCAGGCCGGCGACATGGTGGGCTCTGAGGGATATCACGCCCTCCGCAGGTTTGTTGGCCGCCAATCGCTCCGACGGCGTTTCTATGCCGTGATCGACCGCATTGCGCAGCAGGTGCCCCAGCGGTGCTTCCAGCTTGGCAAGCACGTCGCGATCGACCTGGGTCGTCTCGCCCGTGATCTCCAGCCGCAGCTGCTTGCCCAGCTCTTGCCCGAGATCGCGGACCATGCGCTTGAATCCGCGGGTGCCGTCGGCGAACGGCCGCATCTGGCTGGCCAACGCTTCGTCGTAGAGCCGGTGCGCCACCTCGGCGACTCGACGGTCGAACATTTCGAGCTGTTCCACCTGCTCGGCGAATACGCGCTGGCACTCGGAGATCTTGCTACGGGCCTCGGTCAGCGTAGCGGTTGTGGCGTAGTCGTTGGAGTGTGCCGGCCAGGCATCGTTGAGACGGTCCAGCGCACGCGCGGTGTCCTGTTGCAGCCGCTTGAGCCGGCTCATCGAACGGATGACGGGGTACAGCCGGCGCGATTCCACCAGCGATTCGCCGGCCAATCCGAGGACACGGTTGAGGCTGCGCGCGCTGACCCGCAGTACGCGTTCTTCGCTCTCGGCGGTGCCGGTGTCCTTGGCATCGCTGGCGGGTTCGGCTGCAGGAATCGCAACCAAAGGGTCGGCCGTGCTGTCGATGCCTACCACTGCCGCCAATGCCGCTCGGAACAGGTTCACTTCCGGTGTGTCGTCCCGAGTCCAGTGCGAGGTTTCGTCGATGGGCGTATCGGCGATCTTGCCGAGTAGATCGACGCCGCGCAAAAGCACATCGATCGCGTTGTTGCCCAAGGTGATACGCCCGTGTATCGCCTCCACCAGACAATCTTCCATCATGTGCGCCACACTCACCGCGGCGGTCAGTCCGACAATGCGCGCCGCTCCCTTGAGCGAGTGCGCTCCGCGCATGCAGACCTCCAGTTCGCCGGCGGCGGTGGGGGTGCGTTCGAGCATCAGCAGGCCGTCGATCATTACCTGCCGTTGCCCTTCCACCTCCATGCGGAAGAGTTCATGCAGTGAATAGTCGCGTAGGTCTTCGCCGCTCATGTCAAATGCCGATTGATGGCATGGAACAGCAGTTCCGCATCCAGTTGCCCCACCGTGTGGTCGCCCCATGGCAGTACCGCAGTGGTAAAGCTGGCCATCGAATGGGCCACCGTGGCCGGTACTTCGCGCGATGAGTCGGGATCGAATCGATTCGAGCCATGCACTTCATCGGCTTCGAAGGCCACTCGGTGGCCTTGCGAAACCAACACCACTAGACGGCAACCAATCCGCTGTTCGCGGGCATGTCCCATCTTGCCGGTGGTATCGAGTTGAAGCAGTTGTTCGAGCCTTACGCAGATGGTGAGCTGGCCGCGTACGTTGGCCAGTCCACGCACGACGCTTCCACGACGATGCGGCAGCGAACGAATCGCCCGGGGCACCAGCACTTCATCGACAACATCATTTGGCAAAGCCAGCCACTCGGAACCGATGCGGAACACAAAATTGGTCTGGGTCAGTGCTTGCTGGCTGACATCGCGGCGTGCGACGCGCTCAGTCGCCTCGCGCAGGTCGGCCGGATCGATGGCGCGATCCAGCAGCGAGATCACCGCGGAGAATCCGACCTTGCGCGAGGAGGGCGGCTGGGTCATGTCAGCCGGCCGTCTCGCGGTGGCGTTTGGCGCGCAGACGAAGCAAGCTTCCGCTCCGCAGATCGCCCTTGCTTTCCAGCAGTAGTGCCAGATGCAACAGTGCCTCCTCATGATCAGGTTGCAGATACAGCACCTTGCGGAAGCAATGTTCGGCCTGAGCAGATTCTCCGCTTGCGCCGTGGACCAGTCCAAGCAGATGCAGTACCTCCGCAGAAGGGCCGTGCAACTTAAGCAGTGCTTCGCAAGCCTTCGCCGCGTCCGCAAAGCGGCCGCTGTCGGCAAGCTGCTGCGCCATCTCCAATGGCGACTTTTCTGCAGCGCTGGCCAAAGAGGGCAGCGGCTCAGTGCGCATTGCCGGGGGCATGGGTACAGATGCAGGTGGCCGAGCCACCACGGGCTCGCGCGCAGGCAGCCGCACCGGCGATTCCACCGGGAGAGTGGGCCGCGCAGACGCCTTGCGGAACGCAAACGCCATCGGCAGCTGTGCTGAAGCGAAACCCAGGTGCAACATCAGGCCGCTTTCGGCCGGCCCGACGAAAATCAACCCTTGCGGACTCAATAACCGCGATAGCGCATCGACGGTACGGATCTGGGTGTCTTGATCGAAATAGATCAGCAGATTGCGGCAGAAGATTGCATCGTAGGTCGTGCCGCTCGGTACTAGGCCGATGTCCAGCACGTTACTCCAGCGAAATTGCACCTGCTTGCGTACCTTCTCCGACAATAGCCAATTGCCATCGCTGACCGGTTCGAAATGGCGATCGCGGAACCGCAGGTCGCGACCGCGGAATGAGTAGGCGCCATATAGACCCCGGGCCGCCTTGGCCAGTGAACGCTCACTGATATCGATGGCATCGATGCTCATGCGCCCGCCGGGAACACCAGCGTCCAGCAAGGCCATCGCCATGGAGTAGGGCTCCTCTCCTGACGAGCAGGGCAAACTCAACAAGCGCAATGAGGCGCCGGGATGCGCGGCAACCCATCGGTCGTTGTAGAGGCTGGACAGCGCGGCGAACGCTTCGGCGTCGCGAAAGAACCATGTCTCCGGCACGATGACGGCTTCGATCAATTCCTGTTGTTCAATGGAGGAGCTCTGGACGAAGTGCCAATACGTGGTTCTATCGGAATATCCGCAGGCCGCCATGCGGGAGGTGACGGCTCGTTCGGCCACCGAACCTCCCACCGTGGCCACGTCCAGGCCCATCGTCTGTTTGAGCCACTGCTCGAAGTCTGCCGGCGACATCAGCTATCGACCGGTTCTTTGAACAGCAGGTCGCGCACAAGCTCCGGCAACAAGTGCTCGACCTGTACCCATTGCAGCAAACCGCGCGGATCGGAAACGACCGGCCCCAGATAGCGAGTACTGTCCTGGCTCACGCCGCAGGGCTCGAACTCGGCGGGGTCGCGGACCACCGTTTCCACAGCTTGCTCGGCAATCAGGCCGAGATAGCGAGCTTCGCCATCGCCTAGTGGGTAATTCACTACCAGGATCCGTGTGCTACGCCGCGGTTGCGCGGGACAGTCCAAGGCCAGTTGGCTGAGGTCGATCAACGGCACGGCTTCGCCGCCATAGTCGAAAATGCCCGCCACCGCCGCTGGCGCCTGCGGCAACGACTTGGGCGTTACCAAAGGCAATACCGCGACAATCTTGGTCGCCTCTATCGCGTAGCGATCCTCACCCAGCTGGAATAGTAGGAAAAGCACTCTGCCGCTCTCCTTGTCGGAACTGCTGCTTTGAGTCTGTTCGCGCCCGTACCACCCACTACGCTTGCAGTTTGAATTTCGAGACGCCGTCGCGCAGGCCCGCACTGACCTGATGCAGTTCGTCGATCGCCTGATTGGATTGGCGCAATGCATCCACGGTTTGTTGCGCGGCGTCGCTCAACTGAGACAACGCCTGAGTGATCTGTTCGGCGCCGGTCGATTGCGCTTGGACACCTTCACTGACGGCTTCGAACCGGGGCACCATCGCTTGCACATGGGCGATCACTTGCGAAAGCTGGCTGCCGACCTGCTGCACGTCGCTGGTGCCGCGGCGTACTTCTTCGGAAAATTTGTCCATACCCATGACACCGGCCGAAACCGCCGACTGGATCTCACGCACCATCTGTTCGATATCGAGTGTGGCGACCGCGGTCTGGTCGGCGAGGCGGCGGATCTCCGTGGCTACAACAGAAAAGCCGCGTCCATACTCGCCAGCTTTCTCGGCTTCGATAGCGGCATTGAGCGAGAGCAGATTGGTCTGGTCCGCCACCTTCGTGATAGTGGTGACCACCTGGCTGATGTTGTCGGCCTTGCTGGTGAGCACCGAAAGTTTTGCGTTGATCGAAGCCGTGGCATCGATGACCCGACGCATGGTCTCCTCCATCTGCACCAGCCCTGCCTGTCCGTTGCTGGCAAGGTTCGCGGTCTGTTCCGCGCCTGACGCTACCGCCACCATCGTGCGCGCCAGCTCCTTCGATGTAGCGGCTATTTCGCGCGAGGTAGCGCCGATCTGAGTCGTGGTCGTTGCGATCTGGGCGGCGGTGGCCTGTTGCTCGCGCAGGGTTGCGGTGATTTCGTTGATCGAAGAATTGACCTGGATACCGGAGGTCTGGATTTGACCCACCAGCGACGAGAGATCGGCCCCCATGCGGTCGTAGCCTTGTGCCAGCACGCCGAACTCATCGGCGCGAGCCAGCGCCAACTTCCGACTGAAATCGCCCCTGGCCATGGCCTCCACCGCACCCGCCAGGTGATGCAACGGTTGGCTGATGGCCTTGAGCAAATAAAAGCCTGCAAGACTGGCCAGCAAGAGCGCACCGATGAAGCTGATGCCGATCCCTACCCTGGCGGCCGCTACCGCGGCATCGATTCCTTCGCCAGACTGCATGGCTCCCGCATAGTTGTAGTTGCGCAACTGCTCAAGGGCCTTTGCGGTTTGTGCGAACGCCGGCTCCAGACGGACTTGCCGCAGACTCAACATGGCCTGCCGATCGCTTTGGCTCAGGCGGATGGCTTCTGGTTGCAGAGCGAAGAATGCGGCGCTGGTACGCTTTACGGCTTCCAGATTCTCGCGGTCGCCAGTGGTGGTAACGGTGCTCTCGTAGTTGCGAACCGCTTCATCGAAAACCACACGTTTGGCACGCAGCCGTTCTTCCACACGAGGGATCTCGGCGGCGTCGACGAATGCCAGCTCCAGCAATATCAGATAGTTCTCGTCCCAAATGGATTCCATCCTCCCGCCAAGATGCAGCCCGGGGATGGAGTCGCGCCGCAGCTGGTCTTCCTTGGATTCGATGACGGACAGCCGTTGCATGGCGAATCCTCCCATCAACAACATCACCGCAAGGATGACAGCGAAGCTGAACAGTATTCGTTGACGGATCGTTATGTTGTTCATGGCAGGCCTCGTTCGTGATCCCTACGCACTGCGTTGCACAGGAAATGCAGAAGTGCTCTGCACCATCAGCTGCCATGAACGGATGAGTGGCGATGGACGCGGTCTTCCCGCCTCACCGGCCCTGATGTGCCTGCCCTGTGCAAGCGGCTGGATCGGCCGTCCTTATCCTATTCAAGGCGCGCTATGGTCTGCAGCCCCTCACCTTGCTTTCAGCCAAAATCCACCAGTGTCAGCGGATGTATCGGTGTGGCCGGTCGTGCGCGGCAACGATCATCCCCAGCGCCTAGATATCACGTTGCGGCCAAGATGCAAGCGGTAATGCAAGGTATTGGCGGATTTGATCCATGCGACCGGATTAACACGAGGTCAGTTGCCGCGGCAGGCATCCGACCCCGGATTCGGCTTACGAAATTTGGTCAATCCAAGCCAGCCGATTCTTCCGCTGGTTATTGCCGGCACCCGCTGCGTGTTATTTGGAATGCCGTCCGGTAATTGAGATTTCAATTGGACGGACTTTGAAGCTGGGTCATTCCCCGCGAATCCTGATTGCCGCTCGACAGACGATACGAGCGTGAAGCGACGGGTCGCTTAGAAGCGTAGGCGATAGGAAGGCAAATCACGAGGATGCTCGTTGAAAAAGATAAGCGCCCAGCGTGGCTGAAACCCGTAGTTCGCTACGCTCGCGATGCTTCTTCTGCCTCTTCGGCCTTCGCCTTTTCCGTCCGTTCTTGGTGCTTTTTGCCCCATTCGCCCAGCGGAGCGAGCGCTAGGTCGAGCTCGGCACCTTCTGGCGTGACCGAATATTCGACGCGCGGCGGTACCTGGTGAAACACCTCGCGGTGGATGATGCCGTCCGCTTCCATCTCGCGTAGATGCTGGATCAGCATCTTCTCGCTGATCTCCGGCTGCAGCCTTTTCAGCTCGCCGAACCGGCAAGGCTGTGCTTGGTGGATCTGCCAGAGCAAAAGTGCCTTCCACTTGCCGCCGATTACCGCCAGCGCGGGGCCCAATCCGCAGCTGTCCGGCAATTCTTTTTGCTTCTTTGCCACGGAACGCTCCAATTCTGAGGAATTGGTGGGTACCTTACTTTTTTGTCTGTACTTGCGCAATCGAAAGTGCCTGCCTAAGGTTCGGGCCCAGGCGCCGGAACGTGCGGGCAAAAGCCGGCAGCAAGGCTTTCACCGGCAGCTTTTTTTTTGCGCGGAAAAAAGCGACCGCTTTCGGCGCTTTCAAAACGAACAAATCCAAAACGACAAACCGCGGCGCCCTTCGCGCCGAGATAAGGAAAACTCATGAACAGATTTCGAGGCAAAAAGGCGGTCGTCATCGGCGGCACCCATGGAATGGGATTGGCAGTTGCACGCGCGCTGATCGACGATGGCGCCGAAGTCCTGATCACAGGGCGCAATGAAAAGAACATCGCCGACGCCCGTGAGGCACTTGGCGAAAGCGTCCATGCGGTCAGGTCGGATGCCGCCAGCATGGACGACATCGGTGCACTCGGCACGGAAGTGGGACAGAAGCTAGGCAAGATCGATTTCCTGCACGTGAACGCCGGCGTGTCGGAACTGGAACCGTTCGATCAGGTCACTGAAGCGTCTTACGACCGCCAGTTCGGCATCAACACCAGGGGCGCTTTCTTCACCACCCAGCGCCTCATTCCACTGATCAATGAGGGCGGTGCGATCGTCTTCACCTCGTCGATCGCCGAGGATTCGGGCATTGCCGGCATGGCGGTGTATTCCGCCAGCAAGGCGGCACTGCGTGCCTTCGGCAAAGTGCTGGCATCGGAACTGCTGCCGCGAAAAATCCGCGTCAACGTGGTGAGCCCCGGTTTCATCGACACGCCGACCATGGGCGTGGCCGGTGCCTCGGCGCAAGAGCGCGCCGCCTTCATGAAGATCGGCGACGAGGTGACGCCGATGAAGCGCCACGGCACGCCGGAAGAAGTGGCACGCGCCGTTTTGTTCCTCGGCTTCGATGCCACCTTCACCACCGGAGAGCGGATCAAGATCGACGGCGGCCTGGGCCAGGACTTGTCGCCGGCGATGGGATGACAGGAATGCTGCAGACGTCACTCGTCGCAACTTCGCGTTCGAACCAATATAGAAAGGAAAACAAATGTCCGACGTATCCGTCATCGGCCTCGGCGCCATGGGCTCGGCTCTGGCCGAGGCGTTTCTGAAAAGCGGTCTCAGCGTAACCGTGTGGAACCGTTCGCCGGCCAAGGCTGAGGCACTGGTGGGCAAAGGTGCTGTCGCCGCGGCGAGCGTCAAGGACGCCGTCGAGGCGAGCAAACTGGTGGTCGCCTGTCTGCTGGTTTACGACACCGTGTATGAGGCGTTAGAGCCGGCAAAGGATGCACTTGCAGGCCGCACGCTGATCAATCTCACCAACGGCACGCCGGCGCAGGCGCGCGAGATGGCGCAATGGGCAGGCAGCCGGGGCGCCGACTATCTCGACGGCGGCATCATGGCGGTTCCGCCGATGATCGGCCAAGCCGAGGCGCTGGTCCTCTACAGCGGTGCGCAGGTGGCGTTCGAGGCGCACGAAAAAACACTCGGTGCGCTGGGAACGGCCAGATATCTAGGCGACGACGCCGGGCTGGCGCCGTTGCACGACATTGCCCTGCTCACCGCCATGTACGGCCTTTTCTCAGGCGTCACGCATGCCTTTGCGCTGACCGGCTCGGAAAAGGTACTCGCGGAAAAATTCCTGCCGATGCTGACCGACTGGCTTGGAGCGGTGATGACATGGCTGCCCGACATGGCGCGGCGCATCGACAGTGGCGATTACCGCAAAGATGTCGTCTCCAACCTCGAGATGCAGGCAGCGGCGTTCGACAACTTTATCGTGGCCAGCGAGGGCCAGGGCGTCAGTCCCGAACTAATCGCACCGATGTTCCAGCTTCTGAAAAAAGCCGTCGCATCCGGTTATGGCGATGCCGACCAAGCGAGCCTGGTCGAGATGATAAGGACCAGGCCGCAGGCGAACTGAGGCGCGATCCGGCGCCAGCATTGTGTGGGGGTAGGATGGGTGGACCCGCCATACGGCTGTTAAAAGCCGCTTCGGCCGGCCCATCCTACGTAGCTGGAAATCAAGAAGCCCTATGACCGACATCCACGTCGTTGCTTCCGACAGCGCTGCCGGCTCTCTGCGTGCCGCGGTCCTTGGGCATGGTCTTTCAGGCAAGGTTTTCTGCATCACAGATACGCTCAATCTCGGGCCCTTGACCGATGGCCGCGAACGCGTGGCTTTCTGGCGTTCGCTCGCCGTCCCGGGCTACAGCGACGAGGTGCTATCGCAGGAATGGAACGATGCCTTCGCACCCTGGAGCGAGCTGCGCCAGTCCGTCGCCGCCGATAAGCCGCGACGCCTTCTTATCTGGGCTAGCGAAAGCGGCGCCGATTACGTACTTCTGCGGATGGCATGCCACTGGCTGTCGGCGGAGGAGGCGGCACTGTGGCGCGTTTCCGTTCCCCCGATAGACGGATTTCATGCTGTCGCGGTTCACCCACCGCAGGCATTGGCGGCGTTAGTGCCGAAGGCGATGGCGATTCCGCGTGAAGAGGCGATCGCCATGGCGGAAGAATACGGTCGCATTGTTGCGAGGCCGGAACTTCTGCGGGAAAGCGATGCACAGGGCCGTTTGCTGTTCAGATCCATTGCGGCGCATGACGATTTCATCCTGAACTGCTGCCCGTATGAGTGGACACCGGCTGCGCGCGTGGTTGGGGAAGCCATGGGCCGTGGCGACCGTCGTAATGCCTTTGGCGACATGTTCGTCGCGTCCCGTCTCCAGCACCTGATCGCAGCAGGACTTGTGGAGGCGGACGGGCCGCGCAGGACATTGCGGGATTATCGGGTCCGCAGGCGCTAGATGAGCGCGTTGCAGGTCCAGCTAAATGCACGGCGGGATGGGTTGAGCCGCTACGCTGGTTCTACGAAGATGGCGCGCCCGGAGGGATTCGAACCCCCGACCAATGGCTTCGGAAGCCACTACTCTATCCGGCTGAGCTACGGGCGCACGGGAGGCGCATTCTAGCGGGAATTGCGCCGTTTGGCTCATTTGCTGTTTTACCGGTGGGAGCTCAGATCGAATTTCTGCTATATCCGGGAAGCAAATCGCCCGCTGTTACCCGCCGAACCAGTGAAAGGCGCAACGGGCTGGGCTGCTCGTTCATCGGGCGGTTTTCGTGTCTTCGAGGAGGAGCGCTACGGTGAGCACCGACCGGGATACCGTGCAGTCGTATGACGCGGTGGCGGCGCAGTACGCCGCCGAGGCCGCGGCGATGCCCGAATGGGTCGCGACAGAGATCGATGCGTTCGTGACCGGGCTGGGTCGCTCTGGCCGGGTGCTGGAGATCGGAAGCGGTGGTGGGCGAGATGCGCTCGAGCTTGAGAAGCGAGGGATCAGCGTCCGGCGCACCGATATTGCCAAGGGTTTCGTCGAACTGCTTCGCGAGAGCGGTTTCGAAGCCGACTTGTTGGACCCGCTGACCGATGACCTGGCCGACCCGCAGCGCCCCGGCACGCCGTACGACGGGATATGGGCCTGTGCCTGTCTTATTCACGTCGCGCGCGAGGATCTCGGCACGGTGCTTGGGCGGCTTGCCGAAGCAACCCGGGCCGGCGGGCGACTGCACGCCTCGGTTAGAGAGGGCGATGGCGAGGATGTATCCACACACGGCGGCACCGCTACGCCTCGGCGCTACGTCGAGACCTACTGGCGCGAGCCCGCACTGCGGTCCGCACTCACAGACGCCGGCTGGATCGTCAGCGAGGTGCGTCGATGCGTCGGAAGGCCCGGTGACCGGTGGCTGAGCGTGCGGGCCAGCCGAGCGTAAGAACCTGTTCTAAGGCACGACAGAACCGTAAGTAGCACCAAGCGGAAGAAGATCGAACTTCCGGTTCCGTTCGTGCGCCGAAACTGAGGCGCCACCGTTTCGCTGTAGCTTTTGAATCGTTTTCCGGAGCTATGTGCGTGCATCCATTCGTAGCGGCCTGCTAGGCTTTCCGGATGAGCTATGAACGTTTCGAAACACCGCAGGTACCGCGTTGGCGGGTGCGGTTGGGGCTGTATTGGAAGCTGGTGCGCGGCGATCGGCCGATTGGCGTGTTGCTGCTGCTGTGGCCGACCTGGTGGGCGCTGTGGCTGGCGGCGGGCGGTGTGCCGCCGCTGTGGACGCTGTTCGTGTTCACGGCTGGCGTGTGGCTTACCCGCTCGGCGGGCTGCGTGATCAACGACTACGCCGATCGCTGGTTGGATCCGCAGGTCGAACGCACCAAGGGCCGGCCGCTGGCGACCGGCGCGGTGTCCGGGCGCGAGGCGCTGCTGCTGTTCGCCGTGCTGATGATCGTGGCGTTCGCGCTGGTGCTGACGCTGAACCGGCTGACGGTGTACCTGAGCTTCGCTGGTTTGTTCCTGGCCGCCAGTTATCCCTACCTGAAGCGCTACACCTATCTGCCGCAGGTCTATCTGGGCCTGGCGTTCGGCTGGGGGATTCCGATGGCTTTCGCCGCCGTGCAGGGCGAACTGCCGCCGATCGCCTGGGTGCTGTATTGCGCCAACATCCTGTGGGCCACCGCCTACGACACCTGGTATGCCATGGTGGACCGCGAGGACGATATCCGCGCCGGCTCCAAATCCACTGCGATCCTGTTCGGCGACATGGATCTGCCCATCCAGGGCGTGCTGTACGCGCTGGTGTTGCTGGCGCTGTATCTGATCGGCCGCCAGGCGGGGTTGGGAATGTATTACTGGGCCGGGATAGGAGTAGCCGCGCTGCTGATGGTCTACGAGTTCGTTATCGCGCGTGGCCGTGGACGGGAGGCGTGCTTCCGCGCGTTCCTGCACAACAACTGGATCGGCGCGGCGGTGTTCGCGGGGATCGCGTTGGAATTCGCGCTGCGATAGCGGCCGGGGTGACCAACGGCGCATGCCGGCGGCCGGTGGGAGGTGGCAGATTGCGGCGACTTCCCCAGGAGCGCGCCCATGTTCCGCAAGACCGCTTGCTTGCTGTTGTCGTTGTTGTCGTTTTCCGCCGCCGCCCAAGTGGCGAAGCCTAGCCGCGAACACTTGGCGCCGGCCGGTTTGGAGGCGGCCTATCACGAGTGGCACTACACGCCGGTGGTGAAAGTGGGCGATACGGTGATCGTGTCCGGCATTCCCGCGGCCGGGCCGGGTACTTACGAAGAGAAGGTCCGGCGCATGTTCGTGGCGCTGGGCGAACAGCTCAAGTTGGCGGGCGCGACCTATGCCGACGTGGTGGAACTGACTAGCTTCCATGTTGCGCCGAAGGATCCGAAGAGCTTCCAGGAAGAGTTCGAGCGCTACGCACCGATCCACCAAGAATTCTTTCCATCGCACTATCCCGCCGCCACCGCGGTGGGCACCACGGCGCTGCTGTCGCCGAGCGCGGTGATGGAGTTGCGCGCGGTGGCGGTGATCGGCTCGGGCAAGGCGCCGAAAGCCGATATCCCGATGCCCAAGCCGCGCAAGTGATCAGCGCGCGGCGTCCTGTGCTTGTTTCAACGCCTTGGGTTCCTTGATGCCGGTCAGCAGGCCGTAGAGGCGGTCGCGTTCGGCAGGTTCGATGCCGGTCAGCTGCATCGATTCGGAAAAGGGACTGGAGATTCTCGCTTCGTAAACAAGCTGGCCATCCTTTACCCAGGCCGCGGTTTTGCCGACGTGCTGCGCGGTAATGGTTTGGATCCGTTCCCGTGCATCCTGGCGGAACGTGAACTGGAGTGCGGGGGAGCCGGAAATCGGATCATGCGCCTTGGCGATGCCGGTGATATCGGCCGAAGTCAGCAGCGGCCGAGGTTGCAAGTACAGCGGCTTTTGCGGTGGCGTGCGCGCGATTTCCTGGCAGGCGAGGCAAGGTTCAAGAGAAGCAATGCGGAATTCCAGGCCCGGCTTGGGCGGCACCGAGGGCTCGGTCGTGGCTTGTGGCGAGGTGCAGGCAGCCAGGAATACAACGCTCGCCGCCGCGATGATGCGCAGGCGTGAGAGCGATCCGCTTACAAGAAAATTGGATATGGGCATGGATGTCCTGAAAGGGAGTGGGGTAGCGTCATGGCACTCTTGCGCAGACCCAGGCATCGACGCGCGCGACGCCTGCTTTGCGCAATGTCTTGGCCGCCGCATGCAAGGTGGCGCCGGTGGTCATGACATCGTCGACCAGTGCGATGTGGCGGGGCAAGCTGGCAGGATCAAGTGCGACAAAGGCCTTCTTCAAGTTGCGCCGGCGGGAGGATGCATCGAGTTCCGATTGCGGCGAGGTGTCGCGAACGCGGGTCAACGCGTCGGTAAGCAACGGGATGTCCAGCGCGCGTGCCAATGCCTTCGACAGCTCCACTGCCTGGTCGTAACCGCGTTGACGCAGCCGTGCGGTGTGCAGGGGAATGGGAGCCAGTGCTTCGGGGCGGTCGACGCTGGCCAGGCCTTCGGCCATCAGTTCCGCCATCAGTCGGCCAGCGGCCAGGTCGTGGTGGAACTTGAATCGGGGCACCAATCGATCCAACGGAAAGCCGTAAACGAACGCGGCGTGGGTTTCGGTCACCGGAGGAGGCGAGGGCAGACAGCTGCCGCAGGTTCCAGGGCTGGGCAACGGAATGGCGCAACGGAGACATGCACTGTTGTTCCAGGGCAGCCCTTTGGCACAGTTGGCGCACAGATCGCGGCTGTTCGCACCGCGTTCGCCACATAAAAGGCATCGCGGTGCCAGCATGACTTGGCTGGCTGCGCGCAGCCAGCTGTCAACTTTAAAAGCCTCCATGCGGTTGACAGTCTTGCTTCCGGTTTCCAGACTTGCCCGACTTTACCTTCGCGAGGCCGCGATGTCCGCCCCAGCCGCACTTCTTTCACCCGGTCTGTCTTCGCCCGGTACATCGCCGGTCCTGCGCCATGACTGGCAGCGCGCCGAACTGCTGGCTTTGTTCGATCTGCCGTTCACCGAACTGCTGCACCGTGCCAGCAGCGTGCACCGCCAGCACTTCGATCCGGCCGAAGTGCAGGTCTCGACCTTGCTGTCGGTGAAGACCGGCGGCTGCCCCGAAGATTGCGCGTACTGCCCGCAGGCTCAGCGTTACGACACGGGAGTACAGGCGCAGAAGCTGATGGACACCGCGCAGGTGCTGGAGAAGGCGAAGCAGGCCAAGGCCGCCGGTGCCTCGCGCTTCTGCATGGGCGCGGCCTGGCGCTCGCCCAAGGACCGCGACATCCCCAAGGTCGCCGAAATGATTCGCGAAGTGAAAGCGCTGGGGCTGGAAACCTGCGCCACCTTGGGCATGTTGAACGCCGATCATGCGCAGGCGCTGAAGAGCGCCGGGCTGGATTACTACAACCACAACCTGGACACGGCGCCCGATTTCTACGGCGAGATCATCCACACCCGCGAATACCAGGACCGCCTGGACACGTTGGAAAACGTCCGCGACGCCGGCATGAAGACCTGCTGCGGCGGCATTGTCGGCATGGGCGAATCGCGCGATCAGCGCGCCGGCCTGTTGCAGGCCTTGGCCAACCTGCCGGCGCATCCGGATTCGGTGCCGATCAATCGCCTGGTGCAAGTGGCCGGCACGCCGCTGCACGGCACGACGGAACTGGACCCGTTCGAATTCGTCCGCACCATCGCCGTGGCCCGCATCACCATGCCCAAATCCATGGTCCGGCTGTCGGCCGGCCGCGAGAGCATGAGCGACGAATTGCAGGCCCTGTGTTTCGCGGCCGGCGCCAATTCCATCTTCTATGGCGAGAAGCTGCTGACCACCGGCAATCCGGACACCGAACGCGATCAAGCTCTGTTCGCGCGCCTGGGCCTGCGGCCGATGCCGCTACAGGCTCAAAACATGCACGCCGATCACAGAATCGATGTGCCCGGCAGCGGTACGGTGCATGCGGACATCACGGAACCCGCACCGCAATGCGGACGGGCGGCGTAAGGACCTGTTCAAAATCTGTCGCCAGCGCAGCCACGGGCCGCCTGCCTTCGCCCGCGACGGATCGTAAACAGGTTCTAAGAAGCAAGTTCGATGTCGGGTAGTGCCCAGGGGGAAGACCAGAAGACGTAGCCGCTTCCGTGCACTCGCGGGGTGCCGCGCCGTTGCCGGTCCGGTCGCCTGTCGCACTGCCGTCACCGTGCGCGCCGACCCTTTCCTTCTGGCCAGACGTTTATCCACCATGACCCGTCCCGATCTGTTTGAACGTGTCCAGGCCCAGCGCCAACAGCGCATCGCCCAGGGGCGCCAGCGCGTGCGCCGCGTCATCACCCGCCGCGATGGTGTGCGGGTGGAGGTCGCCGGCCGCTGGCTGATCGAGTTCGCCAGCAACGACTATCTGGGCCTGGCGCAGCAATTCGAAGTGGTCAGCGCGCTGCAGGACAGCGCCGCGCGCGAAGGCGTCGGCGCAGGCGCTTCTCATCTGATCAGCGGACATCACGCCGCGCATGAAGCGCTGGAGCGTGATGTCGCGGAGTGGCTGGGCTATCCGCGCGGCCTGCTGTTCGGGAGCGGCTTCATCGCGAACCTGGCTGTGCAGCAGGCGTTATTGGAAGACGGCGATGTCTGCGTGCAGGACCGACTCAATCACGCCAGCCTGCTGGATGCCACGCGCTTGGCAGGCTGCAAATTGCGCCGCTATCCGCATCTGGATCCGGAAGGCGCGCTGCGC
Organism: uncultured Pseudoxanthomonas sp.; assembly: GCA_965653375.1. Lineage (GTDB taxonomy): Bacteria > Pseudomonadota > Gammaproteobacteria > Xanthomonadales > Xanthomonadaceae > Pseudoxanthomonas_A. The sequence continues at coordinate 37,412 of CBFGZY010000010.1, forward strand.
CAACTCAAGCAGGCGCCCGAAGGTGCGGCGATGCTGGCCACCGATGGTGTCTTCAGCATGGACGGCGATGTGGCGCCGTTGCGTGCATTGAGTCTGGTGGCGCGCATGCAGCAGGCGCTGTTCTATGTCGATGATGCGCATGGCGTCGGCCTGCGTGGGCCGGAGGGACGCGGCAGCGTCGCCGAAGCGCGCATGGGCGTGACCGATGTCCCGCTGCAGTTGGTCACGCTGGGCAAGGCACTCGGTGGCTACGGCGCGGTAGTGGTGGGCGAGGAATCGCTGATCCAGCATCTGGCCGAAACGGCGCGTCCCTATATCTTCACCACCGCGTTGCCTGCCGCGCAGGCCGCGGCGACACGGGTGGCCGTCCGACAAGCACGCCGCGATCATTGGCGGCGGGAAAAACTGCAAGGCTTGATCGATCGCTTCCGTACCGCCGCGCAGCGAAAAGGCTTGCAGCTGATGGCTTCCGAATCGCCTATCCAACCGGTGCTGTGCGGCAGCGATAGCACCGCGATGGCGTTGTCCACCGCACTGGAAAGCGCCGGTTATCTGATACCCGCGATCCGGCCGCCGACTGTGCCGGAAGGCAAGGCGCGCCTGCGAGTGACGCTGTCGGCGCTGCATTCTCCACAGGAGGTCGATGCGTTGGTCGATGTGCTGGCGCGTTCGTGGGAAGCGGTGCAACGCGTGCACGGCGCGGTGGCGTGACGGCAGCGGTGCACGATGACTCGCCAGCGCGCCGCCGAGTATGGGAAGCACTGGCCGGTCTTTATCTCGACACCAGCACCACTGGAAAAGGCTCGCGCCCTTGGTGAAAGCCGCGCGCGGCCGCGATTATCAAACGCCGGGCGCCTTCGCACGTGAAAGTTCATAATTTTCATTAGGCGCCAGTGGCCGCATATCGGCGACAATAGCTTCATGCATATCGAAGTCGTAGGTAGCGGCGCGCCGCTCGTGTTGATCCATGGCTGGGCGCTGCATGGCGGCGTGTTCTCGCCACTGGTGGAGCGGCTGTCGGACAGCTTTCAACTGCACTTGGTCGATCTGCCGGGCCATGGGCACAGCCGCGAAAGCACCACGCCGCTGATATTGGAGGCATGCGCACAGGAAATCCTGGCGCAAACGCCGGCCGCGGTGTGGCTGGGTTGGTCACTGGGTGGCCTGGTCGCCTTGCATGCCGCCGCGCGCGCTTCCCGGCAGGCTTCGCAGGTGCGCGGGCTGGTGATGATCGCCGCCACGCCGCGTTTCGTCCGTGGTGCGAATTGGCCGCATGCGGTGGAGCCTTCGGTGTTCCTGCAGTTCGGCAATGAACTGCAGCAGGACTATCGCGGCACCTTGGAGCGTTTCCTGGCGCTGGACACCATAGGTTCGGAACACGCGCGCGCCGAGCTTCGAACCCTGAAAGAAACGCTGTACGCCCGCGGCGAACCCGCACCGACAGCGTTGCAGCAAGGACTGAAGTTGTTGGAAGACAGCGATCTGCGCGCCGATTTGCCGGCATTGTCGGTGCCGAATCTATGGCTCTCCGGCCGCCGCGACCGCCTGGTGCCCCCAGACGGCATGCGCGACGCCGCCGAGCAGGCGCCGCATAGCCGCTACCTGGATATCGCCGGTGGCGGACACGCCCCGTTCCTGGGGCAAGCGGATCAAGTCGCGCTTGAAATCCGTGGGTTCATGGACGCTTTCGACCTGCCCTTGTAGGAGCGACGTCAGTCGCGATGGCGCCCCGATAGGCGCCCGGTGCGTGCGACGAAGAACGCGCCGCAGCGCGCCCGTTGGGCAAACAAACAGGCTTTTTCGATCCCCGAACCCGCCATCGCGACTGACGTCGCTCCTACATAATTGTATCCATGACCGAAACCTTCGATCACCGCCATATCCAGCGCGCCTTCTCCCGCTCGGCCGGTAGCTACGACGCAGCGGCCGCCTTGCAGCACGAGGTGGAAAAGCGATTGCTGGAATCGCTGGAGTATTGGGAGATTCGCCAGAGCAAAGGCGAGCGGCAAGAACCGAAGGTGGTCTTGGATGTCGGCAGCGGCCCCGCGCATGCCGCCGCCGCCATGCGCAAGCGCTGGCCGGGCGCGCAGGTGATCGCATTGGACCTGGCGTTGCCGATGTTGCGCCAGGCCAAGAAAAACGCCGGTTGGTGGAAACCCTTCGCACGCGTTTGCGCCGATGCGTGCGCGCTGCCCTTGGCCGATGGCAGTGCCGACGTACTGTTCACCAACTTGTGCCTGCAATGGGTGGAAGACCTGCCCGCCGTGTTCGCCGGATTCCGTCGCGTACTCAAGCCCGGTGGTCTGCTGTTGTGCTCCACGTTCGGACCGGAAACCTTGCAGGAACTCCGCGACGCTTTCGCGCAGGCCGATGCGGTACCGCACGTCAGTCCATTCGCGTCCATCGCGCAATTCGGTGATGCGTTGATGATGTCGGGGTTCCGCGACCCGGTGCTGGATCGCGATCGTTTCACGCTGACCTATGACGACTTGCCGGCATTGATGCGCGAACTGCGTGCGATGGGCGCGACCAATGCGCTACGTACGCGCCGGCATACGCTGACCGGGCGCCATCGCTTCGCCGCCGCGTCCGCCGCATACGAGAGCTTCCGCCAGGCAGACGGGAAATTGCCCAGCACCTGGGAAGTGATCTACGCCCATGCCTGGGCACCGCCTGCGGGCGCACCCATTCGTGAGCGAGGCGAGGAGATCGTCGCTGTGCCGGTGTCCTCGATACCGATTCGCCGACGCCGCGAATAGCCACGGTGTTTCCCTGTAGGAGCGACGTCAGTCGCGATGGAGCTTTACCGACAAAGCGTCATCGCGACTCACCCGCACCGGCATGCCGGTGCCACTCCTACAAATAAATCACCACGCGCGAGATTGAACCCAGCCTGTTCGCCGCCTGGGCGCGCTGCGGCGCGTTCTTCACCGCGCAAACGGAATGGCTATCGGGGCGCTACCTGCGCGATCCAATCCTGCAGGTTGTAGTAATTGGTAACCCGGGCGATACGGTCGTCGCGGATATCGAAGAAGGCGCCACCCGGCAGCACGTAGCGTTGTCCGTTGGCGGGCGGCAGCCCTTCGTCGGTGCGCAGATACTCGCCGTGCACCACGTACTCGGCGGCGGCGCGTTGGCCGTCCAGCGTCGCCAGAACCACGATGTCCCGGAGTTGCTCGCGGTAGCTACCGTTCATGCGCGCCAGGAAGGCGGCGAAGGCTTCTCGACCGGTTTCGCGTGCGCCCTGGTTCAGATCGTGGACGACGTCTTCCGCCAGCAGTTCCAGCATGCCGTTCCAGTCGCCGCGGTTGAAGGCCGCGTAGTAGGTCAGCACCAACTCGGTGGCGCGGTCCTGTTTGCGATTGCCGTCGATCTTCATGAGCTTCTCGAGTGGAGTTGGAGCGACGCGTCATCATACGCGCGCGCACGACAGCGACTGATCAAAGCGCCTTCGCCAATCGGTCGCGGTGGAAGAAGTAAACCTCCGCCAGCAGAAAGCGCCAGCGGGTGGCGAAACTGCGGAAGCGCGTGGTCGGCGTGGGCGATCCCACGGCGCGGATGCCCAGTTCGCCGCTCAGGCGCAGCGCCCGCGCCATGTGCAGCGGATCGCTGACGATGATGGCGCTGTGCAGGTTGTGGTCCTGCATCAGCGTCGAAGCCTGATGCAGATTTTCATGGGTGTTGCGCGATATCGACTCGATCAGGATCGCGTCTTCCGGGACGCCTTGCCGCAGCGCGTAGCGACGCGCGACCTGCGATTCGGAAAAGCGCGCACCGGTGCCGCCGTAGCCGCCGGTAAAGATCAGCTTGGGCGCCAGTCCGCGGTTATACAGATCGATGCCGTGGCGAATGCGCTCTTCGAAGACGGGCGAGGGTTTGGCGTCGTAAGCCGCCGCCCCCAACACGATGATCGCGTCGGCCGGTCCGGCGTCGTCGCGTTGTCCTGTCCAGATGATGTAGCCGGCAACGCCGACCAGCCACAGTAGCACCAGCAGAAATATTCGGCCGGTCCAGCCAAGCAGGCCGCGTTTTCGCTTGCGGCGACCGACGCGCGCGCTCATGCCAGGCTCCATGGCAAAGCATCGATGTCGACGTTGCCGCCGGACAAGACAATGCCGACCCGTTGGCCGGCGAAGCGCTGCCGTTGCTGCAGCAATGCGGCCAAAGCGATCGCCGACGAGGGTTCGACCAACAACTTCAGGCATTGCCACAGCAGTCGCATCGCCTGCAGCGTGTCGTCGTCGCTGACGGTGAAGACTTCCACGCCATAGTGTTGCAACAGGCGGAAATTCGGCTCGCCCAAGGTGCCGCGCAAACCATCGCAGCAGGTGTCGGGAACGAAGTCGATCAGATGCTCGCCCGCCGCCAGGGAGCGCGCGGTGTCGGCCGCACCTTCCGGCTCACCGGCATAGACGCGGCAATCCGGTGCCAACGCGGCCGCCGCGATCGCCGTGCCCGCCACCAGTCCGCCACCGCCAACCGGCGTCAACACCGCCTGGATGCCGGCTTCGGCATTCAGCAACTCCAGCGCGGCGGTGCCCTGGCCGGCGATTACCCGGCTGTCGGTGTACGGATGGATCAGCGTCGCGCCGGTATCGCGCTGCACTTGCGCGCAGGTCGCTTCGCGCGCGGCGATCATCGGTGCGCAGGCATGCAACGTGGCGCCATAGCGGGCTATCGAATCCCGTTTGGCAGCGACGGCGCCTTCCGGCACCACCACGTGGCAGGGGATGCCACGGGTTTTCGCGGCCAGCGCCAATGCGGCCCCATGATTGCCGGACGAATGAGTGACCACGCCTTTTGCGGCCTCTGCCGCATCCAGCGCCCACACCGCGTTGCACGCGCCCCGGAACTTGAAAGCACCGGCGCGCTGCAGCGGTTCGGCCTTGAACAACAAGGAGCAGCCGGCGAGTTCGTCGAGCGTGCGGGAGCGCAGAACCGGCGTGACATGGGCGTGCGGGGCGATACGGGCGGCGGCGGCGAGCACGTCGTCGAAAGTGGGCAAGGGGGTCGGCATGGCGAAAGGTTAACGCATCCTTCGCTCGCCGCTCAGCCTTGCCGACGCGCCTCCAACCTGCGTGCAGCTGAGCGGAATTTCCGCCAACAGGAAGGGTTAAGCACGGATTCAATGCGAGAGCCCGATGCTGCGAGGGCAAGCCCCTGCTGGGGGCAAGCCCTACAGGGGGCTCTCACTATGAACAAACGTCTTGTCATCGCCGCGCTTTTTGCCGCCGCCACGCTAAGCGGTTGCGTTTCCTACGACTACGTCGGCCGCAGCGCGCCCGGCGGTTACTACCATGGCCGTCCGTCCGTGGAGTATTACGACCGTTATGGCTATCCCGCCTACGGCTACCCGTACTCGGGTGGAGTGAGCATCTACGGCGGCTACGGAAGCGGTCGCTACTATCCCTATTACGGCCACTACGGTTCCTATTACCCGTATTACCGCCCGCACTATTACCCGCGTCCGCCGCGTCCTGGTTACGACAAACCCAATCCGCCCAATCCGCCACCGACCGCACGGCCGGGCAATCGTCCGCCGCCGTGGCGCGACCCGACGAATGGGATGTACCGCGAGAGCGGGCAGGTCCAGATTCCGTCCCGTTCCCAGCGGCCAGCCTCCCCGGCACCGTCTCAGGTCCGCGCCGACACCCCCCGGATCACACCCAGGCCGGAACCGCGCAATGAAATGAGTCGCCCGCGTTCGGTCGAGCGCCCCGCCCGCCCGGCGGTGCGGAGCGCCCCGCGCAGCAGGACCCTGGAACCGTAATCCGCTTTGCTATTGCGTTGCGCAGGTCATCGTCGCAAGCTAGTGGAACGGATTGACCGGTTACGTCGTTTTCTGACGTAACAGGCAATATAAAGGTTCCATGTCGACGTCCGGTGGGGAAATCTGGATCCCCCCTGTTCCGGCCCTGCCGGACGTCGGCGCCAAATAAAAAGCCCGGCATGCCGGGCTTTTTTATGATTCCGGATTCCGGGGAGTATCCTGACGGCATAAAAAAAGGGCCGGCAGTCCCCCGACTACCGGCCCCGGCATCCCCGACGTGCGCAATGGCTGGCCCCTGTTCCAATTCCAGCCTGGCGCCCCTGGTCGCTTGCCACGACGGGTGCACAGGGAATTACGCAGGAAGCGTGCCAACTCGCTTACCCGGCCGCTGGCCGGTAGCATTTCTTCCGAATCCAATACCGCGCCGCCCGCCCGGCTCCCGATGTCCTTATGAACACCATGAAAGACCGCTTCCACCACCACGACGTGATCATCATCGGCGGCGGCCACGCCGGCACCGAGGCTGCGCTGGCTTCCGCCCGCGCGGGCGCTCGCACGCTGCTGCTCACCCATAACGTGGAAACCGTTGGCGCGATGAGCTGCAATCCCGCCATCGGCGGCATCGGCAAGGGTCACCTGGTCAAGGAAATCGATGCGCTGGGCGGCGTCATGGCATGGGCCGCCGACCGCGCCGGCATCCAATGGCGCACGCTCAATGCCTCCAAGGGTCCGGCGGTACGGGCGACGCGCTGTCAGGCCGATCGAGCGCTGTACCGCAGCGCCATCCGCCGAGCGGTGGAGTCGCAGCAGAACCTGACGGTGTTCCAGGCCGCGGTCGATGATCTGATCATCGAAAACAACACGGTGCGCGGCGTCGTTACCCAGACCGGTCTGCGCTTCGAGGCGGAGGCTGTCGTGTTGACCGCCGGTACCTTCCTGGCCGGCAAGATCCATGTGGGCGAAACCCAATACGCTGCCGGCCGCGCCGGTGACCCGCCTGCCACCGCGCTCGCGCAGAAGCTGCGCGAAGGGCTGTTCGTGGTCGACCGCCTGAAGACCGGTACGCCGCCGCGCATCGATGGGCGTTCGCTGGATTATTCGGTGATGGAAGAGCAGCCCGGCGACGATCCGTTGCCGGTCATGTCCTTCATCGGCAAGGCCGAGGACCATCCGCGCCAGGTGTCGTGCTGGATCACTCATACCAGCGAGCGCACCCATGAAGTCATCCGCAGTGCGCTGCATCGTTCGCCGCTGTACACCGGCCAGATCGAAGGCATCGGCCCGCGTTATTGCCCGTCCATCGAAGACAAAGTGGTGCGCTTCGCGGAGAAAGCCAGCCATCAGATCTTCGTCGAGCCGGAAGGGCTGGACGTGGTGGAAATCTATCCCAACGGCATCTCCACCTCGCTGCCGTTCGACGTGCAGCTGGAACTGGTGCGCAGCATTCGCGGTTTCGAGAATGCGCATATCACCCGGCCCGGTTACGCCATCGAATACGACTTCTTCGATCCGCGCGGATTGAAAGCTTCGCTGGAGACCAAGGCGGTTGCGGGCCTGTTCTTCGCCGGCCAGATCAACGGTACCACTGGCTACGAAGAGGCTGCAGCGCAGGGCCTGATTGCCGGCCTCAACGCGGCGCGCCATACGCAGCAGAAGGAAGCCTGGTCGCCGCGTCGCGACGAAGCCTACATCGGCGTGCTGATCGACGACCTGATCACCCACGGCACCAACGAGCCCTACCGCATGTTCACCAGTCGCGCCGAATACCGGCTGCAACTGCGCGAGGACAATGCCGATCTGCGGCTGACCGAAACCGGGCGCGAGCTGGGATTGGTGGGCGATGACCGTTGGGCCAAGTTCGAACTCAAGCGTGAAGGCATCGCGCGCGAGACCGAGCGTCTGCGCGGCCTATGGGCCACGCCGGGCAATGCACTTGGGCGCGAAGTGGAAGCCACGCTGGGCGTTGCGGTCAGTCGCGAAACCAATGTGCTGGACCTGATCAAGCGGCCCGAACTGGACTACGCAAAGCTGATGCAGGTGCCGACATTGGGGCCGGGCGTCATCGACGCCAAGGTTGCCGAGCAAGTCGAGATCGGCGTCAAATATGCCGGCTATCTGGATCGCCAGCGCGACGAAATCGAGCGCCAGCAACGCCACGAAAGCACGGCGATCCCGCAGGACTTCGACTACACCGGAGTCCGCGGACTGTCCGCCGAAGTGCAACAGAAGCTGGAACGCGTGCGTCCGCAAACCGTGGGCCAAGCCCAGCGCATCCCCGGCATGACACCCGCCGCCATCTCTTTGTTGCTGGTGCATCTGACCCGGGCGCGCCGCAGCAAGGTGGCGTAGCCTCTCGCATGTAGTACTCCCTGTGGCAGTGGCTCATGGCGCTTATCCAATCCTCGTAGGCCTTGCAGGCGATGATTGCTCCTGCCGCCATGGTTGGCTGCTGTAAGGACAGACGGACTCAGTCAAGAAAAGGAGCACTGTGAGCAAGAGCGAAATGGATATCCATCCGGTAGCCGCGGAAAAGCGTGAAGCTGTACTGCATGCGCTACGCGAGATTGAGCGCGAACATGATGTCGTCATCGTCTTCGCTTGCGAATCCGGAAGCCGCGGCTGGGGATTCTCATCGCCGGATAGCGACTACGACGCGCGATTCATCTACATGCATCGATGCGAATGGTATCTCACCGTCAACGAAAGAACGGGGCCAGGACAACCGCAGCGTGACGTCATCGAACTTCCTATCGACAGCGATCTCGATGTCAGTGGGTGGGATTTGCGCAAGGCGCTTCGGCTGTTGTCAAAATCCAATCCGACGCTGTCGGAGTGGATGCGTTCGCCAATCGTTTACCGGGAGCATCCGGGCATTGCGAGTCAACTGAAAACGCTCACCACCGACCTCTACTCCCGATTGGCAGCATGGCATCACTATCGGAGCATGGCGAAAGCCACCTTTCGCGGCTCTCTGCGCGGCGAACGAATCCGGACCAAAAAGTATCTCTACGCAATCCGCCCTCTTCTGGCCTGCCAATGGATAGAGCAATCCGATGCGCCGCCACCCATGGCGTTCGAGGATTTGTTGGATCGGTTGTTACCTGCCGGACCCGTGCGTGAGGCCATCGAGGGCTTGCTGGCCGTCAAACGCGCTAGCAAGGAAGTGGCGGATGGCCCCCGCATTCCCGTGATCAGCGAATTCATCGAGCATGAAATTTCACGAGTGGAATCCATACCGCCGCTGCTACCGGGTAGATCGGGAAGTGATGCCGATCTGGATGCGTTCTTCCGCCGGGTGCTGATGGAGTAGCCCTGACGGTGCACTTTCAGTGCGCCGCGAGGGGACTTTACCGGTAGGGCTTCATCGCGACTCACGGCGCTCCTACAGGCAATGTTGATCAGCGTGCGTCCACACCCATTTCCTTCAACAGGTGCGGTGCCGGGTAGACCTTGTCCATCAGCCAGCGGATATAGCGTGTATCTACGTGCACTGCGCGCTTGTAGCGCGGGTCGAACATCCAGCTGGCGCTTACCGATTCCCAGTTGCTGTCGAAGTTGAGGCCGACCAGTTCCGCACGGGCATTGAGCACCGGCGAGCCGGAATTGCCGCCGGTGGTGTCCAGGTTGGTCAGGAAATTCACCGTCTGCGTCTTCAGCGCGGGATCGGCGGTGCCGTCGAAATCGCCTTTGGCGATCGCATCCAGCAGCGGCTTGGGTGCATCGAAGGGCACCTGCCCGGTGTTTTTCTCGACGATGCCGGCGACGGTGGTGACGGGTGTGTACACCACGCCATCGCGTGGCGAGAAGCCGTCTACTTTGCCGTAGCTAATGCGCAATGTGCCGTTGGCATCCGGATACAGCGCGCGGCCCTGCTGCTTGCGCCAGGCGAACAGTGCGCGCATGTAGGACGGTCGCAAGCGCAGCTGTTCGCCTTCGCGCGTCTTGCGTTCGTGCTCGATGCGCAGTTGCGCGGGGATCAGTTTGGCTGCCAGATCGGTCAACGGATCGGCAGCGAACGCCTGGCCGCCGCGCGCGGCCTCGAAGCGCGATAGGCGTTGGCTTTCCTCGCCTAGCGAGGTTTTTGCGTAAAGCGTAGCCAGCACCTTGGCCAGTTCGGCCGGCGTGTGTCCGAACGCAGCATCGAATTCCGGTATGCGTTGCGCTTCGGAAAGCTGCTGATAACGGACCAACAAGGCGGTGAGCAGCGCTTTCTCGACGTCCGGCGAGTAGCGGCGCTGTACTTGTTTCAGCATGCCTTCCAGCATGGCGTGATCGCGCGCCTGATAATTGCCTTCGCGTTGCGCATCGGGTTTGGCCGATTCAACACGCAAACGCTCCAAGGTCAGTGCCGAACGCAGCAATTGGGTCTGGCTGCCGAGCAAGCCCAGCAGCAACTCCCGTTCGCGCACAGCGGAAGCCTCCGCCAGCGATTTCTGCAGTGCATCGATGTCCTGCCGATCGCTGCCTGTGGTTGCGGCCAACATGCCGCGCTCATCCTCGGCGCGCACGCGTACCGCATCGCTGCGGCGCAGGCCTTCCAGTTCGCCGGCGTAGCGCTTGGCGCCGTTTTTGAGCGATTGCAGCTGCGCCGCGTAGAGCGTCTTGTCTGCCGCGTTCTTTTTGCCGGCCGCTTCCACCACATCGATCAACTGATTCAGCACTTCCACTTGCGCCGGCAGTTTCCAGTTGACCTGTTCGTCGAACTCGGCGGTGGTGCGGTGACGGTAGGTCGTGCCGGGATAACCGGCCAGCATGACGAAGTCGCCCGCCTGGGGACCGTCCTTGGCGATGCGCAGATGCGCTGGCGCGCGGTACGGCACATTGTCGGGACTGTACGCGGCCGGCCGGCCGTCTTTGCCCACATAGGCGCGCAGCAGGGTGAAATCGCCGGTGTGGCGCGGCCACATGAAGTTGTCGATTTCGTCGCCGTAGTTGCCGATGGCGCGCGGCGGCGCGTAGACCAGGCGGATATCGCGCAGCTCCAGCTGTTTGATGCGATAGAAGTCGGTGCCGTAATACATGTTGGCGACGCTGCAGCGCATGCCGGCCTCACCCTCGCACTCGGCCACGATGTCCTTGCTGGCCCGGTCCACCGCGTCGAAATATTCCCGCCCGTGCTTGCCGGCGGCGTGCTTCAGCACGGTATCGGTGACCTTGTCGAAACCCGCGGTGACCAGGACGCGATAATCCGGATTGGCCGGCAGCTCCGCGGCACGATCGGCCGCGATGAAGCCGTCGTCGATCAGATTGCGCCCGGGCTTGCTGTTGTACTGGATGACACCGTAGGCAACGTGATGATTGGTCAGCACCAATCCGTCGTCCGACACGAATGAACCCGTGCCGCCACCGGCTCTCACCACCGCACTCAATGGCGGCTGAGTAACGTCCGCCAGCATTCCCGGCTTGCCCTCGAATCCGGCAGCACGCAGCGGCTTGGCGAGTTCAGGCAGTTGCGACGGCATCCACATGCCTTCGTCGGCGTGGGCGGGCAGAACCAAAGCGACACTGAGGGCGAGTAACGACAGGGAAGGCTTGCGAACCATGGGCTAGTCCTTTTGTGGCAGCCGACGACGATACCGGTCAGTGCCGACGCGAGCAATTGCCATGCGGGCGCTAAAGCAAGCGGATAGGTGAATCCAGGAACCGGCCGATGCGTTGCGCGGCATTGGCGATCGCCGTGCGTTCCGGCTTCTTCAGCGGACGCAGCGGCGTGATGCTCATCGCGACGCCCTGCTTGTCCGAGCTACGTTTCCAAAGCCCTGCCACACGGCCCTCTATGACGATGTTGGAAGCAAATATGCCGTTGACGCCGATCACTTGTTTGGTATGTGCTGGATCGAGCGCAGCGGTACGGTCCTTGTAACCCACCAGATACTCGTCGAACGCAGGCAAGAGGTGTACATCGGCGGCTTCTGCGTCCAGGCCCGCAGCGGTACTGTCGGGGTCGAACCAATAGGTCGTATCGCCAACGGTTTCTTGCTGCAGGAAGGGTTTCGCCAGCGCCAGCGCGGCTTGCGTGTCTTTCAACGTCAGCCCGGACCACCAGGCAAGATCGTGCACCGTCGCCGGACCATGGCCGCGGAAGTAGCGCAGCCCCAGCTCGCCCAATGCCTGCTCGCGGGACAGCTCGGCGGTTGGTGGAACCCAGGCATCCAGCAATACGAAGGACGGCTGTTTGCCGATGCGCGGACCTTGGCAGATGACGCCTTCCTGCGCCAAGTGCCCGAGAACATGCAGGCTGCGCTGTGCCGATGTGCTCTGGCCAGCTTGCTCAAGTGTTGCGTACAGCGCACTGCGCGCTTGCGGCTGGCCATCCGCCAGCGCGCGGGTAATGATCTTGCGGCATTGCGCCAGCGATTTCGCGTCGAGCCCGAATTCGCGTTCGTACCGCGCCGCATTGAGCGAGATGACGCGCGTCGCCATCAGCGACAGCATCCAGCGCACGTCCGCTGCAGCGACCAGGTGCAGCGTGCCACGCATGGGCCAAGTGCGGACGATCTCGCGGTTGGCGATCGCTTGTTCCACCGCGACCTGTGTGGCTTCCTTCATGCGCAGGCCGATGGCCCACAGAGCGGACGGATAATCCTGAGCCTGCACCGCACCGAGATGCTTGACCACTTCGCTCGGGCCGCCGGATATCGGCAGTGCGATGCGTTGGTTTTGCAGCCGGCGTTGGGCGGTGGGGATGAGACGGGAAGGGTGGGGCGTCATGCCCGTGATGGTAGCGCCAATATTCGGCGCGTTGTCTTGGCTACCGGCAAATTGTCGACAGCATGTAGGGGCTAAGTCGAAGCCAAACCAGAACAGCAACAGCAACGGCTTCGTAGGATGGGTTGAGCGCAGCGATACCCATCGGATCTTCGACGCGAGCAATGGGTTTCGCTGCGCTCAACCCATCCTACGTATGGACTTAAGGCGGGGCTTCAGGGCTGCTACGGCCATCTATGGCGGGGTCTATTTTTCTTTCCGCCAGTTGATGGACGCGCGGTTCTCAATCGTGCTGGACTCGACTTCGATATTGAAGCCTTTGCGCAACAGATACTTCAGTGTCACCGCCGAACCCGAGCCGACCACCGACACGCCATAGCTGACGTACAGACGCGGCGACAGGTACTTGCCTACGCCCAGCACCGAGCCACCCAACGTGCGGGATTCCAATACGCCGGCGTCATCCAGGCCGATCTTGGCGCCGAGCTGCGAGGCCACCAGGCCGGCACCGGCCGACAGCGCCGACGAAGCCGCACTGATTCGCTGGCTTTCATCGCTGCTGGCCGTATTGAGCGATCGGCCCAACACCAGATAGGCCAACGCTTCGGATTCGGCCATCGCCGGGTCGGACCACACATTGGCGCGTGGTTGGCCGGCGCGTCCGGTCACGTCGATACCGGCGGTGACGTTCGCGCTGGCGATTTCGCGTTCTGCGCGAATGTTGATGCGCGGATCGGAAACCGCGTTGTTGCTCCAGGTCAGCTCGCCACGGGTGATCTGCAATTTTTGGCCGTACGCCTCGTAGCGGCCATCCACGTCGAGGCGGCCAGTGGCCGCCATTTCGCGCCCCGGTCGCGAGCGGACCCGCAAGGTGCCCGCCAACGTGCCGTCCAAGCCGTAGCCCTTCAGTTTCACTTGGTCGGTCAGGGTAATGGCCAGGTCCAGATCCAATCGCGAGCTGGGCGCGCGTTCCGGATCCGCTGGGTCCAGTACCACCACATCCTCGGATGCGGAGACGCCTTGGTCGAGCCGTTCCACGTCGATGTTCGCCGAAGGCACGCCGACTTCGCCGCGGACCTGGATGGTGTTGTTGGCGAAACCTACCTGGATGTTGGGTGAGGCGACGGCGCGCAGGTCGGCAGTATCGGACACCAGCACATTGTCGCCACGCACGGTAAAGGAAAGCGGCGTGGTGTCGTTGTTCCAGCCCAACGAACCTGCGATGTTCAGGACGCCTTCGCCGGAGGTCACGCTGCCGTCGATACGCGCGCTGCCATCGGCCAGTGCGACCAAGTTGGCCTTGCCTTCGGTCAGGGAAATGCCCAGCGAGGGGAGTTCGCCGGTGAAGTCGGCCAACTGCGCTTCGCCGGTCATCGCCGGCTGGCCGCGGGTGCCTCGCAAGCCGATGTGGCCGGCGATCTGACCACGAGGACGCACTAGATCCGGCGACAACAGTTCCATCCAGAACAGTCGCGAGTTGTGGAAGTAGAGATCGCCCTTCAATGGCGAGAAATCGTCCCACCCGGTGGTGACCGTCGCATCGATGTAGCCGTCGCCCTTGAAGCCGGTGCCCAGGCGCGCCTGGATGCGTTGCGGGTTCAGATCCGCATCCAGCGTGAAGTTGTCGTAGCGAATGATTTCGCCGCGCGCGTTGTTGCCCAGCTTCAAGCCGCCATCCAGCGAAGCCAATCGGACGTGCCCTTGCCAGGCACGACCTGCCGGCCGCAGCGTGGCATCGAGTTCGAAGTCGCCGCGCAGGATCAACGGCCGGCCGTTGCTGGGCGGTACCCACGGTTGCACCAAGGCAAGCGGCAGCGCGTCTGCGCGTATCGTGACGCCTTGGCGCGGCCAGTTGGCCGTCGCGCAGAGCGCGCCGCCGACATTGGCTGCCAGGCACGTCTCGGACAACGTCCACGCAGTACCTTTTTGGGCGAAGTGCGCGGGTTGCCGCAGCTGCCAGTCACTGCCCTTGGCTGGCGTCAGGCGCAACGTGTCCAGGCTGCCTTGCCAGTTCGCGCCATTGCGTCGCGCGCTGCCGGATAAGGCGACCGCGCCCATCGTGCTGCGGGCCTCGCCATCCAGATGCAGGTTCTCCACCGCGCCGCGTGCATTCACGCGCACGCTTTCCAACAACACGCCGGCCTGGATCGCGGTGCCTTGCAGAGTCAAGGCGCCCTCGCCGTTGCGCCAGGGCAGGCGGCCATGCAGGCTGATGCTGTCGGCGCGCCACTCGTTCCAGCGCAGTCCCTCGCCGGACAGGTTCGCTTCCACATTCGGTGCGTTGCGGGCGCCGGTGAGTTTTACTGTGCCGGCCAGGCTGCCGCTGCCTTCGGGAAGCACGTCGTTCAAATGCAGCGGCTGCAGGTGTGCGACGACATCCAAGGTGTCGCCAACGCGCCCGCGCGCATCGACGTGGCTGCCGCCCAGCGATAGCTTCAATTCGCCTTCGCCGTTGTCGCCTTGCAAGACGAAGCGTCCGCGTGCATCCAGTGGATGGCTGCGTAGACGGCCGGTGAGTTTGGGCACATCCAATGTCGCCTGGTACCCGCCAGCGTCGCGCGCTTGTCCTTGCGTCGACAACTGGCCGGAGATGTTGCCTTTCCAGCCGGCGAAGAAATAACCCGGATCGAAACCGGCCAGCTTCGCATCGACTTTCCAGTTCAAGGCTGGGGCCCAGCCCACTAGTCCAGTCGCCTGCAGTGTGCCGGTGGGCATGCGCGCTTGCAGCTTCTTCAGCAGGACACGCTCGGCATTGCCGTGGCCTTCGAAATCGACCACTGCTTTTTCGCCTGCGCGCGTCAGCTCTGCCTTGCCGACGGCGGCCCAGTCTTCCAGCTTGCCGGCGAAACCGAAATCCGCATTGGCGCCGATCGCGGTCTCGGCTTCAACACCCCAGCGCAAGCGCCGCGCATTGACCGAGAACTTGAAGTCGGGATTCTCGGGGACTTTGAAATCCGCACGGCCACGCAGGATGGCCACGCCGTCGAAGAGACGTACCTGCAGCGGTTCCACCGTCAGTACTTCATCGGCGATGGCAATTTGCGAGGGGTCGATGACGACGACCATGTCGCCTTGTTCGATGCGGCCTTGGAGGCTGGCCTTGCCGCCCGCGCCATCGGCCTTCAGGTCGAACGCCAGCGGCGAGCTGTTCTCGGCGAGCGCCAGCGTGGCCAGATCCAGCGATTCGGTGCGGCCCTTGAAATGCCAAGTGGGGCGCTCTTGTCCGCGTACGGTTACCGTCGCGCGCACGGGTGCCGGCGCATTGCCCGCCAGCGCGGCATCCATCGCATCCCGGTCGCCTCGTGCCACCAGCGCCAAACGTGCCGGTGCACGTCCCAGAGTGGTCGGAAAAACGGCTGTGGCCGTCAGGTTGGTGCGATAGTCGTTTCGCGGCGCATAACCGCCGTGAACGCCGAACGCACCGCGATCACTCGCGATCGACAACTTCTCAGCATGGAAATAACCGTTGCCGATATCGATGCCGCCGCGTGCGTGTGCGATATCGATCGTCGGTTTACCGGACTGGCTGATCGCGAAGCCATCGATGATCAAGCGGTCGGCTTGGATCGCCAACGGCATTTCTATCTGCGGCAGCGATTCGGGCCAGCTCGGCAGCTCGAAAGGCTCATCGCTTTCCGGTACATCCAGGCGCGCGTTGCGAATTTCCAGCGAGTCCAGGCGTAGGCGTTTGCCCAGCAACGGACGCAGATCCGGATCCAGATGAATGCGTTCGGCGCTGAAATGGATTTTGTCCCAGCGAAGATCGACGCCGTGCAAGGTCAAGGGTCCGGCCAACGGACCTTCGACACGTTGCCAGGTCAACGATGAATTGGCGGGCAGGCGTGCCAGGATCTGGCCCAGCAGCACGTCGCGTCCGGCCACCGTCTGCAGCAGCCAGTACAGGCCGATGCATAGCAATACCGCCAGCGCTGCCGCGCCGATCGCGCCGCGTATCGCGAGTACGCGCATGCGTGCGCGACGCCGCGCCCGCAGTTCCGCGATGCGCGCCTCGCGCTCTTCCGGCGTAATGTTTTCGCTTGGTCTGCTCATAGATCCACCCCGATGTTGAGGTAGATCTGGAACTGCGAATCGGGGTCGTCGAGCCCATGTGCGATATCGATACGAACAGGGCCGACCGGCGAACGCCAGCGCGCACCGAAGCCAACGCCGGTGCTCAGCTTGAAGCCGTCGCTTTGAACCCCGTTGTCGCTATCGGCGGCAGCGCCGCCCCATGCGCTGCCGGTATCGACGAATACCGCGCCGCCCCATGCGCCACCGCCGGGGTAATACTCGTATTCGACGCTGCCGGTAGCCACGTTCTTGCCGCCCAGAGCGTACTTGCCGCGGCGGGGACCGACTTCGCGCCACGCGTAGCCGCGGATGCTGTTGTCGCCGCCGGCGAAGAAGCGCAGCGATGGCGGCATGTCCACCAGCGCGTCGGTGAAGGTATGGCCGTACTCGGCGCGCACGATAAAGGCGCTGTTGGCGCCGAACTCGCGCGACCAGCGCGCCTTGGTATGGAACTGGAAGAAATTGGCATCCGATCCGGCGCCTTGCAAGCCGCCGCGCAATAGCGCGGAGCCGGCCAGACGTTCGGGAGCGTTGGAGCCTACCGGCGTACTGACATAGTTGGCCTGCAAGGAAGGATAGGTGAAGGTGGCGTAGCGATAAGGCGCCTGATTCTCTTCCGGCGTCGTACCTTCTTCGGCATACCTCCAGCGTTCGCGCATGGTGTGGATGGACGCGACCGCGGTCCAGTCCTCGTCGATCTGACCGCTGCGGCTGCCTATGAATTCGACATGGCGTAGATCGACGTAGTCGGTTTGTTCGTCGCTGGCCTGCAGCGCAACGGTGTACCAGCCGTCCAGCCATTTGAAGGCGGGGATGCGGTACTGAGTTAGCAGTGTCTTGCGCTTCTGCGCGTAGTCCAACTGCGTGGAAAGTTTGTGCCCGCGCGAATTCAGATAGCGGCGATCCAAGCCCAGCCTGATACCCGGGCCGCTTTCGCTGCCGTAGCTGACACCGGCGGTGTAGATGTTGCGCTTGGCCAGTGTCAGATTGACGTCGACCGGTACGCGCCCTTCCACCGCCTTGTTCGGATCGGCCTGAATATCGATGGTGCTGAAGTAATCCAATCTCACCAGCGACTCGCGCAGGCGGTCCAGTTTGCCCTGGTGGAAGTAGCTGCCTTCTTCCCAGTACACCAGTTTGTCCAGCAGGCCCGGCTCGAACTTGTCCTGATGGAAGACGGTGGGGCCCATGTCGTAGCGAATGCCGCTGGCCCAAGCCAGATAGATGTCGGCGGCATGGTCGGCGCGTGTGACTTCGACCTTGCGGTCGGTGAAGTCGGCATCGAAATAGCCGCGGTCCGCCAAGCGGCGCACGATCTTCAGTTTGCTGGCTTCGTAGGTGGTGTGGTCGAAAACCTCGCCCTTCTGCGGACGGAAGTCGGCCAGGTCTTCCTTCAGATAGCGATCGTCGCTGCCATCCCCTTCGATGACCAGTTCGGCACGGCGTACCCGCACCGGTTCGCCTTTGTCGATGGTGATGGTGACCGTGAGACGCTCGTTTTCAGCGCCTTCATTACGAGGCGCATCCACCGTGATAGTGGGAGAGTAGTAGCCGAACGGCTCCAAAGCTTCGCGCGCTTCGGCCTCGGCTTCCTTCAACAAGTATTCCAATCGCGACTCGCCCATCCGGCGGCCGATGGACTCGTTCAGCGATAGCGCGGTGTTGACGTTCTCCACCATCAACTCATCGCTCAATCCCACGATATGAATCTTATCGATGGTGGCAGCGGCGAAGGCCGGGCTGCTGACGACGATCAACGTGAGGACGGTGGCGAGGTGGGGGAGTCTTCGCATCCGGGCAGGATAACCGGCCAACGGGAATTCAGGTAATAGAGGACGGGAAGCGGACAGGGAAGGTTCTGGTCGGCCGATATCCTGGTGCTTCGCAGCACTCACCAAAAGGCCGGAAAAATGGGCCGTTATCGAAGGGTTGGCCGCACGAAGGTCGTCAGGTGAATAGCCTCACGGTATCTCACCATTTGTCGATGTCTCGTAGAGGGGTTGCTCCGCTCTACGAGAAGCGCGATGCGGTTAGTTGGACAGATGCTCGATGGCGGCCACTGCGCGGAAGCGGTCGGCCAGGCGCTTGAGCAGCGCCAGGCGGTTATTGCGCACCGCCGCATCATCCACATTGACCATCACGCCGTCGAAGAACGCATCCACCTGCGGACGCAGGCGCGCCAGGCGATTCAGCACGGCGATGTAGTCGTGATGATGCAGAGCGTCGTCGGTGTCGCCGATGGCGGCTTCCACCGCTTCGGCCAGTGCGCTTTCGGCCGGTTCTTTCAGCAGGTCGCGATCGATGGCGTGGGGGATCCCACCTTCGGCCTTCTTCAGAATATTGTTGATGCGCTTGTTCGCGGCAGCCAATGCTTCGGCTTCCGGCAATGTGGCGAAAGTGCCGATGGCGTCGATGCGAGTGTCGAAGTCGTACAGCGATGCCGGGCGCAGTTCGGCGACGGCGCTGAAGTGCTGGGTCGGCACGCCTTTGTCGGCGTAGTAGCCGCGCAGGCGGTCCAGGATGAAGTCGTAGATCTCCGGTTCGATAGCCTCGGGCACCGGAGCCAGGTAAGACGAGCTTGCGGTCTGTGCTTCGATGCCTTTCTTCTCGGCATCGATCATTGCATTTGCGAGCCGGTTGGCTTCTTTCGATGCCACGGCATCACCTACCTGCCGGATCGCAAGTTGCAAAAGATCCTTCAGAGGAAGATTGAATCCACTTTCAATCACCGTCCGCGCCAACCCCAGCGCATTGCGCCGCAACGCGAACGGATCCTTGTTGCCGGTCGGCTTCAATCCGGCGGCAAACCCACCCGCCAATGTGTCCAGACGTTCCGCGATCGCCAGCACCTTGCCCAACGGCGACAGCGCGATGTCGTCGCCGGCGAAACGCGGTTGGTAGGCTTCGTCGATAGCCAGCGCGATTTCCTTCGGTTCGCCGGAAATGAGGGCGTAGTGACGGCCGGCGATGCCTTGCAGTTCCGGAAACTCGTTGACCATGCGCGACTGCAGGTCGGCCTTGGCCAGCTCGGCGGCACGGCGCGCCTGCATGGGATCGGCACCGACCTGCGGTGCGATGGCTTCGGCCAGCGCGGTGACACGTGCGACCTTGTCGGCCACCGTGCCCAGCTTGGCCTGGTAGGTGACGGTCTTCAGTCCTTCGTTCATCGATGCGAGACCTTGTTTGAGGTCTTCATCGAAGAAGAACTTGGCATCGGAGAAGCGCGGCCGGATCACGCGTTCGTAGCCCTTGCTGACTTCGGCTACGTCCTGGGATTCGATATTGGCGATACCGATGAAACGCTCGGTCAGCCGGCCACCGTCGTCCAATACCGGAAAGAATTTCTGGTTCACTTCCATCGTTTCGATCAGCGCTTCCTGCGGTACCGCCAGGAATGCCTTGTCGAAACTGCACAGCACCGCCGCCGGCCATTCCACCAGGCAGACCACTTGTTCCAGGTTGTCGTCGGTGATGCGCGCGCTGCCGCCTGCTTGCTTCGCTGCCTGTTCGACCTCGCGCACGATGCGCGCACGCCGCTCGTCGGCATCGACCAGCACGTGCGCCGCGCGCAATGCATCGATGTAATCGCCGGGTTGCCCGATCCACACCGGCTTGTCGTGCTCGAAGCGATGGCCGCGGCTCATGCGGTCGCTGCGCACGCCCAACACCTGCGCATCCACTACATTGCCGCCCAGCAACAGCACCAGCCAATGCACCGGCCGGGCGAAGGCGTAGTCGTGATCCCCCCAGCGCATCGGCTTGGGAATCGGCATGGCCGCGATGGCTTCGCGCACGATGTCCGGCAGCAGCTCGGCGGTCTTGGCGCCAGCTTTCACCGCGCGATGGACGAAGCGTTCGCCCTTGCCGTCGGCGGTGCGTTCAAGCTGAGTCCAGTCGATGCCGGCCTTGCTCGCGAAACCCTGCAGTGCCTTGGTCGGTTGGCCTTCCGCATCCAACGCGATGTTGAGATAGGGTCCCAGTACTTCCGACGCCTGCTCGGGTTGTTCGGTGGCGACACCCGGCAGCAATACAGCCAATCGGCGCGGCGTGTACAGCGGCTTGGCGCCTTCGCGATCGAAGGCGATGCCGCGCTTGCTGAGCGCGTCGATCACACCATCGAAAAACGCCTGCGCCAGCCCGGGCAGCGCCTTGACGGGAAGTTCTTCGGTGCCGAGTTCGATCAGCAGCGGTTTCATTTCAGACATGTCGCGACGCCTTGCTTTTTCCTTCTCCCCCGGGAGAAGGTGCCCAAAGGGCGGATGAGGGAACAATGTTTCCGTTGTTGCTGAGCTATTGCGGGCGCAGGGAGTGCACGTTGCCCCCATCCACCCTTCGGGCACCTTCCCCCGCGATGCAAGGGAAGGGGACTTTACGTTCTTATTTCTTCAACCCAGGGAAACCCAGCTTTTCCCGCTGCGCGTAATAAGCCTCGGCCACGGCTTGCGCCAGCTTGCGCACGCGCAGGATATAGCGCTGGCGCTCGGTGACCGAGATCGCGCGGCGGGCGTCGAGCAAGTTGAAGCTGTGGCTCGCCTTGCACACCTGCTCGTAGGCGGGCAGCGGCAGGCCGGCTTCGACCAGTTTCAGCGCCTCGGCTTCGCAGGCGTCGAAACGGTGGAACATTTCGGCGACGTCCGCGTGTTCGAAGTTGTAGGTGCTCTGTTCGACTTCGTTCTGGTGGTAGACATCGCCATAAGTCACCACGCCCTGCGGGCCTTCGGTCCAGACCAGGTCGTAGACGTTGTCGCAGTTCTGCAGGTACATGCAGAGGCGTTCCAGGCCGTAGGTGATTTCACCCAGCACGGGCCGGCACTCCAGGCCGCCGGCTTGTTGGAAGTAGGTGAACTGGGTGACTTCCATCCCGTTCAACCAGACTTCCCAGCCCAGGCCCCAGGCGCCCAGGGTGGGCGACTCCCAGTTGTCCTCGACGAAGCGCAGGTCGTGCACGCGCGGATCGATGCCCAGCGCTTTGAGCGAATCCAGGTAGAGCTCCTGGATGTTCTCGGGATTGGGCTTCATTACCACCTGGTATTGGTAGTAACGCTGCAGGCGATTGGGATTTTCGCCGTAGCGGCCGTCGGTGGGGCGGCGGCTGGGCTGCACGTAGGCCGCGTTCCACGGCTCCGGGCCCAACGCACGCAAGAAGGTGGCGGGGTGGAAGGTGCCGGCGCCCACTTCGATATCCAGCGGCTGGATCAGCACGCAGCCTTGGGACGCCCAATATTGATTGAGAGTCTGAATCAGACCCTGGAAGGTTACCGGTGGATTCGAAGGTCCGGCCATCGGATTATCGTGCACTGCGGAAAAGCGGGCTAGTATACGGGGAACCCCACGTCCTTCCTTCGTTTGCGCCCGTGAAAGCCACCGCGAAAGCCCCTTTCCTCATCGTCGAAACCGGCCAGCCGGTGCCGTCGATGCGGCGTTACGGCAGCTTTCCGCACTGGATCCGGGTGGCCGCGGGCCTGGAGGCCGACGAAACCGTGGTGGCGAACGTCGAGCGCGGCGATCCCCTGCCGCGCCGCGAGGGTTTCGCCGGGGTCATCGTGACCGGCTCGGCCGCTTTCGTGACCGACCGCGCCGACTGGAGCGAGCGCAGCGCGGACTGGCTGCGCGACGCGGCTCACGACGGCATGTCATTGCTGGGTATCTGCTACGGCCACCAACTGCTGGCGCATGCACTGGGCGGTGAGGTGGCGGACAATCCGGCGGGGCGGGAATCGGGCACGGTGGCTATCGATTTGCACGCGCACGCTGAAACCGACCCTCTGTTCACCGGGTTGCCGCCGCGCTTTGCCGCACACGCCACCCATGTGCAAACCGTGATGCGTCCGCCGGAAGGTGCCACCGTGCTGGCCCGCTCGGAACAGGACGGCTGTCACGCGTTCCGCTGGCGCGACCGTGCCTGGGGCGTGCAATTCCACCCTGAATTCGCTACCCATCACATGCGTGGCTATGTGATGGCGCGCGAAGAACACCTGCGGCGCGAAGGCCGTTGTCCCAAAACCATCGTCCGCAACGTGACGGCGGCGCCGCAAGCCCGCAAACTATTGCGGCGCTTCGTCAAGCATGCACGCGGGCTACACGGCCGCTGACCCAACCGAAAATCGGAATCCTGATGTCGATGATCAACAAGGTGCCGGCCAGTGCCGGTGCGGAATGGCTGCTGGGCGGATTCGCGCTGTTGCGCAAGGCGCCGCTGGCATTGGGCACGCTGGGCGTCCTGTGGGGGCTGGTGTCGCTGGTGGTGATGTTGGTGGCGACGGCGGTTCCCGTGTTGCTGTATGGCCTTCAGTTCCTGCTGATACTGGCTGGCCCATTGTTCTTCGCCGGGATGATTCTGGCGACGCGCGAGGTCGATCAGGATCGACCTGCGCTGCCTGCGCATCTGCTGCAGCCTGTGCGCGAAGGCCACGCGCGGAGCCTGTTGGCGACGCTGCTGCCACAAGTGGTTGCAGCGCTGGTCTTGGGTGGACTGCTGTTCGTGGTGGTCGGCACCGAGCAGCTAAAGCATCTGAGCGAAGTGATGGCGCAGATGCAGGCGATCGCCGAAAGCGGTGGCAAGGCCGATCCTTCCATGCTGGAAGGGTTGCCGGTAGGACGTCTGCTGCTGTGGGTACTGCTGGTGCTGGTGAGTTTTGTGGCGGTGAAATGGATGACGTTCATCGCTGCTCCGCAGATTCTTTTTTCCGGCAAGGATGCGCTTGCATCCATGCGCAACAGCTTGAATGCCTGCTTGCACAACTGGACCGCCATGTTGGTGTTCTATTTGTTGGCCGGTATCGCGATCTTCGCAATCTCCGTCGGCTTGCTGTTGGTCGCCTCGCTGCTGCAATTGTTGGTAGGCGCCACGCTGGCGCTGCTGTTCTGGCAGTTGACGCTCATGGCTGTGTTGATGCCGGTGCTGGCTGGCGCGGCCTACTACGCCTGGCGGCAGATGATGGGGGTGAGCGATCAGTCCGCACCCTCACAGGGCGCGACACATATCGAAGTCTGACGATTGTTCAGCACTCTTTTGTAAGCCGCACCCCGCGATAGCACCGAGTGGTAGCAACGCGGCCGTCGCAACGGCGAGTGATAGCGAATTGCCGCTCTATGCAGCCAGCCAACCCCGGCTGCTCTACTCCGCCGCGACTTCTTTTGGCTTTATCCAGCTGCCAGCCAGAATCCCTGCCTCGTACAGCAAGCACATCGGTATCGCGAGCATCAACTGCGACACCACGTCCGGGGGAGTGATGACGGCGGCCAGGATGAAGACCCCGACGATGGCGTAACCACGCCCATCCCTCAGCTGCTGCGGCGTAACCCAGCCCAGCGCCACCAGGATGACCAGGGCGACCGGCAATTCGAAGCTTGCGCCGAAGGCGAAGAAGATCAGCAGCACGAAATCCAGGTACGAACCGGCATCCGGCGTAATGGCGATGATGTCCGGCTTGAACTTCACCAAGAAGCTGAAGACCGACGGCAGCACCAGGAAGTAAGCGAACGCGCAGCCGATATAGAACAACGCCACCGACGAGATCAGCAGCGGCATTGCCAGCTTTTTCTCGCGCTGGTACAGGCCCGGCGCGACGAACGCCCAGGCTTGGTAGAGCAGCCATGGCACGGCGACGAAAAGTGCAACGAAGAAAGTCAGCTTGACCGGTGCGAAGAAAGCGCCCGCCGGATTCATCGCCAGCAGCGTCTGCCCAACCGGAAGACGCTGGACCAGCGGCATTGCCAGCCAGGTGTAGATCTGGCTGGTGAACGGCAGCAGCACCACCAGCACCACGCCCACGCCCATCAGCGCGCGCATCAGGCGCGAGCGCAGCTCGACCAGGTGCTCGATCAGGCTGCTTTCCGACTCCGGATTAGACGTTTCGCGGTTCATTGCTTTCGTCTTCCGGTTTGCTGTCTCGCTTCGCCCCATGCGGCTGCTCCTGCTCATCTTCCATCGAGGGCAACGGCTCGGCGGTGGCGCTGCCATCCGCATCGAGGTGTTCGCGATCCGGATCGTTCTTTACCGCGTGGCGGATGGCGTCGAACTCGCGCTCGACTTCCTCGCCGCTGTCGCGAATACGCCGCTCGGTATCGCTGACGGCGTCCTTGGCATCCTGGAAGCCGCGCTTGAGTTCCTCGGCCGCCAGCTCACGTTCCAGTTCGTCTTTCACCGAATGCCATTGCGCGCGTGCCCGCCGTACCCACAGGCCGGCGAAACGGGTGGCTTTGGGTAGGCGCTCTGGACCGAGCACAACCAAGGCCACGATCGCGACAATCAACAATTCGCTGAAGCCGATATCGAACATGACGATTCAGGACCCGCAGGTGCTGGACGAAAGGCTCATGCAGGGCATGAGCGCACGCAACGATTGCGCTTGCGACGAACAGGTGTCCAACCGGCTACCGCACCGCGCACGGTCCATCGGCGGCCGGAAGTTAGGCAACATGAACTGCCGTGAGCGCAAAAAACCGGAACGCCGATCAGCTGGCGTCGCGGTCGCGTTCTTTGGAGCTGCTGGATTCTCCGCTCCGCCTCTGATCGTTGCGGGACTCATCGCCGAGTTGACCGGCGGGCTTGTCCTCGTCCTTCATGCCCTTCTTGAAGCCCTTGACCGCCTCGCCCAGGTCCTGGCCGGCATTGCGCAGGCGCTTGGTACCGAAGATCAGCAGTACGACCACCAGCACAATGATCCAATGCCAGATGCTCAAACCGCCCATGGTGTACTCGCAGTAAAGATTAGGGTGCTCAGGATAACGCAGCTCTGGGTCCAGATTGCGTACCGGCACCCCATAACAGGCGTCACGGATTGCCGTTCAGCGGTTCGGTTTTGATTTCATCGTCGGAGACAGGCTGAAAGCCCTGCGTTTGCGGCTGGGATTCAGCCACCGGTGGGGTTTGCGGTGGGGGCGTGACCGATGTCGCGGGTGCGGCCGGCGCGGACGCATGCGATTGGGTTCCGCGGCTGCTGCGCGCGAAGGCGGTGGCTTCTTCCAACTGATCCCGGAAACCGACCACCGCGCTGGATGGCGCGCCGCCGCGGCTCTCGAAGATCGCGCGCGGCGTGGCGGCGCTGCCGTAGACCGCCATGTTGGCATCGTCATCGATCTGTAACACCGCGCCATCCAGCGCTACGCCCGCGAACAAGCCGCGCGCGCGCGACCACGACCAGATTTCCGCCTTCAACTGGCCATCGGTCGAAGCCGAAGCATTGCGGCCAACCGGGCCGGCGGCGATACCGGCATCCGCACCCAGGGTAAATTTGCCGTTGACGATGTTGTCCAGGTTGCGGTCGTTGCGGAACACCAGCACCACATCGGACGACTGCACGCCGGCCTGGAAGCCGACGCTGCCACCGGTGAGCTTGATGAACACGGGATTGGACCAGGTCCCGTCGGGGTTCTTGACCGACATCAGGCCGTGACCGCGGCGGCCGCCGAACACCAGCCCGGCCTTCAAGGTATCCGGGATGACGATGATGGCCTTGCCTTCGTCCAGCAGCTTGTCGGGGATGCCCTGTTCCGGAAT
Source organism: uncultured Pseudoxanthomonas sp. (assembly GCA_965653375.1). Taxonomy (GTDB): domain Bacteria; phylum Pseudomonadota; class Gammaproteobacteria; order Xanthomonadales; family Xanthomonadaceae; genus Pseudoxanthomonas_A. Next base: position 63,463 of record CBFGZY010000010.1, read on the forward strand.
CTTCTGGATTTCCTTCAATACCCGCACGGCATTGACGGCACGCTCGTCTTCCTTGGGGCCCGCCAGCGCTTGGCCGGCCGACAGGGAGGCGGCGAGCAGCAACGCGGCCGGGAGTAGCGCGCGATGGATGCGGCGATTAGGGGTCATGGCGATCTCCGGAAACGAACGGACAGCAAGATACTGCAATGGGGCGAAAGTAGGAGCGCGGGGATGAATCGCGGCTGAGGCGCGCGGGTGGCCGAAGCACGATTTTTCGGAGCGTGTTGCGGCGGATGCGGCAAGTCGCGGGCTCTTAGCTCTTCCCCCGCTTGCGGGGAAGCTGGATGGGGGCGAACGGAGCAGCAAATGTGTCGGTCTCAGCTTGCTATCTGCGCACTACGGAGTCCTGTGCTTCGCTCGACATCCTATTGCACAACCACACTGACTTCGGCTTGCCCCCACGCCAACCCTCCCCCGCAAGCGAGGGAGGGGGCTGGTTGGCGTGCCGGTGATGGATAGCGGCATGTCCCGCCGGATGTCTGCTTGGAAATCGAAAGCATGTTGGATATCGCGCACTAACGGGCGATAGACATGGGCGCTGCCGTCGTTCCGAAAAATCGATGGTCCAAGCGTCTTCAGGAGCTACCGGGTCTGCGACAATGCCGGTCATGCCCAACGCACCCGATACCGCGCTCGTCGTGGTCAATCTAGGCACGCCCGAGGCACCTACCGCACCGGCAGTGCGGCGGTATCTGGGCGAGTTCCTTTCCGATCGCCGCGTCGTCCAGCTACCCCGCTGGCTTTGGTGGCCGCTGCTGTATTTGCTGATTCTGCCGCTGCGCGGACCGAAGGCGGCGAAGAAATACGCCCAGATCTGGCTGGCGGAAGGTTCGCCGCTGGCGGTCTATACCCGGCGGCTTGCCGAAGCGATGCAACAACGCGCGCCGCAGTGGCGAGTGGTCCATGCCATGCGTTACGGCCAGCCGGCGCTGGATAGCGTACTGGGGCAGCTGCGCCAGGCCGGTGTTCGACGCGCCGTGGTGCTGCCGCTGTATCCGCAGTACTCGACCACGACCACCGCATCGATCGGCGACGTGCTGGCGCGTGTAGACGAAGCCTTGCAGGTCACGATGATCGACGACTACGCCACCGATGCGGGCTGGGTGCAGGCGGTGGCCGATTCGATCCGCCAATGGCGCGAACGGCACGGAGCAGGCGAGCATCTGCTGTTTTCCTATCACGGCCTGCCGCAGCGGGTGGCCAACGCCGGCGACCCGTATCCACAGCGCTGCGAGGCCAGTACCCGGGCGGTCGTGCAGGCGCTGGGACTGCGCGACGACGAGTGGACGCTGACCTATCAATCCCGTTTCGGCCGCGAACGTTGGCTGGAACCGGCCACCGACACCGTGCTGGATCAACTCGCCGCGCGCGGTGTGCGCCAGGTCGACGCGGTTTGTCCGGGTTTCGCGGTGGATTGCCTGGAAACGCTGGAGGAGGTCGGCATCGGTTTTGTCGAGCGGTTTGCCGAGCACGGCGGCGAGCTCCGCTATATCCCTTGTCTCAACGATTCGCCCGCGCATGCCGATGCACTGATCGCACTGGCGCGCCGCGCGGCGGGAGTCGACGCTTGAGCTCGCGGGAGATTTTCCTGGACATCCCGCTGGGCAGAATCGCCGCCTTGCGTGCGGGCGATCCCAACGGCCCCAAGGTGCTGGCGTTGCATGGTTGGCTGGACAATGCCGCCAGTTTCCTTCCATTGGCCGCGCATTTTCCGCAGTTGGATCTGGTGATGCCTGATCTGCCCGGTCATGGCCGCAGCGCTCATCTCGGGCCGGGCGCGGAATACACCGGCGGCGTGGCGGTCAACGCGGCGCTGGATATCGCGGACGCGTTGGGTTGGCAGCGGTTCGCGTTGCTGGGCCATTCGATGGGCGCGGGCATCGCCAGCCTGGTGGCGGCCTCGTCTCCGCAGCGGATCGATCGGCTGGTGGTTATCGAGGCGCTGGGTGGTCTGGCCGAAACCGTGGAACGCACGGCGGCACGTTGGCGCGAAGCAATCGCCGCCGCGCGGGCCTTGCCGGGCAAACAGCTGCGCGTCTTCGCCGACTTGGCCGCGCCGGTGCGTGCGCGCATGCAGGCCAATCAGTTGAGCGAAGCAGCGGCGCGGCTGTTGGTGGAACGCGGCGTCAGACCGGTGGAAGGCGGTTATGTATGGAGCAGCGATCCGCGCCTGACCCTGCCGACGCCGCAACGGCTGGATGAGGCGCAGATCGGCCGGCTGGTGGCCGGTATCGAATGCCCGACGGAGGTGATTTATGCCGATCCGCCGCAGAGCTATTTTCCCGAGCCGCTGCGGACGCAGCGCGTGGGCTTGCTACCGCAAGGCCGGCTGCAGGTCATCGCCGGCACGCATCATCTGCATATGGAAGACCCAGGCTCGGTTGCTACAGCCATCGGCGATTTCTTCGAGCAAGTTTGATCTGTAGGAGTGGCCCGGGCATGCCAGGGCCGGGGGGGGGGGGGGGATGGTTTTAAATAAAAATTAAAAGGGGAACACCAAGACCGCCGCCGCCGCTACGCCGCTTACCCAACACCGATTCACCGCGACTCACGTCGCTCCTACAACGACTCAAATGGGGGCCGACAGCAACCGATGCAGCATCGATTTCAAGCGCCGTCCTTCGGCATGGAAATACTCGCGCTCATCGCGCCAAGCAGGGAAGCGCGTCTCCACTTCGCGCCAGAAGGCGGGTGAGTGATTGGCCTGGATCAAATGGCAGAGTTCGTGCACCAACACGTACTCGAACGCGGAGGGACGGCCCAGCGCCAACGCCAGATCCAGTGCCAGCGATCCGTCCGGACTCAGCGAACCCCATTGGGTGGACATGATCTTCAGCCGGAAGCGCGATGGCGCGCGCGGCAACCCGGCGAGGTATTTCGGTAGCCAGCGGCCGACATCGGCGCGCGCTTCGGCTTCGTAGAACGCGCGTAGCGTTCGCGGCAGCATCGCGTCGCTGGCGCGGGCGGGCAGGTGAAAGTGCAGGCCGGCATCGTCGCGGTCGATTTTGGCGTAGCGCCCTTCGTGCCAATACAGCGGCACGGATTCGCCGCGCAATGGCAGGCAGGTGGTCTGGCCGCGAACCAATGTGCTGGTGTCGTCGTCCGGCTGATGGTGGGCGAGCTGCGCCGCCAGCCAACTGCGGTGCTCAAGCAGGAAACGTTCGCCCGACACCAGGCTGGCCCGCAGCGGCAAGGTCAGCCGCGCGCCGCGTTCGTCCACGCTCAACTTCAAACGCTTGGCGCGCGGATCGCGCACGCGCTGAACATCGATGGTGCGGCCGTCGGCCAAATCCACTGCGACGACATCGCGTTCGACGCTGCGCGAAGGCTTAGGGACGATCAGGCGGCGGAACAGGCCGGGCATGGCGCAAGCATCGCATAAAGCGGAGAAGTTGGTGTTTCCGCTTGAAGAAGAAAACCTGGGGAAAAGAAGAAGCGTCATCCCAGTGATTTTTAACAAGCCAATGACTGGTCAAACTGGAAGTGCTTCTCAATAGCCGTAGGCTGGCCATCTGTTTGATTTTTGCTCATTCTTCATAGAAAGCAAAAGCAAAAGCAAAATCCCCCTCAGTCCCCCTTTGAAAAAGGGGGAGGCGAAGCAAGAGCCTTTTTCCGCTCCCCGCTCCCCGCTCCCCGCACCCCCCGCCCCGCGCCCCCCCCATACGCGTCTGCCTTGCGCAGCTTCAGCGCGCGTTCCAGCCCCAGGCACACACGCTTCACCTCGCCGCTCAGCAACGCGAAACGCGCGTCGAGTTCGGCGCGCAGGTCTTCGCGTTCGGTGTTTTCCAGTTGGTCCACCGCGCCTTCCAAGAACTTCAGCTTGCGCACGATCAAGTCCTCGCCGAGGACGAAGGACAGGTGGTCGTCCAGCGTCAGTGCCAGGCGAGTGACCTGCTTGCCGGCTTCCAGATGCTTGGCGATCTCATCGCTTTGCAGTTCCTGGTTCTGGCACTTCACCACCGCGCCGCCGTCCATTGCGTCCTTCAGTTCGCATTCTTCGCCCAGGCTCAGACCTTCCGGCAAGGGCTCGCCCGCGATCCAGCCGGTCAGGATTGAACGTGGCGCCACTTCCGCATTGAGTGGCAGTGCGGGAAAACTGCCCATCGCGCGGCGGATTTCCGAGACCACGCTTTCGCCCGACTTGCGCGACGAGGTGTCTACCGCGACGAAGCCATGCTCCAGGTCCAGCAACGCGTCGGTACGGGAGGGCTTCACGAACGCGCGCGGCAGCAGTTCGTGCACCAGGTCTTCCTTCAGGCGCTTGCGGGTGCGGCCGCCTGGTTTGCGGCCTTCCTTCTGTTCGATCTCTTCCAGCTTTTTTGCCAGCAGATCGTTGACTACCGAGCCGGGAAGGATCTTGTCCTCGCCTCCGACCGTCAGCCAGATGGAATCGCCGATGCGATGCGAAAGCGCCTCCTCGCCGCGGCCGAACGGCGAAATGAAGCCGCGCGACGACAGCTCCAGCGGTCCGACCGGTTTTAGCTGCGCTTCCGGCAGCAGGGTGTCGAGGGATTCGAAATCGAGTGTGGTGGGAAAGCGGAAGAACGTCAGGTTGCGAAAGAACATCGAAGGACCAGGAAAAGAGGGGAGGCGGGAGGTGGGAGGCGTGAGGCGGAAAAACAAAAGCAGAAGCGTGGGTATCCGCTCGCGGCTCAGTCGGTGGCTAGCGAAAGTAGAGGACCCCGCTTGTTGGGGCGTGAGGCGTCGTTATGGAGGTGCCTCGCCTTCCGCGTGCGGCTCTACCGCCAACCAGTCCGGCGCGCCAGGCAATGGCGCGTCGCTGCGGCGGCCAAGCGCCATGAAATCGAACAGTTTGGGATCGGCCAGTTGCGAAGGCCGGACGTCGCCCAGCGCACGCGCGATCTGTTCGATGCGTCCAGGCGTTTCGCGTTCCCACTGCGCCATCATCTTCTGCACCTGCTTGCGTTGCAGGTTTTCCTGGCTGCCGCACAGATTGCAGGGAATGATCGGGAACCGGCGCGCCTGCGCGTATTCGGCGATGTCGGCCTCGCGCACGTAGGCCAGCGGACGAATCACCACGTGCTTGCCGTCATCGCTGCGCAGCTTGGGCGGCATGCCCGAGAGCTTGGCGTGGAAGAACAGATTGAGAAAGAAGGTGGCCACCATGTCGTCGCGGTGGTGACCGAGCGCGATCTTGGTGAAGCCCTGCTCTTCGGCATACGAATACAGCGCGCCGCGGCGCAGGCGCGAACATAGCGAGCACATCGTCTTGCCTTCCGGCACCACGCGCGTCACCACCGAGTAGGTGTCCTGTTCCAGGACCTTGTACGGCACGCCGACCGATTCCAGGTACTCCGGCAGCACATGTTCGGGAAAGTCCGGTTGCTTCTGGTCCAGGTTGACCGCCACCAACTCGAAAGTTACCGGCGCTTTTTTCTGCAGCTGCAAAAGTATGTCCAGCAACGTATAGCTGTCTTTGCCGCCGGACAGGCAGACCATCACCTTGTCGCCTTCCTCGATCATGCCGAAGTCGGCGATGGCCTGGCCGACCTGGCGGCGCAGGCGTTTGCCCAGTTTTGTGTGATCGCGCGCTTCGCGCCGCGGATCGGCCTGCGTTGGGCGCGGCGTGGGGAGCGGTGATGGGTCTGGAAGGGGCAGGAAAGCATTCATAAGACTGCACATTGTACCGGGCGCGGCCGCGATGACGGACGCAGCCTGGCCGGTGTACGCTGCCCGCGTGGAACCTCTCAATCCTTCCGAAATCGCACAACGGATCGCGACGCTCAAGCTGGAGCACCGCGAGCTGGACGATGCCATTTCCCAGCTGCTGGTGAGCATCGAAGCCGATGAGCTGACCATCAAGCGCCTGAAGAAACGCAAGCTGTGGCTCAAGGACTGCATCAGCCGGCTGGAAAGCGCGCTGATTCCGGATGAGCCGGCCTAAACGCTAGCGGCATAACGTAGAAGCGCCATCCCGGCGTGAGCTTGTTCCGTCAGGTCGCGTAGAAACCCTGCCTGTTCGCCCATCCTGACGCGTTCGACGGCGCGTTTCTGATCGCCGTGCCGAGTGATTCATCGCGGCGCGGCCGAACCTGACGCTGAACGTCACCCGCCACGGTTGACGGCTACAACCGGCGGCACCGCCCCCGCGCGCCCGTAGCTGCCGGCTGCCCACGTCTTGCGGCCGTACGTCGGCGGCTTTCCCGGGTTTTGGCCGGGCTCCGAAAGTTGGCCCGGTGCTTGCTTGAATTCTCCCTCGTAGCGAGACCCACATCACATTTGATGGCCGCCAGCCCTGTCAGAAGAGCTGCCGGCTGCCCGTCGGCAGGCTGCTACCTGCCCACAAAGGAGCCGTATGCACTCGGACAAACCAGCTCACATCCACTCGGCTCCACCTCAGCGGGGTGCTGTGGCCGTAGCAGGGGATCAGCGCTTGGAGGCCGAACTGCGAGTGCGGTGGATCGACGCCAGCGAAAACTTGGGCGACGTGCAGCGGCTGCGTCGCGAAGTCTATTTCCAAGAACAGGGCGGACAGTACAGCGACCGCAGCAAGCGCATCGCCGACGGCCTGGACGGATGCGGCGCCACGCTGGCGATCGACAAGGGCGTCAACACCATCGCGACCCTGCGTTTGCACGATTTCGCGCCGAGCGTGGTGCAGGTGGAATACGGCAGCCTGTTTCAGATCGATCAATTCGCGCAAAGCTGGCCCTTGGACCGGATAGCGGTCGGCACGCGATTTGCCGTGCAGGCAGACCATCGGGTCAAGCCGGTCATGGATCGATTGATGGAGGAAACCTACCGCTGGTTGCTAGCTGCCCGGATACGTTTCTGCCTGATCGCCTGCGAGCCGTATCTGCACGATGTCTTCGAGCATTACGGCTTTCGCGAATACCTGCCGCCGGTCATCCTGCCCGGCGGAACCGGTCTTTTGCGGATGGTGCTGGTAACCGAGGACGCACCGCATTTGCTGGAATGCGGCTCGCCCTTGTATCGCTTGGTCAAAGACGACGCACTGGGCGTGGCCGCGAAGGCGTGGCTGACCCGGACCTTTAGTCACGCCGGGTGATTAACACTGTCGGATCCTTGTAGGAGCGACGTTAGTCGCGATGAGGCGTTACCGGCAACGCCTCATCGCGACTGACGTCGCTCCTACAAGGATGAGTTGCCTGTCATTGCGCGCGATACGAGCCTCAATCCCGCGGCACCGGCTCCGGTTCCGGCCGTGCGGCTTCCGGACTGACGCGCTCGATGGTGTGGCGCAGTTCGCGGCCGAGGATGGCCTTGGCGTCTTTGGCCCAGGCGTCCAAGCGCTCGTCGAACAGCAGCTTGCTGTTTTCGTCCGGCCAGACCAGACGCAACTCGCGCATCTTCTGGATGAAGCCGCGGAACAGCGTCCTATCGAAGAATTCCGGTGCCGCCGGCGCGTACAGCAGGCTCAAGCGTTGCGCCGCCTGCTGGCACAGGCTTTCCAGTTCGGCGGCGCCCAACTTGCCGGGGCCGTTCTTCACCAGCACCGAAATGGCGATGTAGTAGCGCTCGAACGCTTGCTGCAGCGAATGGCCGATGGCGCGCAGGCGGAATACTTCGTCGGTCTGCCCCGCGTTGCGTGCCAGGATGCCGCCATCGTCTTCGTTGATCTGCTGCAGCAGGCCTTCGCGGATGAACAGGTCGATGGTGCGATCCATGCGTTCGGCGAACTCGTCCTCGCTCCAAGGCAGAAAGAGTTCGGTCTGCAGGAACGGATACAGGCCGCGGCCCAGCCGCAACACGCCGGCGCGGCTCATGCGGCGGTTGTTCTGGAAACAACACGCGATCCAGGCCGATGCCGTGAACAGATGCAGCACGTTGTTGCGGTAATAACTCATGAGCACCGCGGTGTCGTCGTCCACGACACTCAGCACGTCGCCCAGCGGATGCTTGACCCGGCGCAGCACGTTGATTTCCTCGCCGTGCGCGATGATGCGTTCGGGCGTATGCGGAGTCACCGTGACCAGGTCGGAATAAGGCAGCTCGGCCAGCAAGGTTTTCGACAGTTCGATCTGCGCGATCAGATCCGCCTCGCCCATCGCATGCTTGGGCGTGGACAGCAATGCCAGCGCCAGCAGGTTGATCGGATTGACGTCGGCGGCGCGGTTGATGTGCACCTGGATCTGGTCGGCCAATGCGTCGACCGTCGCCGACAACCAGGCCGGCCGCTCTTCCTCGCCCAGCGGCGTGCCACTCCATTCCGGCGCATGCTGCGCCAACGCATCGTTCAGCGCGATGGGCTCGCCGAAGTTCACCACCACTTGCCCGTAGTTCTGCCGCAGCACCTTGGGGATGCTCCACAGCAACGCCCAGATCGATTCCTTTTCCTTGGGGCGGCCGCTCAGTTCGTCCAGATAGCTGTTGCCTTCCAACAGCTTTTCGTAGCCGATGTAGACCGGCTGGAACAGCACCGGCTTTTTAGGCTGGCGCAGGAACGCGCGAACGGTCATCGAGATCATGCCGCCCTTCGGTGGCAGCAACCGCCCGGTACGCGAGCGGCCGCCTTCGATGAAGTACTCAAGCGAATAACCGCCGGAAACCAGCTGCGCCACGTATTCGGTGAACACCGCGGAATACAGCGGGTTGCCGCGGAAGCTGCGCCGCATGAAGAACGCGCCGCCCTTGCGCAACAACGTGCCGATGACGGGCAGGTTGAGGTTGATGCCGGCGGCGATGTGCGGCGGGACGATGCCGCGTTCGTACAGTAGATACGACAGCAGCAGGTAGTCCATGTGGCTGCGGTGGCAGGGCACATAGACCACTTCATGGCCCGGCGCGGCTTCCTTGAAGCGGTCCAGGTGATGCACCAGCACGCCGTCGTAGATCCGGTTCCACACATGCGAAAGCAGGAAACTGGCCGAACGCACCACCGGATTGGAATAGTCGGCGGCGATCTCCCAGGCGTAGGCGTGCGCTTTCTTCCAGGCCTCTTCCGCCTTGGAATTGTCGCGCCGGGCCTGGTCGGCGATGGCTTCGCGCACCGGTTCGGCGGCCAGCACCTGATCCACCAGCAGGCGGCGGGTGGACAGGTCCGGCCCGATCACTGCTTCGCGGATGCGGTGGAAGTGGGTGCGCAATACGCGCGAAAGCTTGCGCACCGTGCGTTCCGCCGGCAGGTCTTCGGCGACGGCGTCGCGCAAGGACACCGGCGGAGCAAAGCGAACGATGGTGCCGCGGCCGTTCAACAAAATGGCCAGCAGGCGGCGGAAACGGCCGACGATGGCCCAGTTTTCCGAGAACAGCACCGAGAACCAGCCGCTCTGCTTGTCCGGCGCACGGCCGACGAAGATCGATACCGGCACCAACTGCACATCCAGATTCGGATTGACGCGATGTGCCTGCAGCAAGCGGGCCAGCGACCCGGAATGGGTCTTGGCGCTGCCCGCCTCGGGGATGAGCGCGCTGGCGTTGCGACGCGACAGCGCGACATAAGCACGCTTGCGTCCCAACGGATCGCCCGCCACCGGCAGTGGCACCAGCGGTGAAGGCAGGCCGGCATCCCGGCAGGCGCGGTCCAGGATCAGCGCGTTGGACAGTCCGTAGTCTTCCAGCACGTAGCAGACCGGACGATCGTCGATCAGCTCGCGCGGGCTCTCCGGTTCGATGTTCAGCGCCAGCCAGGGGTCCGCGATCCGGCTCAGCAGGCGGCCCCACCAAGGCCGTTTTGCCGGTTTGGCAGGCAGGGTCGCGAGCGCCGACTTGGAGGGCGGCGTTGGCGGCGCGGAAGGCGGGTCCGGGAAAGGCAGGGGATTTTGTTCAGACATCCGGCGCATTATGGCCCAGCAATGTGGATGTCTGGGAAGCGGCCGGCGCCAAGCGCGGTACAGAGAAGTTGCCCATGATCTTTATGACATTGCCGGTCAGGAGCCGGCTTTTGGGCGAAGATCCACAGATGCGGTCGCGGTTGTCGGCGCACAAGGTTTGTGGGAGCGGCGTCCCGCCGCGAGTTCGATCCGTCGGGCCGCGATGGAAGCGAAGAGCGATTAGCCTGCCGGTTCACCATACGGATGCGCTGCGGCGCGTTCTTGATCGCGCGCCGGGGAAGGCTATCGGGGCGCGTTTACTGGGGAGTTGTCGTGGCACTGGCAGGCGGCTTCGGCGTAGGCAACTCCGAAGCATTGGCGGACATCGGGGCAGGCGCCGCCAGCATCTGTTCCACATGGCGCAAGTAGTCGCTCAAATACCAGCGCCCATCGCGGCGCTCCAGACTGGCGATGGTGTCGATTTCCTGGCCTGCCAGCGGGTAGTGGATGCGCACGGTGGCCTTGTCGCCTTTCTGTTCGACCAAGCCGGTGCGCAAATCGGTCAGGCTTGCGTCCAGCGACAGCCCGTAGCTGTCCAGCACCGCCTTGGACTCGGCGAAAAAAGGACTCAACCGGCGCAGGCTTTCTTCCATGCCGACGGATGCCAGGTCCTGTTCGCTGGCCAAGCCGGTCTTGCGAGCGGCAGCGGTCAGCCGCGTGATCGCCGCGCGCGCCTGTTTCGGGTCGCCGAGCGGAGCCTGCTCCGCCCATTCGCTCAGGGCGCGGATGATCTGGGCATAGTGGTTGCGTTCTTCCGGGGTGTAGTCGCCTTCATTCTTGACGTACTGCACGCCGAACAATCCCAGCGACCGCGCCGCCGCCTTCAGGTCGCGATCCTGCCGGGCGAACTGGCTGTCGAACTGGCGTTGCAGCTTGCGTTCCGAATCTTTGGCTGCCAACGCAGCGAGCAGCGTTGGCAGCTTGTCCTCCAGCGGAAGCTCCGTCAGCGGCCAGCGGCTGCGGTTCTCACGCCAGGCGATCTCCAACTGGGTGTATTCGGCCGGTGGCACCGCTGCCCGCGCGAACCCGACCAAGTCATTGCGTTGTACATGCTGCGCCAGCTCCCGTACCGCCGCTGCGGGCTCGCTGGCGGCGCCGGCCAGTTCGGCGGGCTCACGTTTGCAAGCGCTTAGCACCAGCAGCGCGAACAACGGCAGGGCCGCAAGACCCGGTCTTTGCAAGGACAAACGTTTGAGCATGACGCACTGACTCCCCAGCCGAGCCACATCTTTGCCGCAAGCTGGTCCGATGGGCAAGGATGGAGGGAGGTCGGGGAAGGGGGAGAGCGGGGAACAGGGAGCCGGGAATGGGGTAGGCATTCCGCTTTCATGGAGAAAGCTTCCGCCTCCCACAAAAAAAGAGGCCGTACTTTCTTGGCGAAAGCAGCGGGCCTCTCAAATCCGGCGGAAGCCGGAAGGACTGTGTTGTGGCACATCTCCGGCCGAAGCCGGATGCGGCAAAGACTACCTAGCTGGCTAATTTAATGCAATGCCTGAGATATATTTAGGTAACTTATTGATTTTGTTGAAAACAGCCTGCGATTTCGCGCTGAATGGCTTCGGCTGCGGCGCGCGGGTCGGCGGCTTGGCTGATCGGGCGGCCGACCACGATGGCGTCGGCACCCCGGCGGAAGGCCTCGGCCACGCCCACCGTGCGTTTCTGGTCGTCGCCTACCGGGCCGCCGGGACGAATACCGGGACAGACGATGTCGAAGCCTGCTCCGGTAGCCGCGCGGATGACGCCGGCTTCCTGCCCGGATGCGATGACACCGTCGATACCCGCCGCTTGCGCCGCCAGCGCGCGCTGCACGACGACTTCGTCCGAAGTCCGATCGATGCCCATCTGCTGGAGATCCTGGTTGTCCATCGAGGTCAGCACGGTGACGGCCAGCAGGCGGAGTTCGCCGCTGCGCGCGGCCGCGGCCGCTTCCATCATTCCGGCATGCCAGCCATGGATGGTGCAGTAGGTGATCGGCCACCGCGACAGGCCGCGGATCACGCCCGCCACCGTTGCCGGAATATCGAAGAACTTGAGATCCACGAACACGCGCTTTTCGCGCTTGGCCAAGGCATCCAGCACGGCGAAATATTCACCCGAGGCCAGCAATTCCATACCGATCTTGTAGAACGTTACCGAATCGCCCAGCCGTTGCACCCACGCCAAGGCATCGGCGCCGCTGGGTGCATCCAGCGCGAAGATCAGGCGCTCGCGATGGCTAAGACGCAAGGGCTCGCATGGACTCACGGCGCGTAGTCCAAGGCTTCGCGTTTGGACTGGCTACGTGCGGCGGGTGGTTGCGTCCAATCGTTGTTGAACAACGCCGGCTCCCACGAGCCATAAGTGGGGTTGGGCAGCATCCACCAGCGCTCGCCGAACCAGTCGTTGTATTCGTCATACAGCTGGTCGCGACCTTCACGGGTATTGGCCAACACCTGCACGAAGTCGCCGATCTGGTCGCCGAACTGCATCAGCACGCGGTATTTCTGGCCAGCCAGCCGGCGGCGGCAATTCTTCTCCGAGCCGTTCTGCTCGCAGCCCTGCACCGAAGTGCCCAAACCCAGGAATACGCTGTCGTCCGGCACCGGCAGGCCCACGTCGCGCAGATTCGCCAGGGTGGCTTCCTTCAAATGCACCGCGCGGTTGGAGATGTACAGGATGGTCACGCCCTTGGCGTTGGCGGCCTTGGCGAAATCGACCACGCCCGGCAGCGGCTTGGCCTTCTTCTCGGCCACCCATTGGTCCCAACTTACTTCGTCGAATTCCTTGCCGTCGCGGATCAGCCGTGCCTGGTAAGGCGAGTTGTCCAGCACGGTTTCGTCCACGTCCATGACCACCGCGGGCTTCAATCCGGTGGCGTCGTTGCCGCGTTCATCCGGCACCAGCGCATCCCAGTTCTTTTCCTTCAGTGCCGCGTCCAGATGATCGGCGGCGGCGCGGTAGGTCTGTTCGCTCAGTGCTTTGTATTCCACCGAGGTCTGCACCCAGGCTACGGCGTTGAGGTTGTCGTGGAAGTTGCCGGCAGCGGCTGCCGGTTTTTCGGCCGGCGCGGCGGTTGCGGGTGCTTCGGCGCGCTTGCACGCGGACAAGGCCAAGGCGGTACAGGCGGCGAGTAGAAGCAGGCGCATGGTCGATTCTGGAAGGGAAACCCGCGCAGTTTACCGGCTGAACACGCGATTTGTACCGAAGGACACCGCGTCAACTCCTGCAACAGCGGTGGGCTATCCTGGCCCGCAACAACAAGGAGAAGACCTTATGGAAACCGCCGGCGATACTTCGCGCGACCTACCGCTATTGACCGCCAATGAAGCCCGTTTGCTGGGATGCCTGATCGAGAAAGAGGCGACCACCCCGGATACCTACCCACTGACTGTCAATTCGGCGCAATCGGCCGCCAACCAGAAAACCGCACGCGAGCCGGTGATGACACTCGACACCGGCGAGGTGAACCACACCCTGCGGCAGCTGGAACAAAAAACACTGGCAAGGCAGGTGTTTTCCACCCGCGCCGAGCGCTACGAGCATCGCGCCGGTACCTACTTCGGCCTGCCGAAGCAGCAAGTGGTGCTGATTGGTTTACTGCTGCTGCGCGGAGCCCAGACCGCACCCGAACTGTTGGCGCGCAGCGAGCGCTTGTTCAAGTTCGCCGATATCGAAGACGTTCGCCATCATCTCGACAGACTGATCCAGCGTCAGCCCGCGTTGGTGGTGCAGATCCCGCGCGGCCCCGGGCAGCGCGAAGACCGCTATATGCACTTGTTGACGGGTCCGGTGGATATCGAGGCCATCGCCGCGAGATCATCGTCGGCGTCGGCAGCAGCGGCGGCTTCGCCAGAGGTCGAAGAACGCCTGCAGGCACTGGAAGCCGAAGTGGCCGAATTGCGCGAGCAACTCGCGCAGCTGCGGGTTCGTTTGGGCGATTGACGTTGGGTGTTCAAAGGTCGGCGGTGCGCTGGCAGCATCGGACGCGATGTGCCAGCGTCGTGCGCGCGGCGCACGCTACCTTGTGGCCATCCGCGGCTGCGCTTTCGAATCATCCATCCAGTAACGCCTGGATCGCCGACAGGCCGGCGCTTGCGCGTTCTTTCTTGCGGGCGGCATCCGCTACCGGATCGGCGCCATCGCGCTGCAATTCCGATTGCGGTAGTTCGTCGAGGAATCGGCTGGGCTGCAGGCGCATGCGTTCGCCGAAGCGGCGCGTCTCGCGGTTGTAGCTCAGCCACAGTGCTTCCTTGGCGCGCGTGATGCCGACGTACATCAGGCGGCGCTCTTCGGGCAGGTTGCCTTCTTCCAGGCTGGCTTCGTGCGGCAAGGTGCCATCCTCGCAACCGATGATGAATACGTAGCGGAACTCCAGCCCTTTGGCTGCGTGCAGGCTCATCAGTCGCACTTGGTTGCCGCCGTCGTCCTTGTCGTTGCGCGACAACAGCGCCAATTGCGCGGCCAGGTCGCCGGCGCTGCTGCCGCGCGGACCACCTTCGAACCAATCCGCCAATTCGTCCAGGTTGGCGCGACGCCGTGCGAACGAGGCATCGTCCTTGCACTGCGCACGAAGCTCGGCCAGCAGGCCCGAACGCTCGCTCAGGCGCTTCACCAGTTCGGCCGGCGGCAGTTCGTCGGCGTGATGGCGAAGATCGCGCAGTATGTCGTTGAAGGCGCTGAGTCCGTTGGCTGCCCGCGCCGGCAACGCTTTCAGCGCGCCCATCGACTCGGCGGCGCGCGACATCGGCATGTGCGCGTGCTGCGCCATTTCCGCCAGCTTGGCCAGCGAGGTGGCGCCGACTTCGCGCTTGGGCGATTGCACCGCGCGCAGGAACGCCGCATCGTCGTCGGGGTTCACCAGCAGCCGCAACCACGACAGCGCGTCCTTCACTTCCTGGCGCTCCAGGAAAGCGGTACCGCCGGTCAAGTGGTAGGGGACGCGCAGCAGTTGCAGCGCCTTTTCCAGCGGACGCGACTGATGGTTGCCGCGGAACAGGATGCAGAAGTCGCTCCACGGCGCGCCGCGCGCGGTATTCAGGAAAGCGATCTCGGCGGCGACGCGTTCGGCTTCGTGCTCATTGTCGCGGCACTCCCAGATGCGGATGCGTTCGCCATCGGGCTGATCGCTCCACAGCTTCTTCGGGTGCTCGTGCGGATTGTTGGCGATCAGCGTATTCGCCGCGCGCAGCACGCGATTGCTGCAACGGTAGTTCTGTTCCAGCTTGATGATCTCAAGCTTGGGATAGTCCTTGGCCATTTGCAGCAGATTGTCCGGGTTGGCGCCGCGCCAGGCGTAGATGCTCTGGTCGTCGTCGCCCACGCAGGTGAAATCGCCGCGCGTACCGGCCAGCATCTTGAGCAGGCGGTATTGCGCGTCGTTGGTGTCCTGGCATTCGTCCACCAGCAGGTAACCGATGCGCTCGCGCCAGCCGGCGGCGATTTCGGCATTGCCTTCGAGTATCTGTACCGGCAGGCGGATCAGATCGTCGAAGTCGACTGCGTTGAAAGTGGATAGGCGCGCCTGGTAGCGCGCGTACAACTGCGCGGCTTCGCGCTCGCGCGTGGTCTGCGCGGCGGCCAGCGCTTCCTCCGGTGAGAGTCCGGCGTTCTTGGCGCGCGAGATCAGGCCTTTGGCCGCTTCCACCGCATCAGGCTTGGCGCCGGTCATCAGATCCTTCAACTGGGCAGCGCTGTCGTCGGCATCGAAGATCGAAAAACCGCGCTTCAAACCGGCGGCGGCATGTTCGATCTGCAAAAACTTCAAGCCCAATGCGTGGAAGGTGCAGATGGTCAGCCCTTCGGCCGCATCGCCCTTGATGCGCTTGCCGACGCGCTCGCGCATTTCCTTGGCCGATTTGTTGGTGAAGGTGATGGCCGCGATGCGCTTGGCGGGCATTCGCCCGGACGAGATCAGGTGGGCGATTTTTTCCACGATCACGCGCGTCTTGCCGCTGCCGGCACCAGCCAGCACCAGCAAGGGGCCGTGGGTATGCGCAACAGCGGCGCGCTGGGGGGGATTGAGGCCGTGCATCGTGTCGTCCGCGAGGGCAGGCATTGTAGCGGACGGCGCGGGCCGTTCCAGGCGCGTTATGCGCTTGACACACGTCCCCATGCACCTGGGACACCGCTGGACGATGTTGCGGTACCGACGACGCGGTCGGCTGTGGTGGCGCTCGCGCCCAAAATAGGTGACAGGCCCTAAAATCCGGATATGGCCAAACTCTATTTCTACTACTCGGCAATGAACGCCGGGAAGACCACCACGCTGCTGCAGTCGGCGCACAACTACCGTGAGCGCGGGATGCGGGCGGCGATCCTGACGCCCCGGCTGGACCACCGAGCCGGCACCGGCACGGTGGCATCGCGAATCGGGCTGAGCGCCCAGGCGGTTACCTTCGAGCGCGATACCGATCTGGAGGCCTTGATACGGGCGGACATCGGTACGCAGGGCAAGCTGGATTGCGTCTTGGTGGACGAGGCGCAGTTCCTAAGCCGCGCGCAGGTTTGGCAACTCAGCGAGGTTGTCGATGCATTGCGTATTCCGGTGCTCTGCTACGGACTGCGCACGGATTTTCGCGGCGAGTTGTTCGAAGGCAGCCAGTATCTGCTGGCTTGGGCCGATGAGCTGAGCGAGATCAAGACCATCTGCCACACCGGCAAGAAAGCGACGATGACCGTCCGCGTCGATGAGCGCGGCCACGCAGTGCAAGAAGGACCGCAAGTGGAGATCGGCGGCAACGAGCGCTACGTATCGGTCAGCCGCGCAGAGTTCAAGAAGATTGCACGCGGCGAGGGAAGGATAGATCCGTTGCAGGCGCCGCTTCCTTTTTGAGGCGGAAAGCTGGGTAGCCGGGAGCGGGGAGCGGAAAGCGGTGAGCGGGGAGCGGGGAGCGGGGAGCGGAAAAGGCTTGGCTTCACCTCCCCCTTGATCAGCCATTCGGCTGTTAGAAACGAAAAAGGGGGATCGAGGGGGATTTGCTTTTGCTCTTAAAGAAAACAGCAAAAAGCAAAAGCAAGAGCAAATCCCCCGTAGCCCCTTTATGTTTTGAACAGCCGAATGGCTGGTCAAAGGGGGCAAAGCTGCATGCTTTTCCGCTCCCCGCTCCCCGCTCCCCGCTCCCCGCACCCCGCACCCCCCCCGTCCCCCGCAACGCAACCCAACCTGGCCGGCTTCGCGCGGACCGGAGTCGAAGTTGCGCACGAAGTCCGACAGC
>CBFGZY010000011.1:0-79270 GCA_965653375.1 uncultured Pseudoxanthomonas sp.
GGTGCCGGGTTCGGCGCGAGGGCGCTTTCCGGTAACCGCTTCCCCGCCACTCACGTCGCTCTTACAAGAAAGGGTGTGCTCAGCCGTTGGAGACCCGCTCCAGCGGGGTATCGCTCAGCCGGCGGGCGAATTCGTCCGGCGACAGCCCGGGTGCGAACAGGAAACCTTGACCCACCGGCACACCCAATTGCAGCAGGAATTGCCGCTGCGCTTCCGATTCCACGCCCTCGGCAACCAAGGTCAGGCCCAGGCTGCGCGCGATCGCGGAAACCGCCTGGCAGACCGCCACATCGGAACGATTGTTGGGCACGCCTTCGGTAAACAGCTGGCTGAGCTTCAAGCCGTGGATAGGCAGGCGGCGCAGATAGTTCAGTGCGCTGTAGCCCTCGCCGAAATCGTCGATGGTCAGCACCACGCCCAGTTCGCGCAGTTGGGCGAAGGTATTCAAGGTGGCGGGCGCGTCTTCGATCAGCACGCGTTCGGTGAACTCCAATTCCAGCGCCTCGCCGGGCAGCTCGAATTCCGCGAGCAGCCTGCGCACGAGGTCGGCCAGATCGTCGCCGACGAACTGGCGGTAAGACACGTTGACCGCGACCCGCACGATGCCCAGTCCTTGCGCGCGCCAGTCGGCCACTTGGCGGCAGGCTTCCTGCAGCACCCAACTGCCGATGCGCACGATGTCGCCGGTGGTTTCCGCGTGGCTGATGAAAAGGTCGGGACGCAGTTCGCCCAGTTGGTGGTTCTGCCAGCGTATCAATGCTTCGGCGGCGACGATGCGGCCGAGACGCAGGTCGACTTGCGGTTGATAGACCAGCCGGAATTCTTCGTTGTCCACGGCACGCCGCAGCTGCGTTTCGATCTGCAGGCGATCTTGCTGCCGCTGCGCCAGTTCCGGGGTGAAAGGCTGCCAGCCATTGCGTGCGCGATGCTTGCTGTCGTACATCGCGATGTCGGCGTTCTGGATCAGTTGCTGCGGCCGCACGCCGTCCCGCGGCGCGCGCGCGATGCCGATGCTGGCGGTGATGGCGAACTCGTCCTTGCCGAAGCGGAACGAATCGGCGAAGGCATGCAGTACCGCATTGGCCAAGGCTTCGGGCTGTCCCGGTTCGGTGCGGGCGTCGCAGATCACCAGGAATTCGTCGCCGCCGAAGCGCGCGATCATGCCATCGGTGCCCACCGCGCCACGAATGCGGTTGGATGCCTGCACCAGCAGCTCGTCGCCTGCGTTGTGCCCCAATACGTCGTTGACCATCTTGAAGCGGTCCAGGTCGATATACAGCACCGCGACCTTGGCCAGTTCCGGATCGTCCAGGCGAGCGCCGAGTTCGTTCAACACGGCATCGCGATTCATCAGGCCGGTCAGCGGATCCGTGCGGGCCTGGATGCGCAACATTTCTTCGGCTTGTTTGTCTTGCGAGATGTCCTGCATGGTGCCGGTGATGCGCGAGGTGACCGGGTCGCCGGGTTCGGCTTCGCCGATCGCGCGGATCCAGAAGGTATGGCCATCGGCCTGGCAACCCTGCAGCTCCAGGTCGAAGCCCGGGCCTCCTTCGACGATCTTGTCGATAGCGCAGCGCAGCCGCTTGCGGTCCTGTTCCCGCAGGCACAGCAGCA
The DNA here is from genome assembly GCA_965653375.1 of uncultured Pseudoxanthomonas sp. Lineage (GTDB taxonomy): Bacteria > Pseudomonadota > Gammaproteobacteria > Xanthomonadales > Xanthomonadaceae > Pseudoxanthomonas_A. The sequence goes on from CBFGZY010000011.1 coordinate 1,615, forward strand.
TGGCGTCCAGCGTCCGCAGCGGGCGCGCCGCGCCCAGGATGCGCAGGGCCTCGTCGGTCAGGTACATGCGGTCGCGGCCGATGTCCCATTCCCAGCCGCCGATGTGCGCCAGCGACTGGGCCCGATCGAACAGGGCGCTGTCGCGCTTGAGTTCGGTGACGTCGTTGAAGATGGACGTCACCTGCGCGGGCTCGTTGCCGCCGGGAGCGAACTGCGGCACGGCGGTAACCGTCAGCCACATCAGTTGTTTCTTCTGCCGGTGGTACATGCCCAGCAACACGCTTTCGACCACATGTCCGGTATCCAGGGCACGCTGCGCGGGCAGGTCGGACGGCGGAATTTCCCGCCCGTTGCCATCGACGATTCGCCAACGGTCCAGCCGCAGCTCATCGGACACGCGCTGGTCCTCGCGAATGCCGAAGATGCGCAACGCCGCGCCATTGCAGTACTGGATGCCCAGATCGCGGTCCTGCACCACGATGCCTTTGTCGATGGTCTCCATCAGCTCGCGATAGCGCATTTCCGCCTCGCGACGGCTGCTGATATCGCGCGCCACGGCGACGATACTCTTGCGGCCGTCGAAGGAGATGTTGGCCGAATGCACTTCCACCGGAAAGCGACTGCCGTCGCCGCGCATGTTGGTGACTTCGATGACGTAGGTTTCGCCGCGGTTGAGCGTTTCCCATACCGGCACCAGATGATCGCGCGGCAGGTCGGGGTTGAGCATGCTGATGTTCTGGCCGACGATCTCCTCGCGCGGACGTCGGTAGGCTTGCGTGCCGGCGCGGTTGAGATCCAGCACGGTGCCGTCTTCGGCGATGATGCTGACGGGGTCGGGCACCGCATCGAACAGGTTGCGATAGCGCAGGCGTGCGGTTTCGGCGTCCTGCGCAACCGTCAGCAGGGCGGCTCGCGCGGCGGTCAATAACTGGCGGGTTTCTTCGCTTAGCGATGCGTCCGCACAGGCGCGTTCAAGTCCATGCAGTATCGCCGCCGTGGTATCGCTGTCCGCCGAAGCGGAACTGGCATCTTCGGACGGCGCGATAGGATTCATGCGGAGGCCAGTGCTTTTCCGACTTTACTGCCGGTTTCCCGGCCCAGGCGAGCGGCCAACCAACGGCCGGTTTCACTGAGGCGGTCCAGGTCGATACCGGTTTCGAACCCCAATCCGTGCAGCAGATACACCACGTCCTCGCTGGCGACATTGCCGCTGGCGCCCTTGGCATAGGGGCAGCCACCCGCGCCGGAAACCGAGGCATCGACAACACGGACGCCGTATTCCAGACACGCCAGGATATTGGCCAGTGCCTGCCCGTAAGTGTCGTGGAAATGCACGGCAAGAGCGGACAGTGGAACTTCGCCGGCGACCGCCTTCAGCATGGCGCTGGCCTTATGGGGCGTGCCGACACCGATGGTGTCGCCCAGCGAGATTTCGTAGCAGCCCATTCTGTGCAACTGCTGCGCCACCCGCACGACGTCGGCTACCGGTACGGCGCCTTGATAAGGACAACCGAGCACAGTGGAAACGTAGCCGCGCACCTTCACGCCATCGGCGCGAGCGCGCTCCAGCACCGGGCGGAACCGGTCGATGGATTCGTCGATGCTGGCATTGATGTTCTTCTGGTTGAACGCCTCGGACGCGGCGGTGAAGACCGCCACTTCCCGCACGCCCACTTCGCGGGCGCGCTCGTAGCCTTTTTCGTTGGGCACCAGCACCGGATAGGCGACGCCGGGCTTCTGCGTGATGGCGGAAAACACCTCGGTGGCGTCAGCCAGTTGCGGCACCCACTTGGGGCTGACGAAACTGGTGGCTTCGATGGTGCGCAGCCCGGTTTGCGACAAGCGGTCGATCAGCTCGACTTTGTCCGCAGTGGCGACAATGGCCTTTTCGTTCTGCAGGCCGTCGCGCGGCCCGACTTCGACAATGCGCACAAACTCCGTCATGACCGCTTCTCGGCTGTATCGCGGCGCAGGCGCAACGATGTACCGGTATCGCCACGCGCTTTGAACAGAGCAGGTTGGCTGCTCAATATCTTCCGCAGCTTCTTTTCGCCTCCACGTACCAGGTAGACCGAGCTATCCACCTCCCGTGCCGGGAATCGCTTGGCTTCGAATTCCTGGATGACATAGGGCATGTCGGGCAAGGAAATCTCCAGCAGGTCGCCGTCGATGCGGTACTTCACCAGGAAGACCGCCGTCTCCGGCAGTTTGTCGTCTTGCTGGCTTGGCCCGACAGCGAAAAGGCCATCCAAGTCGGCACGGTCCAGTGCCAAGTAACGCTGGCCGTCGTGCTGGAAACCCAAGGCATCGAATTCGGCCTTGCCGCCGCCGGAAGCGGTGGACAGGTGCACGCGACACTTCGCATCGGTGTCGGCGAAATCCTCGGCTTTCATCGGCACCGCGGCATCCTCGCTACCGGGCACCGGAACCCAGTGACCCACCAGTGCCGGGTCGCAACTCAACGCCGCAGGAGGACGTTCGAACATCAGGCAACCTTCCAGTGCGAACAGGGCCAGGGCGGCGACAGCGAGCCGCGCGCCTCGATACAAATGTCTCCTCATTCCAGCGTGGCCAGCACGGCGTCGGCTTCGACGAAGTCGCCGATGCTGGCGCGCAGTTCCTTTACCACGCCGTCGCGAGGGGATTTCAACGCCAGTTCCATCTTCATCGCTTCCATCACCAGCAGCTCCTGTCCTGCGCCGACGATGTCGCCGGGTTTGGCTTTCACTACCACGACGCGTCCAGGCATTGGCGCGCGGATGCGATCTCCGCCCGCCGTGTCGCCGGTGTCGATCCGGCGGTAAACCGGCACCGCTTCCACCGCCAGGCGTTGTTCCCCATCATGCACGGTCAGGTGCGTTCCATCCTGGATCACCTGGAAACGCCTGGCTTCATCGTTGATACGTAGACTGAGGACGCCGCCGGTCAGTCGCGCGCCTTGGATTGCATAATGCGCCTCGCGGTATTCGATCCGGTAGTCGCCCGCCGCGCCATGCGCAGTCAGGGCCAGATCCACGCCGCGGTGCAGAAACGCGAGCGGCCGGTGACCGCGATGGCCCAAGCGCCAGCCATCAGCGACCGCCCAGGGAGAATGAGGGTCGGCGGAAATGGCCGCTCTGGCCAGCGTTCCGGTTTCTTGCGACAACAGCATCACGACCGCCGCTGCCAGCAGTAAATGCTCGTCGGCCGCCTCGACCGGCATGAACTCATCCAGGTGCCGGTCCAGATAGCCGGTATCGATGCTGCCGTCGACGACCGACGGATGCCGGACCAGCCGCTCCAGGAAACCGATATTCGATTTCGGACCGGCGATATGGCAGTGCGCCAGCGCTTCGCGGAGGCGGGCGAGGGCGCGTGTCCGGTCCTCTTCCCAGACGATCAATTTGGCGATCATCGGATCGTAGAAGATCGAAACCGTGTCGCCCTCGATCACCCCTGAGTCGATACGGACATGCGCGGTAGGTGCCGGCAGCGACAGCGTCTCCAAACGCCCGGAGCCCGGCAGGAAACCGGCCTCGGGGTCTTCCGCGTACAGGCGTACTTCAATGGCATGTCCCGATTGTGGAATCTCGGCCTGGGTCAGCGGCAACGGTTCGCCGGAAGCGGTGCGCAGCTGCCATTCCACCAGATCCAATCCGGTGGTCATTTCCGTTACCGGGTGCTCCACCTGCAGGCGCGTGTTGATTTCCATGAAGTAGAACGCACCCTGCGGATCAACGATGAATTCCACCGTGCCGGCATTGACGTAGTCGATGGCGCGCGCGGCGTTGACCGCCGCTTCTCCCATCGCGGCCCGCAGGTCCGGCGTCAGGAAGGGCGAAGGGGATTCTTCCAAGACCTTCTGGTAACGGCGCTGCGCCGAGCACTCGCGTTCGTTGAGATGGATGGCGTTGCCGTAGCTGTCGCCGAATACCTGTATCTCGATGTGCCGCGGCGATTGCACGTAGCGTTCCAGCAAGACGCGGTCGCGGCCGAAGGCATTGCGGGCTTCGCGCTGGCAGCTTTCAAGTTGCGCCAAGAATTCGTCCGGCCCATGCACGATGCGCATGCCTTTGCCGCCGCCGCCGTGCGCGGCCTTGATCATCAGTGGGAATCCGATGGCGATGGCTTGGCGAAGCAGCGTTTCCGGCGTCTGGTCGGCGCCGGTATAGCCAGGCACCACCGGCACACCGGCAGCGGCCATCAACTCCTTGGCGCCAGCCTTGCTGCCCATCTTACGCATGGAGGCGGCCTGCGGACCGATGAAGACAAGGCCGGCGGCATCCACGGCTTCGGCAAACTCCGCGTTTTCCGACAGAAATCCATAGCCGGGATGGATGGCTTGCGCACCGCTTTTCTTTGCCACGTCGATGATGGCATCGCCACGCAGGTAACTCTCAGCCGGCCGCGGCCCGCCGATCGGATAAGCCGCATCGGCCAACCGTACATGCTGCGCATCGGCATCGGCCTGCGAATAAACCGCGACCGTACCGATACCCAAACGGCGGCAGGTGCGAATGACCCGGCAGGCTATTTCGCCGCGATTGGCGATGAGGATTTTGCTGAACATCAAGATTCCGCTGTTAGCCCTCCCCTTCAAGGGGCGGGTTGGGTGGGGATGGTGTGACGCGTCAGCGTAGTCAGGATCACTTCGATGACGCCCTCAATGTTGTCGAATATTTCGTTGTTCCAGAATCGAAGTACAGTAAATCCGCCGCGCTCCAGATAACCCGTTCTTGCCTGGTCGTACGCGAGATTGTCAGCATGTTGGCTACCATCCACTTCCACGATGACTTTTCTTTCAAGGCAGACGAAATCCAATATGTAGTCGCCATAGGGATGTTGCCTTCTGAATTTGCATCTCTCCAATTGGCGTTGTCGCAAGTGTTGCCAGAGAGTTCGCTCCGCATCGGTCGGGGTATTACGTAGCTTGTTCTGCAATTTGTTGGAAACTATTTTTTTGTTGGTTTGGCCTTGCATGGCGTGCTGCTCCTTTAGCATTCGTGAGACCTGTGCGGACCACCATCCCCACCCAACCCTCCCCTTGAAGGGGAGGGCTCTAAATGCGCTACTCCGAGCAGTGGCACACCGCTTCGATGTTGTGGCCGTCGGGGTCCAGTACGAAGGCGCCGTAGTAGTTGGCGTGATAGTGCGGGCGTAGACCGGGCGCGCCGTTGTCGCGGCCGCCGGCTGCCAGCGCCGCCTGGTGGAAGGCATCGACTTGCGCACGGGTTTCCGCCGCCAAGGCGACGTGACTGTGCGTAATGGCTGCCGCGCTCGGACTGATCCAAAAGGTGGGTTTGCCGTTGCGTCCAAAGCCGCCGTGGCTGCTGCCGTCGCCGGTCATTTCCGGCGTCACTTCCATGGTCATCACTGCGCCCAGCGGAGCCAGTGCCTTTTCATAGAACGCTTTGCTTTTGTCGTAGTCGGAAACGAGAACACCAATATGGTCGATCATGATTTCATTCCTTTACCCAGGCGGGTGAACGTTTTTCGAGAAAGGCCGCCAGTCCTTCCTGGCCTTCCGGAGAAATGCGCAGTTGCGCGATCAAGCGTGCATTGTCGGCATCCAGCGTGTCGCGATCGCTTTCACCGGCCACGCGGGTCACCAGCCGTTTGGCGGTGGCGGACGCCAGCGGTCCGGCTTTCAGCAGCAGGGCGACTTGGCGGTCGATCGCCCCATCCAGTTCTTCCATTGTGACCACTTGATGCAACAAGCCGATCTGCAAGGCCACGGACGCATCGAAGACTTCCGCGCTGGCGAACCAGCGCCGTGCCTGGCGCGGGCCTATGGCGGCAATCACGTAGGGCGAAATCACCGCCGGCAGCAAGCCGAGTTTGCTTTCGGTCAGTCCGAACTTCGCTTCCGGCACCCCAATGGCGATATCGCAACAGGCGACCAGTCCCACGCCACCGCCAAATGCCGCGCCGTGTACACGGGCGATGGTGGGTTTGGGTAGTTCGTCGAGCGTTCGCATCAGGCGGGCGAGGGCCAGCGCGTCCTCGCGGTTTTCCGCCTCGCTGGCGGCAGCCATGCCGCGCATCCAGTTGAGGTCCGCGCCGGCCGAGAAAGAAGCGCCGGAACCCTCCAGTACCACGACCCGGATAGCCGGGTCGGTGCCGGCCTTTTCCAACGCCAGCGTCAGCGCCCGGATCAGGTCGGCGTCGAAGGCGTTGTGCAGGTCCGGGCGGTGCAGGCGGATATGCAGCACGCCGCTCCGCTGGTCCTGCACAAGCGGTTGTTTTTCCGGCGATTCCGCCATTCTCAGCGACCCCTTGCTCAAAGTTGCTGAATGATAGCCCTTGTGGCTCAGAAGCCCTTCGTGCGCTGCGGCGATGCTACAATGAGAATAGTTCGCATTAAGAGCTTCTTACGTGACGTTAACCGAATTGCCCAGGCGGACCCCGGCCATCGTGGAGTCTGTGGAAGATCATGGACCGAATGACAACATCGCCCGGCGCCTGCGCGAATTGGGATTCGTCAATGGAGAGCAAGTGGAAATCGTCGCCAAGGGTCCGATGGGCGCAGAGCCGCTCCTGGTGCAGGTAGGCTTCACTCGTTTCGCATTGCGTCGCGCCGAAGCCGCGCGCGTACGACTGCGCGTCAACGGAACGGATAAGGGAGGCGAAGCATGAACGCGCAAGCAGTACCGCTGCGGCTGGCCCTGGTCGGCAATCCCAACTGCGGCAAGACGGCACTGTTCAATCAATTGACCGGCAGCCGGCAGAAAGTCGCCAACTACGCTGGCGTTACCGTCGAACGCAAAGAAGGACGCTTCCACAGTGCGTCCGGACGCAGCTACGCGGTACTGGATCTGCCAGGTGCCTACAGCCTTCACGCAGCCAGCTTGGACGAGGCGATCACGCGCGATCTGTGCCGTGGTTTCCTGCCGGGCGAACCGGCACCCGATGTTTTGGTCTGCGTGGTCGACGCCACCAACCTGCGCCTGCATCTGCGCTTCGCGCTGGAAGTGCGTGAGCTAGGCAAGCCGATGATCGTGGCGATCAACATGGCCGACGCCGCGCGGCGCCGGGGGATACGCATCGATTTGGCCGTGCTGGAGAAAGAGCTCGGCGTACCTGTAGTGGAAACCGTCGCGGTGCAACGCAACGGCGCCAAGGCGCTGGTGGAGCAGATCGACCGGATGGCGGCGCAGCCTTATCTGCCGCACGTGCAGTTGGGCGAACACGCCGATTTCCACGCCGAGACCCGCCGGCTGTTGTCGCTGGCGGTCAGCATGCCCACGCGGACCGCGAAGGTCGACGATGCGCTGGACCGTTGGCTGCTGCATCCGGTGTTCGGTCTGGTGGCGTTGGCGGTGGTGATGTTCCTGATTTTCCAGGCGGTGTACGCCTGGGCAACGCCGCTGATGGATCTGATCGAAGCCGGCACCGGTGCTCTGGGCGCATGGGTAGGCACCACGTTGCCGGAAGGGCCGCTCAACAGCTTGCTGGTGGAAGGCATCATTGCCGGCGTCGGCGGAGTGATCGTATTCCTGCCTCAGATCCTGATCCTGTTCGCTTTCATCCTGGCGTTGGAAGAGTCGGGTTACTTGCCGCGCGCGGCGTTCCTGCTGGATCGCATGATGGCGTCGGCGGGTCTGTCCGGACGTTCCTTCATCCCGCTGTTGTCCAGTTTCGCTTGTGCGATTCCCGGCATCATGGCCACGCGTTCCATCCAGGATCCGCGCGACCGGTTGGCTACCATCCTGGTGGCGCCGTTGATGACCTGCTCGGCACGGCTGCCGGTGTACGCGTTGCTGATCGGTGCGTTTGTGCCGCAAAAACAGGTATGGGGCATCTTCAATCAGCAAGGTCTGGTGCTGTTCGGTCTGTATGCCGCCGGTATTTTCAGTGCGTTGCTGGTGTCCTGGATGATGAAACGGTGGCGCAGCGACAAGGGCGAACATGCCTTGCTGCTGGAATTGCCGTCCTATCGTCTACCGCACCCGCGTGATTTGCTGATCGGTTTGTGGGAACGCGCAGTGATCTTCCTCAAGCGCGTGGGCGGCATCATCCTGGCATTGACCATTCTGTTGTGGTTCCTGCTGTCGTTCCCGGCAGCGCCGGCCGACGCGGTCGGTCCGGCCATCGACTACAGCTTCGCCGGCCGCATAGGCCATGCGATGGCGGTGTTCTTCGCACCGTTGGGCTTCAACTGGCAAATCTGTATTGCGTTGATTCCCGGCATGGCGGCGCGTGAAGTGGCGGTGTCGTCGCTGGCGACGGTGTACGCGCTGTCCGCCCCCGATGATGAGGCGGCCGCGCAGGCACTGTCGCCGCTGATCAGCGATGGCTGGTCGCTGGCCACCGCGCTGTCGCTGCTGGTCTGGTACATCTACGCGCCGATGTGCATCTCCACGCTCGCCACGATCAAGCGCGAAACCAACTCCTGGAAACAGATGGGCTTTGCGACGGTCTATCTGTTCGCGATGGCCTACGCGGCATCGCTGATTACCTACCAAGTCGCGGTCCTGCTGGGAGCGGGCTGACCATGAGCGCATCGTTGACCCTGCAATACATCGTCATCGCAGTGGCAGTGCTGGTCAGCGCGTGGGTGGTGATGAAGAAGCAGTTCCCCGGAAGCACGCGCAAACTGCGCGTCGCGTTGGCGTTGTGGTTGGTGAACGAAAGTCGCCCGGCATGGCAGCAAGCCTTGGGGCGCCGTATCGCTCCACCGGGAAGCGTAAGCGCCGCCGCGTGTGGCGGCTGCTCGGGCTGCGATAGCCATTAGCGTTTTCGAGAGCCGGCGGCGGGTCGCCATAGATGCGACATCCGCGCATCCGCGGCTGCAGCCTTGCAGCATCAATGCCGGGTGGTTTTCTTTCCACCCTTGCCGGTAGCCGGAGTCACTTCCACCGCCAAGGTGAAAGTGCGTTGTTCGCCTGGTTGCATCGCGCCCACGCCAACGACTTGGCGGCCGACTTCATCGCCCCGGTCGTTACGGATCGATAGCACCACGCAGTACTCCCACGCTCCGCCCTCGGCGGGGTGGCGGATGCTGCCCTCCACACGCAATGGCGTAATGATGGGGGCCGTTGCGGCGGCCGCACCCGGTTCGAACCGCAGATGATGTCTGCAGGCGGGGCAAACCAGCGCACTTTCCAGAATGGTGGTCTTGCAGTGCGGGCAAGTGCGGGTTGCGCCGGCCTGTCCCGGCCGCGGACTGCTCATGCGCCCGGAAGGGGCTCCGTGCCGTTGTTCTTGGCGGGTTTGGCGGTGGATTTGCTGTCATCCCAGCCGAATTCGGCTTGGCCGCGCATCCGTGAGCCGGCGGCGACAGTCAAGGATTCGGCTTTCACGTCGCCGATCAGCACGCCGGACGCGAGCAGTTCCACGCGGGAAGCCGATTCGATGTTGCCTTCCAGTTCGCCGGCAATCATGACCTTCTTGGCGCGCACGCCGCCATTCAACTTGGCACCGCTCTCGATGGTCAGGTCGCCCTGTACGTTGACGTCGCCTTTGAACTTGCCGGCGATGCGAATGTGGCCCACACCCTCGATCTTGCCCTCGATGGTCAGGTCGGCCGCGATCAGCGATTCCTTGGGCTCGCGTTCGGCGGCCGCACGCATTGCCGGGGGCGTTACCGTGGGCGAAAAGCTCGCCGCCGCAGGTGTTTCCCGCTCAGCGGTGGGCGAGGGGTCTGGAACCAGTGTGACGGCATCCTTCTTGGTGGGGCCTTGATCTTTCCAGATGGACATAGCGGGGAACTCCGGGCAATAAGAACGCCCCACTATGAGCGCCGTGCAATGACACGGCTGTGACCGTCCCCACCAAAATCGTTCTCGGTTTGTTCAGCTGGCATCGTCGATTCACCCTGCAGCCGGTGTTGTGGACGGGCCTTCATCTGGCTGAAGAGCGCCTTGGAACCTCCGCGCTAACCGACCGGGCAGCGGTGCCTACATCCTGAACACACCGAACCGTGCCGGTTCGATCGGTGCGTTGAGCGACGCGGAGATCCCCAGCCCTAACACGCGGCGCGTGTCGGCGGGGTCGATGATGCCATCGTCCCAAAGCCGCGCCGTGGCGTACCAAGGGCTGCCCTGGGATTCGTATTGCTCGCGGATAGGGGCCTTGAAGGCTTTTTCTTCCGCCGCCGACCAAGAGCGGCTGGTGGCTTCCAGGCTGTCGCGCCGCACCGTCGCCAACACGCTGGCCGCTTGCTCGCCGCCCATCACGCTGATGCGCGCGTTGGGCCACATCCATAGGAACCTGGCGCCGTAGGCGCGGCCGCACATGGCGTAGTTGCCCGCGCCGAAGCTGCCGCCGATCACCACGGTGAACTTGGGTACGGAGGAGCAAGCCACGGCGGTGACCATCTTCGCTCCGTCCTTGGCGATGCCGGCGTTCTCGTATTTTCTGCCGACCATGAAACCGGTGATGTTCTGCAGGAACACCAGCGGGATGCCGCGCTGGTTGCACAGTTCGATGAAGTGCGCGCCTTTGAGCGCGCTTTCCGAGAACAGGATGCCGTTGTTGGCGATGATGCCGACGGGGTAGCCATGGAGATGGGCGAAGCCGGTGACCAACGTCTTGCCGTAGCGTGCCTTGAACTCGTCGAACTCCGAGCCGTCGGTGATCCGGGCTATCACCTCGCGGATGTCGAACGGGCGGCGAGTGTCTTTCGGCACGATGCCGTACAGCTCTTCGGATGCATACAGCGGATCGCGTGCTTCGCGTACCGCCACGGATGGGTTTTTCCTGCGGTTGAGATTGCCCACCAAGTTGCGTGCGATATCGAGGGCATGGCGGTCGTCTTCGGCCAAGTGATCGGCCACGCCGGAGAGACTGGTATGGACGTCCGCACCGCCCAGAGCTTCCGCATCGACCACCTCCCCGGTGGCCGCTTTCACCAACGGCGGGCCGCCGAGAAAGATGGTCCCTTGTTCCTTGACGATGATGCTTTCGTCGCACATCGCCGGCACGTAAGCGCCACCAGCGGTGCAACTGCCCATCACCACTGCGATCTGCGGGATGTTTTCGGCGCTTAGCCGCGCCTGGTTGTAGAAGATGCGGCCGAAGTGTTCCTTGTCCGGAAATACCTCGTCCTGCAGCGGCAGATAAGCGCCGCCGGAATCGACCAGGTAGACGCAAGGCAAGCGATTCTCGCGCGCGACTTCCTGCGCGCGCAGGTGTTTCTTGACGGTCATTGGGAAGTAGGTGCCGCCCTTGACCGTGGCGTCGTTCGCGACGATCACGACTTCCTGCCCCATCACCCTGCCGATGCCGCAGACGATGCCAGCCGCCGGTGCCGCGCCGTCGTACATGTCCTCGGCAGCCAAGGGCGCGATTTCAAGGAAGGGCGAGCCCGCGTCGAGCAGCGCGGTGATGCGGTCGCGTGCCAGCAGCTTGCCGCGCTCGGTGTGTTTGGTCCGCGCTTTTTCGCCGCCGCCATCGGCGGCCCGCGCAAGCCTCCGGTCCAGTTCCGCGACCAGCGTGCGGTGGTACTCGGCGTTGTCCAAAAACTCTTGCGAACGCGGATCCAGCTGCGAAATCAACGAAGGCATAGTTCGGCCAAGCTTGGAAAGGGCGCATCACAACACAAAGGCGTGCCGGCGCCAAACTTTTGCGGGCGCCAAAAAACAAAGCCCGCTTGCGCGGGCCTTGTTCGATTTACCCGATGGGTAAAGTCGTATTACTGCTTGGCAGCTTCTTCGGCCTTGTCGGCGACTTCGGCAGCCTTGTCGGCAGTAGCCTGGGCAGCGTCGGCGGTCGCGTCAGCAGCAGCAGCGGTCGCGTCAGCAGCGGCAGCAACGGTGGTGTCGGCAGCAGCGGCGGTCGCGTCAGCGGCAGCGGCGGTGGCTTCGGTCGCAGCAGCAGCGGTTTCGGCAGCGGCGGTTTCGGTCGCGGCAGCGGCCTGGTCAGCAGCGGCGGCGGTCGCGTCGGCAGCCTGCTCGGCTTCCGGCTTGGTGCAGGCGCTCAGGGCCAGGACAGCGGCGGCCAACAGGACGTAGAACTTGATTTTCATGGGATCCCCAGCATTGTTTTTAGTAAGAGGTTAACTGGAACCGATGGGCGGCTTACCGATGAAGGCGAGGCCGGGACCGGTCCCAGGTACAGAAAAAGCCGCCAGTGGACCGGCGGCTTTTTCAAGTTTAACGCTAAATCTGCAAGACAGCAGCAGATTACTTCTTCTCTTCGCCTTCTTTTGCAGCTTCCTTGGCTTCTTCGGCGGTGCCGGCAGCCTGGGTAGCAGCGTCAGCGGCGGCGTCAGCAGCCTGCGTGGTGCCGGCAGCGGCAGCGTCGGTGGCAGCGGTCGAAGCAGCGTCAGCGGCGGTAGCAGCGGCGTCGGCGGCCTGCTGGGCAGCGTCGGCAGTGGTTTCGCCAGCGGCGGTGGCGGCGTCAGCGGCAGCCTGGGCTTCGGTCGAAGCGGCGTTGGCGTCGGCGGCGGCGTCGGCAGCCTGATCCTGGTTTGAGCATGCAGCCAGGGCCAAACCCAGAGCCAGCGCGATCAGAGCCTTATTAATGGTCATTGTCGGTTTTCCTCGTCGTAGTTTAGGCAACGCGCAATTGCGCGCCTGCAACATGATGACAAGCCCGTGACCGCTGTCAAGCGGTGGGGCGTTACGTTTGTCAATTAGCCGTTAAACCTTTTCGCGCCTCGGCGTGGAATGTCGCGCAAACACAATGGTTTGGCGTTTTTGCCGCTCCTGAAGCGAATCAAACTAGCTCGACGGCGATGGCCGTGGCTTCGCCGCCGCCGATGCACAAACTGGCTACGCCACGCTTGCCGCCACGCTTGCGCAAGGCATTGATCAGGGTCACCACCAAGCGGGCGCCGGATGCTCCGATGGGATGTCCCAGTGCGCAGGCACCGCCGTTGACGTTGACCTTGGCATGCGGAATGCCGAGTTCTTTGATGGGCGCCATCGCGACGACCGCAAACGCCTCGTTGATTTCGAACAGGTCCACGTCGTTAACCGACCATCCCACCTGCTTGAGCAGCTTGTCGATGGCGCTTACCGGCGCGGTGGTGAACCACTCCGGCTGTTGCGAGAACGTGCTGTGGCCGACGATCTTCGCCAACGGCTGGATACCGCGCTTGGCGGCTTCCTCGGCGCTGAGCAGCACCGTTGCCGCGGCGCCGTCGGAGATGCTGGACGAGCTTGCCGCGGTCACCGTGCCGTCTTTCTTGAAAGCGGGCTTGAGCGTCGGAATTTTGGCGATGTCGGATTTGCCCGGCTGTTCGTCGGTGTCGAATTCCACCTCGCCCTTGCGCGTGGCGACCTTCACCGGAACGATTTCGTCGGCGAAGGCGCCGGACTGCTGCGCTGCCTGGGCGCGCTTGACCGATTCGATGGCGAAGGCGTCCTGGTCCTCGCGGGTGAAGCCGAACTTTTCGGCCGTGCTCTCGCCGAACACGCCCATGGCCTGGCCATCGTAGGGATTGGTCAGACCGTCCCACGCCATGTGGTCGACCGTTTGGAAGTTGCCGTAACGGTTGCCGGTACGCGAGTTGGGGATCATGTGCGGGGCGTTGGTCATCGACTCCATGCCGCCGGCGACAACGATGCTGGCCGAACCGGCCTTGATCAGGTCATGGCCCAGCATGATCGCCTTCATTCCCGAGCCGCAGACTTTGTTGACGGTGGTGCAACCGACGCTGGTAGGCAAGCCGGCGGCCAGCGAAGCCTGGCGCGCGGGCGCCTGGCCCAGATTGGCTGGCAGTACGCAACCCATGATCACTTCGGACACATCGGCGGCGGGCACGCCGGCCTGTTCCAAGGCTGCGCGGATCGCGGCAGCACCCAGCGTGGGCGAGGGGACGCCGGTGAACTGGCCAAGGAACGAACCGATGGCAGTGCGCTTGGCGGCGGCGATGACGATATCGGACATGGGGGCACCTCTGGAAAGTAGACCTGCGATTATCCGCTCGCTACCGGGGTGCGGCAAATCGGCCATTCGATACAGGTGCGTGGAGCGGAGCGGCTTCGCTGCTTTTAATGCAAGGACTTCGGAATCTCTGCGAAAAGCGAATAGCGGCTATTCGTTCGCGGCCTGCCGTTGCGACGGCCTCACTGCCGTCGGTAGGACAAGACTGCGGGGCGCGCCCGTTGCGACGGCCCAATGCCGCCGCCCAGTGCTATCGCGAGGCGCAGCTGCGCTCTACGAACGGCGGCTTTCAGTCGCGGCCGTCGAACAATTCCCGCCCGATCAACATCCGGCGGATCTCGTTGGTGCCTGCGCCGATGGCGTACAACTTGGCGTCGCGCAACAGGCGGCCGGTGGGATATTCGTTGATGTAACCGTTCCCACCCAGCGCCTGGATCGCTTCCAGCGTCACTTGCACGGCCGCTTCCGACGCGTGCAACAGGCAGCCGGCGGCGGCTGCGCGCGAGGTGTGGCCGGCGTCGTAGTCGCGGGCGACCTGGTAGGCGAAGGCCCGGCTGGACTGCAGTGCCGTATACATGTCGGCGATCTTGCCTTGCATCAGGCTGAAGGTGCCGATGGCCGCATCGAACTGGCGGCGTTCGCGCACATAGGGCAGCACGATATCCAGCGCTGCCTGCATCAGGCCGATGGGGCCGCCGGTCAACACCAGCCGTTCGGTGTTCAGGCCGCTCATCAGCACACGCACGCCCTGATGTACCTCGCCCAGCACGTTCTCGGCGGGAATCTCGCAGTTCTCGAACACCAGTTCGCAGGTGTTGCTGCCACGCATGCCCAGCTTGTCCAGCTTCTGCGCAGTGGAAAAACCCTTCATTCCTTTTTCGACGATGAAGGCCGTCATGCATTTGGAGCCCGCATCCTTGCCTGCGGTACGCATGTAGACCACCAGTACGTCGGCTTCCGGCCCGTTGGTAATCCACATCTTGTTGCCGTTGGCGATCCATACGCCATCGCGAAGCTCGGCGCGGCAGCTCATCGAGCCGACCACGTCGGAGCCGGCGCCTGGCTCACTCATCGCCAGCGCACCTTTCCATTCGCCGCTGCACAGCTTGGGCAGATATTTATGGCGCTGCGTCTCGTTGCCGTTGAGGAAAAGATTGGAGACGCACAGGTTGGAATGCGCGCCGTAGCTCAAGCCGACCGAGCCGGATGCGCGGGAGATTTCCTCCATCGCCACCAGGTGCGCCAGATAGCTCATGCCGCTGCCGCCATATTCTTCGGCAACGGTCATGCCCAGCAGGCCCATTTCGCCCAGCTTGGGCCACAGATCCTGGGGAAACGCGTTGTCGTGGTCGATCTGCACCGCGCGCGGCGCTATTTCGGCCTCGGCGAAGCGACGGACCGCCTCGCGCAACGCATCGATGTCTTCGCCCAGGAGAAAGCAGCGCATATCAGCCCTCGTAACGGATCACCGGCCGCCCATTGAGCGGCTGGGTCTTGCGGTTGTTATGACGATAGTGGTTCAGGAACGTGGCGATCTGCTCTTTCGACATCGTCACTGGCGTCGGCAGCACGTACCACTCGACGTTCTCGGTCAGTGGCGGCGTCGTCAACGATCCCAGGTAGTGATAGTAGCCGCGTTGCGTCGGCATCAGCGCGGCAATGTCGATGCTGGGCTGCGGTTGCTTGCCGTCCTTCTTTTCCAGGTCGTCGATCACTGCCTGTGCCGCGAGATTGGCATCGCCAGCTTGATACATAACGCCGATTACCGCCAAGCGTCCATCCTGGGCCTTGAACACGAAATGGCCTTCCAACGGGTAGTGCTTGCCATCAATGGTGTGTTCGCTCTCGGCGTGGAAGTGGAATTGCGCGAGAGTGAAATAGCGGCCGCGGATCATCGCCTCGGTGGCATGGGTACTGTCGGTGCCGTGGGTGTTGACCTGCACCGCGTGTCCGTTGTCTTCGGTTCTTTCGATCGGCGCCCGCGTATGCCAAAGCTGCAGACCCAGGGGCTCGTTGTCGTCGGCCTGCAATGTCTGTGCGCCGACGATGTCGATCGGCGATTGCGCCCGGTCCAGTGCGCCCTGCCACTTTTCCTGATGGTCGTAGTCCAGTTTTTCTTCGTGTTTCTCCCCGTTGGCTTGAACGGTGAAGCTCAGGCTCAACGCCAGAACAACGGCGACTGCAGCGGCGATGCGCATTACGAATTCCTCGTTATTGATCTGTAGCAATGGCCGGCCCCCGCACGCCGGTGACGGATAGCGAAACGGCGCAAGAATGCGCCGTCTCAGCAATCGGTTCAATGCTTGCCGCGGATGCGGTCCTGGAAGCGTGGGCCGGTGCGGCCCATCGGCAGCTTGAGTTTGCCGATCGCGGCGATGCGCTCTTCGGCCAGCCGGTCGGCGGCGAATTGCGGCGCGATGTTTTCGCGGTCCGACAATTCGAAGATCTTGCCGACGGTGTGATAGATGGTCCGCATCATGCGCATGGCGCGTTCGCGGTTGTAGCCGTCGATTTCCAACGACACGTTGATGACGCCGCCTGCGTTCACGGCATAGTCGGGCGCGTACAGGATGCCGCGCTTGGCCGCTTCCACGCCGGTCACGTGCGACATTTGGTTGTTGGCTGTTCCGCAGATCACCTTGGCTTTCAGGCGGGGCAAGGTTTCGGCGTTGATCGAATGCTCCAGGGCGCAGGGCGAGAACACGTCCACCGGCAGGTCGTAGATGTCGTCCGGCTTGACCGCTTCGGCGCCGTATTCTTCCACCGCGCGTTCCACCAGCTTGGGGTTGAGGTCGCTGACGAAGAGCTTGGCGCCGCGTTCTTTGAGCAGCTTTACGAACTCCATGCCGATATGGCCCACGCCTTGGACGGCATAGCTGTATCTACCGACTTCTTCGTTGCCGAACTTCTTGTTCAAGGTGGCCATCAGGCCCTGCAGCGCGCCGTAGGCGGTGAAGGGGGCTGGGTCGCCGGAGCCGCCATGCACTTGATGCACGCCCACCACGTATTCGGTTTCGCGATAGACGTTTTCCATATCGTTGACGTCGGTGCCCACGTCTTCGGCGGTGAGGTAGCGGCCGCCCAGCGAATCGACGTAGCGTCCGAATGCGCGGAACAGCACTTCGGTCTTGTCCTGGGTGCTGTCGCCGATGATCACCGCCTTGCCGCCACCGACATTCAAGCCGGCGAGCGCGTTCTTATAGGTCATGGTGCGGCTCAGCCGGAGCGCGTCGGTCAGCGCGTCCTCACTGCGTACATAAGTGCGCATGCGCACACCGCCCAAAGCCGGGCCCAGGATGGTGTTATGGATCGCGATGATGGCTTTCAGGCCCGCATCGGGGTTGTGGCAGAACACGACCTGTTCGTGGCCGGAGGTATCGAGCGTTTCGAAAATCATGGGGGTGGCTCCGATTTGCGTCGCGTCGCTTTTGACGCAAGTTGCCAGGAACTGTGCCTAACGAATTGATAGAAAAGAAAAAAGCGACGCTGCCACGTTGTGGGCGAGGTCGTCGCGCGGGGCTAGTTTAATTCAATTGCAGGCGTGGGCAGTCTCGATACGTACACATCGCCGTGGTTCGCGGAGAAGTCGCGCGGAAACCTCGATATGGCGAAACGACCGCTGGTCGGATGCGGCTTGAAAAATACGAACGGTCGTTCTATTAATTGCGCCATGAATCCAGTTCGAGCCATGAACAAGGGCGCCGCCACCCGCGAGATGATCATCGAGCGCGCCTACGCCATCGCCTGCCGGTACGGTCTGGAGGGTTTGTCGATCGGTGAGCTGGCCATGGCGGCCGGAATGTCGAAGAGTGGGGTGTTCGCGCATTTCGGTTCGCGCGAAGACCTGCAGCTCACCGTGCTGGATTGGACGGCGCAACGTTTCGGCGAAACCGTGGTGGTACCGGCGCTGCGTCAACCGCGCGGGCTGCCGCGTTTGCGCGCCATCATGACGGCCTGGTTCGATTGGGTACGCGACAACCCGGACGGTTGCATCATGTTGGGAGCGGCCGGCGAATACGATGGCCGCCCCGGTGTTCTTCGCGACCGCGTGGTGAACTGGCTGGCCGAGTGGCGGGTGCAACTGGCCAAAGCCATCCGCATGTGCGTCGAATCCGGAGAGCTGTCCGCCGACACCGATCCGGAACTGATGTCGTTCGAACTGTTCTCGATCACCGAAGGCCTGCATCACGCGCGCCTCTACGATCCGCCGCACGCACAAGCGCTGGCGCGCCGCGCCTTCGAGCGTGTGTTGAAGACTTACTCGTCTCAACAGCCTTCCCCCCAACAACCCCACTGATTCCGCAGGAGCACTGTCATGGCCGTCATCGCTGCGCCCAAAAATAGAACGACCGTTCGCAAATCCGTTTCGCTGAGCTTGTTGCGCCTGCGTTTTGCCGTCGGGGGCTGGTTGATGCCCAACACAACGCTGGGAAGGGCGTTCCGCCTGTTCGGTACACCGATGCCGGGCAGCCGCGAGCGTGCTCGCCAAAGCGAAACCGCGGGTGCGCGGATTGCCGAACTGCCATTCGGTCGCGAACGCATGGTCACCTACGTATGGGGCAACCCGCAGACCGAACCGGCAGTGCTGCTGGCGCATGGCTGGTCCAGTTTCGGACTGCGCTTCCTGCCCTGGGTGGAGTCGCTGCGCCGAGCGGGTTACGCAGTGATCGCCTTCGATCAGCCCGCGCATGGCCGCAGCAGCGGCTTCCGCGCGACCTTGCCGATGTTCGCCGAAGGCGTCGCCCGCGTCGGTGCTCATTTCGGTCCGCTGGCAGCGGTGATCGGGCATTCGCTGGGCGGCGCGGCGGCGATGATCGCCTTGACGCGAGGGCTGCAGACCGAGCGCGTGGTACTGATCGCTCCGGCGGCGGACCCGATGGCAGCCGCACAGCGGTTCGGCGGATTCATCGGGCTGGCGCCGGGCTTGGCCGACCGCATTTTCGAGGAATTCGAGTCGATGACCGGGATCTCGGTGGATGGACTGCAAGCCCACGTCAATGCGCCGCGTATCGGCCGGCCACTGCTGGTCGTGCACGATATCGAGGACAGCGAAGTGCCGTGGGCGGAAGGCGAGCGCTATGCGCGTTTCTGTCCCCATGCCCGTCTGCTGACCACTGAAGGCCTGGGCCACCACCGCATTGCCAACGATCCGGCGGTGATCGGCGACGCGTTGCGGTTCCTGCAAGGCGAGGCGATCGGCAGCCGTGTGGTGTCTTCGCCCAATCTGCCGTACGGCTTTGCCTGATCGCAGTTTCGGACGGGGGCCGGACTGCGGCATGGGACTTTACCGGGCGCGCATACGCGGCAGGCTACAATTCCCCTCTTAGCAGCAATGCAGCGAGTGAGGGCGCGCATGAGCACACCAGCATCAAGTATTCCCGCAGTACAGGCCGATAGCACGCCGCTGCGTTTCGTCACCGCGGCCAGCTTGTTCGACGGGCACGATGCGGCGATCAACATCATGCGGCGCCTGATTCAGGGGCAGGGCGCGGAGGTGATCCACCTGGGCCACAACCGCAGCGTCGAGGATGTCGTGCGTGCTGCACTGCAGGAAGATGCCGACGCAATCGCGTTGTCCAGCTACCAGGGCGGCCACGTCGAATACTTCAAATACATGGTCGACATGCTGAAGGAACGCGGCGCCAGCCACATCCGCGTGTTCGGCGGTGGTGGCGGCACCATTACCCCGGAAGAAATCGCCGAACTGCAGGCCTACGGCGTAGAGCGCATCTATCACCCGAACGACGGGATGAAGATGGGCCTGGTGGAAATGATCGAGGATGTGGTGGGCCGCGCTGAGAGTGCACGGGAACCGGTAACCGGCAGCGGGGAGCCGGAAAGCGTCTCCGGCATCGACGATGAGATTGCGATTGGTCGCATGCTCAGCGCCATAGAAGATGGCGTGTTTTCCGAAACTGAGCTTGTGAAGCTACGCAAGCGATGGGCAACGCCAGTAGGTTCCCGGTTCCCGGCTTCCGGCTCACGGCTTGCTCCTGTCATTGGAATCACGGGCACCGGCGGTGCCGGTAAATCCAGCGTTACCGACGAATTGCTGAATCGCTTCCTGGCCAGCTTCCCGCAGATGCGCATGGCGGTGATTTCGGTCGATCCCACACGCCGCCGCACGGGTGGTGCGTTGCTGGGCGACCGCATCCGCATGAATTCGCTGCGCAGTGAGCGCGTGTACATGCGTTCCATGGCGACGCGCCGGCAGCACGTGGCGACCAACGCAGTATTGAAGGATTGCATCGCGTTCCTGAAATCGCTCGGCTTCGACTTGGTCATCGTGGAAACCGCCGGCATTGGCCAAAGCGATTCGGAAATCGTGGACCTGGTCGATTTCCCCATGTACGTCATGACCAGCGACTACGGCGCGGCCAGCCAGTTGGAGAAGATCGACATGCTCGACTTCGCCGAACTTGTGGTGCTGAACAAATACGACAAGCGCGGCGCAGAAGATGCGTTGCGCGATGTCCGCAAACAATGGAAGCGCAACCGCGTGGCGTTCCAGATGCCGGACGAACAAGTGCCGGTGTATCCCACCATCGCCAGCCAGTTCAACGATCCTGGCGTCAGCTGGATGTTCGCCAATCTATGCCGGCTGTTGCGGGCAAAATTGGGTGAAGGAAGCGGGGAGCAGGGGACGAGGGAGCCAGGGAGTATCCGCTGCGATTTCAATCCCGATGTCGATACGGAACTGAAGGAGCCACGCGCCACTGTCCTGATTCCCGGTGCTCGCGTGCGTTACCTGGCCGAGATCGCCGAACAGGGGCGCGGCATCAACCGCCGCATCGAAACCGAGGCCGAAACCGCCAGCCGAGCGCAATCGTATTGGCAGTCGCTGAGGGATCTGGACGATCCGTCGCTTCCGGCAGCGTTGGAGTTGTATCCCGCCGCGTCCCTTCTCCCGGAGGGAGAAGGAAAGATCGCTATCGACCGCTCGCTACTCACTCTACGCCAACGCTACAACGACGCTGTCCAATCCCTGAGCTCCGAAGCACTGAAGCTGCTGCGTGAGTGGCCAACCCGCCTCAAAGCGGTCACCGACGACTTCAACGAGTACGCGGTGCGCGGCAAGACCATTCGCATCGACAACTACACGACCTCGCTGAGCCACCAGAAGATTCCCAAGATCGCGCCACCGCCATACAAAAGCTGGGGTGAGCTGTTGGTCTTCCTGCAGAAAGAAAACCTGCCGGGTAGTTATCCCTACACGGGCGGTGTCTATCCTTATCGCCGTACCGGTGAGGATCCCATCCGCATGTTCGCCGGCGAAGGCACGCCGGAACGCACCAATCGTCGCTTCCACTACCTGAGTGTCGGCCAGCCTGCCGCGCGCCTGTCGACCGCTTTCGACAGTGTCACGCTGTACGGCGAGGATCCTGCACCGCGTCCCGATATCTACGGCAAGATCGGCAACTCCGGCGTCAACGTGCCGACCTTGGACGACATGAAGAAGCTCTATTCCGGCTTCGATCTGTGCGCGCCCACCACGTCCGTATCGATGACCATCAACGGTCCGGCGCCGATCATCCTGGCGATGTTCATGAACACCGCCATCGACCAGCAGGTCGAGAAGTACCTGAAATCCGACGCTGCGCGTTGGGCCGAGGCACAGAAGAAAATCGACGCGTGGTTCGAAGGTCACGAACGTCCGCGATACGCGGGCGAACTGCCGCCGACCAACGACGGCCTGGGTCTGGGTTTGCTGGGCATCACCGGCGATCAACTGGTGGATGCGGAAACCTATGCCCGCATCAAGGCCGACACGCTGAAGACCGTGCGCGGCACCGTGCAGGCCGATATCCTGAAAGAAGACCAAGCGCAGAACACCTGCATCTTCAGCACCGAGTTCGCCCTGCGCATGATGGGCGACATCCAGCAGTTCTTCGTCGACAACGCGGTGCGCAATTTCTATTCGGTTTCGATCAGCGGATACCACATCGCCGAAGCTGGAGCGAACCCGATCTCGCAGCTGGCCTTCACCCTGTCCAACGGTTTCACCATCGTGGAGTACTACCTGGCACGAGGGATGAAGATCGACGATTTCGCGCCGAATCTGAGCTTCTTTTTCAGCAATGGCATGGACCCGGAGTACACCGTGATCGGCCGCGTCGCCCGCCGGATCTGGGCGCGCGCCATGCGCGAACGCTACGGTGCCAACGAACGCAGCCAGATGATGAAGTACCACATCCAGACTTCCGGCCGCTCGCTGCACGCGCAGGAAATCCAGTTCAACGATATCCGCACCACCTTGCAGGCCTTGTACGCGCTGTTCGACAACTGCAACAGCCTGCACACCAATGCCTACGACGAGGCCATCACCACGCCGACCGAGGAAAGCGTGCGGCGCGCGGTGGCCATCCAGATGATCATCAACAAGGAACTCGGGCTCAACTTCAACGAAAACCCGTGGCAGGGTAGCTTTGTCGTCGATCAGCTTACCGATATCGTCGAAGAGGCCGTCTACAAGGAATTCGAAGCCATCAGCGAACGCGGCGGCGTGCTGGGCGCCATGGACACCATGTACCAGCGCGGCAAGATCCAGGAAGAAAGCCTCTACTACGAACACAAGAAGCACGACGGCAGCTTGCCGCTGGTAGGCGTCAACACCTTCCTGCCGCGTGAGCACGGTGGCGAAGTGATTACCGAGATCGAGCTGATCCGTTCGACCGAGGAAGAAAAAGCCCAGCAGATCGCCAACGTGCAGGTCTGGCAGCACAACCGCAATCCGCTGGCCCCGGCCGGCGAAACCTCGCATGCCCACAGCACCGCGCTGGAAGAACATGCCAACCCTGAAGTGCACGACGGCCACGGCCTCGGCTACCTGCAACGCACCGCCCGCGAACGCCGCAACGTGTTCGAAGCATTGATCGAAGCGGTCAAGACCCACAGCCTGGGGCAGATAAGCCACGCGCTGTACGACGTGGGTGGGGAGTACCGCCGGAATATGTGATCCCTGCGCGCACCGCCCTCTGTTGGGCGGCGCCTTTTACCCGCGTGCCGGATGTGCCGCCGCGGATTCGCACTCTATGGCCTGACGCCGCGACGTGCGCCAATCCCTCTTTTGTTGGCGCTCGGTATCGGTTAGCTTGCGGGCGGGGAATTGGCAAACGGGGAAAGGGATGAAGGTTTGCATACGCCGTGGTTGCGCGGTGGTCGTGCTCGTATTGCTGGTCTTGCCGGCCTTTGCGCAGCAACTGGGACATGTGCATGCGCACGTAGCGCCGAAACCACCCAAAGCCCTTGCCGCGTATTTCGCTCAAGTGCGTCAGGCCGAGCAAATATCCGATCCGGAAAAGCGTTGCCTGGCCTATCCGGATCTTCTCGGTAACCAGTGGCCTGCGGATGCGGCCGAATGGCGCTGCCTCATGGTGCGCGCACCGGTGCTGTCGCTGGAAGAGATAGAGGCCCGGCTGGCCACCCCGGACGGAGCCTCGTGGCTGGAACAGCGTCTGGAAGCATTGCTGGAGGCCAACTACGGCGATCGGCGCGACCGCGACCGCCTTTTTCACGTGTTCAATCTCTTCGACGGCGACGACCGCGCCGGCAACATCGCCAGGCAATGGCTGCGCCAGATGCCGCAAAGCCCGTTCGCCCTCACCGCCATGGGCAAGCACCGCGCCGCGCAAGGCTGGAGTGCACGCGGCGGGGCGTACGTCGACAAGACTTCCGCGGCGCAGCTGAAACGCATGAGCCAGTTGTTCGTCGGCGCGACGCCGTTGCTGACAGAAGCGTTGGAGCGCGAACCACGCCTCACACCGGCTTGCGAAGCTCTGGCCGAAATCGGCCGACAGTCGTCCGACGATTTACAGCAACAGGCGCTGACACGATGCTTGCACGCCGATCCAGCGTCGTATGACGTCGTGTGGGAGTGGATGACCGCCGCGATGCCCAAGTGGGGCGGCTCCATGCAGGAAATGAACAAGGTGGGTGCTTACGTCATCCAGCATGGCGCGGAAAATCCCATGTTGTATTCACTGCTTGCGGAGCCGCCGGGCTACGAAGCCGCGCAGATGGATACTTACGTCGAAGGTATGGAAGGCTTCGTCGCTGCCTCTCGTGCAGGCCCGGGCGCAGGGATGATGAGCAAGGCCGGCCATGCCTATATGGCGAAGGACGATCCCTGGATGGCGGCGATGTACTGGTCACAGGCGCTGCGCTTCTGGCCGGGTTCGCAGGAAGTGCGCGCGTTGCGTGGACAGGCCCTGTACAAGGCGGGTGACTACGAGTGGGCGCTGGAGGACCTGCTGCCTTCTGCCGAGGCAGATCCCGAGGACATGGCTATTCAGTACATCACCGGAACCGCGCTGCTGTCGCTGGGTCGGATCGAGGAGTCGCGGCCATACCTGTTGCGTGCACAGCAGGAGTCAAGTTCTGACCTCGCTGCGTTGGAGAGCTATTGCTTTACCTACGTTTATCGGCAGGAAAGCCTGGGTACTCAGCAGGCACGTGATTGCACGGCGGAGTTGGTCAAACGCAAGCCCAGTCATGCCATGTACTGGGGGTGGCGCTTTCAGGCATTGGCCGCAGCGGGCGACAAGCGGTGGGTCGAAGCGGCCGAGCAATTCATATTGCACGCCGATCCCAATGATGCCTGGCAGCAATCCGTGAAGGAAAAGATGCTGGCCAGCGGCTTGCAGCCAGCGAAATCTAGCAGCGCAAAGCAGGTGAAACCATGAACAAGGCATTGCTCGGGGCGTTGCTGTTTGGGGCTTGGGTCGGTGCTGTTTCCGCTGCGCCTCCGTCGACGTCAAAGCGGCCCATCGTGTTGCCCTTGACCGCACAGGTAGAAGGCAAGGGCTACGCGCAGTTGTCTGCGGAGTGGTGGCAGTGGGCGCTGTCCATGCCGGTGGAACCGTATCTTGATCCCGACGGGCGTTTCTGCGCGGAGGGGCAGGAGGGACCGGTATGGTTCCTGGCAGGGACGGATGGCAGTTTCGATGCGCGGCGCGAATGCAGGGTGCCGGCAGGTAAGCATCTGTTTCTGCCGGTGATCAATATGTTCCATCAGATACCTTTGGGCGTAAAAAAGGGCAAGACGGTGATGTCTTGCGACCGTTTGCAGGCATCGGCAGCGGTCAACAACGATCACCTGGTCAGCGCGGTGGTCTTGATCGACGGCGTACAGGTGAAAAACGTGGCCAGCTACCGGGTGCGCAGCGACGGTTGCTTTCAGATGTATCCGGATCTGCCCAAAGACGACCGCTACGTCACGCCGCTAGCGGCCAGTGATGGGTACTGGCTGCTGATCCCGCCACTGCCGGTGGGCAAACACACCATCGTGGTGGGGGCGAACTACGGCGCGCCGGAAGGCGGCTTCCATCGCATGGTGCAGAATTTCGAATATGTGCTGTGGGTGGGCATAGGCGATGACGGATTCGCAATGCTCGACTAGCGGTGTGGTGTTGTCATGGGTGGTCGGAGTTGCGGAATCCCACTTCAGGGAAACCGAAGCAACTATGACGGTTTGCGTTATATAACGTTTGGCGTTATAGTATGTCCGTGATCCGGAACTTCGCCGACAAGGAAGCGGAAAAGATTTGGGGTGGAATGCCGTCCCGACGGCTGCCTACAAACATCCAGCAGGTCGCTCGGCGAAAGCTACGTATGCTCAATAATGCTGAGGCACTGGAGGATCTGCGAATTCCGCCCGCCAATTGGTTGGAAGCATTGAGAGGTAGCCGGAAGGGTCAATACAGCATCAGGATCAACGATCAATGGCGCATCTGCTTCAAGTGGAAGGACGGTGACGCCCATGATGTGGAAATCGTCGATTACCACTGACTTGTGAATCGAAAAACCATGAAAAACTTACCTAATATCCATCCCGGTGAAGTCCTGTTGGAAGAGTTCCTTCTCCCGCTGGCAATTAGCCAAAACGCCCTCGCCCGAGCAGCGGGCGTGCCGCCACGCCGTATCAACGAAATCGTACTGGGCAAACGCGGAGTGACGGCCGATACCGCCGTACGCCTTGCTGCGGCGCTGGGTACTAGCGAGCGATTCTGGCTGGGCCTGCAAGCGGACTACGACCTGGAGGAAGCACACCGAGCGCTAGGTAAAGCGATACATCACATCGAGCGTGTCGCAGCGTGACCTCCTCATAGCAAAAGTTCAATCCTTATGCGTAACCCCCTGCAAGAACAGTTGCTCAAGGCCGGCCTGGTCAAGAAGTCCAAGGTCGCCGAGGTGGTGCGCGAGCAGACCAAGCAGCGCCATGGCAAGGCGGCTTCGGCACCCAGCGCTGAGCAAAGCGAAGCCGAGCGCGTCCGTCTGGAGAAGGTGGAACGCGACCGGGCACTGGCCGCGGAGCGGAACGCACAGGCGCGCTTGCACGAGCAGCGTGCGCAGGCGCGGCAGATCGTGGAGCAGCATCAGCTAAAGCGCGAAGGCGAGATCGCCTATGGCTTTACCGACGAAGGCAAGATCAAGAGCGTATTGGTCAACGAGTCCGTGCGCGCGCAGCTAGCGAATGGTCAGCTAGTCATCGTTCGCCATGACCAGGGCTACGCGGTGATTCCGCGTGCCGCCGCAGACAAGGTGTATTCGCGCGATGCCGCCATGGTGGTACTCGATCACGGCAAACCCAGCCCGCACGGTACCGATGGCGAAGACGATGACTACTACAGCCAGTTCAAAGTGCCGGATGATCTGATCTGGTAACGCACTTCCGTAGGCCGGTTTGACCTTCCCGGTTGATTAGGGTGCTTTTCTTTCTGCACGGATCAGCCCTCGCCGAACGACGCAGCGAGATCGAAACCTAGTTGCCCTGTCAGGCCCTGCCGGCTGAGCACGTAGAACGAGCGCTCGGCCTTGGCTTTGCGCCCGTCGTCGCGCACGCCGCGCCAGGTCGCAGTCACCTGGACAACGCCGCTGGAGATTTTGACGACATCGGTGGTCTCGAGGCGGACCGTCGGCGTGCCCGCGGCGCGATAGGCGGCGATGGCCTTGGCGAAGAACGTCTCGACCTGTTTCGCCTTCGTCACCAGTACGGTGCCACGGCCATCCACCACGAGTGACGGCGTGTGCCAAGCCTTGGCGACGCTTTTCAGGTCGCTGTTCGACAGCGCGGCGGCATAGTCTTTCAGGAAGCGAGTGACTTCGCTTTTCTTGATGCTCATTGCGGCCTCCTCAAGGCTCCTTGCCGCTGATTTTTTGGCCTCCATTGTTCAGGGGTAGTGAAGCCGTGCGGTGCCGAAACAAGGTCGCGGCGGCTCTGCCTGGCACTACTCAATACCTTGGATCAGAGGCAATGCAATGCTTGTTTGCTAGTGCTAGGGGTGCTCGCGCTCGCAGGCGCATGCCGAACACCAAAGACCGTCACCAGCGATATGCGGAACGCCAGTGCAATCGAGCCGGTGAAACCGCCAAGCACATGAGCAAGCATCGGCTATCCGCGGCGCGAATCGCGCCAGAGTTGTTACTCCTGCCCGTTGTAAGCATGCCCCTAATCTGCCTTCCAACGTAACCACCCCGTTGCAGGAGAAGATGATGAAGAGGGCAATGAAGATAAAACAACTCGCGGCGATCGCCGCTCTAGGAATCGCTGGGATGGCGTCGGCAGGTTCGGCTCCGGCGAATGACGCGACGCTCGAAGCGATGCCAGCGCAACTCGAAACGCAGTTTGCACTGAGTGCGGCACCGCCGGCGCTGCGCGAGCGGGCCAGCGTTTACTTGCTCGATCCAAAAAAGGGTTATGCGCTTTCCAAGCAGGGATCGAGTGGCGTGACGTGCATCGTCCAGCGCACGGAATGGGAAATCGCGGATTACCGAAACGACATCTACTGGCCGGTTTGCTTTGACGCCGCGGGCACGAAGACGTACCTGAAGGTCGCCATGGATGCGGCAGCGCTCCGTGCCCAGGGGCTCGGCCCCGATGCACTAAAGACGGAGATGCAGAAGCGATTCCAAGAGAAGACGTACCGGGCACCCGAGAAAGCGGGCGTGTCCTACATGGTCGGCCCGCTCATGCGCACACAGGGACCACCGGACATGAAGGTGCACACCATGGCCATGCCGCATCTGATGTTCTACGCACCGGGCGTGACCAACGAGGACCTCGGCGCCGTGCCCGATCTCAAGGATCCCGCCAGCCTGATGTATCCCTTCATGGACAGCCATACGGCAAGCAGCGGCGTAGAGGGCTACATCATCCAAATGATCGGCGAGGCCGAGAAGGCGAAGATTCTGGCGACGGAGAAGCCGCTGGTGGATGAGCTGTGCGCGTATCGCGATGTTCTTTGTCTGGATCGTTCGATCCATTAGGACGGAGCACCGTAGGCCGGGTCGGCTCCGCCGACCCGTTGCCCTGCTTTTGGTTGCGAGCTTGAACTTTGCGTCGCCGCCGCGCACTTGGCTTGAAGCATGCACCATGGCGGCTTCGAACTGATGGCTCGTTTCCGCAAGCTCTTGCGCGCTTGTCTTATTTGGCGATATCGGCGCGCAATGGACGAAAGAACTTGCGGACGTCGTCCATGAGCAGCTGCGGGCATTCCATGGAAGCGAAGTGACCGCCGACGTCGAACTCACTGAAATGCCCGGGGCCGCCGCGTTCTGCGAACCCGCGAACCGTGTTGTCGCCGGCAAACACCGCGGCGCCGACCGGTACCGTGGGCGGTTGCGGCCAACCGCCTGCATGCGTCGTCTCGTACAACAGCCTTGCGGCGCTTCCTGCCGAGGCCGTGAACCAATACAACGATACATTCGCGAGCAGATCGTCGATGTCCACTGCGTTCTCGGGCAGTTCCTTGGCGGGATCGGTCCATTCCTTGAACTTCTCCACGATCCACGCAAGCAGTGCGACCGGTGAGTCGGTCAGGCCATAGGCCAACGTCTGCGGTCGGGTCGCCTGGATCTGGTAATAGCCCATGCCTTCGGCCTGAAATTGCTGCAGCCGCCGCAGGCGCTCCTGGTCGCGCGGGGAAAGATCCTTCGTCTCCTCCGGATCGCCGGATGGAAAGATCAGAGGTCCGTTGACGTGGATCGCCTGCAATCTTCCCGCCGCACAGTGGCTCAGTTCCGTCGAGATTCCGGCGCCGGCATCGCCGCCCTGCGCGAAATAGCGCTCGTAACCCAAACCCTGCATCAACTCGCTCCAGGCACGGGCGATTCGCGCGAGATTCCATCCGGACGAACTCAGCGGCGTCGAGAATCCGAATCCGGGAAGCGATGGTGCGACGACGTGAAAGGCGTCGCGCGGATCGCCGCCGAAGGCGCGTGGATTGCGCAATGGTTCGATGATGTCGAGGAACTCGACGATCGACCCGGGCCAGCCATGGGTCAAGAGCAACGGCACCGCGTGCGGCTCGGCGGAGGGGGCGTGGACGAAATGAATCGTTTGGTCGTCAATCCGTGTCGTGAACTGTGGCAGCGCATTGAGTCGCGCTTCTTGGGCCCGCCAGTCGAAGCGGTGCCGCCAATAGTCGGCAAGTTGCTTGAGATAGCCGGTAGGCACGCCGGACTCCCAGGATGTGCCGGCAAGCTGGTCGGGCCAGCGGGTCTGATCGAGGCGGCTATGCAGATCGGCGATCTGCGCGTCGGTCACTTGAATACGGAAGGCAGTGAAGTCGCTCATGGTGAACTCCGGTGTCGGGGTAGCGCCAGTTAACCAGCCGCCAAGCACCGGGATCTTGTAGAAAAACGACAATCGATGGGTTCAGTCGGTCTTGGCCGTTTTATCGAGCGCGATCGCAGCGGGCGTGCGTCCGACGAGCTGCTTGAGCCAGCGGTTCATGTGCGACTGGTCGACGTATCCGCTCTCGTACGCCACTTGCGCCAGCGACTTTCCCAGCTGCAAAGCAGATACCGCGTGCTGTGCCCGCTGAATCTGCCGCCAGTAGTTGTGGGTCATGCCGGTGGTCTGGACGAAGTGGCGTTGCAGTGTGCGTGCGGAGGTATGTGGGACATGCCCTGCCAGCACGGCGGCAACCGTCTTGTTGAGGATCAATTGTTCGCGCTTGACGAGCGCGGCCACGAAGTCCTCCGCGGTCTCGACGGTTGGCAGTTCGAGTTTTTCCAGCCGATTCCACCAGATCTTGCGTCCGCCCGCCGCCGGTAGCAGTTGTGCACTGTCCAACAACGCAGCCGCTGAGCGATCCGGTGCGTGGATACAGGCTTTGAGCGAGACGCTGACGATTTCATCGCCCGCGCGCAGGCTCACGCGGACCGGCTTGGTCGTGGAACCGGTGAGGTAAGCCGCCGTGGCATCACCGCTGCGGTGGACGATCAATCCCCAGGATCCATCCGGCACGACCGTAAACGTGGCGTCACCTGCCGCAGACATCCGCGCCACCGCGTGGATGTACGGGGAGCTGGGAGTGTGTGATTCAAACGCAAGTGCCATAGGCAAGCTCTCGGCATTGCAGCGCCTGCGCAATAGTGCGGCTGCTCCTGCGCGGCTGTCAAAACCCAGTTGGCGCTTGGTCTAGGGCCAAGCGCATGGCTTCGTCCATGCACCTTTTTTCAGGACAGGCTCTGCTGACCGGCCGGCGCAGGGGCCGGCCGCGCGCCGCGCACGTAGGTGCGCCATGCGTAAGCCCACGGCACCACCAACACCAGCAGCGGTAGGCCCAGGAACGAGTTGGCGATCGGCTGCGCCGACGCTCCCTCCATAGTGCCCGCTAGCCATAGCGGCACGGCAACGAAGGCGAGCCATATCGACTTGTAGCCGATGGTGAAGAACATCAGCGGCAGCCAGCGCAACGGATGGAACAGAGCGAAGAAGGCGAGGGTGGGATAAGTCGCCCACACCGCCCATGCGACCGCCGACAACGGCTGCCACGGCCCTTCATGGGTCAGCAGCACCTGCCAGGCGCTCGGTGCGACAAACACCAGCATCAGCAGATAGAACAACCGCAGGCCCCAGATGTTGAGCGGGCGTACGCCCTCGTAGCGCAGCGGATCGGCGCGGAAGAAGTTTGCGATGGCCATGGTCAGTCCTCGGCGGGTTGGGTGGGGTCGTGGGCGAGCAGATCGCCCGGTTGGCAATCCAGCGCAATGCAGATCGCCTCGAGCGTGGAGAAGCGAATCGCCTTGGCCTTGCCGGTCTTGAGGATCGACAGGTTGGCGACGGTGATGTCCACGCGCGTGGCCAGTTCGGTCAACGTCATGCGCCGCGCATACAGCAATTCATCCAGGCGAACCAGAATTGCCATGTCACACCGTGCCTTCGAGGTCGGCACGCATACGCGTCCCTTGCGCGAATACGCCGGCGAGCACGAACAGCAGCAGCACCGCCAGCCATGGCGTGAACGAGAAGCCATCGCCCATGTCCACCGGCTGCGCCTGAGTGGATACCGCGGCTGCGATCAACGTGATCGCCACCCGTAGCACCTGCCCGGCGAGCACGCACCAGGCAATGGCGGCCAGCCGGTGGGCGTTGTCTGCGATGAACGGGTCGCCGTCGCGTACGGTGTCGGTGATAGCCCGCAGCTTCCGCAGCACAATGTGCACCAGCGCGGCACCGGCAAGTCCCAGCACGGCGATTGACTGCAGCGCCACCGAAAGCGCGGAGTGGGCGATCTCTATCTTGAATCCCAGCACCGCCCACGGCCAACCAGGCCGCACGATGCTGGCAACCAGCAGCGCGGCGATGAATAGCCCGTAGAAGATATTCAGGACGATCAGAAGGGTGATGACAGGGCGGGCCGCGGTGAGCGCGCGGCTGGCGGTGGTATTCATGCGGGGAACCTCGGCGGTATCGTGAAACGATATTAAACATATCGAATAACGATATGCACTAGGCCGGAAGTCACCCGTACCGGTCGTCAGGTCTTTCGTGAACCGATGGTTCCAAACGGAGCGGCCAGGACAGGCGACGTAGGTGCGGTACGCAAGTGCGCTGCATCCTTCGCGTCTTGTGTGCGAACAGTTCCTTGAACTCGGAGATACTCGATCGATGCGGTTCGCTTTACTCACCGCATCCTGAGCGTTGCCTAAGGCGAACCGAATGCCGCTACCGCCAGCAACGCAAAGGCGGTGACGGCGGCGATCGCATGGACGACCACCAACCAAGCTGGCAGAAGACGATTCCGCCATTTGTACGCCAGACTCATCACCGCGCCGCCCGCTGCCGCCAACAGAAACAGCGCCAACGCCAACTTGGCCGTTGCTGGAACGGGCAGGGTGCAGATCGCATAGGCCAGCAGCGTCAGGCCCGATGCGGCCAACAGCCCGTGCAACATCGCCAACCAGGCAGGTGGATTGCGCTTGGTCGTGAAGCGAATCGCCGCCATGAGCAACCCACCCAAGGCGGTAATCGCTAATAGAATCGTGGCGGTCTGAAGGGGCATAAGTGTGGCTCGAAACCGACTTCAGACTAGGCCGACGTCTGTGAGCGCCGTGTCTGAATAGGGTTGAGATCGCGTGACGGCAACGAGCCTCCCGCAACAAACCGCAGAGGCATGCATCGTTAGTGCCCTTGATCGGACCCGTGGTGCAAAGCTTCGGCGTTGTCTGCACCCCAGCGTGTGATGCTCAACGACTCGAGGCCCCGCCGCCGAGCCGGACACTGCGCCCGTAGGCGCCGTGAGGCGTGCCGCGGATCCAGTCCGCCAGCAGGCGCAGGTAGCCGTCGGTGATCCGCGTGCCGCGGCGCGAGCCATCCGGCAGGGTTTCGTACTCGAACATGCCGTGATCGGTGTCGGGAAACATGTACAGCTCGACCGGGCGGCCATCGTCGATCAGCGTCATCAGCGCGTCGCGGGTGCGTTCGATGGGCGCTTCGCGGTCGTCTTCTGCAAGCACCCACAGCAGCGGCACCTTCACTCGGCGCAATGCACCCACCGAGTCGTAGTCCCAGATCAGCTCGTATTGGTCGAACAGTGGACGGCCAACCCGACGCAGTACATCGTTAGGTGTGCGCAGCATGCGGCCGCTGTGCTCACCTTGGATGGTAGCGGCCCAAGGCTGCCCATCGAGTTCGCGTCGTACCGCGTCCAACGTCTCCAGACCGTTGCGGAATTGCGAGGTTAGTAGCCGCGCTGTCGCTTGGGAAAGCCGATCGACCGCGGCCATCGCGTTGGCGTCCAGCCCCGCTTTGCGCGCCTCGTCGATCATCTGTTCGCGGTCCTCGTCGATTGGCGAGACCACCAGCCCAAAGCCCACCGCGACGAAGTCCGCTGCGGAGCGCGTGGCGGCCAGCGGCGCAACCCAGCCGCCCTGGCTGCCACCGTAGTAGCCGGCACGCGACACGCGTCCATTCGCCAGTGTCTTGGCGTGTGCGAGTGCGGCTGCGGCATCGTCGGCCAGCAGTTCGAAGTTCTGTGTGTAATCGCCTTCCGACGCACCGGTTCCTCGTTTGTCGTAGGCGAACACCCGCAATCCCTGCGCCGCCAATGCGTAGGCGTAGACACTGCCGGTGGCGGAACTGCGTTCGGATCCGTGCACCATCACCACCAGCGGCAGCGCGTCGCGGGTTTCCGGCTCGATCAAACGCCCGGCCATGTGTGCACCATGGCTGTCGAACACGGTATCGGTCTGGCTGAGCTTGCGCCGTGGCCACAACGCGACGGTGCCATCCGCACTACGGACCTCAACGCCATCGGCCTGGCAGCGCGCAGCTGCATTCGCATCCCCGGTGCTTCCGCGGCGCCCGTCGCGGAACAGATAGCGCTGTCCGGACTGTGCCGGATCCGGCAGTGGCACCACCACCACGAAGTCATCGCTGTCGGCTGGGCCATAGGCTCCGGCTGGGCAGGATGTTGTCGCAGCCACGGCAGTCGATGCGAAAGTCGAAGTAATCAGAAAGACAGCGTAAGCGGCGAAGCATCGGGACATGGAAAATTTCCACTGAGGAGGACGAGACGTGCCTGAGAGCTGCATGCATGTTCGGAAGTTGGCATTGTGGACCGAGAAAGCAAGATCGGCCCACGCCGCTTTTCGATTTGATGCAAATCGTTGGCGGACGGTTGGTCTCTCCGGCAATTTTTTTTGTCATTTCAAACCCGTATGACGCGGGCGTGCCGGTCCCCGCCGGCTTCAAGCGCCCTTCTTCTGGTCGGCCAGGGCACTGCGAAATTCTCTGATCGCCACCAACAGTTGCTCCGGTGCTTCTTCCGCGACGTACTCGCCACCTGGGATGGCTTTGCCTTCGATGTGGGTTGCGCCTTTGTCCCGCAAGCCCGGCAAATAGTCATCCGGGCTTCGCCCATCCGCATCGCCGCGTACGTAAAGAATGGGTACGTCGATGCGCTTGGCGCGCGCATTGTGCTTGGCGTCATCGGTCATTGCCCGGTACCAGTCGAAACCGGCGGTGAGGGCTTCTGGGCGTTCGTAGGCTCGCGCGTATTCGTTGCGCGCTTCTTCTGTCAGTGCGGTCTTGTCGCCGGCCATCATGTCGTAGAAAAAATCGAAGTACCGGCGTTGACGCCCTTGGACCATTAGCTCCGGAAGTTCGGGAATGGCGTGCAAGGCAAAATGGAAGATGCGCGGGTCGGCGATGATTTCAGCCCACGGCGGAATGCCGGGAATCACCGTGTTCATCACCATGGCGCCGGAGATCCTATGGGAATGGTCGCGCGCCGCGGCATAGGCAATCATGCCGCCTACATCGTAGCCGGCGATCAGGATATCTCTGCCGCCAAGCTGCTCGGCCGCATCCAGCAACAAGCTGGCGAGTGCGGACTTTTCCGCCGATGGCGGTAAGCCCTGCGACGCACCGATGCCGGGCAGGTCAAACGCGAGTACGAAGTGATCGCCACCCAAATCTGACAACACGTTGTCGAATGCGCGGCTCGATTGCGGCCACCCATGCAGCAGGATCAGCGCAGGCTTGGAACTATCCCCAGCCGTGCGCGCGGCGATCTTCACGTTGCCGACTTCTGCGTACAACATGCCAGCAAACCTTGGTCGGGTACGAGCGCTGGATGGAAACATTGCCGCCGTTATCGACAGGTAAAGCCTGGAGGCCGTTGACGTTTCCTTGTGCACGCCCTTCACGGTCCACTTACTGCATCTTCACTGACGCTTCCGATTTGCGTGGTCGAATGTGCCGGCCTGTATCCTCATTGGGAGCGCGAGAATAATGAAGAAGTCCTCCATCGCCATCGCACTGGCATGTCTGCTGTCTATCTCCGCCTCGGCGCTGGCCGCGGTGGTGTATGTCTCCGGCCAAGGGCAGAGCTACGACCCCGGCATCGCATTGGAAAACGCCCGTGCCGATGCTGTCGGGAAATGTACGGCGCAAGGCGGGACGCCAGTGGAAGAGGTATACAGCCACGTCACGCGGACCAATCTCTGGTCCGCGAGTTCGATCTGGAAATGCGACGTGCCCGAGGGCTGATGCCGCTGCATTGATTGCGGACGATCTGCCAAATTTGACGGCATACGACGGGCTCGAGCCCGCCCTATGTCTTACTTCACGCGTCGGAAACGACGGAGATAGCGTCCATCTGGCGTTGACCCTTCGATGGTCAGGTTGTCTCCGGCGAGCTTGAAGGGGCGGGGTTGGTCCGTGCCGGTGTAGCTCGGCATCAGGCTGCCCTCCACGCGATGGATGACTTTGCTCTGCGCCTCATCGACTTCGTAAGTTCCGAAGTACGCCGCATAACCGTCATAGGCGGTGCGGACTTCCTGGTCGGTTCCTTGTGAATCATCGCCAGAGGCAAATGGGGGTGTAGCGGGCGTGCGCATGACTTGGACGTGCAGATGGCCCGTTTCGTCGTACACGATGTAACCCTTGGGATGCTTGCCGTAGGGATAGCTGACGTTGCCGGCGGCATCCGTGTCCACAATTTCCATCACCTGCCATGTTCCCACCAGGTGGGATGCGAGCGTTTCAGCATCGCCAGCCTTGGCGGCTGGGCCGGCGGTGAAGCTGCCGATCAATAGCATTGCAACAACGGAAGCGAAGATGCCGCCTTTCATATGCGATCCCATGGGTTCATACCGTCGGCGATTTTGAAGCATGCGCACGATTTGCAGTCGCTGTTCGGCTGGAAATGTGCGTCATGAATATGGCGGTGCCGGGAGGTTTCAAATGCTCGGCATGATGAAGGCCGATCACGAAGGTGATCCGGCCGAGATAAGAAAGCCGAGTCGACGCTACCTTGGTACCGCCAGCAGCAGATCGCTCTCCTGCATTGTCTGCTCCGAGTAGATGAGCTGCGTCTGGTCTGGGGATAGATCCAATCCCCACAATCCCCATCCTTCGAAAGAAGGCGACAGCGCGACGATATCGGCGGTGGACGAACTCGCATGGTCGAACCGTGCCATTACCGGCGTGCCATCGGCCGGGCGCCGCACGAAGTAGATGCCATCGTGCGCAGGTACCCAGTTGGCGCCGTCCTGTGGAGCGAGTTCGGCGATCAGCAAAGTCGCGGGCGCGGTGGCAGCGCCTGCGCGCCAGTTTTGTCGGGGCTGCTGCCACAGCCCGCGCGTATCGGGCTTGCTGTAAAGCAGACGGGTACCGTCGGCCGATTCCCGTGGGTTGATGCCCGGTCCGGCCGAGATCGCAACGGCGGCTCCACCGGCAGCGGGTTGGGCATAAATTCGCCACCCGCCATCGCGGTTGGATTCGAAATAGATCCATGCCCCGTCGCGCGACCATGCGGGATTGCGGTTGTCGCCCGGACCGTCGACGATCCGCCGCGGCGCGCCGCCTTCGGGCGATACGCTGAAGATCGCGGTGGTTCCGTCCGGGCTGCCATCGAAGGCGATTTGAGTGCCGTCGGGCGACCAGGCGGGGTTGTCGATGAAAGTGCCGGCGAAGTCAGCGATCTGCACGGCGCCGCGTCCGTCCCGCCGGCTGACCCAGATGCTGTGCGGACCGCTGCGATTGGAAGCAAAGGCGATGCGTTCGCCATCGGGCGACCAGGCCGGGCTCGAGTCCCAACGGGTCGACTGGGAGTAGCGGCCGGCATCGGCTCCGGTTCGCCCGATCAGATCGATATGCCGTAATTGCGACCGGCGCGTCCAACGCTCGAACGCGATCGCGTCCACGCCCGCAGCCGTTGCAGGCTGATGAACATCCTCGTTGCCCAGGTTGACCAGCTGCAGGTCGCCACCGTCCGGATTCGCAGACCACAGCCCGTACATACCCGAACGGGTTGAGGTGAACAGAAGTCGCTCGCCATCGGGCGACCAGGCCAGCCCGTTGAGCTTGCGGTTGTCGAAGGTCAAACGGGTCGGCTCGCCGCCGCTCACGGCTGCCCGGTAAATATCCTTGGTGACCTCGTTGACCGAGCGAACAAACACTACGGAGCGGCCATCGCGCGCGAAGCGCGGATCGATGTCGCCCAGTGTGCTCGGTCCCGGGTTCGTGATGACGCGCTTTTCTCCGGTGTCGAGCGTCGCCAGGACGATCTGGTAGGGAGAGGCGACGTCTGCGCGTCGGGCGTAGGCGATCTGCTTGCCGTCCGGCGACAAGTTCATGCCGCGGAGGTCTGCCGCCGCTTCGTCGGCGAACACGCGCGTCACGCCCCCACCCAGCGCCGAGACGCGCATGATCGAGGTGCCACTGTCGTTAGTGCGCGCAAACAGTACCGCGCGTCCATCCGCGGACCAGAGCGGATAGCGCTCATCGACCTCGCTATTGGTCAGGTTGAGAATGTCTTCGCTGCCGATGGTTTTCACGTAAACGTCGAAGGCGCCATCGCCGCCATCCCATATGAAGGCGACGCGGCTGCCGTCCGGCGACACGGAAGGTTCAAGTTCGCGCCCGACGAAACTGGTCAGCGGGCGGGTGTTGTAGTTTTCGGCAATGCCAGAGAATTTCCCGGACGGCAGCAGCATGATCAGCAGCACCGCAATGGCGATCGCGATGCAGGTGGCGGCCAGTGCGTACCGGAGAGGTGTTTTTCTCAAGCTTGCGAATGCCGGCGAGGCGGGCGGTCGCTCGGCAGACGACACCTCGGGTTGCGACGGGGCCGCAGCCTGCACTTCGGCAGGCATGTCGGGAACAGGCGGTCTGGCAACCGCCGCCGCAACCCGCGCCGGCGCAATCGGCGCGATAAGGCGATAGCCGGATTTGCGGATGGTTTCGATATAGCGGGGCGTTTGCGCGTCGTCGTCGAAGATCTTCCGCAGCTCGGACACCGCCCGGTTGAGGAGATAGTCGTCGGCGACGGTGCCGGCCCACACGGTGTCCAGGAAGGTTTCCCGGGAGATCACCATGCCCGGCCGTTCGGCCATGAGCACCAGCACCTGCATGACCTTCGGTTCGACCTGGGCGACGCGCGCGTGCAGCGAGATGCGATTGAGCGAGGGCTGGATGAGCGCTTCGCCCGCGGTGAAGTCCGGGGTCCCGCCACGGGCCCCCTGATCATCGAACGCTCTATCGACCTTTCCGAGTGCCTGTTCGCTCACGTGTCCAACCATCCGGATCTGCGCTTTTCGGAGGCCCATGCGGGGTTTGCAGCGACTCTATAGCAAAACCATAGCATCCCTCCATTCCTGCAAGCGGCGAACCGGTCTTTGCTTGCGGCGTTCCGGTCAGAGTGCCCCTTTTTGAACGCTCACAGTCAGGAGGGTGCAATCCATGTCCGGTTTTCGTGTTGGAACGGCCATCCTCGCGGCGGCGGTCCTGCCGAGGCGGCGGGGCTAGGCGTAGGGCGGGTCTTGACCCGCCATTGCGATCTTGAAGCTGTACGGATAGCCATCGAAAAATCCACCTGGATGTTCGGGCCACTTCCGCTGGGCAGCGTCGGGAGTTCAGGCATGGCAATGGCGGGTCAAGACCCGCCCTACGCAGGCGCTCCGGCTGTCGGCGTGATGGTTCATCATCGGTATTCGGCTGTCGATTCGCGGCACGCCGGATCGTCGTAGATAGGTGACCCCAACCCAGGAGCTCCGTTATGTCGCTCGCCAAGCCCATCACCCCGCATCTCTGGTTCGACACCCAAGCCCGCGAGGCCGCCAAGTTCTATTGCTCGGTATTTCCGGATTCCCAGGTCGATTCCATCGTCACTCTCCAGAACACGCCTTCAGGAGATTGCGACGTGGTGTCGTTCACGTTGCACGGACAACCGTTCATGGCGATAAGCGCGGGGCCGCTGTTCAAGTTCAATCCATCGGTGTCGTTCATCGTCAACTTCGATCCCTCCCGGGAACCCGATGCGGCGGCGCGCCTGGAGCGAACCTGGGAAGCGCTGGTCGATGGTGGCCAAGTGCTGATGCCGTTGGATGCATATCCCTTCAGCAAACGCTACGGCTGGCTGCAGGATCGCTACGGCCTGTCCTGGCAATTGCTCCTCGTCGACCCGGCTGGCGAGCCGCGGCCCGCCATCGTGCCGTCGCTGATGTTCACCGGAGACGTCTGCGGCAAGGCGGAGGAGGCGGGGGAGTTCTATCGTTCGGTGTTCGACGATTCGCAGCCAGGGCAGTTGGCACGCTACCCGGAAGGCATGCCGCCCGACCGGGCAGGCACGCTGATGTACTCGGATTTCCGGCTGGGCGACAACTGGTTTGCTGCGATGGACAGCGCCCGCGAGCACGGCTTCGGTTTCAATGAGGCGATCTCTTTCCTGGTGCCTTGCCGCGACCAGGCGGAGATCGATCGCTACTGGGCGCAGCTGTCCAGCGTGCCCGAGTCCGAGCAGTGTGGTTGGTGCAAGGACCGTTACGGTCTTTCCTGGCAGATATCGCCGATCGTGTTGGACGAACTGATGACGTCCGGCGACCAGGCGCTCGTCGATCGCGTCACCCAGGCGTTCCTCGACATGAAAAAGCTGGACGTTGCCGCGATCGAGGCCGCTGCACGGAGTGGATAAACAGAGAAGCCTTCAACGTAGGGCGGGCCAAGACCCGCCCCACGCGGTCGCGTTGGATTACCGGCTGCGCTTCTTGTAGGTGATCTCCATCATCTTGGCTTCCTTGCCATCCGGGCCGGGCGCGTACATCTCGAAGACTTCAGTGGTGGCGTCGGTCTGACGCGTCGTCATGCGCGTGGTCTGCGGTTTCTTGGAAACCGGGTCGTGATAGGTGCCGGTGTAGGTGCAGGTCAGTTTGGCGTCGCATGTGCCATTGCTGACCATCAGGCCGGTACTCATGCTGTCGTTCCATGTCGACCAATACTTGCCGGTGACGTTGTCGTAGCCGTGCAGGCCCTGGCCGGTGAACGGCTGCCCCATCATTTGCGAGCTCACTTCTTCCACCATGACCCGGTTGCCGAGGATCATCTTGCGCGTGGCAGTGCCGGTATCGGTGGTCGGTTCGCCACCGGGAGCGTGCCAGCTCTTGATCGTCAGGTCGTAACTGCCGGCTAGCGAGGCTAGCTTTTGATGTTCCGCGCCGGGCGTGCCGGCTTTCTGCATCGCTTCCATCATCGCCTGCATCTCAGGCGTCATCTGTGGCTTGGTGGATTCCTGCGCGGCCAGCGGGCCGGCGAGCAGCAGGGCGAGGGTGGTCATCGATATAGCGTGCTTGCAAATCATGTTGGGCCTCCCGGTTAGGCAATTCGGTAGAGCGTATGTGCGCCGCCGTGCGCTTAAACCGCGTGAAGACAGGCGTAACGAGCACTCTCGGCTCTGTTTGCCGGTTCAGCGCCGCGATGCCAATACGCCATCCAGCGCGAGTTGCGCCTTGAATCCCGCCTTCTCCAGCCGTTTCGCGACTTCGCGCGGTACATCCCGCCCGCTGGTGAGCTTGTTGGGGCTTCCGGTGTAGTGAAACAGACGGCCGCCCTTGCGCAGTACGCGCGCCAGTTGGTCGTAGAACACCTGCGAGTAGAGTTCGCCAGCTATGCCGAAGCGCGGCGGGTCGTGCAGCATGGCATCCACCGAGGCGTCGGCGACCTGCGCGATGGCCTGTGAAATGTCGGCATGGGCAAGCAGCAATCGGCCGCCGCTTTCGGGAGCTTCAGGATCCGGAGACCAGGGATTCAGCGTGCGCAGCCACAACACGTTGGCGTTCTTTTCGAACGAGTGAATGCGCGCCGCGCCTGCCTCGAGACAACACGCGGCGAAGTAACCCAGCCCGCCGCAGGTATCCAGCACCACCTTCCCGCGCGGTTCGATCAGGGCGATTTTGCGCCGCGCATCGTCCAGCGGAGATTCCTTCGAGGTAGGCAGCATCTTGATGCCGTCGATCTCGAACGTAGGCACGCCCCATTCGGTCGGTATCAGTTTGATCAGCGAACCGGAGTAGCGGGATATCGGCGCGAATTCGTCGCCGTCCCAGTAATAGAGCGTGCGGTCCTTCAGCCTTTCCGGATATGGATAACGCACATCGCGCCATTGCCAATGATCCGGCTCCAGCAGTGCATCGCCGCTTGAGCGGCCCAGGTCCAACGAGCCTGTCCATGTGCTTGCTTTCGCGTTGCGTGCGGCCAATAGCGATTCGGCGAGCTGGCGGGTGAGCAGGGGGCCGGAATAGTGGGGCATGCGGGGGAAAATCCAGGAGTGCCGACGGGCATGTCGGCTTCATATCCGGACAGGATAAGCCGAAGGCGCAGTCCGGGATGCTTATCCGACGACGTTGACAGGCTGTAGCGGTACCGCTCAGTAGGATTTCCCTCGGCTTGGATTCGCCAGCGATCAGGAGACGAGAGGAACCACCCATGAGCGAAGTGACCCGGCAACGAATTCGTCTGTCCGGCGGTACAGAACAGTCCTTCTTCACCGCAGGAAAGCTCTCCAAACCCGCGGTGCTGCTCCTGCACGGATTTCCGAACGCCGCGCGAATGTTTGTGGATGTCATGGCCGAACTGTCGGATACCGCCTACCTGATCGCCCCGGATTTGCCGGGCTATGGCGAGTCCGATGCGCTGCCGTCGGCGTCGTTCGACGCCTTTGGTGAGGCTATCTCGGAGTTGCTGGGCCGGCTCGCCATCGGGCAGCGTTATGTCTACCTGCATGACTGGGGTGCGCCGGTAGGTTTCCACATCGCCATGCAGGCACCGGAACAAGTTCTTGGACTCATCATCCAGAACGCCAACGCACATCGAACCGGGTTCAGCCCGCAATGGGAAGCGACAGAGGCGTTCTGGGCGGATCCGACCCCGGAAAACGAAGCCAAGGCAACCACGTTTCTCACCTTGGAGGGCGTGCGCGACCAGTATGTATCCGGTGTCCCGGAGGAAGTCGCCGCGCGGATCCCAGCGCAAAAATGGGAGGAGGATTGGCGAGTGATGAATCTTCCGGGCCGGATGGACACTCAGCGTGCGCTTGTTCTCGACTACGGGCGCTACGTCGCCCGGTTCGACGCCATCGCCCAATACCTGCAACGCAGACGGCCGCCTGCGTTGATGCTTTGGGGGAGGCACGACGCCTTCTTCGATATCGCGGAGACCCTGTCATGGATGCAGGATCTGCCGCGGATGGAGGCGCACGTTTTCGACGCGGGGCATCTCTTGCTCGAGACGCACTCGGCCCTGGCCGCGCCGCTCATGCGCGAATTCATCAAGCGTACCCAGGCGAGCGCTAGCAAGTAGCGTGCGCCATGGTCGCTAGAACTCGAGGGGTTCAGAGCGAGCGCAACAGCTCCGCCAATGGCGCGCCGTAAAGGTCGGCGCGTTTTGAGGCATCAACGCCAGCGCCGTCCGGTGTGCGCTGACTGGCCCATGTCACGGTGCGTCCATTCGCGCCGAACGCGGGAGTGAAGTCCATGCCCGGCGCGTTGAATGGTGCCGGCAAGCGGATGGCGGCGGACCAGCCATCGCCTTCGCGACGGACGGCGAACAGGTCCGGGTCGCGGCTGTCGCCGCGGACGCTCCAGAACAGCGCGATCTGTCCGTCAGCAGAGAAGGTCAGGTCGCCTTGCACACGCCCATCGTTGAACGGAGCGGGCAGGGGCTGCGCTGTGGCGGCACCGGCTTCGCTCACACGCGATCGATACAACGCCAATGGTGCCGGACCCTCCTTGCGTGTGCTGTTGAAGACCAGCCAACCGTCGTGCAGCTCGGGTCCCAGCTCCTCGCCCGTGCTGGATGCCCCAGCGAGATGTTCGGGTGTTCCAAAGCCGCGGGCGGTGACGGCTACGCGCCAAAGATCGAGATCCTCGCGCGCTGCCTCGCGGCCGGGGGCAGGGCGGTTGGAGACGAAGTACAGCCAATGTCCATCGGGCGTGAGCCAGGGGTCGGAATCGCGCCAGCGCGCGTCCGAGAACGGCACTGGCGTGGGCGTCGCCCAGCCGGTTCCGTCGCGCTTGGCCAGCCAGATCTTGGCGTCATGGAAGTCGCCCGTGGTGGATCGGCCGAACACCAGCAACCGCGCGTCCGCGTCGGTCGAAAGGT
This sequence comes from uncultured Pseudoxanthomonas sp., assembly GCA_965653375.1. GTDB lineage: Bacteria > Pseudomonadota > Gammaproteobacteria > Xanthomonadales > Xanthomonadaceae > Pseudoxanthomonas_A. Next base: position 44,594 of record CBFGZY010000011.1, read on the forward strand.
TGTAGTCGTTGGTTTCGGCCGACAACCAGCCAATGCCCAGACGGCTGGCCTGCGGCGCGTCGGACGTGCCGAGCGATAGTGGACTTGCCGACGCGGTGGATACCAGGGCAGCGAGTGCGAGGATGGAAAGCGGGGCGTACAGAGGCATGAAAGACGCGGCGTGGTCAGGATGCCCCAGCCTGCCGCACCGAGCTTCCGCTGGCGTGTGTCTTCGGTCACCGGGACTTCCGACTGCCGTCTACGGCGACATTTACCGACTTCATGGCGCTACGGCCCGACGCCGCGCTTTCTCCGCATCAAGGAATCGGGCGGTCCGTATGTAGCGCAGCGGACGGCGCGACGGGATGACTGACCTCGGTATTCTGCCGCTTGCGCCATGGCAGCAGCATCGGCACCCGGCGTTGATAGTCTCGGTAGGCTTCGCCGTACTGGGCGACCAGATCTCGCTCCTCAAGGAACTTCACCGCCACCAGGATGTAGCCGGTGGTCACCAGCGCGAACAACAAATGGCCCAGACTCATCGTCGGCGTGGCCCAGAACGCGATCAGGAAACCCAACATGATCGGATGGCGCACGATGCGGTAGAGCGCGCGGACGACGAACGGCGCTTCGGGAGCGGGGCCCTGCCCGCGTGCGTGCCGCCACACTTGCCGCAACCCGAACAGATCGAAGTGATTGATCAGGAAGGTGCTCGCCAGCACCAGCAGCCAGCCCACTGCGGACAGGCCATACAACGCCCAGCGCGCCGCATCGCTCTCTACATCCCAGAGGCGCAGCGGCAAAGGCCGCCATTGCCAGTACAACAGGGCCAAGACGAGGCTGGTCGCCAGCACGAAGGTACTGCGCTCGACCGCCGGCGGCACGAAACGCGTCCACCAACGCTTGAACGCCGGCCGCGCCATGACGCTGTGCTGCAGCGCGAACAGTGTCAGCAGGACCAGATTGATCGCCAACGCTATCGGCAGAGAAGCGGATACACCGTTGTCGATGTGCTTGGGCACTCCAAAACCGGCAACGAAGGGAATGGCGTACAGAAAGACCGCCAGGAACACCGCATAGCAAGCGGCACCGTAAAACAGGGCAGACAGGCGGGACATCATGGGTCTCCAGGAATGGTATGAACCCCAGCCGGCACCGTGTGGAATGGCGCGGCCTCGGGCGAAGTGGTTGGTTTCCGAGTCTGCGCGGCGTCGGCGACGACGGCCATGGGGACCTTGTCCCGGTTGTACGGACACCGGCTTCGCACGCCGGGACAAATGTCCCGGACGAGTTCTCAACCCGGATGTTTGTATGCCATCACGATGGTTTCTGCGCGGCTGCGCACGCCCAGTTTCCGGTAGAGATTGGAGACGTGGTTGCGGACGGTTTTTTCGGCGATGCCCAGGTGCCAACCGATCTGCGCATTGCTGCGGCCTTCGCACAATAAGGCCAATATCGCGCGCTCCCGTTTGGTCAACGCCGCTACCGCTGCCGCGTCCGCGCCGGTGTCGGCGACCGATTGCCCTGTGAACTCCAGCACCGCTTCCTGGAACTGGCGCCAAGCCGGTTCGTGCTCCAGCAACACATGGTTGGGCGAATCCAACTGCACGAATGTCGCGCCCGGGATCTGACTGGCCAGCAGCTTGCCCTGCGACAACGGCGCGATCTGGTCGCGACTGCAGTGCAGCACCAGCGTGGGCACGCGCACCTGAGCCAAGTCCTCGCGCACGTCGATGCTTCCTCGGGCTGCCAGTAGCTCGCAGGCATTTTTTGCCGATGTGGTGCGCCTGCACAGTTCGTTGAACCAGTCGATCTGCGCCTGACTGCCTTGCGGTACGAAGCGCGAGGTAAACAATTGGCGGAAGGTCGGGTTGTCGCTTCCCCATCCCAGGCTTACCACCTCCATCACCGCCTTGTACAACGCGCGCCGCTCGGGGTTGTCGCTCTTGTGGCCACCCACGGCGTAGCCGCCGTACAGGATCAGGTGCGATACGCGCTGCGGATGGCGTATGGCGTAGCGGATCGCCGTGGCTGCGCCCTGGCTGATGCCCAGCAACGCGAACGGGCGATCGATGGCGGCGGCGTCGATGACGTCCTCCAGATCGTCCACCCAGCGTTCCAGTGCCAAGTCGCCGACGTTCCAATCCGACATCCCGCAGCCGCGTTCGTCATAGCGGAAGTAGTGGAAATGTTCGCCGAAGAAACGGATCCAATGCGTCCAGACCGTGCTTTCCAAGTCGTATTGCAAATGGGTCAGCCAAGTCGCCGCCTTGACCAGCGGCAGCCCGCGTCCCATCTCGGCCCATGCGAGGCGAACCTGGTCGTCGGTGACGACGTAGCGGATGCTTTGTTTCATCACACGCTCCCGGCCAGCGGGCTCCAACGGCAGGATAGCGCGTTGACAGGCACCGACTCTGCATTGGAACGGCTTATGCGGGCGGATTCGGACGGGTGGCGTGGCGTGCACGTCTGTTCACAAGGCCGCAGTAGGGTGGGCCCCGGCCCACCGCGCCCCGATAGCTGTTCAGTGTGCACGATTAGGAACGCGCCGCAGCGCGTCCGGATGGCGAACAACCGCCAGAGTTGTTCGGAGCCTCCGCGAGAATGGCTTTCGGCGGTTATCTGCAAGCGTCGAGATGGTGACGGCGGGCTAGGGCCCGCCCTATAGTGCCTGCTCTTTTTTTATGCCACTGCAAAGAGCGACACGATGACAACGGATGCTTTTTACCCCATCGGCACACCTGGCCAGCCCTGGAACGACGCGGAGAAAGCCGAATGGCGTGCGCGGCAAACCCGTCAACGCAGCTACGAAACGGATGTGCTGAGCGCCATCGATCGCCTTCGCTCAAGTTATGATGTTGTGGAGTACGGGCGATTGGACTACCAGCCGGATGCCTACCCGCTATTCGCCGTGCGCAGCCGCGATTGGAACGACACGCTGCCAATCATGCTGGTGACCGGTGGCGTGCATGGCTACGAGACCAGTGGCGTGCATGGTGCTCTGCAATTTCTTGCGCAACGTGCGGCCGACTACCAAGGCAAGGCCAATCTGCTGGTGGCGCCGTGCATCAGCCCCTGGGCTTACGAGCGGATTCATCGCTGGAACCCGGATGCGGTCGATCCCAATCGGTCGTTTCGCGACGACAGTCCAGCCCCGGAATCCGCCGCCCTGATGCGGTTGGTGGCGCCGCTGCGCGAACGGGTGGCGATGCATATCGATCTGCATGAAACCACCGATAGCGACGAAAGCGAATTCCGTCCCGCGCTGGCCGCGCGCGACGGCAAGCCGTTCGAGCCTGGCGAGATTCCGGATGGCTTCTATCTGGTGGACGACAGCGAGAATCCGCAGCCTGCTTTCCAGCAGGCGGTGATCGATGCTGTGGCGAAGGTCACTCACATCGCACCGGCCGATGCCAAGGGCGAAATCATCGGTTCGCCGATCGTCGCGCCGGGTGTCATCCAGTACCCGCTCAAGCGCCTGGGGCTGTGCGCACGCGTCACCGACGCGCACTACACCACCACCACCGAGGTGTATCCCGACAGCCCCAAGGCCACGCCGGAGCAATGCAACGCGGCGCAGGTGGCGGCCGTATGCGCGGCGATCGATTACGTGCTGGCGCACAACTGAAAGCACGGCATAGGGCGGGCTCAAGCCCGCCTGGGCGGCCTAGCCATTGACGCCATCCAATTGTCTGACTAAAGTCAGACATATGGACGAGAGCCAAATCCAGCAAGTCCGCCGCTTCAACCGGGCGGTGACGCGCCGAATCGGTGTGCTGACCGACGACTACCTGGGCCGTGGGCGACCGCTGGCCGAATCGCGGCTGTTGTTCGAGGTGGGCCGCGATGGCGCCGACGTACGCGACCTGCGGACGCGGCTGTCGTTGGATTCCGGCTACCTCAGCCGGCTGCTGCGTGCTTTGGAAACGCAAGAACTGATCAGCGTGCAACCTGCACCGCATGACGCCCGGATACGGCGTGTGGCGCTGACTCGCAAGGGGCGGCGTGAGGTGGATGCATTGGATACGCGTTCCCAGGCGTTGGCGACGTCGTTGTTGGCGCCGCTAGGCGAAACGCAGCGCCAGCGCTTGATCGCGGCGATGACCGAGGTGGAGCGCCTGCTGCGTGCCTCGGCGGTGGAAGTGGTGCTGACGGATCCTGCCAGCGCGGAAGCGCGCGCTTGCATCGATGCTTATCTGCATGAACTGGATGATCGCTTTGAGAATGGCTTCGATGCATCGCGCAGCGTGTCGGCCGACCCGAACGAGTTGATGCCGCCAGCCGGTGCTTTCCTCGTAGCTCGCCTGGACGGCGAGGCGGTGGGGTGCGGAGGACTGAAGATCACGGATCCCGGCGTAGGCGAGATCAAGCGCATGTGGGTGGCGCCGTCCTCGCGCGGACTGGGCATCGCGCAACGACTGCTGGACGCGTTGGAGTCGCAAGCCGTTGCCATGAAGCTGGACACGATACGGCTGGATACCAACCGCAGTCTTACCGAAGCGCGAGCGCTATACGCACGCAACGGTTACCACGAAATCCCGCCTTATAACGACAATCCTTATGCCGATCATTGGTTCGAAAAGCGTCTGAATTCCAACCGGTGAGCACAAGCTCCGCTGTACAAAGGACACGAATGGACTCTTTGTGGGAGCGATGGCTTTTAACAGCCGAATGGCTGGTCAAGTCGCGACCGTGAGCATCAACGTCGCGACCCACCACTGCCGATTTGCCGGTAGCGGCCCGCAGGATCAACCTTCTTTCTTGGTGCCCTTGAGCAGGGCGACGATCGCCATGGCATGGCCATGACCCAGATCGAAATCCTTCTTGAGCCAGGCGATGATATCGCCCGCTTTGACGCCTGCCTTCAGTGCGCCATTCTCCGTGAAGCCTTTCCCCGCAGCGAGTTTGCGGAAATCAGCTGGGCTCTTGCCGGTTTTGGTTTGGATGTTGTCCAAATAAGCTTGAAAAGACATGCAGTGCTCCTACGGTTGAAGGGCGTTCAATCGCGATCCGGTGCGCCCAAGGGGAAATACGAGCGGTATGGCCGGGCCTCGTCGACGGCGCGTGCGAACGAAGGGCGGGCCAGCAGGCGCTTGCGATAAGCGATGACGTGAGGGAAGGCATCGTCGATGCGGTGCGTCCAGTCGGCATAGAACAGGGCCGGCGCCGCGGCGCAATCGGCCAGGGTGAAAGTGTCGCCCGCGGCCCATTCCCGGTCGGCGATGGTCTTGTCCAGCCAGGCGTAGGCGGTCTCCAGCATCGTGCGCGCCTCGGTCACGCCGTAAGGATCCCGATCGGCCTCGGGCCGGATGCTGTTGAATACGATTTTCTGCTGCGGTGTGGAGATGTAGTTGTCGAAGAATCGATCGAGCATCCGTACCTCCAACGCGGCGCGCGGGTCGTCCGGAAGCAGCCGGACCGGTCCCGGATGATGCAAATGCAGATACTCGATGATGATGCTGGCTTCCATGACCACACGGTCGCCATCGACCAGCATGGGAAAGCGCTTTATCGGCCAGAGCGCTTCGAATTCCAGCACCTCCGGACTTCCGGGTGCCTCCAGCAGACGCCACTCGAAGGGGGTAGCGTTCTCGTAAAGTGCGATCAGCGCTTTCTGGCAATAGGATGAGAAGGGATGTGCGTAGAGCTTCGGCTTCATCAGGCGCGGTTCCTCATGCGTTGCTTGCGGGTGCGGGTGCGGTTGGTGGATGTCATGGGCTTGTCTTTGCTGGCTGTGGTTGAAAAGGGAGACGGCTGACGCGCGCCTTCTCTCCTGCGACGAACAGGGGCGGACGAAATCGACATCGGAATCATCTTGGATGTTGTCCGTCGCGGCTTCTTGGGCGGACCCGCCGCCGCCGATGGGGATTTCACACCAACCTATTCCAAAACGGGCATGCTTTTGGAAACTTCATTGAGCAATTCGGGAGGCCTCCATGGCAACCGGCTGGGCAGGCGACGGAGCGGTACAGGAACAGATCGACGCGACTGTGAAAGATGGCATCGAGCGTGCGCGCAGGCAGATTCCGCAGGGGCCGGGGCTGAGCCAGTGCGAAGAGTGCGATGCGCCCATTCCCGAGGCCAGGCGCAAGGCGGTGCCAGGCGTGCGCCTGTGCGTGGCTTGCCAGTCGCTGCATGATCAGGACGCGCACGAGGCCGGCGGCTACAACCGGCGCGGCAGCAAGGACAGCCAACTGCGGTGAGCTAGGCGGGTGTCGCCGCGTTCCTCGGCCCTGTCATCGCGGTAGCATGCCGCTCTTCTCCCGCTGCAGATCTCGTTCTTCATGACTTCTTCCCAGGGCAACTTGTTCGCCCCGGCGCCTGCCGCCACCCATCGGCTGTTTTTTGCATTGTTCCCCAGCGAGGCGGAGCGCGAACATATCCAGGCGCTCGTCACTTCGTTGCAGGCTTCATATCCAGGCGCGCGTTGGATAAGGCCGGATCGTTATCACTTGACGTTGCACTACCTGGGCGAAAGCGATCAGCGGCGTGAGGACCATATTCGCGATGCGATCAACGCCATCCGCGGACTGGCTGCCGGTGAGCCTTTCACGATCGTGCTGGATCATCTTCGCGCCTTGGGTAATCCGCGTAGACCTGCATTCACCCTGGCGGCGTCGGATGTCTCCACGCCGATGCAGACATTCTGGAAATCCCTCCAAGAGCAACTCATCCGCGCCGGCTTTCATCGCCACATCGGCCACAGTTTCGTCCCGCATCTCACCCTGGCGTACACCGACCCCGAACCCAAGTTGGGGCCAGTTGAGCCTATCGTCCTGCGCCCAACCGAGTTCCGGCTGATCCACAGCATCCAGGGGCAACCGGACTACGAAGTCCTGGGCCGGTGGCCGGTTGTGTAGGCACGGTGCCGGCATGCCGGTATGGATCCGCTAGTCAGGAAGCAGGAATGCGTTCTGTCGTGTCGATTTCGGCGCCCCTCATTCGACGCCTGTATAGGGAAGCGCGAATGGTCGCCGCTTCCCCGCATACAACAGGAGCGAGACATGCGATTTCTTTCGATGATCCGGGTGAACGAGAACTCGGGCATGGTGCCCAGCGAACGGCTTATGGCCGATATGGGCGAGTTGATGCAGGAGATGACTCAGGCGGGCGTGTTGCTGGATACCTCGGGGCTCCGGCCCACGGCGGAGGGCACGCGCCTTCGTCTCACCCACGGCAAGATCACGGTGACGGATGGTCCGTTCAGCGAAAGCAAGGAAGTCATCGGCGGGTACGCGATGATCCAGGCCGATACGCATGAAGAGGCGATCCGGTGGGCCAAGCGCTTTTTGGAGGTGCACGGCGACGAGTGGGACATCGAGTGCGAAGTGCGGCAGTTGGCCGAGGAAGGTTGCGGGTCTTCGTTGGAGCAGGAGCAGGCGGTGCATTCCGCTTAGCTCCGAGGGGCTCAGCAAGTAGCGTGCCCACGGCGCACGCTACTGTTGATAACGCCCGGCATCCGGGGCGATCGGCAACCGCTGCCGACGCTCGGTGGCGCCAGCCGGCTTAGCCGCCGTCAGAAGCCGGTTTAAGAGGAGCGGGCTCAGCAGCGGCCTTGGCTGCTTCGCGCGCCTCGCGCTTACGGGCGTCTTTTTCGTCCTGCTGTTTCTTTTTCGCAATCTCGCGCTGGCGCTTTTCAAAGGAATAATTGGGCTTTGCCAAGCGGATATCTCGGTCGTTGGGGGAATGCCAGTGTACGCCTCGGGAGCCATGACCGCGTCCCAGATGGACTTCTGAACACAATACGGCGCTCGCAACAGTGGCCTTCCAGGGGGATTGCATGCCGACCCTGCTGGCTGGAAGCGCGTCTTACCCAAAGTCCATAAAGCCACCCCACATTGCGAGATGAGGGGTTCCGACCATCGCGATTGGCCCTAGAAGAGTTCGACGCATGGAGCGAATTGGTACTGTGGGAGCAGCCGTGCGCTGGCTATTCTTGAAGGATTGACCCAGCCGGATGGCACGAATCTCGCCGTGCCAGCACAGTCTCCGATCAGAGGATCTGCTATGCCCGCGTCGAGAAACCTTTCCCTGTATGTCGTATTGGCCTTGCTTGCTGGCGGCGCGCCTTTGACCGGCTCCGCGCAGCCAAGCCAGGATGCCTCCCAAACAAAATCCCAGTCTGCTGCAGCGCAACGGGATGGGCAACGGGATTTCGATTTCGAGATCGGGAGTTGGAAGACGAAACTGTCGCGGCGTCTGCGCCCGTTGACCGGTTCCAATACCTGGGTCGATTACGAGGGCACGACTGTCGTGCGGAAGGTCTGGGACGGCCGTGCCAACCTGGTGGAGCTGCAGGTCGAAGGACCATCGGGCCGCATCGAAGGCCTGTCGCTACGCCTGTATAACCCGGAAGCCCGGCAGTGGAGCCTGAATTTTTCCAATAGCGCGAGCGGCACGCTTACCCCGCCGGTGATTGGCGAATTCAAGAATGGGCGTGGCGAGTTCTACGGCCAAGAGACTTTGAATGGCCGCGCCATCCTGGTCCGGTTTGTCATTTCCGATATCACCCGTGATTCCTGCCGTTTCGAACAGGCGTTCTCCGATGACGGAGGCAAGACATGGGAAGTGAACTGGGTGGCAACCGACACACGCGTGGGGAACTGACGCGCGAACCCGGTTAGTCCTGTATTGGCTTAAGGCAAGACCACGCGCCAGCATTTTCGATGCCGCCGCGTAACCGCGTCACTTCCAATGCTGGCGCAGGTTGTCCAGCTTGGCTTGGTAAAGCGCTTGGGTGGCGCCGTTGCTGAGTGCCTGGGCACGGGCCAACGCGCGGCCAGCGCGGCGAGCCTGGCCTAGTTGCAGATACGCACGCGCCAGGCCGAAATAGAAGCGGTGTTCGGTTTCATGCAGGCGGATGGCACGCCGGTAGTGCTCCGCGGCGCGGGCGTAATCACCATGATGCTCGTAATCGGCCGCCAACAGGAATTGGTGGAATGGGTCTCTCAGGCGGGCTTTTTCCAGCCGTTGCTGATACTCGTCGGCGTGCTCTTGATCGCCTGTGCGCCGATAGAGTCCCACTATGTTGAACAGCGCTCCGGCGTGTTCCGGCTCCAGTTCCAGCGCGCGCTTGTAATAGCGCTCCGCGGAAACCGAGTTGCCGCCACGCATATGCAGCACGCCGGCATTGCTCCAACTGGTGGCGTAGCCGGGGTCAAGACGCAGCGATATCGCCGCGTATGCTTCCGCGGATTCCATCTGCTCCAGCGCCATCAGTTCGGCGGCGCGGTTGTTGTAGAAGTGAGCCAATAGGCGTTGATCGGGAATGCGCTCAGGCGGGTTGCGTGCGATCACCGAATCCCATGCCACGTCCACGCTGTAACGCTGCCGCTTGATCTGTATGCCTGCATTGACGTGAGTAGTGCGGTAGATCGTGTTTTGTTCCTGACGCCACACCAGCGTGTCTTCGATATCCTGGCCATAGGCCTCTAAACCCGCTTCCCGGGCGAGCGCGATGGCAAGCAAGGTGAAGGTCAGGCAGTTGGCCTTGCGGGTGCGATAGGCCTGTTCCACCGTGTAGGTGGCATTGTGTTCGTACTCCATTCCCAAGCCGGCATCGTCGAACAAAAAGTCGACCAGCAGATCCAGCCGCCGTGTCGATGAGCGGTTCTGATCTATCACCTGTTGTTGGAATCTAGTGCGCAACTCGGCCGGTATGGCCAGCACTTGTTCAGGGGCCGGAGGCGGAGCGACGGGAGGCGAGACCGGCGCCGGTGCCACCGGCGCGAGAGCCAATGCAGCAGCGAATGCCCAGGTCATCATAGGGATACCCTCCATGTGAAGGGTGGGGGCGTCGGTGGAAAGAGTCTAGACCTTTTTGGGCGTTGCGCCATGTGCCGAAATTGCAAAAAACAGGCGAGCATCGCGACTTCGCCGGCGACGGCATGCTGTCGCCGCTTTTACGAAAAGGAAGCCGTCTCAGGGCTGGTGAAAGCGCCCAAATCCGGCGTCTGGCTATTCAGCAGGTTCGTCGTTGTGTTCCGACGAACGGTTCCCGTAGTTTGCTTATCTGCCGGGGCCGCCGGCCTAGATAACAGCCTCGCGCTTATGTGCCGGCAATAGGGATTTGATCGAGGCGTTGAGCCGTTCGGCCAGCACTGCGAAGCCTTCTTCCGTAGGATGGATTTCGTCATTCCAGAAGGTGGCCGCCTGGGCTTGTTCCACGTCCGAAAAATCCGCGACGCTGAAGAAGCTTCCGTATTGCTCCGGCGATGCGAGAGGCTGCATCACGGATTTCAGAAAACCGTCTACCAGCAATTTGTCGGCGAACTCCCGCGCCGCTTGTTCGTCGTGCAGAACATGCCGCATGACTCTCCAAAGCCAAGGCCCCGCATCGCCTTTCAACAGAGCGATCAGACCGATGTTGCCAAGGGTCAGGTCGGCCTTGGCGCCCACGCGGGTTATCCGCGCATAGGAATGGGCCAGCACGCGCAGATTGGGTTTGTCTTCCCGTACCCGCTTTATCGCTTCCAGCACACGCACGTAAGCCTGGCGGATGGTCGGAAAAACGTTGGATTCCAGCAGTACTTCGTAAGCCTGCTCTGCACTGAGCTTGTCGTTGCGGGCACCCTCAACCCAGTCCTTGAACACCGCCTCCAGTCGTTCCGCCAATGCATCGTTGCCGCCGGCGCTCAGGCAGACCAGATCGAACGGCCACCGCTTCAGGCGACCGCTTTTTTCTTTCACTTCAGATGGCGCGAACAACCGTTCAGCCGTTGCGCCCGGCTTACCGATCAGGATGCCCATGCCGTCGATACGGCGGATGCTCTGTCGCGCCAGGTTGAGATACAGCATGGTGCTGAACCACGAATCTCCCCAGTAGAGGATCGATGGATGGGTTTCCAGAAACTTGTCCACCTGCTTCCGCTGACGGCTGCTGGGCGTACCCATGGCAGCCCGCCAGGCTTCCCAAGTGGTCACCCAGGTCATCTTGTCCATGGTTTTGCCAACTCCCCTACCTAATACAAAAACCCCTTGTGTATTGGAGGTAACGCAAATGGATGGCGAGGACGGCCAGCGATTGTCCTAGGTCCCTTTGAGGGCGGCGGCCGATGCGGCTTTGCGTGTTTTCGGGGCTGATGGCCGCGTAGGCCATGCGGGCAATCCGCCGATGGCAACGTGGTACTGCGCGAGTGGCAGGTATCGGGAGATGGCGCCGGGGTGGCGGCGCTTGCAGGACTGTCGGAATGCGGCGCAACCATCACCGCATTCCGATCAGGGTTACTTCTTGGCGTTCTTCTTTTCTTGCTTGGCCGCGCGTTTTTCCTGCGGCGTCTTGGCCGGCTGTTTTTTCTGGTTCTTCTTCTGGTCCATGCCTTTGCTCATGGCAAAGCCTCCGTTGGTGGATTGATAGGGAGTCCCAACGCACACGGAAGAGGCTATGGCGTTTCGCCGACAGTGTAGCGCTTGGTGATGGCCTTCCGGTGCGTGGACGGGTTTCTCTGCCGCCCACCACTCGCCGCACCCCAAGAACCTGTTCAAAGTCTGTCGCAAGCGCAGCCGTTTGGCGCGTGGCGGAGCGCAGAAAACGCAGTGCAGGTGCAAGTACTTAAGCATTCCGAGCACCGCACGCGCACCAGATGGCAAGCACAGCAAGACTTTGAGCAGGTCCTAAGGCAGATACTCCACCCGCAGCCTGGCGCTGGCGCCTCTGTCGATCCACAAATAATGGGTGGCAGTCGGATGGGCACTGAAGCGCAGCCGCAATTGTGTACGGCCGGTGCGATTGATGGCGGCCAGCCCCGCGGTCGAGAAAAGATTGCTGGTCTGGCTACCGCCGGTGAATGGCAGCAGTTGGGCTACCGCGTCGGCGGTCATGGTGCCGGCGTAGTCGCCGGTTTCGATGGTGCAGGCCCCACGGCATCCGAGCTGGGCATCGATAGTCAACGTGTTGCCCGCAGGGCTGGACCAAGGGTCGCCATAAGCGCTGCGGTAGGTCACGTTGACGGTGGCCGACACGATGGTGGCGCCATCGGGAAGCGCCGAGGTATCGAATGACAGCAGGGTTCGGTTGTACTTGCCATCGGTGCCTCGGCCTATGGCCAGGCCGGAATACGCCTCGAGCGTGCCGACCGCGGGTGCGCTGCCGTCGGCATTGGCTTTCACGTAGCCGTCGTTGGCGTCTTCGTTGCTGAATTCGGCAACCAACGGCGTGCCACCACTGCCACCGCCCACCACATTGGCGGTTACGGATGCTGATGTGCCGACGTTGTCGACCAGGTCGAAAGCGCGCGCCTGCAGCGAATGCGTACCGCTGGCGGCTGTGGCGGTGTTCCAGTCCAGCGAGTAGGGCGCGCTGCTGTCGCTGCCCAGCAGCGCGCCGTCCAGGAGAAACTCCACCCGGTCCACGCCGACGTTGTCGCTGGCGGTCGCGGTGACGGTGGTTGTACCGCTGACATTGGATCCGTTTGCCGGTGCGGTCAGGGTAACCGTGGGGGGTGTGCCGTCCAGGTTATCCAGGCCCCAGAAATGGCCGATGTGGTAACTGGAGCAGATATTGGCGTCCAGGATGTACGCACCGGCGGTGCCGCATTGGCTTTCCCCGGTGCCCGGGTCGACCGGCGTGCCGTGCCCCATACCTGTGATCAGGTAGGTTTCCACCTTCGGCTGGCCGGCCGCGTCCTTATAGACCGCATGCGGATAGCCGGCGACGGTGTCACTGACATCGGCGGTCTGGTCGATGCCGTGTACGTTGGTCCATTGCTGCATGCTTTCGGTCAGGTTCGCGGGACGCACCACATAGTCGGCGTCGCCGTGCCAAATGGAGACGATCGGCCAAGGCCCGGTATGGCTGCTGGCGGCGCGCACCTTGTCGCCCCATTGGGCGGGCGTGAGGTCGCTGCCCGGGTTCATGCAGCTGAAAGCAGCGGTCTGGCTGGTCGCGCAGCGGTGGGGGAGCCCGGCCACGATGGCGCCGCCGGCAAATACGTCCGGGTAGGTGGCCAACATCGTCGATGCCATTGCGCCGCCGGCGGAGAGACCGGTGACATAGACGCGGGCGGGGTTGCTGCCGTGGTCGGCCTTCATGCGGTCGACCATCTGCTTGATCGAAAGCGCCTCGCCCTGGCCGCGCGCCGTGTCGCCGCTTTCGAACCAGTTGAAGCAGGTGCTGGAATTGTTGGCGCTTTGCTGTTGCGGCAACAGCAGGGCGAACTGCCAGCGCTCCGCCAGCATCTGCCAACCGGTTTCCGCATCGTAGCTGGCGGCGCTCTGCGAACAGCCGTGCAGGGCCACGACCAAGGGAGCGTTCGAGGGCAGCCCGGCGGGCACGTGCTTGAACATGCGCAGATTGCCGGGGTTGCTGCCGAAGCCGGTGATCTCGGTCTGCGCCCAGGCCTGTGCGGCCAGGATCATGGCAAGGAGGCAGAGCAGGGCCGGGACGGCGCGTCGCCAGGCAAAGGAATGTGCAGAGGCGTGGGCGACAGCAAGAGAGGGATGGAGAGAAAAGTGGGTCACGCAGGCAGCTCCTCGTGGCAATGGACCAGATGGCTGACGCGGACCAGCGGAGTGGCTGCTGGCAAGGGCGCGTCGAGTGACCGCCGCAGTAGGCCACCGCCCGACCGACGCGGCCATCGTCCATTAGGGAAAGCTGCGGCGCAGCATCAGCGCGGCGTCGAGAGGCCGCCGCCGTGCCTTTCTAACTAGACGCGAGTGGGATGCGCGGCGATCATCCACTTGGGAAAGACGGTACGGTAAGCAAAGTGTCCCAAGGATCTGCGATAAGTCGATCCGCAGGGCTGACGGTTTTCAACGGGGAATATGAGCAAATGAACGACCAGGGGAGTTTGGCGTGCGTCGGGTTGGGGATGATGTTGGGCGCCCATTTGGGGCCGCGCGCGCGCAGTTATATCGAACAGGCCGATGTGGTGTTTGCAGCGGTATCGGATCCGCTGGTGGAGTTATGGGTGCAGGGAATGCATGCGGATGTGCGCAGCCTGCAACCGTTTTACCAAGAGGGTAAACCGCGCAGCGAGACCTATCGGCAGATGGTGGAGGCCATGATGGCCGAGGTCCGAGCCGGCCGGCGGGTGTGCGGAGCGTTCTATGGCCACCCGGGCGTTTTTGCGCTGGTGCCCCACCGGGCCATCGCTCAAGCCAGGGAGGAAGGCTATGACGCGGTGATGGAGGCGGCCGTATCGGCGGAGGACTGCCTATATGCCGATCTGGGAATCGATCCTGGCACCTATGGGTGCCAGCACTACGAAGCCAGCCAGTTCATGTTCTATCAGCGCCGGATAGACCCGTCGGCTTATCTGGTCCTGTGGCAGATAGGGGTGGCAGGGGATAGGACCTTGGCTAGATTTTCTACCGGGGCGGCGTTTCGCCAGGTGCTGGTGGAGCTGTTGGGCTCGGATTACCCGCCGGACCATGAGGTGATCGCCTATGAAGCGGCTACGCTGCCTATCTCCTCGCCGCGGATGGAACATATGCCGCTATCCGCCTTGCCGGATGCTAATCTCCGGCTGGAGACCACGCTGGTGGTCCCTCCAGCCGTACCCATGAAGCGGAACCAAGCGGTATTGGATCGGCTGGCAGAATTGGAAGCGAGCTTTTCGACAATTGACTGAAGTTCACCACAGGAGAGCAAGTAATGTCGGCAGTTATTCAATTCCTAGAAAAAATGGCGAGCAACGCTTCTTTTGGTCGTTCGGCAATGGAGTATCAGGCTGCTGTCGCTCAGTTAAAGATCGATGATGTCCAGCACAAAGCATTGTTGAATCGGGATGTTGAAAGGCTTAGCCGATCGCTAGAAGGTCGGGCCACGATGGTATGCATGGTTTGGGCGCCTGACGAGGATGTTTCGGCGGACGAGAATGAGAATGCCGTCGGAGCTATGGCCATCTCTTGAGTTAGGGTCTTTTATTCGGCGTTTGACTGAAATCCATCATAGGAGAGCAAGTATGTCGGCAGTTATCCAATTCCTAGAAAAAATGGCGAGCAATGCTTCTTTTGGTCGTTCGGCAATGGAGTATCAGGCTGCTGTCACGCAGCTAGAGATCGATGATGTCCAGCAGAAAGCATTGTTGAGTCATGATCTTGAGGGGCTTAATCGGTCGCTGGTGGGCAGATCCACGATGACCTGCTTGATTTGGGTGCCTGACGAGGATCTCCCGGTAAAAGAAAACGAGAAATTAATCGAGGCCGCATCGATTGATTCTTGAGATATAGAGCTTCCTTAAGCCCCGATTCTGGGGATTGGTATTGATCCAAATGATGTGTGCCGGCCCTGGACCAGGGCCGGTGTTTCCCAAAGTGTGGTTCTACGGGTGCCCAGCTTGGTTGGGGCCGCCGGTTCTGGTCATGTGGAGCTTGGCCAAGAAAAGGGGTATCTTCAGCCGAAGTTTGAGTGCCAAGACCCTGTCGGGGACGTTCAAGGCGGGCCACTCGGCTATCAGCAACGCCGCAAGGGGGCATCTGGACGGCGGGAATAACTAATCAGATATAGGGGAGCATTTAAGTGTCGAATGTCATTCGGTTTTTGGAGTTGATGGGGAACAACGCAAACTTAGCCAATCTGACGGCGCAAGACTATGCAGAATTGGTGGATGATTTAGATGTTGAATCAGTGCAACGGGACGCCTTGTTGAAGCGCGATCCGGAAGCACTTGGCAATTCGCTTGGTTATCGGGATATGTTGTGGTGTTGTTTTATCTACGCTCCCGATGAGCAGCCTCTCAAGGAAGGTGAAGAGGATGAGAGTGATAAAGATGGTGGGGAAGAGCGCGAAAGTCCTCCTTCCGCCAATTAACTTTCAAGGCATGATTATGCGCACGCATGTGATCGGGATGTGGTTGGTTTTAGCCTGTCTCTGCTTTGCGCCTAATCAAGGTCAAGCATCGCCCTCGATCGAGGCGATGCTTGCCGAAGCCGAAAGCGTGCGCAGCGCGGATCCGGCTAAATTCAGGCGCTTGCTTCGCGAGATCGGTGAAGTTGCCGATCAGGCGACGCCCGCTCAGAAGGAACAGATCGAATACTTGAACGCTTATGCGCAAGCATTCGCTGGTAAGTTCGATGAGTCCATCATGGCATCTCGCCGTTTGATGGAGGCGACCAAGGATATGGACGTCAAGATCCGGGCTGGTGCGCTGATGGTCAATAGTTATGCGCTAACGCGACAGTTCACGGAAGGCCTGCGCCAACTTGAAGAGACAATGGAATTGTTGCCTCAGGCGAAGAACCCTGATCTGCGAATACATACAAGAATCGCTGCAGCAACGATTTACAACAAGCTGGGTCAATACGAAATAGGCCTCGGATACGCGCAGCAACTGCTTGCGAGTACCTTGCCGGCGCGTCCTGCTTGTGTAGCGGGTTATCTGAGGCTTGAGTCGTTGTTGAATCTCGACCGTATTCCTTACGATGACGCAGAGATTTCAAAAGTCATTGACCAATGTGAAAAAGAAAACGAAGCGGTTGCGACCAGTCTCGCCAGGGTGGTGATGGCGAGAAAATGGGCGTCAAAAGGCCAAAGGAAAAAGGCTATTGCGCTTCTGCAGGACAACTTGAGCGAAATTGAAGGCACTCGCTATCCTTTGTTGATCGGCGAGGTCCATTCACTACTGGCGCAGTACCTGTTAGAGGAAGAGGATGTTGCAGGGGCCAAAGAGCATGCTCAGAAGGCTGTCGCTCTGAGTGCAGGTATTACATATTCGCTGCCCTTGGTAATGGCTTATCGCACTCTCTATGAGATCGAAGACCGCGGCGGTAGCCCGGAAGCCGCTTTATCTTTGTTCCGTAAATATGCTGAAGCGGACAAGGCCTACTTGAACGACGTCAAGGCCCGCGAGATGGCTTACCAGATCGTGCGGCAAGAAATGCTGCAGAAAAACCAACAAATCAGTCTCCTGGACAAGCAAAACCAAGTCCTCCAACTACAAAGCAAGCTGGATCAAAAATCCGCGCAGAACACGCGGTTGATCGTCATGCTGCTGGTGATGCTGGTGGCTTCGATCGGGTACTGGGCTTACAAGATCAAGCGGGTGCAGTTGTCGTTGAAGCAGATGGCGGAGACCGACGCGCTGACGGGCGTTTGCAATCGCCATCATTTCACCTTGCAGGCGGAGCGGGCGTTGGCGCAGTGCGCGCGTGCGGACGAGGAAGTTTCGCTGATCATGTTCGACCTGGATCATTTCAAGCTGGTCAATGACCGCTATGGTCATCAGACCGGCGATTGGGTGCTCAAGCAGGTTGCCGATGCCTGCAAGGGCTTCTGCCGGCGTATCGACGTGCTGGGTCGTTTGGGCGGCGAAGAGTTCGCCATTTTGATGTATGGCTGCGATCTGCGTGGGGCGACTCGCGTCGCCGAAGATTGCCGGGTACGCCTTGCTCAGATCGATACCCGCGAAACCGGGCATACCTTCGCGGTGACCGCCAGTTTTGGCGTTACCTCCAGCGCGTTGTCCGGTTACAGCCTGGCCAAGCTGCTGTCGCACGCCGACAAGATGTTGTATCGCGCCAAGCACATGGGCCGTAACCGCGTCTGCATGTTCGAAGGCGGGCACGTTCCGTTGCCTGAGGTTCCCAACAACGTGCTGGAACTACCACATCGCCACGACGAACGTTTGGAAAGCCTTCGTTCGTAAGAGCCTGTTCTGTTCGTCTCAGTCTTGCTGAGTTGCCGGCATTTTGCCGGTTTCATTCCTTCCGATTGCAACGTCATCGCGGCGTAGCGTTTTCTACTTGTCCGTCCAGCCGGGTGGGTTGGCAGACCACACGATTACGGCCCTCGGTCTTGGCCCGATACAAGGCGTCGCCGGCTGCCTCCAGCCACTCGATCAGATCCGTGTCGTCTTCCGTTGCTTCGGCAATCCCCATGCTGACAGTGCAGCGCAGCTCGGGCATATTGGGCATGGCAATCACTTCCACCCCATGGCGGATACGTTCGGCAACAATCCGCGCGGCCTGCGCGCCGGTGCCTTGCAGTACCAACCCGAACTCATCGGCGCTGAAACGCCCGGCCTTGTCGATGTTGCGGATGCTCGTACGGATCACCGCCGCGACAGCCCGCAGCACTTCATCGCCTACCTCGGAGCCATACGTCTCGTTGATGGATTTGAAATGATCCACGTCGATCATCAGCAGCGTGGCGGCTTCACCGGTGTCGTGCCGATGCTGGAGCAGATAATCGGCTTGCGCCAGCCAATGCCGCCGGCCGTCCAGGCCGGTCAGCACATCCAGGCGGCTCTGCGCGTCCAGCATGCGGTTTTGCCGTTTGACTTCGCGAACCAGCCGAGAGCTGGCCAAGCTGATGGCAATGGAGTGGATCAACAACATCGGCAGGCAGGCGAGCAGCACCGGGACGCTGGTCACTGGCTGAAACGCGAAGTCAGTAAACAATCCTGCGCTTACGCACCCCAACATCATTGCGGCTAGCGACCAAAGCCACAGGCGCTGGATGCCGATGCTGATCTTGTCCACCGTCGCCAGGGTGATCAGCAGCACGCTGGGCAACAGGTTGAACTGCATCAACGCCACCCACATGCCGACCAGGGTGGAGTCGAACAGCAGATTGCGGATTTCCGTGCGGTAGGGTGATTCGCTGCGAATGGCGACCAGCAGTGCCAGTTGGGGCCAGATCAGGCCGGTGAACAACAGCCACAACCAGATGGGTAACGGCGCCTGGTTCTCGTGCAGCACCGCGGCAACACATAGCGAAGCCAGGGCCATGCCAAGCACGCGCAGCCGGTAGACCCGGCGGGGCAGGCGGTGTGTATCGCCGGTTTCGTCGGCGGGGAGATAGGCGGGCGAGGTCATGGGTGTAGTTGACTCTCCATCAAGCATCGACCTCCCAGGCTATGAGCATCATATAGAAAACGTGCTTGTCGCGACGAGCAGGATAACGGCCGGGAGATCAGGAACATCGAGTGCATTCCCTGCGCGGATCTGGACTGCTGGGAAGCCTTTCCGGTCTTATCGCAACCACAGCCAGAGCCCCCTCGAATCGAGATTTCGATCCAAGTCGGACGTGCGTTCAAGAAGGCGGCCTCAGTCTCGCGGCGAGCTACGCAGATTTGTAGCAAACATAACGCACCAAGACCTTGGGGCCGGACGAAATGTAGATAGCGGCTTTCCGCTTTTGTGCACCGTTGCACGGTTCCGCCTGTTTGTGTTCCGTGCAAACTATCTCTCGACTACCCGGAGCCATGAAGAATGACCGATAGCTTGTCGCCCGAACATGGTGCCGCTGTCCGAATCAGCCAGCGCATGGGAGGCATGGCGCTGTTGTGCGGCGTTGGCTTTCTGATCACGGCCATGACCTTGCAGTTTCTACGTGCGGATCTGGATTGGCAGCGTGCCACCTTGAGCCGTTACCTGCTGGGTCCCTATGGCCTATGGCTACGCGTCATGTACTGCGTGCTGTCACTGGCCATCGTGGGTCTGGCGATAGGGCTGTATGCCAATCTGGAGCGGCGGGCCCGCAGTGCGGCGCCATTGCTGTTGCTGGTGGCCGGCGCGGTGGCGCTGAGCACGGTCTCCATCGGCGACTCGTGGTTGCCCGAGTTGGCGCCGGACCTGCATCGCTTCGTTCACGGCTTCGCAGCGTCCTCCGCGTTCCTCCTGGTCTGCACGGGAATGCTGTTGCAGGCTTGGCGTTTCCGCAGCGACACGTACTGGCGCAGGTACTTCGCTCTGGCGTTCGGCTGGGCCTTGGTTTGCTTTGTCGTCCTGTGGCTGCACGTGCTTTGGCCGCCAGCGTCCGGCGCCGGCGTGCAGAAGGCGCTGATCCTAATGATCGTTTCGGCACTGTCCGCGGCAGCCGCTCGGCTATGGCTGCGGGGAAGCCGGAAGCTGCCGCAGCCCGCCGCACTGGACGTCTCTGCCTGATTTTGGAAGATGATGCGCCCTATGAATGCCTTACCTATCCACCTTCGTTCTATGGGCAAGCTATTTGCGAGGCTGGTCACCGGCGTTAAGCTGATCGCATCGACCAACGAGGTGATGCCATGATTCAGCGATTCGATGTAGGCAAAAGATTGTCCGAAATGGCGGTCCACAATGGTGTGGTCTATCTGGCCGGCCAGGTGGCCGAAGATCCCACTGCCGGCATTCGTGGTCAGGCCGAACAAGTGCTGGCGGCTATCGATGCGCTGCTGGAGCGGGCGGGCACCGACAAGACCAAGATTCTGCGTGCAGAAATTTTTCTGAAGAACTTGATAGATTTCGAACCGATGAACGAAGTCTGGGAGGCTTGGGTGCCCGAGGGCAACGCACCACCGCGCGCCACCTTGCAAGCGACGCTGGCGAACCAGCATTGGCTGATCGAGATCGTGGTGACCGCTGCGTTGTAAAACAGGCGGCATCAGAAGCGTGTAGGAGTGGTGACGGCATGCTTCTGACTGAGAGGCTCGACGGTCGCGTGTAATAAAACTGCTGCCGAACGATAACCTAAACACAACAGTGGCAAAGCTATCTTATTTGCACGCCCCGCATCGCTGCGCGCACGGGTCTCGAAGATCCTGCCGCAGCCACTGCGGGCGACCAGTCCCGGTGGTCGCTCCCGTGCAAGATTACAGCCGTCACCGGCTTGATCGCTCGGCCAGCCACGCTACCGCACCGGTGCCCGCGAGGCGCCCACTGGCAAAGCAGGCACTCAGCAGATAGCCGCCGGTAGGCGCTTCCCAATCCAGCATTTCGCCGGCAGCGAATACGCCAGGCAGGGCACTGATCATCAGATGCCTGTCCAGTGCTTCAAGGCGTATACCGCCGGCAGTGCTGATGGCTTCTTCCATCGGCCGCGCCCGCTTCAACACCAACGGCAGGCGCTTGATGGTCTTCGCCACGGTGTGCATGTCGTTAAGCTGATGCTTGCCCAGCACTTCGTACAGCAGGGCTGCCTTGGCGCCACTCAGGCCGGTTTCCCGGCGCAGGTGTTCGCTGAAGCTGCGAGACCCACGCGGCTTGCTGAGGCCCTCATGCAACCGGCGCTCATCGCGGCCAGGAACCAGATCCAGATGGAGTGTTGCTTGGCCGTCTCGCGCGATCGCATCTCGCAGCGCGGGAGACAATGCATAGATCAAGCTGCCTTCGATGCCGGTAGTGGTGAGGACGCATTCGCCCTGCTGGCTCTGTTCGACGCCGTGGCGATCGCGCCAATACGCCACCACCGGCTTGAGCGGCGCGCCGGCGTGGCGGTTGGCCAGATGCTCGCTCCAATCGATGTCGAAACCACAGTTGGAAGGCAGCAGCGGGGCAATGTCCACACCACGTCGGCGCAATAGCTGCTGCCAGGCCCCATCGGACCCCAACTGCGGCCAGCTGCCGCCGCCCAGCGCCAGTACCGCGGCGTCGGCGTGGACGGTCAGTTCGCCTTCGGGCGTTGCAAAGCGCAGGCGGCCGTCCGCGGCCCAACCCAGCCAGCGATGCTGCACGTGAAAATGCACGTCCTGTTCGCGCAAACGGCGTACCCAGCCACGCAGCAACGGCGCGGCCTTGAGATCCAGCGGGAAGACCCGCCCGGAGCTGCCGACGAACGTCTCCACGCCTAGTCCGGCCGCCCATTGCCGCAAAGCATCCGCGTCGAAATCCCGTAACCAGCCGGCGACCTGCTCGCTGCGTTCGCCATAGCGGCCGGCAAAAACGTCGAAGGGATCGGAATGAGTGAGGTTCAAGCCGCCCTTGCCGGCGATCAGGAATTTACGGCCCATCGAACCCTTGGCTTCGTAGAGGTCGACCGCCAATCCGGCGGCGCGTGCCGTTTCGGCGGCCATCAGTCCAGCGGGTCCTCCACCGATGATGGCCAGTCGTGGAGCGGTATTGGTTTCGGGCATTGCGTCATTATGCCTTGGCGATGACCACCGGCAGATGCCGCGGCATGCGGGATGACGTATCTTCGCCGACTGGTTTTCCGCGACTTCGGATTCGATGATTCCTCAAGCCTCTTGTGCTCGCCGTGCCGCCGCCTTCCTGCTGCTGTGGGTTGCTTCCTGGTCTGGCGGTGCATTTGCCCAGACGGCGCAGTCTTCGCCGTCGCCGGCATCGCTGGAGGACTTCGATGCTTACGTGGAGTCGGTGCGAAAGACATTCGATGTGCCGGGCATCGCGGTGGCGGTCGTCAAAGATGGAAAGGTGGTGCTGGAGCGCGGCTACGGTGTTCGCGAACTGGCCAAGCCAGATAAGGTGGATGCGCATACGTTGTTTGCCATCGCGTCCAATACCAAGGCGTTTACGTCCGCTTCGCTGTCGGTCCTGGCCGATGAGGGCAAGTTGAACCTGGATGATCGCGTCATCGATCACCTGCCATGGTTCCGCATGGCCGATCCGTATGTGACCCGCGAGATGCGGGTGCGCGATCTTCTGGCACACCGCAGCGGGTTGGGACTGGGTGCGGGTGATTTGTTGTTCTGGCCGACCACCACTTACAGCAGCGAAGAAGTAGCGCGCCGCCTGCGCGATGTGCCGCTGGCCGGTAGCTTCCGTGGCCAGTACGCGTACGACAACATTCTGTACGGCGTTGCGCAGCAGGTGATAGAAAAGATCAGCGGACAGAGCTACCAACAATTCCTGGATGCACGCATATTGCAGCCGCTGGGCATGCATGAGACGCGTTACAACAGCGATGCATTGAAGCCCGACGATAACGTGGCCACCGGTTATGCCAAGGCCGATTTCAAGGATCTGCAGCCAGCGCCGCGGATGACGTGGGCGAATGTGGCAGGTGCTGGCGGGCTCTATTCCAACGCGCACGACATGGCCAAATGGATGCGCATGCAACTGGATGGCGGCGTGTACGCCAGCGCAGGGCAGGAGCGTCGCCTGTTCAGCGCCGAGCGGCACAAGGCGATGTGGTCGATGGTGACGCCGATCCCCATCATGGAGCCCAAAGTGGAAGCCCTGAAAGCCGCGCGCCCCAATTTCCTCGGTTACGGCGAAGGCTGGATGCTTTCGGACTACCGCGGCCAGAAGCTGGTGTGGCACACCGGCGGCTGGCCGGGCATGGTGTCGCGGGTCACGCTGGTGCCGGAGCGGAAGTTGGGGATCGTGGTACTGACCAACCAGGAAGTAGGCGCGGCTTTCAACGCGGTGACGCTGCGGGTGCTGGATGCCTTTCTGGGAGTGCCGCCAACCGATTGGTTGAGCGCCTACGCCGCAGCGGTGGAACAGCAGCGTGGCGACGCGGACAAGAAATGGCAGAAGCTGCTGGCCAAGCGCGATGCGGCATCGAAACCTTCGCTGCCGTTGGCCGCCTACGCAGGGAAGCTGCGGGACCCGTGGTACGGCGATGTGGACGTCACGCGTGAAGGAGGCAAACTGGTGATGCGTTTCAGCCGCACACCGCAACTGGTGGGCGATCTGTCGCACTGGCAGCAAGACACCTTCATCGTGCGCTGGCGGGAACGTTGGCTAAATGCGGATGCCTTCGTGACGTTCGCCCTCAAGCCGGACGGCACCATCCGCGAGGCACGGATGGAAGCCATATCGCCGTTGACCGACTTCAGCTTCGATTTCCACGACCTGCGGCTGACGCCGGTGGAGCGGTAGTTGCCGTTGTAGGAGCGACGTGAGTCGCGAAGAGGTTTTACCAGTAGAGCCTCATCGCGACTCACGTCGCTCCTACCGGACCACGGCTAGACGGCTGTGGTCAGTGAGGCTTTACGTCCAGCAGTTCCACTTCGAATACCAACGAAGCACCCGGCGGAATGACGCCGCCGGCCCCCTCGTGGCCATAGCCGTAGTCCGAGGGAATCAATAGCAAGCGCTTGCCGCCGACCTTCATCCCGGCCACGCCATCGTCCCAGCCGCGGATGACCTGGCCGGCGCCCAGCAGGAACGTGAATGGTTCGCCCCGGTCCACGGAACTGTCGAACTTCTGGCCGCGTTTTTCCGGCGCATTCTCGTCATACAGCCAGCCGGTGTAGTGAACGGTAACGTCGTTGCCGGCGATCGCTACCGCGCCGGTACCTGCTTGCTGATCGATACGCTGCAGTTCGGCAACGCTGCCAGTCGGTGGCGGGGCGGACGGAGCGCAAGCGCAGAGCAGGAGGACGATGGACAACAATAGAGCGCGCATGGAAAACACCAGAATTCGAGAGCGCGAAGGGTAACCCATTGCGCCGGAAGGACGCGATCCGCTTTGTTCCCGCGGAAGCTGGCGGCCAGCATTGATAGCCACGGGCGGTTACCATGCGCGCATGTCGAAATTGCTTCTGAACCTGCGCAACGTACCTGATGATGAGGCCGCCGAAGTCCGCGCCTTGTTGGATCAACACCGTATCGCTTATTACGAGACCGCGCCCAGTCCTTGGGGAATTTCCAGCGGCGGCATCTGGATTTCTCAGCCGGAACAGCTGCAACAGGCCAAGGCGTTGATGAGCGAATATCAGGCGCAGCGCGGTATCCGGATGCGCGCGGAACGTGAAACAGCGCTGCGTGAAGGCCGGGGAGAAACCTTCGGCAGCCTTTTGCGTGCACGCCCGGGATACGTCATTGGCATGTTGCTGGCTATGTTGCTGGTGTTGGGCTTGACGTTGGCGTTGCCGTATATGTTGCTTTGACCGGTCGCCATGGCGCTTTTTGGTAGAGCGGAGCTCGCTCCGCTGCTCTCCTACCCGAGTCCATAACGATTCGAGTTCGTCACGAAAGCAGCCGAGCCCCCCTAGGGGAACTTAAACAAGCCCGGCACGAGGGCGCCGCCGTTACATCGCGGGCAAACGACGCTGGTATTCGGCTTCCAATCCCTCATGGACGACCCAGAAATTGGGCGGCTCGCGTCCTTCCAGACGATCGACCAGTATCCGAAGGTGCGCATGCCAGCCGCCGGCGACGCTTACCAGCTCGTCGCGGCTGCGCAAACGACTGTGGGTGACGGTCAGCAGTATGTGCTCGGCTTGCTCGGTCAGATCGAAACGGACTTCCGATTCGCTGCCATCGGACTCGCCCCAGGTGTAACTGAGCAGGCGGGGCGGCTCGCAAGCGGTAATGCGCCCGCTCATGGCGTGGCCCGCTTCCATTTCGCGATAGCGTTCCGGGGTTGGCGCTTGTTGCGGCGATAGGTCGGCGTGCCGGAAGAGCAGGCCAACTTTGCCGCCGACACGTAAATCCATATCGCCTGTGGCAAGCCATTGGCCACGTTTTTCCGATTCGGTCAGATAGGCCCAGATCCGTTCGATGGGGCCCGGCAACAAGCGCTGCAGGCGCAGAGTGTCCGATGCGACGAGTGTGCCGTAGTTGTGGTTCATATCATTCATGGGGTGATGTCTCCTCTGTTTTGGCGAACAAGCGCTGCAACGCGTCCAGCATGGTGTTCCAGCCCAGTTCGGTGCGTTGTGCGTATTCCGCCCAATCCGGATGCAGGGAATGGACCAAGGTGAGTTCACAGCCGTCTTCCCGCGGTGCGATATCGATCGCTACACGGCTGTCGTCGGGATTCGAAACGCCGCGGATGCCCCAGGTGAATACCAAACGGTGCGGACGCTCTATTTCCAGGTATGTACCCAGGTGGTCGATCTTCTCGCCATGACGCTCGACCAGCATGGAAAACGTGCCGCCCACACGCGGATCGATATCCAGACGCAAGACGTTCTCCTCGCGCACGGCTGGGCCGAACATCCATTGCCCCAGCAGGCGCGGCGTCAGCCAAGCATCGAAAACGCGTTGCGCAGGTGCGGCGAAGCGACGGACGACGCGTACATTGACGGCGGCGGCATCATTCATTGGGTTCATCCTTTCGGTTGTCGCGATTTGAAAGCGTGCTCCTTGAAAGCGCGTTCCCTTCGCGTTTGGGCCTGTCCGCCTTGGCCTGGACCTTGGCAGGAGCGACCGCAACGTCATTCTTCAGCGCGGTTTCCAGCGCATCGAGGCTCTGGTTCCAGAACTGCTCATAGAAGCGCAGCCACTGCTGGCTGGCCGCCAGCGCTTCCGGCTGCAATCGGCAGAGGTGGGTGCGGCCCTGAATGGTGCGGGTGACCAAGCCGGCGCGCTCAAGCACCTTGATGTGCTTGGAAGCCGCTGCCAGGGAAATCTGGAACGGCGCAGCCAGCTCGCCGACGCTGCGCGGCTGTCCACCCAGACTGCGCAGCATCCGCCGCCGGGTGCCATCGGCGAGGGCGCGGAAGACCGCGTCCAGTTGCTCGGGAGAATATTCAACCATGTGGTTAATGATTGCGCGGGTTTTGGTGATTGTCAACCGGTTGGTTGAATTTTTGACGGGACGTGGGACGTGGGACGTGGGGGTGGGAGGTGGGAGTGGCGAGCGGTAAGCGGCGAGCGGTGAGCGGAAAAGGCTCTGGCTTCACCTCCCCCTTTAATAAAGGGGGACTGAGGGGGATTTGCTTTTGCTCTTAAAGAAAACAGCAAAAGCAACAGCAAATCCCCCGTAGCCCCCCCGTAGCCCCCTTTTATAAAGGGGACAACAGCCGGACGCTTTCCCCCAAACCTCCCACCTCCCACCTCCCACCTCCCGCTAAAATACCCCCCATGATTCTCAATATCGCTGCCTATCATTTCGTCCATATCGATGCCCCCGAGGCACTGGCCGCGTGGGTGCGCGAGAGGGCGGAGGCCTTGTCGTTGCGCGGTACCGTCTTGGTAGCGGGCGAGGGCATCAATGTGTTCTTGGCGGGCGGCGAATCCGGCATTCGTGAGTTCCTGACCGGCTTGAAGGCGGACGAGCGCTTCGCCGACATCGTGGTCAAGTTCAGCCGTAGCTCGGCGCAACCGTTCGCGCGGTTGAAGGTCAAGGTGAAGCCGGAAATCATCAGTTTTCGCCGCGATGGCGCCAGTCCGCTTGGGCAGCGAGCGCCTGTGGTGGAGCCGGCGACGCTGGCACGCTGGCTACAGCAAGGTCACGACGACGCCGGCAAGCGCGTGGTGATGCTGGATACGCGCAATGCGCAGGAAGTGGAGTACGGCACCTTTGCCGGTGCGCTGACGCTGCCTATCGCCAAGTTCACCGACTTGCCGGAGGCGCTGGCGCCACACCGCGAGGCGTTGTCCGATGCCACGGTGGTGAGCTTTTGCACCGGCGGTATCCGCTGCGAAAAAGCCGCGCTGTGGATGCGCGAAGACGGCATGGACAATGTCCTGCAACTGGACGGCGGCATCCTGGGTTACTTCGAAAAAGTCGGCGCCCATGGCTACGACGGCCATTGCTTCGTCTTCGACGATCGGGTGGCGTTGGATCCGCAGCTCCAGCCGTTGGTCGATCCGGCCTGAATCGCGAAAACAACGATGCAGCCGCTCGCCTTCGACAACGCATTCGTCCGCGAGCTTCCTGGGGATCCCGAAGCCAATCCGCTTCCTCACGAAGTGCTGGGCGCCGCATGGTCGCCGGTGTCGCCCACGCCGGTCGCTGAGCCGCGTCTGGTCGCGTATTCGGCGGAAACAGCCACGCTGCTCGATATCAGCAAAGACGACATCGCATCTCCGGAGTTCGCACAGGTCTTCGGCGGCAATGCGCTGCTGCCAGGCATGCAACCATATTCGGCCAATTACGGCGGCCATCAATTCGGCCAATGGGCGGGGCAGCTGGGCGATGGCCGCGCCATCAACCTGGGCGAGGTGATCAATGCAACCGGGCAGCGCTGGGAAATCCAGTTGAAAGGGGCCGGTTTGACGCCGTATTCGCGCACTGCCGATGGCCGTGCGGTGCTGCGTTCGTCGATTCGCGAGTTCCTGTGCAGCGAAGCGATGCATCATCTCGGTGTGCCGACCACGCGTGCGTTGAGCCTGGTGGCAACCGGCGAATCGGTGGTGCGCGACATGTTCTACGACGGTCATCCGCGTCCTGAGCCGGGTGCGATCGTGTGCCGAGTTGCGCCTTCGTTCCTGCGCTTCGGCAACTTCGAGTTGCCATCCGCGCGCGGCGATGTGGGGCTGCTGCGGCAACTGGCGGATTTCACGGGCCGCCTTCATTTTCCCGAATTGAAAGGTGAAGGCGAAGCCCTGTATGCGCAATGGTTCGCGGAAGTCTGCGAACGTACCGCGATGATGGTGGCGCATTGGATGCGGGTGGGCTTCGTCCACGGGGTAATGAACACCGACAACATGTCGGTGCTGGGCCTCACCATCGATTACGGCCCCTATGGCTGGATCGACAACTACGATCCGGATTGGACGCCTAACACCACCGACGCTTACGGCCGGCGATATCGATTCGGCTGGCAGCCCAAGATCGCTTACTGGAACCTGACCCGCTTCGCCCAGGCATTGTCGCCGTTGTTCGCTTCGGTAGAGCCGCTCCAGGAAGGACTGCGACGCTATGCCGATACCTATATGCGGGTCGACCGCGACAATATCGCCGCAAAACTGGGACTGGCCGAATGCCTGGACACTGACGTCGAGCTCATTCAAGCCTTGCACGCGTTGTTGCTTGCCGGCGAAATGGACATGACGTTGTTCTTTCGTGCGTTGATGGAAGCCGATCTGTCGGCGAATGTTTTGGACGATTTCGCCGATGCTTTCTATGACGAATCCAAACGCCAAGCCGTAACGCCCGAATTGCTGGCATGGCTGGCGCGTTATCGCGCGCGGCTGGACGAAGATTCGCTGGGTCGCGAGCAGCGTCGGGAGAAAATGCGCCGCGCCAATCCACGCTACGTGTTGCGCAACTACCTTGCGCAACAGGTCATCGATCGCGCCGAGGCAGGCGACGGGTCAGGGGTAGCGGAGCTGCTGGATGTCATGCGGCGACCCTATGACGACCAGCCAGGCCGGGAGAGCTTCGCGCAGCGCCGCCCCGATTGGGCGCGCGATCGGGCAGGGTGTTCGATGCTGTCGTGTAGTTCCTGACCCAAGAGCATGGCGGCTATTCGCTATTGATTGCGGTTGCGACGGCCTCATTGCTACTGACTGCGCACCCCACTGGGCGCAGCTCGGGTCTACCAGTAACGATAAGATGCGCCATCTCTCTTGGAGCCGCATGCGTGATCACCGTCCACCATCTCAACAATTCCCGATCCCAACGCGTACTGTGGTTGTTGGAGGAACTGGGCCTGGATTACACCCTCGTGCGATACCAGCGCGATCCGGACACGTTGCTGGCGCCGCCGTCGCTGCGCGCCATACATCCCTTGGGAAAGTCGCCTGTAGTGGTCGACGGCGAGCACGTGCTGGCCGAATCCGGCGCCGTGCTTGAATACCTGGTGGAACGCTACGACACCGCGCATGTCTTCGCGCCTTCGCCGGATACGCCCGAGCGCCTGCGCTATCGCTATTGGATGCACTACGCGGAAGGCTCGGCGATGCCGCCGATGTTGCTCAGCCTGGTGTTTTCGCGCTTGAAGAAGGCGCCGATGCCATTCTTCGTCCGGCCGATAGCGCGTGGTATCGCAGACAAGGCGTTGAGCGGCTTCGTGGCGCCGCAGGTCAAGCTGCACCTGGACTACATGGAAAACGAACTGAGTCGGCAGCCATGGTTCGCCGGCGAAGCGTTCAGCGCGGCCGATATCCAGATGAGCTTCCCGGTAGAAGCTGCCGCCGCACGTGCGGGACTCGAAAAATATCCCCATCTGCAAAGCTTCCTGCAGCGCATCCACAAGCGCCCGGCTTATCAGCGCGGTTTGGAGCAGGGCGGGCCATTCGATTTGTTGAGTTGAAAGCAAGGGCCGGGAACCGGGAACCAGGGTCCGGACAAACCCGAGCGGACCAACCGCGATAGCGGCGGTTCTTCAATGCTGGATTCGCCATCCGACTCCTGGCTTCCATTCCCGATTCCCAGTTCTCGGCTCCCGCTCCCAAGAATGCTGAGTTCCATCAGATGCACTGGAATTGCCTCGCGACGGTCCCACATCGGAGGGATCGTTCCAGCGGAGGCGCCATGATTCCTTTTTCCCTGCTTGACCTTGCTCCCGTCTGCGAAGGCAGCGACACCACGCACGCTTTCGCCAACATGCTGGATCTGGCGCGTCACGCCGAACGATGGGGCTATCAGCGTTATTGGCTGGCCGAGCACCACAACATGCCCGGCATCGCCAGCGCCGCCACGGCGGTGCTGATCGGACACGTGGCCGGCGGCACTTCCACGATCCGTGTTGGCGCCGGCGGCATCATGCTGCCGAATCATTCGCCTCTGCAGGTAGCCGAGCAGTTCGGCACGCTGGCATCGCTATACCCAGACCGTATCGATCTGGGCCTGGGCCGCGCACCCGGCACCGACCAGGCAACGGCACGTGCATTGCGCCGATATTTCGACAGCGCCGAACAGTTCCCGCAGGATGTGCAGGAACTACTGCGCTATTTCGAGCCGGCGCAACCGGGACAGGCCGTGCGTGCGGTGCCAGGTGCCGGCATCGAGGTTCCGGTGTGGCTGCTGGGTTCCAGTTTGTTCAGTGCGCAGCTGGCGGCATCGCTGGGTCTTCCATTCGCGTTTGCCTCGCACTTCGCGCCCGATGCGATGGACCAGGCATTGATGATCTACCACCGCGATTTTCGCCCATCCAAGCATCTGGCCAATCCTTACGCCATCCTGGCTTTGAACGTGGTCGCCGCGGAGACGGATCAGGAAGCTCGCCGGTTGTTCACCACTCAGCAGCAGGCCTTCGTCAATCTACGTCGCGGCAAGCCGGGCCTGGTGCCACCGCCGATCGACGATATCGAATCGTTCTGGTTGCCGCACGAGAAGGCAGGCGTGGAGCAGGCCTTGGCTTGTGCGGTTGTTGGCAGCGTGGAAACCGTGCGCGCCGGCATTCGCGATTTCGTCCAGCGCCATCGGCCGGACGAGCTGATGTTGACGGCGAATATCTTTGACCATCAGGCGCGGCTGGCGTCGTTTGGGATGGCGGCTGAGGCGATGAAGGGGTTGTAATTTTCGGGTGGAGATTTGTTCGAGGGATCGCTGGAATCTCATCGGCCTTTGAATCGGTTTCGCTCGTTATCGCTTCCACGTACGCATGGCAATGGCGGGTCAAGACCCGCCCCACGCATTGCGATTGGCCATGGTCAGCGTGAAGTCTCATCGGGCGCGCGGCGTGCGCTGCTACAGGGTTCCCCGTTGCACGAACGGTACCCGCTCATACAGCTTGCGCTCGCCGCCACGTGGATCGTCGACCAGTCTGGTGTTGTCGTCGAAGACCATGGTTTGGCGAGCGGGCAGGGTGTAGGGCTGCCATTGGGGAATCCCGGGATGATTCGGGTTGCCGGTGCGGGAGAAGGCCAGTAGCGCATCGCTCATGCGGCCCGCCACCCGCTGGGCGTCCGCGCCGGTGCCGGTTTTCGATCCTTCCGCATGGAGGTTGTCGAATACCAACGGAATATCCAGCGTATGGAACGCACGCCGCTTTTCGTCGACCGAGCGCCCCCAATCCAGCTGATAGACATACGCCGGTGCGCCTTGCTTGGCGCGCTCTTCGGCTTCGATAATCGCGCCGCGCCAGGAGCGCCCGGCCGTGGTCGCGGCAAAAAATACTTCCGACGGCGTGTAATCCGGATACAGGCGCCGGTATTCGGCGATGACCACCTCCGGCGACAGATCAACGTATTGTTGCTCGCGAAGTCTGGGCGGCAACTGCTCCCAGGTCAGCTCGAAGTTGGCGGCATCGCCGCCCAGGAACGCGCGGGTTTCGTCGCGGGTGTTTCCAATGATCATTGGAATCTTCATCGACTGCGCTGGCGCGTCGGGATAGAACGGGTGGCGCGGCAGCGTTCGCGAGTCCAACACAGGGCCGAAATACAGGCTGGATTTTTCCACCCGCGATGGATCGCGCACCGCCGCCGCTTCCAATAGGCGCTGCATCGGAAGATCGCGCAGTTGCTGCGACTGTTCCGGTTTCAAGCCCAGCGCATCCAGAAACAACTCGCTGCGTTGGCTCGCGGCGCGCGGGCCTGCGGCAGTGACCTGCTGGCCGCTCATGGTCATCGCCTTGTGGAACAGTCCGTCGGCTTCCGGCATCGCCATCAGCGTGGCGATCTTCGCGCCGCCGCCGGATTGGCCGAACAGGGTGACGTTGCCCGCATCTGCACCGAATTCGTCCGCGTGCTCGCGCAGCCATCGGAGCGCTTGGACGATATCCAATTGGCCGACGTTGCCCGATTCGGCAAAATCCGGAAAACCAAAATCGCCCAAGTACAGATAGCCGAACAAGTTCAGGCGATGGTTGACGGTGATTACCACCACGTCGCCGCGTTTGCACAGGTCGACGCCGTCGTACAGCGGGCTGGAGCCGGAGCCGTTGTTGTAGCCGCCACCATGGATGTAGAACAGCACCGGCCGTTTGCCGCGATCGCGCAGAGCGGGGGTATAGAGGTTGAGGAAAAGGCAGTCCTCGCTGACGGGCTGACCATCGGCATCGCCGCGTTGCGGTGCCGAAGCGCCAAAGCGTGCCGCATCGCGAACACCTGTCCAAGCGACTTCCGGCAGTGCGCGCTGGAAGCGTCGCGTCGATGTGTCTGCGCCATAAGGCACGCCTTTGAATACCTGGATGCCGCGATCGCGATAGCCACGAATACGGCCGCTGCGCGTTTGCGCGATAGGCTGCATGCCGGTAGCGCCCAGTGCGGGTGCCAAGTGAGCCAAAGCCACCCCCGCGCTCAGCACAGAGGTCTGCTTAAGGAACCGGCGGCGGTCAGGGTCGAGCGAATCGGATCTGGGCGAATCAGGTTGGGTCATACGGAAGGCCAAGCGAGTCGGTTGACACCGGTTACCTTGAGCCTAGCAAACCTTTTTGCAGGAAGAATGCGGCGGCGCGTCAGAATCTCTTATGGCGCCCCCGGACCGAGAGGTGCGTAGCGCGGGGATACACGTGCGTTGCCAATACCGCATCGCGGACGCGGTGATCGTGGACAGCTTCTTAGATCGCCATGCCAGCGGCGTGTCCGGAAGCCCAAGCCCATTGGAAGTTGTAGCCGCCCAGCCAACCGGTGACGTCGACTACTTCGCCGATGAAATACAGGCGGGGAACGCGCTTGGACATCAGCGTGCTGGAAGACAGTTCGTCGGTGTCTACGCCGCCTAGCGTGACTTCGGCGGTGCGATAGCCCTCGGTGCCACTGGCAATCAATGGCCAGGCGCCCAGGATTTCCGCTATCTCGCGCAGTTGCGGCTCGTTGTACTGCTTCAGCGGGCGATTGGGCAGCCATAGTTCGCACAACCTTTGTGCGAAACGGCGCGGCAGCACGTCGGACAAGACGGTCTTCAGTTCCGCCGCAGATCGTTGCTTTTGTTGCTCCTTCAGCCACGCCAGTGCGTCCTGGCCGGGCAGCAAATCCAGGCGCAAGTCGTCCCCGGGCTGCCAGTAGGAAGATATCTGCAGGATGGCAGGACCGCTGATACCGCGATGGGTGATCAGCATGAAGTTGTGGAAGCTTCGCTTATTGCAGGTGGCGGTGACCGGCAACGCCACGCCGCTGAGATCCTGTAGCCGCTCCTGGTGCTTGCCGGTGAGCGTCAGCGGCACCAGGCCCGCACGGGTCGGCAGTACGTTGTGGCCGAATTGGCGCGCAAGCTCGTAGCCGAACCCGCTGGCGCCCATGCTGGGAATGGACAGCCCGCCGCTGGCCACGACCAGCGCCGGCGCGGCGAAGCTGCCGTGGCTGGTATGCAGGCGGAAGCCGTCCTCGGTCTGCTGGACGCGTTCCACGCTGCATCCGGTTTCGATACGGACCTGCGCGGCGGCGCATTCGCCCAACAGCATCTTGACGATCAGCTTGGACGAGACATCGCAGAACAACTGCCCCAGTTCTTTCTCATGGTAGGCAATGCCGTGGCGCTCGACCATGCCGATGAAATCGGCCGGGGTATAGCGCGCCAGCGCGGATTTGCAGAAGTGCGGATTGGCCGACAAAAAGTTGCCCGGCGTGGTCCCGGTGTTGGTGAAATTGCAGCGCCCGCCGCCGGACATCAGGATCTTCTTGCCCACCCGGTTGGCATGATCGACGACCAGCACGCGCAGACCGCGCTGGCCGGCGGTCAGTGCGCACATCAGGCCGGCCGCACCGCCGCCGATGATGACTACATCGTGAGTGACCGCCATGAGGTTCAGGCCGTCTTGGCGGTACCGGCCTGGCGCATGGTCGGCCGCAATTCCACGGTGGCGGTTTCGCTATGCCATTGCATTTCGCCGTCCTGGATCATCACGCTCAACCGCATTCCGCGGATCATCAGTTCGGTCAGCGCGTCGACCGATTCGGCAGGGATGTCCAAGACGGTCAGGTTGCGATGGCGGGCCAGGGCGGCGGCGTTGCGTTCCCACCACAGGTCGGCAGCACGGCCGCCGTAATTGATCACCACCACCTCGCTGGCGCGTCCGCAGGCTTTGCGGATCCGCGACTCGTCGGGCTGGCCCAGGTCTATCCACTGTTCGATCTCGGCGGTGTAGTTCTTGCGCCAGAGGTCGGGTTCTTCCTCGTTGCTCAAGCCCTTGCCGAACTCCAGGCGTTCGTCGGCGTACAGGGCGAACGCCAGCAGGCGCACCATCAGCCGCTGGTCGGTCTCGGAAGGGTGCTGGGCCAAGGTCAGGGCATGGGTGCCGTAGTAATGGCGATCCATGTCGCTGATCTGCAGTTCGGCTTTGACGACGGTGGCCTTGAGCGCCATGGACAACCTGGGGAAAGAAGGGGCGCCATAGTAGAGCGTGTTGAAGGTGAGCGGGGGCTCGGGGCCGGGAGCGGAGAGCCGGGAGCCGGAAAGTGGACAGCCAAGCATCACCGGGGCTACAGGGACTTAGCTACAGAGCAAAAGCAAATCCCCCTCGATCCCCCTTTTCCAAAGGGGGAGGTGACTCTGAGCCTTTCCCGCTCCCCGCTCCCCGCTCCCCGCTCCCCGCT
>CBFGZY010000012.1:0-68866 GCA_965653375.1 uncultured Pseudoxanthomonas sp.
CCAGATACGCCAAGGCCCCCGCAAGGGGGCTTTTGCGTATCTGGCGGAGAGGGGGGGATTCGAACCCAGGTTCCCCGCAAGGCGCTTTGCGTATCTGGGTCGGTGGCTCGCAAAGGGCGACCTGTAGGAGCGGCGTCCCGCCGCGAGCTCTTGGTCACGGCGTGCGGCACAAGGCGAGAGCTCGCGCGTGGATGGAGCTTCCGCAGGCCGCTTCGGTTGCGACAACCCGAGTACGCCACGTTCAGCCGCCTCGGCTAAACTGGCGCGATTCACGTACCGGCGAGCCCCATGTCCGAAATCCTAGTCCCCGTTTCCTTTGGCGAATTGCT
The DNA here is from genome assembly GCA_965653375.1 of uncultured Pseudoxanthomonas sp. Taxonomy (GTDB): domain Bacteria; phylum Pseudomonadota; class Gammaproteobacteria; order Xanthomonadales; family Xanthomonadaceae; genus Pseudoxanthomonas_A. The sequence goes on from CBFGZY010000012.1 coordinate 330, forward strand.
CGACAAGATCGCCATTCTGCAGATCAAGTCCGAGCGGATGAGCGATCCGGCGAAGTTGACGAACGTGCGCAACGAACTGACGGCGCTGGAAAAGACCTGGATGGCGCATCCCGCGGCAGGCGGCAATATCGCGGAATTGCGTGCGCAACTGAAGGCGGTCAACGAACGTCTATGGGTGATCGAAGACGACATCCGCATCAAAGAAAAAGCACAGGCTTTCGATGAGGAATTCGTCCGCCTGGCCCGCAGCGTCTATTTCGAAAACGACGAACGTGCCCGCATCAAGAAAGACATCAATCTGGCGCTGGGCTCCAGCTACGTGGAAGAAAAGTCCTACCAGGACTACAAGACCGGCGCGGCGCCTTAACGCGCGTCAATGCCTATCAAAACGCGCCGGGCCGTGACGCGGGCCGGTGCCAAGGCATCCCCACGGTTCCTGCTTTCCGCCGGCTTGCCCTAGACGATGCAGGGCAGTTCATCGGCATCGAATCCTGCTGCCAATTCCCGCGTGAGTTGCGCGGCCGGGATCTCCTTGCAGCCGGTCGCGTTCTGGCCCGCCCATAGCGGCGAATAGTCGCCGCGGCCCTGCGCTTCGGCAGCCTCTCGTAAAGGCGCCATTGCGCTGGTCGCCAGTGGAAATGCAGGGGCATCGCTACTGATGGGGCCCCATGTGCGGACTGCGTGGTTCACGATGCCGCGGGCGGGGCGGCCGGTGAAGACGTTGGTCAGCGCGGTGTGACCAGCATCGGCGCTTCGCAGTGCGTCCCGGTGGACTGGTCGAGTATCGGCTTCCGGGCATAGCAAATACGCCGTGCCGATCTGCACCCCTGCCGCACCCAGCGCCATCGCCGCGGCCACGCCTTTCGCGTCGGCGATGCCACCCGCCGCAATCACCGGCAGATCGACCGCCGCGACGATCTGCGGCAGCAATGCAAATGTCCCCATCTGCAAAGTCAGCTCGTCCGACAGGAACATGCCGCGATGTCCGCCGGCTTCCAGCCCTTGCGCGATGACAGCGTCCACGCCGCGTGCCTCAAGCCAGCGCGCCTCGGCGACGGTGGTGGCCGAGCTCAGGATCCGGCAGCCCCATTCGCGCAACGGCGCCAACCATTCGGTCGGCGGGAGGCCGAAATGGAAACTCACCACCGGCGGCCGGAATTCACCCAGAAATTCCGCCATTGCCGCATCGAAGGGATGACGGCCTGGCCCCGCAGAAATGGTGGCCGGATCGATGCCCCATGCTCGATAGTCGTCAGCCAAGCGTGCTCGCCACGCCGAGTCGCGGACCGGATCGGCAGGCGGCTGCGCATGGCAGAAGAAATTAAGGTTGTACGGACGCGCCGTCTGCGCCCGGATCGCGGCGAGTTCTTCGCGCATGGTTTCCTGCGACAACATGGCGCAAGGCAGTGCGCCCAGGCCGCCGGCAGCGCTGACGGCGATTGCCAACCGGCTGCCTTGCACGCCGGCCATGGGCGCTTGCAGAAGGGGAAGTTCGGTTCCCAGCAGCGTTTGTAGCGACATCGAAATAGTCCGCGGAGATAGCGGAGCGGATTATGCGCTTCGACAAGCAGTGCTCCGAGTCAAAGCGACGCCTACCAATCAATGCCTTCCGTTGGCGCTGTTCGTTTGGCCAGCCATGCCGCCGCCGCGTGATTAATCTGGACGATCAGCTTTTGGCAGCGTCGGCGGCATACCGTTCGAAAGCGGCGATGGCGTCCCTCACTGAAATGAGTGCCATCACATCGTCGAACTCGATCTTGGTTCCCCATTTGAGCTCGCTGGCAGGTTTACCCAAATACTTACGAGCTGCGTCGTCGTATTTGTCCACGCAATAACGCACATCCGAGTACGGCCCGCTGCGCAACGGATTACTGGCCGCATGCAGGCCCAGCACCTTGGCGCCCATGGCGTTGGCGATATGCATGGGACCGGAATCCGGCGTCATGACCAGGTCGGCGCGTTCCAGCAATGCCGGCAGTTGCTTCAACGTGTCCTTGCCTACCAGATCCAGCGCCGGCGCTTGCATAGCGGCCAGGATGGCATCGGCGGTGCTGCGTTCGAGTTCACTGCGGCCGCCGCACAACACCACCCGCCAGCCGCGCGCGGCGGCATGATCGGCGACCGCGGCATAACGATCCGGGTACCAGTTACGGCGAACATGGCTGGAACACGGCGAGATCATCAGCACGGGTGCGCCATCGCTTTCCCATTGCGCCGCCGCCCATTCGCGCGCTTCTGCCGGCACCGGCAGGTCCCAAACGATTTCGGTCTGGCGCAAGCCCAATGGCTCGCAGAAACTGCCGATCGCATCCAGCACGTGGATCCCCGGACGGTCGGGGATGCGCTCGTTGACGAAAAGTCCGTGCAGGTCCTTGGAGCGGGAATGGTCATAGCCGATGCGGCGGCGCGCGGGAACAAAGCCCGACAGCACGTTGGCGCGGAACGCCACCTGCATCTGCAGCAGCGCATCGAAGCCTTCCGCGGGCAGTTCCCGGCGTAGCGCGCGCATGCCCGCCAAGCCTGATTTCTTGTCGTAAACGTGGAAGGTCACCCCTTCCAACCCTTCAAGCAGCTTGTGGCCGGCCCTGTCGATGATCCAGTGCAGTCGGGTTTCCGGTTGGGGCCAGTCCTTTTGCAACGTGCGGACCAACGGTACGACATGGGTGACGTCGCCCAGCGCGGACAGGCGAAGCAAGCAAATAGAGGAAGGGATCGTAGGCAAGTTTTCGGGTCTGTCGGGGCCAGGCGCGGGCCGAAGCGTGCGTGAGGAAAGATGAGGAAGTGTATGTCGATAAGCGGCAGGCCACGAGATCAGGGACGGATGCCCCGGGCGGCGTACATTTTTCCACGATCCGTCGGCGTGCATCGATGTTGCAGATGCCGCGCAAGCTATCCAAACGGCGCTGACAGGCTCTAGACTCGCTGAATGGTCAGTTTCGACGCCTCCGAATCCTTGACGCCGTTTCGCGAAGGCGACGGCTACGGCGCGATTTTGTTCGACCGCAAGCATATGCGGCAGGCCGACCCTGACTGGTTCATTCCGGAAAAATGGGGTGATCGCGCGCAGCCGGTGGATAGTGGCGGCCGCGGCAGCGCCTGGTTCATCGACGCGCCGTCGAGCCGTTGCGTATTGCGGATATACCGGCGAGGCGGATTGGCGGCACGTTTCAGCCGCGATCGTTATTTGTGGCGCGGTCCCAACCGCACGCGGAGCTTTGCCGAATTCCGGTTGACTCGCGCACTGCTGGAGCGGGGCCTGCCGGTGCCACGGCCGGTGGCGGCCAGTTATGTTCGCGATGGCATGTTTTATCGCGCGGCACTGCTGATGGAGCGCCTGCTGGACGTGCGCCCGCTGGCCGACCTGGCTCGTTCGCAAGGTGGTGATGCACCCTGGGAAGCCACCGGTCGACTGATCGCGCGCTTCCACCGCGCCGGTCTGGACCATGCCGACCTCAACGCGCACAACATCCTGTTCGACGATAAGGGCCAGGGCTGGCTGATCGATTTCGACCGCGGCGCGCTACGGATTCCCGCCACCGGTTGGCGCGAGGCGAATCTTTCCCGCCTCAAGCGCTCTCTATTGAAGACACGCGGAGAACGATCGGTGGATGACGTGAGCTACGACTATGCACGGCTGCGCAAGGCCTACGACATCGCCTGGTCGCGGGGGTTCTGATGTCCTGGCGGTTGCGCTTCCATGGCGTGGGCAATGCGGCAGCGGTCGAGCTGGGTTCGGCCATGGCCACCGTAGAGCGCGATGGTGCTCCCTGGCTGACGATCGATTGCGGCGCGGAAGGCCTGACCGCCTATTCGGCGCACTATGGCCAACTGCCGACGGCATTGTTCGTCACGCATGTGCATTTGGACCATGTGGCGGGATTCGAGCGGATGTTTGTCGACAGCTATTTCGATCCGGCCAAACGCGGCAAAACCAGGGTGTACGTGCCGGCGCCGGTCGTGCCGCTGCTGCATCAGCGGGTGGGCGAATACCCCAACGTCCTGGCCGAAGGCGGCGCCAATTTCTGGGATGCGTTCCAACTGATCCCGGTCGGCGCAGCGTTCTGGCACGACAGCGTCCGGCTGGAGGTGTTTCCGGTTCGTCATCACTGGCCGGATACGGCCTTCGGCCTGCGTGTGCCCGGCAGCGTGGTGTGGACGGGCGATACCCGGCCCATCCCGGAGATGCTGGCCCGCCATGCCGATGCGGACGAGCTCATTGCCCACGACTGCGCGCTCCATGGCAATCCATCGCACAGCGGCATTGACGATCTTGAACGTGAATACACGCCGGAACTGCTGCGGCGCTGCGTGCTGTATCACTACGCCAGCGCCGCAGATGCGCGCCAGTTGGAGGCGCGTGGCCACCGTGTCGCTGGCCCGGGAGATGCGGTAGCGTTGAACGAACCCGCCACAATGCGGGTCCAAACCGTATGACCGACACCCTGCCAACACCTGAATTGCCCGATACGCCGCGCGACGTCCGCGGGCGTCCGCTCCGCGATCTGCGGCTGTCGGTGATCGAGGCCTGCAACTATCGCTGCGGCTACTGCATGCCGGCCGACCAAGTGCCGGACGACTACGGCCTGGATGCGGCCTCACGCCTGTCGTTCGATGAGATCGAAACACTGGTCAGGGGTTTCGTGCGCGTGGGCGTGCGCAAACTGCGCCTGACGGGCGGCGAACCACTGTTGCGCAAACGCCTGCCGGAACTGGTCCGGCGCTTGTCGGTCATCGACGGCTTGGAAGATTTGGCGCTGACCACCAACGGATCATTGCTCGCTGCACAGGCGCGCTCGCTGCACGACGCCGGCCTGCGCCGTATTACCGTCAGTCTAGATGCGCTGGAACCGCATGTATTCGACCTGATGTCGGGTGGGCGGGGGCGAGTTGAAGACGTGCTGCGGGGTATCGCGGCCGCCGTGGATGCCGGCTTCCGCCGCCTCAAGATCAACACCGTGATCCAACGTGGGCTCAATGAGGATCAAGTGCTGCCTTTGGTCGAGCACTTCCGCGGCAGCGGCCACGTACTGCGGTTCATTGAGTACATGGACGTTGGCACGTGCAACGGCTGGCAACGGGAGCAAATGGTATCGTCGGCCGAGCTGCGCGACCGCATCGCCGCGCGCTGGCCGCTGCGTCCGCTGGATGCCAACTATCGCGGGGAAGTGGCCACGCGCTATGCCTTCGAAGATGGCGGCGGCGAGATAGGCTTCGTCAGTTCGATCAGCGAGCCATTCTGCGGCGATTGCCACCGTGCGCGCGTATCCGCCGATGGCCAGTTGTATACCTGCCTGTTCGCTGCCACGGGCACCGACCTGCGTGCTGCGCTGGCGCAGGGCGAAGACGCGCTGGTCGACCGCGTATCGGCGCTGTGGACGCGGCGTGCCGACCGTTATAGCGAACTGCGCGATCTACCGTCGGCGCGGAATCGCAAACACGTCGAAATGTTCTTAATCGGCGGGTAAGCTCTACACCGCTTCGCCATCGCGGCGAATCCCTTTCTTCGATCCGAACATGGCCGCAGGCAAAAAATCACTGACGCACCTGGACGCTGCCGGACGACCGGCCATGGTGGATGTGTCCGCCAAGGCGGTCACCGCGCGTGAAGCCCGCGCGGAATGTCGCGTGCGTTTTCCCAAGGATGTCGCGCAACAATTGCGCAAGAACGGGTTGCGCAGCGCCAAGGGCGGCATTGTCGATACCGCGGTCATCGCCGGCACGATGGCGGTCAAGCGCACGCACGAGCTGATCCCGTTCTGCCATCCGTTGCCGATCGACGGTTGCCGCATTGCCATCGATTGGGATGGCGAACACGCCCTGCGGATCGAGTGCCAGGTCAAGACCACCCATCGCACCGGCGTGGAGATGGAAGCGCTGACCGGCGCCACGGTTGCCGCGTTGACCGTTTACGACATGTGCAAGGCGCTGTCGCACGGCATCGTGATCGGCCCGGCGAAACTGGCCGCCAAGCGCGGCGGTAAACGCGATTTTGGTGAAACCGCATGACCCGGGTGACGCTGCTTTATTTCGCCAGCCTGCGCGATGCGGCGGGCCGGGATTCGGAAACGGTCGAAACCTCGGCGCAAGACTTGTCGATGCTCTACGCCGAAGTCAGCGCGCGACATGGGATCAAATGGAAAACGGATGCCCTGCGGGTTGCCGTCAATGGCGAATTCGCGCGCTGGAGCGATCCGCTGCCGGACGGTGCAGAAATAGCATTCATCCCGCCGGTGAGTGGAGGTTGAGATGAAACGCTTCCGATTGGCCGATGCGTCGTTCGAAGTCGAGCCGCTTCGCACGCGACTGCTGGACGAACGCGCCGGTGCCTACGCGGCTTTCGAAGGCTGGGTGCGCGACCGCAACGACGGCCGCCAAGTCGACGGCTTGCGTTATGAAGCATATGTCGCACTGGCGGAAACCGAAGGCGAGCGCATTCTGAGCGAGGCCATCGCGCGTTTCGACATCGTCGAAGCTTGCTGCATACATCGCATCGGCGAGTTGGACGTCGGCGAGCTGGCGGTGTGGGTCGGTGTGAGCGCGGGCCATCGCGGCGCGGCCTTCGATGCCTGCCGCTTCATCATCGATGAGGTCAAGGCGCGCGTGCCGATCTGGAAGCACGAACACTATCGGGACGGCGACGCCGGTTGGCTGCATCCGCAGAACCAGGCGCCACAAGACGGCTGAAAAGGGGGAAGAGGGGATGAGAGGTGCGAGGTTGATGCTGTGGCTGCTGCTGGCGTTGTCGGCACCTGTTTCGCAAGCCTCCGAGTTATTGGTGGCCAACAAATCGGCCGATACCGTGTGGCGGTTGTCGCTGAAGGATGGTCGCAGGGTGGGCGAATTCCGCACCGGCGATGCACCGCACGAGATCGCAGTATCTCCCGATGGCCGCACCGCAGTGGTGAGCAACTATGGCGGAATTCGTTCCGGCAACACGTTGTCGGTGCTGGATTTGGCCACTGGCAAGCCGAGCCGCCAGATCGATCTGGGCCAGCATGGCGCGCCGCATGGGTTACGTTTTCTGGCGGATGGTCGGCGCGTGGTGGTCACTACCGAAGCATCGGCACGCTTGCTGGTTGTCGACATAACGGCAGACCGGATCGATAAGGAGATCGATGTCGGCGATGGCGTTGGCCATATGGTGGCCTTGTCGCCGGATCAGCGTTTCGCTTATGTCGCCAAGATCGGCAAGGGGACCGTCAGCCGCATCGATCTGACCGAAGGCGTCAGGACGCACGAGCGGCCGGCGGGCAAGGGCGCCGAAGGCATCGCGGTGAGGCCTGACGGCCTGGAAGTCTGGGTCACCAATCGCGAAGACGGCACCGTTACTGTGCACGATCCGAAAACGCTGACGATCCGCCGGCGCATGACCAGCCGCGGTTTCCCCATTCGCGTGACGTTTTCGCAGGACGGCCGGATGGCCTTCGTGACCAAGGCCCGTTCCGCCACCTTGGAGGCGTTCGACGCGCGCACCAAGCTGTCGTTGGCTACGGTGGAGCTGTCCCGCGAAGACACCGAATACCAGGACACCATGCTGGGCAAGGCAGCGCTGCCGATCGGTGTCATCGTCGCTTCCGACCGCCCGCGTGCCTACGTGGCCATCAGCGGCGGCGACCGCGTCGCCGTGGTCGACACCGAGCGCTGGCAGGTAATCGACTATTGGGTGACCGGACGCGAACCCGACGCCCTGGCTATCGTGCCGCACCCCGCGATATCCCTGCGCAAGGAAAATTGAGGCCGTCGCTGTACTCCTCGTAGAGCGGAGCTGCGCCTCGCGATAGCGCCGAGCCAGGGCAATGAGGCCGTCGCAACGGCAAGCGATATTGAATAGCCGCTTTTAGATGTCTCGGTGCGTTAGGCCGCGTCGCAAATGGCGATGGCCCCGCCGCACCCCGCGATATCCCTGCGCAAGGAAGATTGAGGCCGTCGCTGTGCTACTCGTAGAGCGGAGCTTGCTCCGCTGCTTTTTCGCCCCTCGATTGAGAGGTACTGCGGCGTCACGAAGAGCAGCCGAGCAAGCTCGGCTCTACGTGGCTTCTGACGCTGGAAATGGCGATGGCCCCGCCGGCTGACCTCGGCGCCCGCATCAGTCGATACCGTTGCTGCCTTCCGGCCCTGGCGGGATTTTCAACCTAGCGTCGCGAGGGGCCGACGGAGCCACCATAGACGAGAGCCGCGCGACGCGCGGCCCAATGACACTTACAAAACTGGCGGAGAGAGGGGGATTCGAACCCCCGAAGCGCGGTTTAGACGCTTACACACTTTCCAGGCGTGCTCCTTCAACCACTCGGACACCTCTCCGGGACCTGCCCGCTGCCTTCCGGCTGCTTTCAGGGCCGCAAATTCTAGCTGCCGCGGGGATTTATTGCGAGTACCCGTTAACAAGTACCTTTAACGATCGTTTCCCGGCGCCTCATGCTGGCGATGGATCGCAGGGCCGGCGAGCCGTCATGGCACAATGTCGGCATGTCCTATCTCGTCCTTGCCCGTAAGTGGCGTCCGAAGCGTTTTGCCGAGCTGGTGGGCCAGGAACACGTGGTCCGGGCATTGACCAACGCGCTGGACAGCGGCCGTGTTCATCATGCCTTCCTGTTCACCGGCACGCGCGGCGTGGGCAAAACCACCATCGCCCGTATCTTCGCCAAGTCCCTGAATTGCGAGCAGGGCACCAGTGCCGACCCCTGCGGCCAGTGCGCGGCCTGTCTGGACATCGATGTCGGCCGCTATATCGATCTGCTGGAAATCGACGCCGCGTCCAACACCGGCGTGGACGATGTTCGCGAGGTGATCGAGAACGCCCAGTACATGCCGTCGCGCGGCAAGTTCAAGGTCTATCTGATCGACGAAGTGCACATGCTTTCGAAGGCGGCGTTCAATGCGCTGCTGAAAACGCTGGAAGAGCCGCCGGAACACGTCAAGTTCCTGCTGGCCACCACCGATCCGCAGAAATTGCCGGTGACCGTGCTGTCGCGCTGTCTCCAGTTCAACCTCAAGCGCCTGGATGAAGGCCAGATTTCAGGCCAGATCGCCAAAATCCTGACCGCTGAGCAGATCGAGGCCGACGACGGCGCCATCCGCCAGATCGCCAAGGCGGCCGACGGCAGCCTCCGCGATGGCTTGTCGCTGCTGGACCAAGCCATCGCCTACGCTGGCGGCGCTCTGCGCGAGGACAGCGTCCGCACCATGCTGGGTACGGTGGACCGCACCCAGGTGAATGCCATGCTGGAGGCGCTGGCCAATGGCGACGGCGAAACCCTGTTGAAGGTGGTCGCCGCGCTGGCCGAGTTTTCACCCGACTGGGGTGGTGTGCTGGAAGCGCTCGCCGAAGCGTTGCACCGGATCCAGGTACGCCAGTTGGTACCCACCGCTGCCATAGAGGCCGAAGGCATCGATGCCGAGGGCTTCGCCGGCCGGTTGCGCCCGGAAGTGGTGCAGCTCTGGTATCAGATGGCACTGAATGGCCGTCGCGACATTCACCTGGCGCCTAGCCAACGTGCCGGCTTCGAAATGAGCGTGCTGCGCATGTTGGCCTTTCGGCCCGCACAGCCCGGCGAAATGAAAGCGATAGACGCCGGCGTTGCGGCACCGGCAACCAGAACACCGGCGCCCACTGCGCCCGCGGCACGCCCGACGGTCGAGCCGGTTCCACAACAGATGGCGCGCCATGAAGCGCCTCCGCCAGCCCCTGCGCTACGCGCGGTGCCTTCTGTGCAGGAGCCGATCAAGCCCGAACTGGTAGCGCCGGAACCGATTAAGTCCGAACCTTTCAAGCCGGAACCATTCAAGCCTGAACCTGCCGCCTCGTTTTCGCCGGGCGATATCGGTATCACCGACGTCGAAACCTGGCTGTATTTCGCCGACAACAGCGGACTGAAAGGCGCGGCCCGCCAGCTGGTGGAGAACGCAGGATTCGCTGGCTACGAGGCGGGTGTGCTGAGGCTCTCGCTGGATTCGGGTTTCGACTACCTGCGCTCCGAGCGCTCGGTGAAGGAGCTGACCGATGCCATCGCCCAGCGATATGGCGCCGCTCCGAAGCTGGTGTTCGTCGCTGCGGCGTCGGCAACGGAGACACTGAAAGAGCGTGGCCACCGCCAGCGCGGTGAGCAGCAAAGCGCCGCGGAGGAGGCATTCATGAACCATCCGGACGTGCAACAGCTGATTCAGCATCACGGCGCGAAAGTGGTGCCGGATTCGATCCGTCCTTTCGAAGAATAGAGCTGGCTAGCATCGTGCGGTTGCATAGCCGCATGCCCGCCCTCATCCTTTCCCGATCCGCGCGGCACAGAACCGTCGCGGCCCATTCCGGACACGACAACAGGCCTTAAAGATGCGTGGAAATATCGCCCAATTGATGCAGCAGGCGCAGAAGATGCAGGAAAACCTGCAGCGTGCGCAGGAAGAACTGGCCAAGCTGGAAGTCACCGGCAACGCGGGTGGCGGCATGGTCAGCGTGACACTGACCGGCACCAAGGAATGCCGCAAGGTGCGGATCGATCCGTCGGTGCTGTCCGACGCGGAAATGCTGGAAGACCTGATCGCCGCCGCGTTCAACGATGCCGCCAACAAGGTCGACGCCGAATCCAAGGCGAAGATGGGCTCGGCCACCGCCGGCATGCCGTTGCCGCCAGGCATGAAACTGCCGTTCTGAGGACAGCCGCCTTCTCCCGCATACGGGAGAAGTGCGTCCGCGCCCACCAAGCCTCTTACCTAACGCGGGAGTGCCGGAAGGCGATTGAGGCTGGAAGCGCGGCGCTGAAGTTTTCCGCACGGCCGCATAGGCCGTGTTCCAGCCCGCTAAGACACCTCGGTCAAGACATTCTGCAATGAGCGCTTCGTTACTCGAACAACTGATCGAATCTCTGCGCGTGTTGCCTGGTGTCGGCCAGAAGACCGCACAGCGGATGGCCTACCACTTGCTGGAGCGCGAGCGCGAAGGCGGCAAGCGGCTGGCCGGAGCGCTGGAAGTGGCGATGGAGAAAATCGGCCATTGCGCGATGTGCCGCGATTTCGCTGAAACCGAGATATGCGCCACCTGCGCCAGCGCCAGTCGCGACCGTCACCAGCTTTGCGCGGTGGAATCGCCGGTGGACCGGTTGGCGATCGAACAGGCCACCGGCTACCGCGGGTTGTATTTCGTATTGCAAGGACGCTTGTCGCCGCTGGATGGCATCGGGCCTCGCGAACTGGGCTTGGATTTGCTCGCCAGTCGGTTGGCGGAAGGCGAAATCGTCGAACTCATCATTGCCACCAATCCCACCGTGGAAGGCGAGGCCACCGCGCATTACCTTGCGCAACTGGCGCGCCAGCACGGCGTGCGCCCCAGCCGGCTGACTCACGGCGTACCTTTGGGCGGAGAGTTGGAATACGTCGATCGCGGCACGCTGTCTCACGCATTCGGTTCGCGCAGCGAGATGCTGTAGAGCGGGGAGGCGGGAGGCGGGAGGCGAGTCGTCGCTTTACTCCCCATTTTCGCGTTGATAAATCGCGCGGAAAGACGTTGCGGTAACAGACCCTAATAATCTTCTGCAGGAATTCCATCATGTCCGACAACGATACGCTCTTCGGCAAGATCATCCGCCGCGAAATCCCGGCCACCATCGTCTACGAGGACGAGCATGTGCTGGGTTTCAAGGACATCGCCCCGCAGGCACCGGTACATGTTCTTTTTGTTCCGAAGAACGAAGCCATTCCCACGTTGGATGATCTGAAGCCGCAGCAAGCGGAGTTAGTGGGCCGCCTGGTACTTGCGGCAGCCGAATATGCACGCAGTGAAGGCTTTGCCGAAGACGGCTATCGAGTCGTGATGAATTGCCGCGAGCACGGCGGGCAGACGGTCTTCCACATCCACTTGCACCTGCTGGCGGGCGCGCATCTGGGGCGGTTTGGTACTAGCCGGTAGCGTGAGCGGGAAAACCGAACGGCTTTGCAGTTGTTACTCGGAATCGGCCGTTTCTTCGTTCAACGTTCTCCATCCGACGCCCCAGCTTTATTTCCCGCTGCGATTTCCATCGCTCTCACCCAACCGCAGGGTGGGCTCCGGCCCGCCATCGCGATCTTTGGGCCGCATCGGCAACGATAAAAAAACGCCGCTCGATGAGCGGCGTTTTCGTAGCGCAATGCAGTGGTTGCCGTTACCAGCCCCACCAACCCCAGCGCGGTCCCCAATACGGACCCCAGTAAGGATCGTAGAGGGGGTAGGGACGGACCTCTACTTCACGCACTTCCGGCCACAGGTAGACCACGTCCGCGGCCACGCGTGGCAACCGGTAGTCGTATTCACCGATGCGGGCGGTTTCGTAGCCATCGATGCGGCCGACGAAAGTGACCTCGCGGCCTTCGGTAAACACCGCCGGGTCGTAGAAACCGGCGCGGCAGGCAATGAAGCGGCCATCGGTTGCGTCGGGCGCAGAACTCAGCGGACGGCCAGTGCCCGACAGCGGACGCGACACCAGCTGAAAGCAAGTGCTGTTTTGGCTTGGTTTGGTTTCGATGATACGGCCGCCCCAACGCACCGGAGCTCCCACTTGAGGGGTCGCCACGGCGTCGCGCGGATTGACGGGGGTGAAAGCGCCCTGAAGTGGCTTGGGAGCGGTGGCACAGGCAGCCAGTAGTGCGGTAGCTGCGGCAAGGATGAGAATGCGAAGCTTCATGACCGGTCTCCAGAGGTTCATGGGCGATGCCGGCGCAGTTCTTCGATCAGCGCGCCACGATCCCCATTGGCGTCAGCGTAGCGTGCGGCGACGAAACGGCGGCTGAGCGAAAACAGCACGTTGGCGCCCTGCGGGCGGGCGGCGGCAACCCGGCGCGCCCAGGTCAGTGCAGGCTCGTGAGGCTCGCGCGCCAGCCCCAACCGGGCATAGCGCGCGGTGAGCCCGTGCCAGGCGCGCAGCAGCGGGTCGCGCTCCCGTTCGCCGCGTGCCAATAGCCATGCCATCCATCCCAGTGCCAGCAAAGCGAACAGCCCGAACAGCACGCCCAAGCCGGCTGCACCCATGCCGTTCGCGCCGAGGCGTTGCAGCATCCGCAGCTGGCGGGCAGCGTCGAAGCCGAGTACGAAGTCGTTCCAACTCCGGCGCATCCAGTCGCCGAAGTCTCCCACGCGGACCAGCCCGTCGAAGGCGCCGGCGGATGCGGCGCGGTCTTCCAACGTGTCGTAGATGCGTTCCGGCGCTACCGCCGCGGTGGGGTCCACACGCACCCAGCCGCGCTGCGGCAGCCAGACTTCGGTCCAGGCATGCGCGTCCATTCGCCTGACTACCCAGTAGTTGCCGAAGGCGTTGCGATAGCCGCCGACGTAGCCGGTGACCACGCGCGCCGGAATACCGGCAGCGCGCATCAGCACTACGAACGACGAGCTGAAATGCTCGCAATAGCCTCGTTTTTGGTCGAACAGGAATTCGTCGACGGCATGCCGGCCCGGCAGAGGAGTTTCCAGCGTGTAGGCGAACTCGGCACGAATCCAACCCAGCGCACGGCGAATGACGGCGGCATCGTCATTGCCAGCTTCTCGTCGCCATTGCGCGGCCAGGGCCAACGTACGCGGGTTGTATCCGGCCGGCAACGCCAGCGCGCGCTGCCGCAGCACCTGCCTGAGTCGCGGCTCGAAGCTTGCAGGCGGTGACGACTGCATGCGCCAGCGGGTAAGCGAACTCAGCGGGCTGGCGACATACAAACCGTAGTCGAAAGAAACCTGGATGCCGGTCGGAGTTTCGACCGGCAGGTCCAATGCGACCAGTTGCCGACGATCGGTGGGCTCAAGTTCTATCTGGTAGTCCCAGAGACGGTCGCCCAATCGAAGATTGCCTGTTGTCACCCCTTCGGCCGGAATACTGCGCATCCACAGCGGCTGGGTCCATGTGCGCCCGTCGAAGTCCCACAGCACCGGCCCACGCCAGTACATTTCCTCGGTCTTGGGCGTGGCGCCGAAAAATTGCGCGCGCAGCGCGGGCGAGTCGTCCGCCATCAGGTCCAGCCATCCACCTGGACTCATGCTGTCGCTCAGACCGGGCCGGCTCAGCGCGCGTTCGGGAACTCCCCAGAGCGGCGACGGAAAGCGCGGGAACAACCAGAACGCGGCCAGCATCAGCGGCAAACCGATCGCCACCAATTTGCCGGTTTGCGTCAATCGGTGCAGTGGGGAAGTGGCGGCCGACAATGCGAACGCTTCGACATCGGCGAGGCGTTGCAGGGTGACCAGTCCTGCCAGCGCTCCCAACAGCGCCAGCACCATCATCAGCGGCCCTTGGTCCAAGAGAAAAGCGGCAAATGGCGCGAACAGGGCGAAACCCAACAAGCTGCGAGAGTCGCGCAAGCTGAAGGTTTCCGCCGGCTTGATCGCCAGCATTGCCGCCAGCATCGCGCAGCCGGTATCGCGGCCAAAGCGAAAGCCCATCACCGACATCACCGCGGCCAACATGGCCAGCGCCATCAGCACGCGCAATACGACCGGTATCGGCCGGCGCCATGACGCGGCGGCGACTATCAGCGCGGCAGCGCCGATTCCCGCCGCCAACGAAGCTGGCAACTGCAGCAGCAGTGCCAACAGACACAGCCCGGTGGTCGCCAGCGTCCACAGCCGGCTGCCGGTATCTATCGCCGGCAGAGAGAGATCAGCGACTTTCTGCATAGGGCAACAACGCGAGCGCGCGTAGGCAAAGATGGCGGTGTACCGCGCCTTGTGCGGGTCCGAGCACGGGCTGATCAGGTAGCAGCAACCGATAGCGACGGCCTTCGCGCTCGGCCAGATCGACCCAATGCGCCAGGCGTCGGATGCGCTGTTCGTAAGACAGCGCCGACAAGCTGTTCCATTCCAGCGCCACTTCTATCCCCAACGGTTGCTCGTATTCGCGCACCAGCAAAGTGTTGCGGCGCGCCGAGGGTTTCCATGCAATGGCGCGTCGCGGATCGCCGGCGCGATATGCGCGCAGGTGGTGAACGTCATCGCCCGCCGGATGCAGGCGGGTCTGCAGTCCGGCACCCTGGCCGCCGGGTAGTGGCGGTCCGTTCGGTTCCGGTGCCGGATAAACCAGCATCGGCGAAGTCGGCCATACCCACGCCCAAGCCCGCGCCAATCCCAGCGGCTGAGTGGTGGAAATGCGGATGCGGTGTAGGTCCAGCCAGCCGCGTTGCTGTGTAGGCAAGGTCAACGTGGCGACGGCGGGCTCATTGGCAAAGGGCGGCGCGTAAGCCGGTATTTCCAGCGCTTCCAATCGCAGGCCGCGGCGGAGGCGGCCGTCTCGTGCGGAAAGGGCGATATGCAGCGATAGCGGTGCGCCGGCGGCGACGGGTTCGGCCGATATCGCGTCGATCCGCAGTCCCGACAACTGCAGATGTGCGGCGATAAGGCTGGCCATACCGGAGGCCCCGAGCAGTAGTGCCAGCAATAGCGCGGGATTGTTGTTGTAGTTCAGCGCACCCAGCGCCATGGTGAACAGCAGCGCGGCAAAGAACAGGCCGAACTTCGTCGGCAACACATAGACCCTCCGCCGTTCCAATTGCACGGGCAGGGCTTCGGCGTGGCGCGGACGCGCCAACAGCACGAAGTGACTGGCCAATCGTTCACGCAAGCTGGCAAGCATTGTCGAGGCTATTCCGAATGGCGCCTATGCCGAATGGATCGTGCCGACATCAATCGACCGGCACCGCATGCAGGATCGCTTTGGCCAATGCCGGCGCGGACGAGGCCTCTGCTTCGGCCACCAGCCGGTGCGCGGCGACGGCGGCGAACAACGCCTGTACATCTTCCGGCAACACATGCTGCCGACCCAGTAGCAGCGCATAAGCACGCGCCGCGCGCAGCAGCGCGATGCCGGCGCGTGGCGACAAGCCAACGCGGGTGCCCGGATGCTGGCGACTGCGCACCAACAAGGCCTGCACGTAGCCGATCAGTGCATCACTTGCATGCACCTCGTTGACGGCCTGCCGCAAGGCCAGGACGTCTTCGGAGGAAAGTATCGGCATGGTCTGCGCGATCAGTGTGCGGCGATCGCTGCCGGCTAGCAGGGCGCGTTCGGATTCGGCGTTGGGGTACCCCAACGCCAACCTCAACAAAAAGCGATCCAATTGCGAATCCGGCAGTGGATAGGTGCCGGAGAGATCGACCGGATTCTGCGTGGCGATTACGAAGAAAGGATCCGGCAGCGCATGAGTCGTGCCGTCCAGCGTGACCTGGTGTTCGGCCATCGCTTCCAGCAACGCGCTTTGCGTACGCGGCGGCGCGCGATTGATTTCGTCGGCCAGCAGGACGTTGGTGAATACCGGGCCGGGATGGAATTGGAACTCGCGCGATTGCGTGTCGTATACCGAAACGCCAAGCACGTCGGCGGGCAGCAGATCGGAGGTGAACTGCACGCGCTGGAATCCCAGTCCCAGTGTGGCCGCCATCGCGTGGGCGAGGGTGGTCTTGCCCAGGCCCGGCAAATCTTCGATCAGCAAATGCCCGTCCGACAGCAGCGCAACGAAAGCCAGCCTGACTTCGTGCGCTTTGCCCAGCACCAATGAATTGACCTGTTGTTGCGCGCGTTTCAGTGCGTCCGCCAAGGCATCGGATAGCATAGGGCGAGGGCTTGGAATAGCGGACATCGCGCGTTCGGTCCTTTAGTGTGATTTTCTAGGGAAGTGTAGCGGCATGCAGGACGAACGACGCGCAAAACAAGTTTTCCTGGCGCTGTGGGCGGTGGCGACTGTGATCAAGGTCGTGATTGCCGCGCGCCTGCCGTTGTTCGTCGATGAGGCGTTCTACTGGCAGGAGGGGCGGCACCTGGCCGCGGCCTATTCCGACCTGCCCGGACTGACGGCGTGGATGACCCGCCTGGGGACCGAGATCGGCGGCCAGCACGTGCTGGCCTTGCGAGCCCCCTTCCTGCTGCTGGCGGCATTGATGCCTTGGCTGGTCGTGCACATCGGTACACGCTGGTTCGGTGCGGCCGCCGGTTGGCGGGCCGGCACCATTCTGGTGTTGATGCCGTTGTCGGGCACGCTGGGCCTGTTGGCGCTGCCGGATGTGCCGATGGCCTTCGCTACGGTGCTATGCCTGGACGCCGGCGCTCGGCTGCTGCGCGAAGTGGATGCCGCTTCCGCCGCCGAACTGGCGCTGGGCTTGGCGCTGGGTGCGCTGAGCCATTACCGCTTTCTCGGTGTGATCGGCGTGGGTTTCATCGCGCTATTGATGCTGCCCGAGGGGCGGCGCCTGCTGCGCGATGCGCGCGTATGGGTCGCGCTGGCGGTGGGAATAGCGGCATGGGTGCCGCTGATCGCGTGGAATCTGGAATACGCCGATGCGGGCTTGAGATTCCAGCTGCTGGATCGCCATCCCTGGTCGTTCCAAGCCGTCGGCGGTTGGTTCGTGCTGATCCAGGCAGCGATGGTGACGCCGCTGTTGTTCTTCGCCCTGTTGCAATTGAGCGTGCGCACGTTCCGGAAAAATATGGGTATGCCGGCGCAATGGCGTTACTTCGGCATGCTGGGCGGCGTATCCACATTGGGTTTCTTTCTGCTGGGCTTCTTTGCCGACGTCGAGCGTGTGAGCTTCCATTGGACGTTGCCTGGCTATTTGGCTCTGATAGTGGCGGTGCCCACGGTACTGGGCGAATGGCCGCGCTGGCTGCGTTGGCTGGCCTGGGCATTGGCGGCGATCGGCACGACGTTGATGCTGGGCTACTACCTGGTGGTGTCGGAACCGGCGTGGCGAGAGAAGTTCGCCGCCGAAAAGTTCTATCCGGCCAACTTCGCCGGCTGGGATGCGTTGGCGCAGGCGGTTCGCGAAGAGCGCGCCAAGCTTCCGCCGGGAACAGGGCTGCTGGCGGACAACTTCAAAGTCGGCGCGGAACTGGGTTTCGCATTGGACGATCCCAACGTTCCGGTACTGGACCATCCCCTCAACCGCAAACACGGGCGCGCGCCGCAGCTGCGCCTCTGGGAGCTGGAAAGCGATGGCAGCCGCAGTGGGCCGGTGTTGTTCGTGGTGGCGGCCAGCGAGGTTCCGTATAAAAACTTGCTGAAGCACTATCACTCGTTGTGCGAGCGGGTCGGCCCGTTGCCTGCGCCTCGTGTGGTCAGTGTCGACCACGGTCGTCAGCGTTTCCTGTTGTTCGCGTTGGGGAAGGAAAAGCAGAAAGGCCCGTGCACTACGCCAGCGATGGCATGGTTCGACACGCCCGCCAGCGGGACGGGTGTCGGGAAAAAATTCGCGGCGTCCGGTTGGGCCTTCAAGGACGGAGTCGGCCTGAAGCGCGTGGAGGTATTGCTGGACGGCAAAACTGTCGCCGAAGCCACCTACGCGCTACCCAGCCCGGGGACGGCTAGCTTTTGGCGTATCTCTACCGATCCCAGCCATCCCAACGTCGGGTTCGCCGCGCAGATCGATGCCACCGGCGTGGCGCCAGGCCGCCACTGGTTGGGCCTGCGCCTGCATGGTCGCGATGGCAGCGTGGAGGAGTGGGAAGAACAGCCTGTCGAGATAGGCGCGGACTGAAGGCCGGGCCTGGGCGGGCCTGACTTACGGCAACTCGAATCCCGCCTCGCGCAGCATGCCGGCGAGTGCTATCAACGGCAGGCCCACCAGTGCGGTGGGGTCGCGCGATTCGATGGATTCGAACAGGGTGATGCCCAATCCTTCCGCCTTGAAGCTGCCCGCGCAGTCGAACGGCTGTTCAGCATCCACGTAGCGTTCGATTTCGGCCGGCGCCAACGTCCGAAACTGCACGGTGGTGGTGTCCAGCGCCTCGAAAGCCTGGTCGTCGCGGAGCAGGCAGACGGCGGTACGGAACCGCACCTGCCGGCCGGACATGGCGGTCAGTTGGGCGATGGCGCCGGTGCGGTGGCCGGGTTTGCCCAGCGGCTGGCCCTCGAGTTCAGCGACCTGATCCGCGCCGATGACCCAGGTTCCCGGTTGCTGCGCGGAGATCGCCTGGGCCTTGGCGCGCGCCAGCCGTTGCGCCAGAAGGTCGGTCGGTTCGTCCGCCAGCGCGGCCTCATCCACATCCGGGCGCGCGATATGGAACGGAAGTCGCAGGCGTTCCAGCAGTTCGCGGCGATAACGGGACGTGGAAGCGAGCAGTAGCGGCATGGAATGCACCTGGCAGGGCGGGGAAGTCTGCCGGGAGCAGGGTTGGACAGGCAATCCCCCATTTTCCCGGGCGCTCCCGGGTTTGACAGCACGCCCGGCAGTCCTTAACATTCAGCGGCTTATGTCCGCGAATACGCCCGAGATGTTGGATGCTTGGCGCATGGTCGCGGCACGGCGCAGTTTTGAAGGTCGCCTGCCGTTGTCTTCCATGACGCGCCTGCGAGACCTTCTGGTCGATACCGAGGGCGAAGCGCGTTTCCAGGTCGAATTCGATCAGGACCCGCTGCTGAAGGTGCCTTACGTGGAGCTGCGGATCGATGCCGAGTTGCCGCTGACCTGTCAGCGCAGCCTGCAGCGTTTCCTGCTTCCCGTCAGTGTCGTTCAACGGCTGGGGCTGGTGCGTGACGAAGCCGACGAGGCGGCGTTGCCGCCTGAATACGAGGCGTTGCTGGTGCCGGAAGACGGCATGCTGCGCCTCACGGATTTGGTGGAGGACGAATTGGTCCTTTCCATTCCCGTAGTACCAATGTCGCCAGGCTCTGAAGCGGTGGAACGCGAATGGCCGGCGTCGGAAGAAGAATCGGCCAAGGCCAGTCCGTTCGCGGCGCTGTCCTCGCTGAAGAAGAACTAGCCGCTCCGGCGGTCTGGCAAGACGAATCGCAGATTCATTACAAGTTTAGAGTTGGAGCAATCCCATGGCTGTCCAGAAATCCCGCGTCACCCCGTCCCGCCGTGGTCAGCGTCGTTCGCACGACGCCCTGACCGCCAAGCAGCTGTCCACCGATCCCACCAGCGGTGAGATCCATCTGCGTCACCACGTCACTGCCGACGGTTACTACCGTGGCAAGAAGGTGATCGCCACCAAGACCTCGGCGGTTGAAGAAGATTGATTCGGGCGGTACGCCGTTGAGCGTGCCAGCAACGATCAACCATGATGTTCAGGGCCCGGTAACGGGCCCACAACGGGGGCGTGCATGAGCGAGCCGGGTTCCAAGGGGCGCATTTTTGCGCGTATCGCTGGCACTGGCAGTTATCTGCCGGAAAAAGTGCTGACCAATGAGGATCTCGCCAAGCTGGTCGACACCAGCGACGAGTGGATCCAGACCCGCACCGGCATCCGTGAGCGTCATATCGCCGCCGCCGGCGAGACCGCAGGCGATTTGGGCTACAACGCCGCCGTGCGCGCGTTGGAAGCCGCCGGCGTGGATGTCTCCGAAATCGACATGATCGTGGTCGGCACCACAACGCCCGACCTGATCTTCCCGTCCACCGCCTGCCTGATCCAGGCGCGGCTGGGCGCGAACGGCTGCGCCGCGATGGATGTCAATGCGGCGTGTTCCGGCTTCCTCTACGCGCTCAGCGTGGCGGACAAGTTCATCCGCTGCGGCGACGTCAAGACGGCACTGGTGATCGGCACCGAGACCCTTAGCCGTATCGTCGACTGGACCGAGCGCACCACGTGCGTGTTGTTCGGCGATGGTGCCGGCGCGGTCGTACTGAAAGCGGATACCGACACCGGCATCCTCAGCACGCATCTGCATGCCGACGGCAGCAAGAAAGAACTGCTGTGGAACCCTGTTGGCGTGTCGGCCGGGTTCAAGCCGGAAGAACCCAACGGCGGTGCGCGCATCAACATGAAGGGCAACGACGTGTTCAAGTACGCCGTCAAGGCGTTGGACTCGGTCGTCGACGAAACCCTCGAAGCCAACGGTCTGGACAAGCACGACCTGGATTGGCTGATTCCGCACCAGGCCAACCTGCGCATCATCGAAGCCACCGCCAAGCGGCTGGACATGTCGATGGACAACGTCATCGTTACGGTGGATCGCCACGGCAATACGTCATCCGGTTCGGTACCGCTGGCATTGGACGAAGCCATTCGTTCCGGTCGCGTGCAACGTGGCCAGTTGCTGCTGCTGGAAGCCTTCGGCGGCGGCTTCACCTGGGGCTCCGCGCTGCTGCGTTACTGATAGGCCCAAGGTTGCTTGTTTCCTCTTGTAGGAGCGACGTCAGTCGCGATGGCGCCTGGATAGCCATTCAAGCCATTCAAGATGCATGATGAAGAACGCGCCGCAGCGCGTCCGGATGGCGAAAAGGTTGGCTTCATCGCTCATCCGATCGTGATCGCGACTTGACCAGCCGTTCGGCTGTTAAAAGCCGCCGCTCTGCATTCAATCGCGTGCGATATTCGCTGGCGACTCGATGGTGAAATAAACGGACAGGATGTTGAACCAGCCGCGTCTGGTGCGGTTCGCGGCCACCCTCACGCGCTCTCCACATCCGATCTGCATACGCCGCAGTACAGACAATCCCGCTGTTTCGCCCGTATCATCCACGCTCGTTTTTTTTGCCGGACAACCGAGTGGCCGAACCGTCTTCCATTTCGCCGCAACTGGCTTTCGTTTTCCCGGGGCAAGGTTCCCAGTCGCTGGGAATGCTGGCTGAGTTGGCCGAGCTGCATTCCGGCATCCGCGATACGTTCGCCGAAGCTTCCGACGGCGCCGGTGCCGACTTGTGGGCGCTGTCGCAAGGTGGTCCGGAAGCGATGCTCAACCGCACCGAATATACGCAGCCCGCCTTGTTGGCGGCGGGTATCGCGGTATGGCGTTTGTGGACATCGCAACAGGGTCCCAAGCCGGCGATGCTGGCGGGACATAGCCTGGGCGAATACACCGCATTGGTCGCGGCCGGTGCACTGTCGCTGCGCGAAGGCGCGCATCTGGTGCGCCTGCGTGGCCAGCTGATGCAGGAGGCCGCACCGGAAGGCGTTGGTGCGATGGCCGCCGTGCTGGGCGCGGAAGATGCGCTGGTGGCGGAAGTCTGCGTGGAAGCATCCGGCAGCCACGTCGTGGTACCTGCGAACTACAACTCGCCGGGACAAATCGTCATCGGCGGCGATGCCGAAGCGGTGGACCGCGCGATCACATTGTTGAATGCGCGCGGGGTACGCAAAGTGGTGAAGCTGGCGGTCAGCGTGCCATCGCACACGCCGCTGATGCGCGAAGCCGCCAATCGTCTTACCGAAGTCATGGCCGGCCTGCATTGGCAAGCGCCGGCACTGCCAGTGGTGCAGAACGTCGATGCGCAGGTGCATGAAGGCGTGGACGCCATTCGCGATGCGCTGGTGCGTCAGCTGTATCTCCCGGTACGCTGGACCGAATGCGTACAAGCGCTGGTGGCGAATGGGGCGACCCGTGTGGCCGAATGCGGTCCTGGCAAAGTGCTGACCGGCCTGGTCAAGCGTATCGACAAATCCCTGGATGCGCGCTCGCTGGCCACGCCAAGCGACTACGAGACCGCCCTGGCCGATTGGATACACTGACGTCCGATTGTGACCGCGAACGATTGCGACTGCGAATAAAGGAACCCGAATGACCCAGCCATTAAAAGGCGAAGTTGCGCTCGTCACCGGCGCCAGCCGCGGCATCGGCGCCGCCATCGCCGATCAGCTTGCCGCCCAGGGCGCCACTGTCATCGGTACCGCGACGAGCGAAAACGGTGCACAAGCGATCGGCGAAAGAATGTCGGCTGCCGGCGGCCATGGCCGCCTGTTGAACGTCACCGATGCCGCGGCGGTGGAAGCGTTGATCGATTCCATCGGCAAGGAGTTCGGTCCGATCTCCATCCTGGTCAACAACGCCGGCATCACGCGCGACAATTTGTTGATGCGGATGAAGGACGAAGACTGGCAGGCGATTCTGGATACCAACCTGACCAGCGTCTATCGCACGTCCAAGGCGGTTATGCGCGGCATGATGAAGGCGCGCAAGGGGCGCATCATCAACATCGCTTCGGTCGTCGGCGTTACCGGCAACGCCGGGCAGGCCAACTATGCGGCGGCCAAGGCCGGCATCATCGCGTTTTCCAAATCGCTGGCCAAGGAGATCGGCAGCCGTGGCGTGACGGTCAATGTGGTGGCGCCGGGCTTCATCGCCACCGACATGACCAAGGACCTGCCGGAAGATTCGAAGAAGGCACTGGTCGAACAAATCGCGTTGGGGCGCCTCGGCGAGCCGGCCGATATTGCGCACGCGGTGGCGTTTCTTGCCGGCCCCGCGGCCGGCTACATCACCGGCGAAACCCTGCACGTGAACGGCGGCATGTACATGCCGTAATCACGAATGTTGGTGTAAGTAATTGATTCATCGGCGGTTGCGGGCACCTGCCCGTGGCCCCATCTTTCCACTAAACTATTCCCCGTTTACCCAATCTCCGTCTGGAGCGATAACTAATGAGCAGCATCGAAGAACGCGTCAAGAAAATCGTCGTCGAACAACTTGGCGTCAAAGAAGAAGAAGTCACCAACAACGCATCGTTCGTCGATGATCTCGGTGCCGATTCGCTGGACACCGTGGAACTGGTGATGGCGCTGGAAGAAGAATTCGAATGCGAAATTCCGGACGAAGAAGCCGAAAAGATCACTTCGGTGCAGCAGGCCATCGACTACGTCAAGGCTCACGTCAAGTCGTAAGCCCGTAGTCCTGAAGAAACCGTGTCGGGGCCGCGTATGCGGCCCCGCGCGTATCCGGCGCACATCCGCCCCGTAGGGCGCACGAGAGTCTTGAGGAGTTTGCTATGAACCAGCGTCGCGTCGTCGTTACCGGCATGGGTTTGGTGTCGCCCCTGGGCAACGATCTGGCCACCAGTTGGGACGGCATCGTCAATGGACGGTCGGGCATCGGTCCGGTCACCTCTTTCGATGCTTCTGCCTTTACCACGCAGATCGCCGGCGAGATCCGCAATTTCGATCCTGCCACCTTCGTGTCCGCCAAGGACGCCAAGAAGATGGACCCGTTCATCCATTACGGTATCGCCGCCTCGTTCATGGCGCTGGACGATTCCGGATTGGAGATCACCGAAGCCAATGCCGAGCGCATCGGCGCCATCATCGGTTCGGGCATCGGCGGCATCCACGGCATCGAAGAACAAACCATCAAATTGCATGAGGGCGGCCCACGCAAGGTGTCGCCGTTCTATGTGCCCAGCACCATCATCAACATGCTGCCGGGCCAACTGTCCATTCTGAAAGGCATCAAGGGCCCCAGCTTCTCGGTGGTCTCGGCTTGCGCAACCTCCAACCACTCCATCGGCGTGGCGATGCGCGCCATCCAGTACGGCGATGCCGACGTGATGGTCGCCGGCGGCGCCGAGCTGGGTTCTTCGCCGACCTCGATGGCGGGTTTCTGCTCGATGAAGGCCATGTCCACCCGCAACGACGCGCCGACCAAGGCCTCGCGTCCGTGGGACAAGGACCGCGACGGTTTCGTGTTGGGCGACGGCGCCGGCATTCTGGTGCTGGAAGAATACGAACATGCCAAAGCCCGCGGCGCCCGCATCTATGCGGAACTTGCCGGCTTCGGTTCCAGTTCCGACGCGCACCACATGACCGCGCCCAGCGAGAATGGCGAAGGCCCCGCGCGCTGCCTGACCTCCGCGCTGAAGGATGCGGGCTTGAACGCCGAACAAGTCGAGTACCTCAATGCGCACGGCACCTCCACGCCGCTGGGCGACCTGGCCGAAACCCTGGCGATGAAGCGTGCGTTGGGCGACCACGCGTACAAGATCATGGTCAGTTCCACCAAGTCGATGACCGGGCACCTGCTGGGAGCCGCAGGTGGTGCGGAAGCGATCTTCTCCGTGCTTGCGATCCATCACGGCATCATCCCGCCGACCATCAACCTGGACGAACCCGGGGAAGGTTGCGATCTGGACTACGTGCCGAATGTGGCGCGTGAAAAGAAGATCGACGTGGCCGTCTCGAACGGCTTCGGCTTCGGCGGCACCAACGGCACCTTGGTGTTCAAGCGGATTTGATGTTTTCTCCCCTCCCTCGCTTGCGAGGGAAGGGCCTGCCCCGTACTCGATGCGGGGTGCCCGAAGGGCAGTTGGGGTGAAGGCGTCATGATGCTTCCATCATCCTGATTCCGCCGCCCCTCACCCCAACCCCGCTCCCGAGAGGAGAGGGGCTTAGACCTCATGATCCAAACCCGCGCCCTTTCATCCGACATCGATCTTCTGGCCTTGCATCGGCTGGCGCCACAGCGCTACCCGGTGTTGCTGGAGTCGGTGGCGTCCGGCACGGCGCAGGGACGTTGGGATCTGCTGCTGGCTGCCGATGGCGAGGGACTGCGCCTGCATGCCGATGGGGTTACCCGCGATCTGCGTGGCCAGGCGCAAGACGGCGATTTCCTGACCGTATTGGATCGCCATTGGCAGGCGCAGCGCACCCCGCGCGAAGAGCCGCGTTGGCCATTCCGTGGCGGCTGGGCGTTGCTGCTGGACTACGAGTTGGCGCAACAGGTCGAACCGGTGTTGAAGCTGCCGCTGGCCGACCGTCCGCAACCCGTCGCGTTGGCGCTGCGCTGCCCCGCGGCGATCCTGCGCGACCGCAGCACCGGCGACTGCGTGGCGATTGCCGAAACCGGTCATGGCCAAATGCTCGAACGTATCGCAGCGGATGCGACCACCGCCGCGCAGCTGCCTGCACTGCCCCAGTGGCGCACACCCACATCGGTGGAAGAAGACGATCCACAGCGGTTCACCCAGGGCGTCACGCGGATCCTCGAATACCTGGCGGCCGGCGATATCTTCCAAGTCAATCTTTCGCGAGCCTGGCGCGCGCAGTTCGACTGCACGTTTGATGGCGGCGGGCTAGATGGCGGCATGCTCGATCCTGCGGCGCTGTACGCGCGATTACGGACCGCCAATCCGGCGCCGTTCGCCGGTCTGTTCGCCGGGTCCGGCTGGGCCGTGGTCAGTTCGTCGCCGGAACGACTGGTTTCCATCCGCGGCGATGTGGTCGAAACCCGCCCTATCGCCGGCACGCGTCCGCGCTTTCCGGGCGACGACGATGCCGCGCGCATCCGCGAACTGGTCGGCCATCCCAAGGAGCGCGCCGAACACGTGATGCTGATCGATCTGGAACGCAACGACCTGGGCCGTGTCTGCGTGCCCGGCAGCGTTGAAGTGGACGAGCTTATGACGGTGGAAAGCTACGCCCACGTCCACCACATCGTCAGCAATGTGCGCGGGCGCCTGCGGCCGGAGGCAACGCCGGGCGAGGTGATCCGCGCGACCTTCCCGGGCGGCACCATCACCGGCTGCCCCAAGGTGCGCTGCATGCAGATCATCGCAGAGCTGGAGAAGGAACCGCGTGGCGCCTACACCGGCGCCTTCGGCTGGCTCAACCGCGACGGCGACCTGGACTTGAACATCCTGATCCGCAGCGCCGAAGTGGCCGCCAGCCCAAGCGGACAGGGTAGCCAGGTGGTGTTCCGTACCGGTGCCGGTATCGTGGCCGATTCCGTCCCCGAGAAAGAACTCGACGAAACCCGTGCCAAGGCGCGCGGCCTGCTGCGGGCGCTCGGGCCGTAGCGCCTACAGCGTGAGACAGCGAGCGGGTATCCTGCACGGCCAATACCGTCTTGCCGAGGGAATCGTGGCTTCAGGTCGCAAAAGCGGTTGCCGCATCATCGTGATCACCTTCGTAATGCTTCTGGCTGTCGCCATCGGCGCCGGCGTGTGGCTGTGGCGCGATTACCACGGCTTTGCCGATCGGCCGCTGGAAGGCCTGCAAAGCGGCGAATCGGTCGAGATCGTCAGCGGCGATTCGTTTCCGGCGGTACTGCGCAAGCTGCGCGAAAAAGGCGTTACCCAGGGTCGGAACCTGCAATGGCAGATGCTCGCGCGTGAGCTGGACGCTGCCGGCAAGCTGAAGGTAGGCGAGTACGCACTGGAACCGGGCACCACCGCGCGCGACCTGCTGATCCGCATGCGCGACGGCCGGATCATCCAGTACCGCTTCACCATTGTGGAGGGCTGGAACATTCGCCAGCTGCGCGCCGCTCTCAGGGCGGCGACTCCGTTACAGCACAAGGCCACCGATCTGGACGACGCGGCGCTGATGAAAGCGCTGGGCCATGAAGGGCAGCACCCGGAAGGCCGCTTCCTGCCGGAAACCTATGTGTATTCGCGCCGCGACAGTGACCTGGACCTGCTCAAGCGCGCATATGCCGCGATGGAGAAAGCACTGGCATCAGCCTGGGCCGCGCGCGATACCGACGTGCCGCTCGCTTCGCCGGAAGAAGCTCTGGTGCTGGCGTCGGTGATCGAAAAAGAAACCGGGATCGCTTCCGAGCGCCCCCAGATCGCCGGCGTGTTCGCGCGCCGCTTGAAGCTCGGCATGCCGCTGCAGACCGATCCCACAGTGATCTACGGCATCGGCAGCAGCTACGACGGCAATATCCGCCGGCATCATCTGACCACGGACACGCCGTACAACACCTACACCCGCAAGGGCTTGCCGCCCACGCCCATCGCAATGCCCGGCGTGGATGCATTGAACGCAGCGGTGAAACCGAAAGATGGCGATGCGCTGTACTTCGTGGCCGTGGGCGACGGCAGCGGGCGGCACATCTTTTCGGCAACTTTGTCCGAGCACAACGCGGCCGTCGCGCGGTACTTGGTGACGCGCCGGCAGACACTGGAAAAGGCGGCTTCGCAATGACCGAAGCATTGTTGAGCCATCCTCGCTTCATCTCGCTGGAAGGCGGCGAGGGCGCCGGCAAGACCAGTGCGATCACCGCGATCCGCGAGTTGCTGTCCGCGCGCGCACAGGAAGTCGTGCTGACGCGCGAACCCGGTGGCACGCCGTTGGCCGAACGCATCCGCGAATTGCTGCTGAGCCCGCAGGACGAGACGCTGGTGCCGGAAGCGGAACTGCTGCTGGTGTTCGCGGCCCGTGCCCAGCACGTGCGCCAGGTGGTGCGTCCTGCATTGCAGCGCGGTGCCTTCGTGGTCAGCGATCGCTTCACCGATTCCAGCTATGCCTACCAGGGCGAAGGACGCGGCTTGGATGCCGAATGGATTGCCGCGCTGGAACGGCGCGCAGTCGGCCTGAAACCCGGATTGACCCTGCTGCTGGACCTGGATGTGCGCGAAGGCCGCGCGCGTACCGCCGGCCGCGATCTGTGGCCAGACCGGATCGAAAGCGAACAGGACGATTTCTTCGAGCGCGTGCGGGCCGGTTTCCGCAAGCGTGCCGCTGCCGAACCGCAGCGCTTTCGGATCATCGACGCCAGCCAATCGCCGCAAGACGTCGCCGCATCGGTCACCAAGGCATTGGCGGATTGGTTGGAGGACAACCCATGAGCGGACCGCTCGCGCCCTGGCAGCAGCGGCTCTACGCGCATGCCGCCGCTTCGCTGGACAGCGGCCGGATGGGACATGGTCTGCTGATCTGCGGGCCCGCTGGCCTGGGCAAGCGGGCTGTGGCGGAGCGATTGGCGCGGCGCATTCTCAGTCAGCATCGCGGTGACGATGGCGAACCCCTGCCTAACGATCGCAGCGGTCAGCTGATCGATGCCGGTACCCATCCCGATCTGCACGTGGTGTCGTTCGGTCCCACCAAGGACGGCAGCAAGCTGCGTACCGAGATCGTCATCGACCAGATCCGCGATTTGTCGCAGAAACTATCGCTGACGCCGCAATACGGCTCGGCGCAGGTCGCCATCATCGATCCGGCCGACGCCATCAACCGTTCTGCCTGCAACGCCCTGCTGAAGACCCTGGAAGAGCCCGCTCCAGGCCGATATCTGTGGCTGATCAGCGCGCAACCGGCGCGCTTGCCGGCTACCATCCGCAGCCGTTGCCAACGGCTGGAATTCCGTTTGCCGCCGCGTGAAGAATCGTTGACGTGGCTGCAAGGGCAGGGCTATCCGGAAAAATCCGTGATCGAGGCCCTGGATGCGGCGCGCGGACACCCCGGACTGGCCGACGAATGGCTGCGCGAAGACGGGCTGGCCTTGCGCAAGGCGGTGGCCGACGACCTGGCCAAGTTGGAAAAGGGCCAGATCGGTGTCGTGGAGACCGCGCAGCGGTGGGCCAACGATGAGTTCGCCGACGCGCGTCTTCGCCATGCCGCCGATCTCATGCTGGCGCAAGCCGGCACGGCCGGCTTGACCGACGCCGCGCGATTGAACAAGCTGGCTTCATGGTTCGACGCCGCCAACCGCACCCGCGATCTGCTGCGGACCACGGTGCGTGGCGATCTGGCCATGGTGGATCTATTGTTGGCGTGGACCGGTGGGGACCGTGCACGCGCCGCCAACACGGCACGCAACTGACTGCAGCGCAACTGATTAGGAGAATGGGGCAATGAATGCATCAGCCGGAGCAACCGGCCGTCAGGGCATCTTGTCGCTGGCGGTCAAAGACAAGACGGCGCTCTACAACGCCTATATGCCGTACATGAAGAACGGCGGCATCTTCGTGCCGACGCCCAAGCGCTATTTCCTGGGCGATGAGGTCTTCCTGTTGTTGACGCTGCCCGATTCCAGCGAGCGCCTGCCCGTTGCCGGCAAAGTGGTGTGGGTGACGCCTGTGGGCGCGCAAGGCAACCGCGTCGCCGGAATCGGCGTGCAGTTCGCCGACACCAGCGAAGGCGAAGCGGTGAAGAACAAGATCGAAACGCTGCTGGCCGGCACGCTGAACGCGGATAAGCCCACGCATACCATGTAGTTGCCGGTAGTTCCCGTATTCGGTATTTCGTTCGTCATTCGTTCCGGTCACCGTTGTAGGAGTGGCGTCGGCAACCCGATGCCCGAGAGTCGCACCCGGAAGCATCAACCTGACGACTCTTCCCTTGACATCCCAGAAGAGCCATGGAGCGAGTCCGGCCTCGTATAGGTCAGCGGTCTCTAGCCTCCATTCGCGTGTAAAATAACGCGTTTTAACCAGAAGAAATGGCGAAAACTCCTCAGCGGACGCCCGTCCCGAGTCCGGTGTTCATTCGCCTGCTTGCTCGCCTCACGGACGTTGACATACCTCAATCCAATCAGGCGCTGTCGGACCGATTGAGCCAATGGATCGATTGGACTCGCGCCGTGGCGCTGTCCCGGGCACTGGCTGGCAATGCGCCCGTGGCGGCCAACGACGTGTCTCATTTCGACGGCACCATCGAGAAGGAATGCGCGCGTGCGCGCGCCTCGTTGGCGGCCGCCATTGCAGCCGATCTTGGTGTGCCATCGGCAAAGCGACGCGGAGGCGAGCCTGGCCATGCCGAGGAAGGCCGAGCGGACGAGGCAATGGACTACACGTTCTTCCACCAGCGCTACCTCACCAAGCAGCGGGCGATGCAGGCGGCTACCGGCAAGCTCCGAGGCCGTTTGCGGGACATGCTTGCCCAGGCGTCGGCCGACATGGCGCTGCTTGCGGAGGTGGATGCGGTCATGGAGCTGACACTGAGTCCGCGCGAACAGACGCTGCTGAGCGCGGTGCCACGACTGCTGGGACAGCACTTCCAACGGCTGCAGCAGGCCGCGCAGATGTCGCAGGCCGACGCGCAGCTACCGGAAGGCGCATCCACGGCACTGCCTGGCGAATGGCTGGGTGTGTTTTGCAAGGATATGCAGGCGGTATTGCTCGCCGAACTGGATGTTCGTTTTCAACCGATCGAAAGCCTGCTTGCAGCGCTTCGCACCCGATAACCGGAAGTCATGTTCAAGAATATTCTGAATTTCGCAGTACTCCTCGTAGGCTTTGTCGTCGTGTGCTGGATCGGCGTGGGCTACGTCGGTTCCAATGCGTTGGGGGCAACCATCACTTTGGTGATCGGTGCTTGCTATTTGACGGGTGCGTTCGAACTGCATCGCTATCGGCAGGCCACGTCCACGTTGACGAGCACAATTGCGGAAGCGACTACTGCGCCGCTCAACCTTCAGGACTGGCTCGGCCGTCTGCATCCCAGCCTGCGCAATGCGGTACGCCTGCGCATCGAAGGCGAGCGTGTCGCGTTGCCAGGCCCAACGTTGACGCCGTACTTGGTCGGCTTGCTGGTATTGCTGGGCATGCTGGGCACGCTGTTGGGCATGATGGCAACGCTCAGAGGCACCGGCTTGGCGCTGGAGAGCGCGACCGATTTGGAAGCCATTCGCGGGTCACTCGCCTCCCCGGTGAAAGGGCTGGCGTTTGCGTTCGGCACCTCGATCGCGGGCGTCGCCACCTCGGCGATGCTCGGGCTGCTCTCCGCGCTATGCCGGCGCGAGCGACTGCACGCGGTGCAGCTGCTGGACGTGGAAATTGCGACCACGCTGCATACCTATTCCCGCGCCTATCAGCGCGACGAGGCCTTCAAGCTTCAACAGCGGCAAGCGGAGTTGATGCCCGCGTTGATCGATCGGCTGCAAGCGATGATGGCCACCATCGAGCAACAATCCACCGCCACCAATGAGCGCTTGCTGGCCCGGCACGAAGATTTCCATGCCAAGACCGAAACCGTCTATCTGCGCTTGGCGTCTTCGGTGGAACAGGCGCTGAAGGACGGCGTTGTCGAGAATGCCCAGGCTTTCGGTGCGGCGCTGCAGCCGGTGATGGAAACCACGATGGAGAACCTGGCGCGCCAGACCGTCTCGCTGCACGACACCGTCACCAATGCCGTGCAGCGGCAGTTGGATGGACTGTCGGCCGGTTTCGAGAAGGCAGCAACCAGCGCCGGCGATAGCTGGAACGCGGCATTGGCGGAGCAACAGCGATCGAACCAGACGCTGACGCAGGAGTTGCACCACTCGCTGGAGCGGTTCGCCGAGACCTTCGACCAACGCTCGGCCGGATTGTTGGAAGCCGTTTCGACGCGCCTGGATGCCACGATCGGCAACGCAGCGAACGCTTGGGATGGTGCGCTATCGCAGCAGCAAGCCGTCAATGAGGATCTGGCGAGCCGCAACCAGCAAGCGCTGACCTCGGCCGCAGCGGCCTTCGAAGGGCATGCGACCTCACTGGTAGGCGTCATGCAGCAATCGCACGCCGATTTGCAGGCCCAATTGGAATCGCGGGATCAGCAACGCCTGGCGATGTGGACGGAAACCTTCGCTTCGATGACTACGGCGCTAAACAGCAACTGGGAACGCATTGGCGAACTCGTCGCCAGCCGGCAGCAGGAAATCTGCGACACGCTCGCACGGACTGCCAACGACATCTCGGCGCAGGCGCAGGTGCACGCCAGCGACACCATCGCGGAGATTTCCCGGCTTGCGCAAGTCGCCTCCGAAGCGCCCAAGGCCGCTGCCGAAGTCGTGGCTGAGATACGCCAGAAACTCTCCGACAGCATGGCGCGCGATACCGCCATGTTGGAGGAGCGTGGCCGCCTGCTGGCAACGCTGGAGAGCGTCCTGACCACAGTGAACCAGGCTTCCTCCGAGCAGCGCGAAGCCGTGGACGCGCTAGTCGCCACGTCGGCGGATCTGCTGGATCGGGTGAGTGGCCGGTTCGTGGATCATATCGAGGCCCAGACCGGCAAGCTCGAAACCGTGGCCGCGCAGGTCAACGGCAGCGCCATCGAAGTAGCGAGCCTGGGCGAGGCATTCGGAATGTCGGTTGAGCTGTTCGGCAAGGCGACCGATGCGCTGACCGAACGCTTGCAGCACATCTCAAGCTCGCTGGACGCATCGCTCGCACGCAGCGACGAACAGCTGGCCTACTACGTGGCACAGGCGAGGGAAGTCATCGACCTGAGCATGCTGTCGCAGAAACAGATCATCGAGGAGCTGCATCAGCTCGCCGGCCGCCAGACTTCTGTCGAGATCGAAACGACATGAGCGACGAAATCGAGTTCGAAGGCGAATCCACCACACCGGTCTGGACTGCTTTCGGCGACCTGATGTCGGTGTTGTTGGGCGTGTTCGTGCTGATCCTGGTGGGCGTCATCGGTGTCCAGCTGCAACTGTCGAACAGGTTGGACGAAGAAGTCCGGCAGCGGCAAGCCGAGGCGCAACGCCGCAAGACGTTGGAGGAGGCGCTGGCGGTGCCGCTGGCGGCAGGCCGGGTAACCCTGGTCAATGGACGCATCGGTATTCGTGGCAGCGTGCTGTTCGCATTGAATTCGGATCAGCTGCAGCCCGAGGGCCGGGATCTATTGAAGAGCCTGGCTGGTCCGCTCTCCGACTATCTGAAATCGCGCGACGAAGTCCTGATGGTGAGCGGCTTTACCGATGACCGGCCGGTCCTGGATGGCAACCGCCAGTTCGCCGACAACTGGGAATTGTCTGCCGAGCGCGCATTGACGGTAACGCGCACCTTGATTGCGGAAGGCGTTCCCGCTTCCTCGGTGTTCGCCGCGGCGTTCGGTTCGCAGCAACCGGTGAGTTCCAACACCGATGATGAAGGTCGGGCCAAGAACCGGCGCGTGGAAATCGCGCCGATTCCGAAGCCTCAGAAGCAGCCGTAACGCCTTATGCGCAGCGACGAAAAAAGCGCCCGGGCGGTACTCGATGCCTGGCGCGAACAACAAGCCGATCACCTGGACCCGGTACGATTCCATTTCATCGACACGCTCGCATCGCGTGCGGACGCTCACGACGGCCAAACGCGACGCATCCTGGACGAAAGGCTCGACGCACTGATCGCCACTTATGCCGAGGATCTCCGGCGAAGCCAATCTGGTGAGGCAATCGCCGACAGCGCGGAATCACCAGGGAAGCCGACTCGCAGTGCGCTCGGTGGACTACTGGAATACATCGGCGGCCGAGCGACGGCGGCCGCCGCCGACACGGATGACACGGCTTCCCGGGCGTCATCGCTTGAAGAATTGCCCGCACTGGATGAGTTCCGAAAGATATGGACCAAGGTCCGCACCGAAGGGCAGCTGCGGCAGTCGCTGGAGGGTGCGCCCGCCGACGCCGGCCCGCTCAACTCCGGCGTCCTGGTGCATCAGGCAATCACTCGGATGCGCGAGTTGTCGCCGGGATATCTCCAGCACTTCCTGGCGTACGTCGACACTTTGTCATGGATGGAACAGATGCACGGCGACGGTGTGTTGGGAGCCGACACGTCCCGAGTCGCGCCGAGCACCAAGCACCCTCGCAACAAACCACGCAAGCGCCGCGATTGACTAGCGAGTCGCAGGGTCCCGGCTTGGCCAGCATTAGACCGCGACAAGCCGGGATGACGACGGACCATCGATCCGAGTAGCACTCTGCGGCAAGCGTTCGCTCACCGCTACCGACTACCGGCTAACGCAGCGCAGCCGAATCCCAGCCCGGCCGTGGCGCGAAGCGATCGCCGTAGCGCGCTTGCAATGCCTTCAATTTATCCACGAGCACATCGGCCCCGGTGCTCTTGATGTATTCGATGGGGCCGCCACGGAATGGTGCGAAACCGGTGCCGAAGATGACGCCGGCATCCAGCAGGTCCGCGTCGCTGACCACGCCGTCATGCAGGCAGGCCACAGCTTCGTTGAGCATCGGCAGGATCAGGCGGTCTTCCAGATCGCTGGGTGCCTGGTAATCCTTCGCCACTTCGGGTTTGACCGGTTTGCCGTTGTCCCACTTGTACAAGCCCTGGCCGTCTTTTTTGCCGCGTTTGCCGGGCTCCACGTTGCCCAGTGCGGCGGGCACGGCGAGGCCGAGAAACGGCGCCAGTTCCCGGCCGACGCCGGCGGCCACATCCAAGCCCACGGTGTCGATCAGTTCGATCGGTCCCATCGGCATGCCGAACTTCACCGCCGTTTTGTCGATGACGGCGCCGGGCACGCCTTCGGCATACACCGTCGCCGCTTCCAGCATGTAAGGGAACAGCACACGATTGACCAGGAAGCCGGGGGTGCCGGCGACCGGCACCGGCAATTTGTCGATGGCCTTGCAGAATGCGGCCAGGCGCTTTTCTGTTTCCGGCGCCATTGCGTCGTGGCGAATGATTTCCACCAGCGGCATCAACGCCACGGGATTGAAATAGTGCAGGCCGGCGAATTGTGCCGGGCGCTGGATGTGTTCGCGCAGCTCGGTCAGTGGGATCGACGACGTGTTGGTGGTCAGCAACGCATCGGCTTTCAGGCGTGGCTCGACGGTTTGGTAGAGGTCGCGCTTGGCTTCCGGATTCTCGATGATCGCTTCGATCACCAGATCGGCATCCGGCACGCCTTCGCCATTCAAGTCGCTCTTCAGTCGCGCGGCGACGGCTGGCCGCTTGGCATCGTCCTTCACCCGCTTGGCGAACAGCTCGCCGGCACGCGACATCGCGCCGTCGATGAAGCGCTGTTCGCGGTCCTGCAACGTGACGTTGAAACCTTTGTACGCGGACCACGCCGCGATATCCCCGCCCATCACGCCTGCACCCACGACATGCACATGCTGGATGCCATGCTCCTTGCCGCCCAGGCCCTTCAACCGCTCGGTCAGGAAGAAAATACGGATCAGGTTGCGCGCGGTGGGCGAGCCGGCCAGCTTGACCACGGCCTTGCGCTCGGCATCCAGTCGCGCCTGGATGCTCTTGCCGCCGGTCCTTTGCCACGTACCGATCAGCGCGTAAGGCGCGGGGTAGTGTTCCTTGCGGGCTTTGCGTGCGACCTGCTTGGTCATTTGCGGCGCCAGGATCTGGCGGGCGATCCAGGTATTGCTGATCCAACCCAGGAAGCGCTGGTTGAAGGCGCGCGTGGTACCGGATTGCGCCAGCGACACCGCGGTGTCGATCAGCACGGCCGGTTCGGCCACCTTATCCACCAAACCCATCGCCTTGGCCGCGGACGCGGAAACCGTTCGCCCTGTCAGCATCAGATCCATCGCCGCCGGTGCACCTATCAGCTTCGGCAGGCGTGCGCTGCCGCCCCAACCCGGAAAGATACCCAACTTCACTTCCGGCAACCCGATGCGCGTGGACGGGTCGCTGGAAGCCACGCGATAGCGGCAAGCCAGGGAAATTTCGGTACCGCCGCCCATGCAGAAGCCATGGATGGCCGCGACCGTGGGGCAGGTTAGTTCGGAAAGTTTCTGGAACACTGTCTGGCCGCGCCGTATCGCATCGTTGACGGTGCCGCGGCGGTCGAATTCCTGGAATTCCTTCAAGTCCGCACCGGCGATGAAGCCGCTGGACTTGGCCGAGCAGATCACCACGCCCTTGGGCGGATCGATGGCCAGCCGCTCGATCACATCGCCCAGTTCGATCAGCACATCTTGCGAGAACGCGTTGACGCTCGCGCCCTGGCGATCGAAGCTCAGGATGACGATGCCATCGCTGCGCAGCTCAGTCTGCCAATGACTGAATCGCAGCCCATCGAAGTTTGCGGCCATGTAGGCACCATCCGTTCACGTATGGACAAGGCCGCTATCATCCCGAGGTTGTTTAACCCACGTCAAATCCACATATCCCTGACAGGGTATGACCGGCGGCAGGGGCGATGTTCCTGTTTGGCGGGTTAAATTCTTGATATCACGGCGGTTTCGGATTGCCGCTGAACTTTTTTCCGCTTATGCGGTCACAGTGCCCGGCTGATAGCCGAGCTGACAGGAGTGCGGCCCGGCATGGCCGATGCAGATTCAACCCAGGAGTTGGACCTCGAACTGGTCAGGCGCGTGCAGCGCGGCGACAGCACGGCATTCGATCTATTGGTACGCAAGTACCAGCATCGGGTGGTGGCGCTGATCGGGCGTTACATACACGACTGGAGCGAGTGCCAGGACGTAGCTCAGGAGACTTTCCTGCGCGCTTACCGCGCGTTGGGCAATTTCCGCGGCGACGCCCAGTTCTATACGTGGCTACATCGGATTGCAGTGAATACCGCCAAGAATCATCTCGTTGCCAACAACCGCCGACCGCCGACCGACGACGTCGACGCCTCCGATGCCGAGCAATACGACTCAGGCAGCCGGTTGCGCGATACCGATACGCCGGAACGCGAACTGATGCGCCAGGAACTGGAGCGCACGGTAATGAAGGCGGTGGAGGCATTGCCTGAGGAATTGCGTGCCGCCATCACCCTGCGCGAGGTGGACGGGATGAGCTATGAAGAGATCGCGCAAAAGATGGATTGCCCTATCGGCACGGTGCGTTCGCGCATCTTCCGTGCACGCGAAGCCATCGATGCCGAATTGCGACCCCTGCTTGATACCGACAGTGCGACCCGCGAGCGTACCCGCCAATGACTGCCAGTTCTGATCTCACTTCCCCGAATTCCCAACCCGACAAGTTCGAGACCCACTATCGCCTGCAGCTGTCGGCGATGATGGATGGCGAGTTGTCGCTGGACGAGGCGCGCTTCCTGCTGCGCCGTTTGGGCCACGATGAAGAATTGAACGGTTGCTGGGAGCGCTGGCAACTCTGCAGCGACATCTTGCGTGGACAGGTACAGGCACCGGCCCCGAGCGGTTTCGCTCAGCGCATCGCCCTGGCCATTGCCGCCGAACCGCAGCAGCCTGCCGCCAATCGCGATGCGGCTTCGCGTCGTCCGCGCAGTTCCCTGGCACGCTGGGGCGGTGGCGCCTTGGCGGCCTCGGTGGCATTGGTCGCTTTGTTCATGGCTCGCCAGCAAGGCCCGCAGGACAATACTCAAAGCGGATCGCCGGCGATCGCGACACAGGCGCCCACCGGGCAGACGCCGGCGGATACCAGCCGCAATGTCGCTGCGGACAGTTCCGGCGCCAATCGCAATCCCGATTCCGGCTTGGCTGGCGACGCCGTGGCGTCAGCCGCCACCGGAGCATTGGCGGTCGCCAGCGTGCCACGCCGGCAGGACAGTGCCGCTCGCCGCAGTGCCACCCGCACCCAACAGGCTGGTCGCAATGCGGCCCGTGTAAGCCGGGAACTCAGCCGCGAACCTCAACGCGCAGTGGCTTCGGCCGCATCCTCCAGCGCGCCGATCATTGCGGCGTCGCCGGCGTTGGCGCCGCCACTGAATCCGTTCTCCAAGGCGCCCGTTGCCAGCCAGCCTGTCGCCAGTATCTCCACGCCGCAAGCGCGGCCGTGGCCGCGTGCAGTGCTGCAGCAGCCGTATCCCTCGGCTACCGGCGGACTCACCGTCGGTCTGCCCAGCGATTCCGCTCAGCAGACGTTCTATCCGTTTGAGCCGAGCCTGCCAGCCGTTCCTCCGGTGGTCCCACCGGAGCCCGCGCCGCAGGATTGATCCAGCCCTGCGGCGGATAGCGGCGGCCATCCCTCCCATGGCCGCCGCTATCCATATTTCTCACATCACGTCTTCGAGGTTCGCATTTCGATGATTTCCAGTGCCCGTTTCCCCCTATTGGTTTTGCTGATGGTGACCACGCCGTTGGCGGCGTGCGCACAGCAGAACGAAACCGCCGCTACCGCCGCCAGCGCTGCTCCGGCAGCCGTACCTGCCGTCGCCCAATCCAGCGCGCCGCAATTGGTCACCGGATTGCCGGATTTCACCGGTCTGGTGGAACAAGTCGGCCCGGGTGTGGTGAACGTGGAAGCCGTGGCGGGGCGTCGCCAAGTGGCTTCTCAGGACATGGAAGAAGAAGCCATTCCGGAGATTTTCCGGCGCATGTTGCCGCCCGGGTTCCAGATTCCGCGCGGACCTGGACCTGGTCCGGATCGGCGTGGCGTCTCGATGGGTTCGGGTTTCGTGATCTCGGCCGATGGCTACGTGCTGACCAACCACCACGTGATCGACGGTGCGGACGAAGTGAAGGTCAAGCTGTCTGATCGTCGCGAATACACCGCCAAAGTGGTGGGTAGCGACCAGCAATACGACGTCGCCCTGCTGAAGATCGAGGCGAAGGATCTGCCGGTACTGCGGCTGGGCAATTCGGCTTCGCTGAAACCCGGCCAATGGGTGGTGGCGATCGGTTCGCCGCTGGGCCTGGACCACTCGGTCACCGCAGGTATCGTCAGTGCGACCGGCCGCAGTGCTTCGCCCGAACAGCGCTATGTTCCTTTCATCCAGACCGACGTGGCGATCAACCAGGGCAACTCCGGTGGTCCCTTGCTCAACACCCGCGGCGAAGTGGTAGGCATCAATTCGCAGATATTCTCGGTGTCCGGCGGCTATATGGGCATCAGCTTCGCCATCCCGATCGATCTGGCGATGAGCGCGGTGGAACAGCTGAAGAAGACCGGCCGGGTCAGTCGCGGCCAGCTGGGCGTGATCGTGCAGCCGATCGCCAGCGCCGAGGCCAAGGGCTTGGGCCTGCCCGATACCCGCGGTGCGTTGATCACGCAGATCCTGGACGGCAGTCCGGCCGCCAAGGCCGGTATCGAAGTGGGTGATGTGATTACCGCCTTCAACGGTTCGCCAATCAATCAGTCCAGCGACCTGCCGCCCTTGGTCGGTTCCCTGGTGCCGGGCTCCAAGGCAAAGGTCAAGATCGTCCGCGAGGGCAAGCCGCGCGAGGTGACCGTGGTGCTGACGGAGCTGGAAGAAGACCAGGCCGCGGCTTTGCCGACGCCGCCGGTCCCCGGCGCCGCGCCATCGCCCTCGGGCACCAATCCGCTGGGCATCGTGGGGCAAGAGCTGGATGCCGCCACCCGCAAGCAGCTCGGCTTGAGGGCCGGTGAGGGCGTGCTGGTCACCCGCGTGAACAGCGCGGCAGCCCGCGAAGCCGGCCTGGAGCCCGGCACCGTGGTGCTGCAAGTCGGCCGTACCCCCGTCGGTACCCCCACCGCGTTGAATCGCGAGCTGGCAGGGCTCAAGCCCGGCGACACGGTGATGCTGTTGGTTCGCGATCGTCGCGAAGGCACGCGCTTCCGTGCGATCGTCGTCGACGGTGGGCAGAAATAACGCCGACCGGCCGCCCGTTCCGCCTTTGATCTCGCCACCAACGCCCCTTGCCACCGGCAGGGGGCGCTTGGTTTTTGGGCGGAACCATCAAGGAAGACCCCGCGCCGTGCGATAATGCCGTGTTTTCCTGACGACGGCCGTGGCCGCCGCCCCACATGTCCTCTGATTCCATGCGGTTCATCCGCAATTTCTCCATCATCGCCCATGTCGATCACGGCAAGTCCACCTTGGCCGATCGCATCATCCAGCTTTGCGGCGGCCTTGAGGCCCGCGAGATGGAAGCGCAGGTGCTCGACTCCAATCCCATCGAGCGCGAGCGCGGTATCACCATCAAGGCCCAGTCGGTATCGCTGCCGTACAAGGCGAAAGACGGCCACACCTACCAGCTGAATTTCATCGACACCCCTGGCCATGTGGACTTCAGCTATGAAGTCTCGCGCTCGCTGGCGGCATGCGAAGGCGCGCTACTGGTGGTCGACGCGGCCCAGGGTGTCGAAGCCCAATCGGTGGCCAACTGCTACACGGCGGTCGAGCAGGGCCTGGAAGTGGTGCCGGTGCTGAACAAGATCGACCTGCCCACGGCCGACATCGAACGCGCCAAGGCCGAGATTGAGGCGGTCATCGGCATCGACGCCGAAGACGCCGTGGCAGTCAGCGCCAAGACCGGCCTCAACGTGCCGGACGTGCTGGAGGCCATCGTCCACCGCATTCCGCCGCCGGTGCCGCGCGATACCGACAAGTTGCAAGCACTGATCATCGATTCCTGGTTCGACAACTATCTGGGCGTGGTGTCGCTGGTGCGCGTGATGCAAGGCGAAATCGGGCCCGGCAGCAAGATCCTGGTGATGTCCACCGGCCGCACCCATCAGGTCGACAAGGTGGGCGTGTTCACCCCCAAGCGCAAGGAGCTGAAAAAGCTGGGCGCGGGCGAGGTGGGTTGGATCAACGCCAGCATCAAGGACGTGCACGGCGCGCCGGTCGGCGACACCTTGACCCTGGCCGGCGATCCGGCGCCCAAGCCGCTGCCTGGCTTCCAGGAAATGCAGCCGCGCGTGTTCGCCGGGTTGTTCCCTGTCGACGCGGATGACTATCCGGACCTGCGCGAAGCGCTGGAGAAGCTGCGCCTTAACGACGCCGCCCTGCGTTTCGAACCGGAGAGCTCGGAAGCGATGGGCTTCGGTTTCCGTTGCGGCTTCCTCGGCATGCTGCACATGGAAATCGTGCAGGAGCGGCTGGAGCGCGAATACGACCTCAATCTGATCTCCACCGCGCCAACGGTGGTGTATGAAGTCCTCAAGACCGATGGCACTGTCATGCCGCTGGACAACCCGGCCAAATTGCCGCAAAGCAATCTGATCGACGAAATCCGTGAGCCCATCATTCGCGCCAACATCCTCACGCCGCCGGACTACGTGGGCAACGTGATCACCTTGTGCGAGGAAAAACGCGGCAGCCAGATCGGCATCAATTATCTGGGCAGCCAGGTGCAGATCAGCTACGAGCTGCCGATGGCCGAAGTGGTGCTGGATTTCTTCGACAAGCTCAAATCCGTCAGCCGCGGCTACGCTTCGCTGGATTATCACTTCCTGCGCTTCCAGGCCGGCCCGTTCGTCCGTGTCGACACCTTGATCAATGGCGACAAGGTCGACGCGCTATCGCTGATCGTGCACCGCGCCCAAGCCGACCGCCGCGGCCGCGACCTGTGCGAGAAGATGCGCGAATTGATCCCGCGACAGATGTTCGACGTGGCCATCCAGGCCGCGGTCGGCTCGCAGGTCATCGCCCGCAGCACCGTCAAAGCCATGCGCAAGAACGTGCTGGCCAAATGTTATGGTGGCGACATCAGCCGCAAGAAGAAGCTCCTCGAGAAACAGAAAGAGGGCAAGAAGCGGATGAAGCAGGTAGGCCGCGTGGAGATTCCGCAGGAAGCCTTCCTGGCAGTGCTGCAGATGGACAACAAGTGAAGCTGGGAACGGGGAACAGGGAGCGGGGAACAGGCAGAGCGAGTTCGCTTGGCTTCGGTTCCTGCCGTTTCGATTCCCCATTCTCCATTCCCGATTCCCGTTCGTAGGAAAACGTATGGTTTGGTTCGAAACAATCCTGGTCGTATTGACCCTGCTGACTGGCGTCATTTGGCTGTTGGACAAGTTGTTCTTCGCCAAACGCCGGGCCGCACGCAGTGATCTGTTGGACGAAGAGCCGGTCCTGGTCGATTACTCGCGCGCTTTTTTCCCGGTGCTCGCGGCAGTGCTGATACTGCGCAGTTTCATTGCCGAGCCGTACAAGATTCCTTCCAGTTCGATGATGCCGAACCTGCTGATCGGCGATTTCATCCTGGTCAACAAGTTTGCCTACGGCCTGCGCCTGCCGATCAACAACCAGAAATTCCTCGCGATCGGCGAGCCCGCGCGCGGTGACGTCGTGGTATTCAAGCCGCCGCACGATCCGGAGAACAACTGGATCAAGCGGGTGATCGGGCTGCCGGGCGACAAGGTGGGCTTCCACGGCGACATGGTCTACCTGAATGGCCAGCCGTTGAAATACGAGCAGGTCGGCGACTACGTCGGCGCGGGGCGCGGCAGCGACATGACCGGCTCCGCGTTGCTTAGGGAAGAACTGCCCGGCCGCACCCATACGGTGCTCGAATGGTTGGGGAGCCCGCCCCCCGGTGGCGGCGAGGGCGACTGGGTGGTGCCACCAGGTCACTATTTTGTGATGGGCGACAATCGTGATAACAGTCTGGACGGCCGCTTC
The DNA here is from genome assembly GCA_965653375.1 of uncultured Pseudoxanthomonas sp. Classification (GTDB taxonomy): domain Bacteria; phylum Pseudomonadota; class Gammaproteobacteria; order Xanthomonadales; family Xanthomonadaceae; genus Pseudoxanthomonas_A. The sequence goes on from CBFGZY010000012.1 coordinate 42,653, forward strand.
TGGGAATACCATTTCCTTCCGGAAGAGAACCTGCGGGGCAAGGCCTTCCTGATCTGGCTGAATTGTGAAGGCTGGGTCTGCAAGAATGGTTTCGATCCGTCGCGGATCGGTAACGGTATTCAATGATCACGGGGCACGTCACAGGGGAATTGGCTATGAATCGCAAGCAAAGCGGCATTACGTTGATCGGCTTTCTGGTGGTGTTGGCAGTGGTGGGTTTTGCCGCTTTCATCGGCATGAAGTTGTTCCCGATGTACCAGGAGTACTATTCGGTCAGGACGGCGATGAAGGGTCTGGCCGGCGAGCCGGGCGTGGCCGACATGGATCCTTCGAAGATCCAAGATCTGTTTTTCCGCCGCTTGTATATCAACTACTCCGAAAGCGTGAAGCCGGCCAACGTCAAGTTCGAACGCACCGATGGCGGCTGGAAAATGCGCGTCAACTATGAAGTGCGCCGCGAGTTGGTCGGGAACCTGGACGTGGTGGGCAGGTTCGACACCACTGAGAATCTCGTCCGTTCGGGTTCGGTGGATTAGGGATTTGTCGGTTGATCGCATCGGTCATGGTTTCACCGATCAGGGTCTGCTTGCGCAGGCCCTGACTCACCGCAGTGCAGGCGCTCCGCACAACGAGCGCCTGGAGTTTTTGGGCGACAGCATCGTCAACCTGCTGGTCGCCGAAGTGCTGTTCCAGCGCTGGCCCAAGGCCGACGAAGGTGCATTGACCCGCGCGCGCGCCGAGCTGGTTCGAGAGGCGTCATTGGCGACCATCGCCCGCCAGTTGGATCTGGGCGCCAGGCTGACGATGGGCCCTGGAGAAATGAAATCCGGCGGCCATCGGCGGGACTCCATCCTCGCCGACGCGGTGGAAGCAGTCGTGGCGGCTATCTACTTGGACGCGGGTTTTGAAAGCTGCCGCCGGGTCGTGTTGCCGTGGTTCGAAGAAGCACTGGCGGCATTGCCGGTCGGCAAACCCGAAAAAGATGCCAAGACACGTCTGCAGGAATGGCTGCAGGCCCGGCAAAAGCCGTTGCCGTTGTATGAACTGGTAGGCGAATCGGGCGACGACCACGCCAAATCGTTCCTTGTCCGCTGCTGCACGCAGGAACCACCGTTGGTTGCGGAGGGCGAGGGCACGTCGCGGCGCAACGCGGAACAGGCCGCCGCCGCCGCTTTGATCGAAAAGCTGGAAGTACTGAAGGCGAGTGAAAGCAAGTGAGCGAATCCACCCCACACCGTAGCGGCAGCGTCGCGGTCATCGGCCGTCCCAATGTGGGCAAGTCCACGTTGACCAACGCCCTGGTCGGCGCCAAGGTCAGCATCGTGTCCAGCCGCCCGCAGACCACGCGTCATCGCCTGTTGGGCATCGCCACGTTCGCCGCCACCGAGAAAGCGCCAGCTGGCCAGATCGCGCTGGTGGATACGCCCGGCCTGCACAAGCAACAAGGCAAGTTTTCCGCCTCGGCCATGAGCCGAGTAATGAACCGTGCGGCGCGCGGTGCATTGGAAGGCGTGGATGCCGGCTTGCTGGTGATCGAGGCAGGTCGCTGGGACGATGAGGATACGCTCGCGTTCAATGTGCTGAGCGATGCCGGCATCCCGGTGGTGCTGGCGGTCAACAAGATCGATCGGATGAAGGACAAGACCGCACTGTTGCCATTCTTGGCGCAGGTGGGCGAAGGCCGTAACTTCGCTGCCGTGCATCTGGTGTCGGCGCTGAAGCGCAATGGCCTGGATACGCTGGTGAAGGATCTGCTGGCGCTGCTGCCGGAAGCGCCGCCGATGTTCGGCGAAGACGAGATCACCGATCGCAGCGAACGTTTCCTGGCCGGCGAACTGGTGCGCGAACAACTGATGCGCCAGCTTGGCGCAGAGCTTCCCTATGCCACGACGGTGGAAATCGAGCGTTTTGCCGAAGACGGCGAAATGCTGCGCATCGGCGCGGTGATCTGGGTGGAACGCGAGAGCCAGAAAGCGATCGTCATCGGCAAGGGCGGTGCGCGGCTGAAGGAAATCGGCAGCAAGTCGCGCCTGCAGATGGAGCGATTATTCGGCCGCAAAGTCTTCCTGGAAACCTGGGTACGCGTGCGCGAAGGCTGGTCGGACGACGAGACTGCGTTGAAAGCTTTCGGCTACGAGTGAAGCGGGCAACAGGGAGCCGGTAGCCGGTAGCCCGGAGCACGGCTTCTGGCGAACTGACGAGTTTGCTCACTTCGAATAACGGCTACTCTTCATCCCCGCTACCGGCTACCCGTTCCCGGTTCCCTTTTTCCATGCGCATTCTCAACGAACCCGCCTTCGTCCTGCACACCCGTCCTTGGCGGGAGACCAGCTTGCAGGTGGAAGTGCTGGCTGAGCAGTACGGGCGAATCGGGTTGATTGCGCGCGGTGTGCATGGGCCGAAGAGACATGTCTTGCGGGCCGCTTTGCAACCTCTGCAGTACATTCGATTGGACGCGGAGCCGCGCGGCGAGCTGGCGCGGCTGATTTCCGCCGAAGCGCTGGATGCCGCTCCTCGGTTGACCGGTGACGCGATGCTGGCGGCTTTCTACATCAACGAACTGGTATTGCGGCTGGCGCCACGCAACGATCCGCTTCCGGAGCTTTACCAGGCTTATGCCGATACGCGCGCCCACTTGGGCAACGACGTTTCCTTGGCATGGACGCTGCGCCGGTTCGAGCGCGACCTTCTGAATGCCTTGGGCTCGGGATTCTCGTATGACGTGGACGGCGACGGCATCGAAATCGACCCCGCCGCCCGCTACCGGTTGGATCCGGAACATGGGCCACGTCGGCTTTTCAGCGACCGGGGTCACGACGAGCGCAGCACCGCCGCCACCGGCCGCGCCTTGCTGGCATTGGCCAGCGATCAAATGCCCAACGCCGAGGATCTGGCCAGTCTGCGCTTGGCGTTTCGCAGCGTGCTGTCGCATCACTTGGGCGCACGCGGACTCAAGTCCTGGGAAATGCTGGGCGACCTCAGCCGGCTGAAACCGCTGAAATCCTAGCCAGACTATCGAAGTTCCGGCCGGGCCAGCACGGATGAATCGCGACAGAAAATCAAAGAGCTTTAGACACGGATTAACGCCGAAGAACAAGGATGAAAAACGTCCAATTGCTTTATCCGCCTTTCCGCGTCAATCCGCGTCCAAGACTTTGGCTTTACCGTCACGACACATCCCTGCCACAGGACAGAATCAAGGAAGAAGCGCCTCCGCTGCCTGAGTGAACCGCTCCAGCGCGGCCGCAGAGGAAGGAGCCTGCTGCAGGCCGGCAACGGCTTTCGCCAGTTGCGCGGCGCCGACGAAACCGCAGCTCGCATGGAGCTTGTGCAAGGCACTTCGCAGTTGTTCGCCGTCGGCGGATTGGAAGCTCGACAGTACCGCCTGCTTCGCCGCGGGCAGTTCGTCCAGGAACAGCTTGCGCAGCATCGCCACGTGCTCGCGGTTGCCATTGAGTGCGATCAGCGCCGCATCGTCATCCCAGTCATCGAGGACTGTCTCGGCGGCAAGAGATGTCGGCGGCTCCATCGGCGCAGATGGCCTCAGCCAACGCCGAACCGAAGCCTGCAATTGCGCGGCGGTCAGCGGCTTGATCAGTACTTCGGCAAAACCTGCCTGCAACAGCCGGTTCCGCAACTGCGCAGAGTAATCGGCCGTATGAGCGATCGCCGGTACGTCAGGGGCAATCGTGCGCAGCCGCCGTAACAGTGCGGCGCCGTCGCCATCGGGCAGATTGGCATCGATCAGCCATAGATCGAAGGAGGTGCCCTGGCGCGATGCCTCGGCGGAGGAGGCCGCTGTCGCGACTTCCGCCGGCAGGGCTTCCAGGGCGGCGCTCAAGAAGCTGCGGCTGACGGCATCGTCCTCCACCAACAGCAAGCGTGGCTTCATTCCATTGCGTTGCGACATCGTTATGCTGCCTTGCATGTCCCGCTTCATCTTACCGCTGCTGCTGCTGTTCTGCCTGGCCGGGACCGGATCCGCCAGTGCGCGGACACTAACCGCCAGGATCGCCGCTATCGATACGCCGGTGGCGACCTTGGAGGGTGTGGAAGTGCGGCTGGAATGGCCCGCCAACGCTGGACACGGCCAGTTGACCGTCCGCGCGCGGCGCATGGCGGCGGTGGATCTGGGCTACCGATTCGATCGGGTCAGCTGGCAATGTCCCCTGCAACGCAACGGAACCGGCGGCTGGCTTTGCGATGGCGAAGTCCGGTCTGCGCGCGGCAAGCCGATGCGGTTGTCGCTCGATCTAGGGGTGGCAACCACCGACGCGGTGCTGTCCAACCGCAGTGGATCGACATTTGCCTTGCATCGCAATGCGGCGGCACCGGATATCACGCGCCTGGATTTGACCCGCGTTCCCGTGGCCTGGGCGCAGGCGTGGGTGAGCCAGATGTGGACAGCGGCGAATTTGAAATCCGGATCGCTGGATGGCCAATTGGCAATACACGTGCCTGAAACCGGACCGATGCGCGTCGAAGGGCCGCTGACGATTTCCAAGTTGGGGCTGGACACTCCGGATGGCAGCATTGCCGCTGAAGGGCTGAGCGGCCGCTTTGCGATCGATTATCGCCGCCTACCCGAAGTCTCGCTGATTACTGCCGATGGCGAACTGCGGGGCGGTGAAATCCTGCTGGGCAACGGCTATTTCGCATTGCCTGCTACACCGATCGCACTCTCCGTGGCAGCGAGCCAGCGGGGCGATCAAGGATGGCGCTTGCCGCAGATACTCTGGGACGACGGCGATGCGCTGCGGGTGGAAGGCAGCGTGGCGTTTTCGCCCGAGCTTGCTTTGACCGAAGCCGATCTGCGGCTACGTAGTCCGGACATCGCGCCACTGCGGTCGCGTTATCTGTCTGGTTGGCTGGGGTTGTTTGGATTAAGCGAACTGCAGATGAGCGGCGCGTTGTCCGTGCGTGCGCAGATCGAAGATGGGCAGTTGCGAATGGCCGGAGCGGATCTTGCCGACGTATCGTTGCGCGATGCGCAAGACCGTTTCCGTTTCGACGGCCTAAGTGGTGCGCCGCGGTACTCCGCGGTTGCACCGGTGGAAAGCGAGTTGAGTTGGCGAGGCGGCGATTTGCTTGGGCTGCCATTCGGCGCGGCCACGTTGCCATTGCACAGCCATGAAGGTGCGATCGGTTTCCGGCGCGAAGTCACCGTGCCCATGTTGGGCGGCGAGTTGCGCTTCGACGACCTCACGCTGCGTCCACCCGTCGGTGAGCGCGGCATGGCCTTCGATTTCGGGCTGAGTCTGGAAAGGCTCGATATCGGCCGCTTGTCGCAGGCATTGGAATGGCCACCGTTCAAAGGCGAATTGAGCGGCCGGATTCCACGGGTGCGTTACGCCGATGACCGATTGGATTTCGATGGCGCACTTACGGCGAACATATTCGGCGGCACGGTACAGGTATCGGGATTGTCGATGGAGCGTCCGTTCGGTACCGCACCCACCTTGTCGGCCGACATCGCGATCGATGATCTGGATTTGGAATCGCTGACCGGCGTTTTCGGCTTCGGTGAAATCACCGGCGCGCTGGATGGGCACATCAACGACCTGCGCCTGGTCGACTGGAGTCCGCAGACATTCGATGCGGACCTGCATAGCGACCCTTCCTGGAAGGGCAGGCAACGCATCAGCCAGCGCGCCGTGCAGGATCTGTCCAGTGTGGGCGGCGGCGATGGGTTGGGCAGCAGCCTGCAGGCCCAGGCGCTGAAGCTGTTCGACGACTTCGGCTATCGGCGTATTGGCATCCGTTGCCGTCTGGCTCAGGAAGTGTGCGCGATGGAGGGCCTTCGTTCAGCCGGTGAGGGTTTTATTATCGTGGAAGGCGCAGGGATACCCCGACTGAGCGTGGTAGGTTTCAATCATCGGGTCGACTGGCCGACGTTGGTGGACCGGTTGATCGCGGTGACCCAAGGTGAAAGCAAACCCGTTTTTGAATAGAGCGCGTTATGCACTTTGGAGTGCTTTATCCGCGTGCCTGGCGGCGCCCCAGGCACGCGGGGAAGTGCTCCAACGTGTATAACACGCTCTTACCATCAGGAGAATTTTCATGCATCGTTGGCTGGGTACTACCGTGGCGACCGCGTTGCTGCTGACCGCCTGCGTCACCATCAATGTGTATTTCCCGGCCGCCGAGGCCAAGGAAGCGGCGAAGGAGTTCGTCGAAAAAGTCATCGGCGATGAAACGCCCGCTTCGCAGACTGCTCCCGAACCTTCCCGTCCCGGCGGCGGTAGCGCATCGCTGATGCCTCAGCGCGATGTCGGTTTCGATTGGCTGGCTCTGGTGGGCATCGGCAGCGCGCATGCGCAAGGCGCAGGTCAAGGCAATGCCGATATCAACATCAAGACGCCGGCCATCCAGGCCATCCAGAATCGCATGGCCGACCGCTTCCGCAGCCAATTGCAGGCGGGATTCGATGCCGGCGCGCTGGGGTTGACCCGCGACGGCATGATCGAAGTGCGCGACGCTTCCAAACTGGCGCTGAAAGATCGCGTCGCCATCACCCAGGCGGTCGCCGACGACAACCGCGACCGCCGCGCGGTCTACAAGGAAATCGCGGTCGCCAACGGACATCCCGAGTGGGAAACCCAGATCCGCTCCACCTTCGCCCAGCAGTGGATCGCCAGCGCCCGCGGTGGTTGGTGGTATCAGGATGCGGGCGGGAGTTGGAAGCAGAAGTAAGCAGGAAGCCGGGAGCAGGGAACAGGGAGCAGTGGGCAGAATGATTCCCGGCTCCCGGCTCCCGGTTCCCTATTCCCGGCTTCCCGCTCCCGGCTTTCAACTCCCCCCATGCGACAATACCGGCCCGTAGTCAGCACGCAGCCTTCGCCACGTGGCCCGTTCCCGTTCCCCCCGTATCGACAAAACCCCGTTTGAAGCCGACATCCTCGATCTGAGCCACGATGGCCGCGGGGTAGCCCGCCGGGCAGGCAAATCCCCAGAAGAAAGTGGAAAAGCCGTGTTCATCACCGGCGCCTTGCCGGGCGAGCGGGTGAGGGCCGAGCAAACCGCCAAGAACCGCCATTTCGACGAGGCACGCGCGATCGAAGTGCTGCAGGCTTCGCCGCACCGGGTCGAACCGCGTTGCGTCCATTTTGGAACTTGCGGCGGCTGCGTGTTGCAGCACATGGACGAGTCGCAGCAGATCATCGCCAAACAGCGCGTCCTGCTGGAAAACCTGGAGCGTATCGGTCATGTAACGCCGCAGACAGTGTTGCCGCCGCTGACCGACGCCAGTTGGGGTTACCGGCGCAAGGGCCGATTCTCGGTTCGCCGAGTCAACAAGAAGGACAAGACACTGGTCGGTTTTCGCGAACAGGACCCGCGCTTCGTCGCCGACCTGTCGGAGTGCCATACCGTCATCCCGCAGATCGGCGGCAAGGTTGGCGCCTTGGCGCAGTTGGTCGAAAGCCTGCAAGCGCGGGCGGATATTCCGCAGATCGAGTTCATCGCCGGCGACAGCACTGCCGATTACAGTGGCATCGCTTTGATCTTTCGTCATCTGCAACCGCTGAGCGAACAGGATCTCACCGCATTGACGGATTTCGGCAAGGTCAATGATTTCGCCATCTTCCTGCAGCCGGGCGGTTTGGAGAGCGTGCATGCGCTGTGGCCGGAAGCGCCCAAACTGGTATTCGCGTTGCCGCAATGGAATATCGAACTCGCGTTCCGTCCGCTCGACTTCATCCAGGTCAATGCCGGCCTCAACCAGAAGATGATCGCGCGCACGTTCGAACTGTTGGATCCAAAGCCGGAAGATCGAGTGCTGGATTTGTTCTGCGGGCTCGGCAACTTCACCTTGCCGATGGCGCGATTGGTGGGTGAAGTCGTGGGTGTGGAAGGCGAAGCAGGCCTGGTGGCGCGTGCGCGCGAGAATGCAGTCCGCAACGGCCTGGCCAATGCTCAGTTCCATGCCGCCGACCTCACGCAGGATCAGCGCGGCACACCATGGATGCGGCCGGGGCCCTCGAAAGCCGGTTTCAACAAGCTGTTGCTGGACCCGCCGCGTTCTGGCGCCATCGACGTCCTGCAGCAACTGCCGCTGAAACAGTTCGAACGTATCGTCTACGTCAGCTGCCATCCAGGCTCGCTGGCGCGCGATGCCGGCTACCTGGTCAACGAACACGGCTACACATTGAAATCCGCAGGCGTCATGGACATGTTCCCGCATACCGCGCACGTGGAGTCGATCGCATTGTTTGAGCGAAGGTAGCCGGAAACGGGAAGCCGGGAATCGGACACACGAAGTTCCTATGACCTAGCTTCCGCTTTTACGCTGGCCATCCCGTAGCATCCTGATCGATACGCCACAGCCAAGCATCCTTCCGATTCCCCATTCCCTATTCCCTATTCCCGGCCCTTAAGATGGCTCTCGAAATCGAACGCAAATTCCTGGTCACCGGCGATGCCTGGCGCGAGGCGGCGCATGAAGTCGTGCCGATGGCGCAGGGTTACATCAATGATATGGCGGCCATGGACAACGGTACCCAGAAAGCCTCGGTGCGCGTGCGTATCCAGGGCGACCAGGCGTTCCTCAACCTCAAGTCGCGCGAACTGGGCCATACCCGGCAGGAATTCGACTATTCCATTCCGGTGGCCGATGCACGCGCATTGCTGGCGTTGTGCGTGGGTGGGGTGATCGACAAGCGCCGACACTACGTGCGCCACGAAGGCCACCTATGGGAAGTGGACGAATTCCTGGGCGATAACGCCGGCCTGGTGGTTGCCGAGATCGAGCTGGGCAATGCCAATGAAACCTTTGTGAAACCAGCCTGGCTCGGCAAGCAGGTCACCGACAGTCTTCGCTATTACAATCTGGCCCTGGCGTCGCGCCCGTACTCCGCTTGGACGGACCACGAACGCGCCGCTGCTGATATTCATTAAAGGAAAACACCACGTCATGCTCGTGATCGGCATTGCAGGCACCGAACTCACCCCGCAGGAGCGCGACTGGCTGCAGCATGATGCTGTTGCCGGCGTGATCCTGTTCACCCGCAACTTCGCTTCGCGTAGCCAGGTGACGGAATTGTCCGCTGCCATTCGTGCGGCCGCGCCGCGTCCGCAGCTGATCTGCGTCGACCAGGAGGGCGGCCGTGTGCAGCGTTTCCGCGACGGCTACAGCGCGCTGCCTTCGCTGGAAGGTTTCGGCAAGCTCTACGCAACGGACCCGCAGGCTGCGCTGAAACAGGCCGAAGAACACGCCTGGCTGATGGCCAGCGAAGTGAAGGCCAGCGGCGTGGATTTGAGTTTTGCGCCGGTGGTGGATCTGGCACGCGGCAACCGCGCCATCGGCGATCGCGCCTTCGACGCCGATCCGCAGGTGGTGGCCGAGTTCACCCGCGCCTATGTGCGCGGCATGCACAGCGTTGGCATGGCGGCCACGTTGAAGCATTTCCCCGGTCACGGCACGGTGCTGGAAGACACTCATTTCGATGACGCGATGGACCCGCGTCCGCTGGACGTGCTGCGTCGCGAAGATCTGCTGCCGTTCGTGGCCGGTATCGAGGCTGGCGCCGATGCGGTGATGATGGCGCACGTGAAATATCCGGCAGTCGCGCCGGAACCGGCGGGTTATTCGCCGCGCTGGATCCAGGAGATTCTGCGGGAGGAAATGGGTTTCCGCGGCGTGGTGTTCTCCGACGATATCGGCATGGCCGCAGCGTTCTCCGCAGGTGGCGTGAAGGCGCGCATCGATGATCATCTGGATGCCGGCTGCGATGTGGTGCTGGTGTGTGCGCCCAAGCTGGTGGAGGAATCGTTGAAGGCGGTCGAAGGCCGTGCTTTGAACACGGCCGCGTTGCTGGGGCTGATAGGTCGCGGCGCGCTGGGTTGGGACGGTCTGCTGGCGGACCGGCGCTACGGTGAAGCGCAATCGCGATTGACCAGCGGCACGGGAGGAATCGCCTGATGGCCGCCCTGGGTTCTCGACGTGCGTCGCTGGCCGATGCGCTGGCCAATGCCGAATTGATCGTGGAGCGCGCCGAGCTGGAAACGGCGATCAGCGCGATGGCCGAACCGATCGCACGCGACTATGCCGGCGAAGTGCCGGTCTATCTGACGATCATGCACGGCGCGCTGCCTTTTTCCGGTTTGCTGGCTCTGGAGCTGGGCGCACACGGTCTGGATCTGGAATTCGATTATCTGCATGCCACCCGCTACCGCGGCGAGACCAGTGGCGGCGAGCTGGTATGGAAGCACCGCCCGGCCACCGCGCTGTACGGTCGGCGCGTCCTGCTGGTGGACGACATCCTGGACGAAGGACATACCTTGTTGGCGGTGCGCGAATGGTGCTTGGAACAAGGCGCCACCGATGTGCGAATCGCTGCGATGACAGTCAAGCAGCATGACCGCTGCGCGCCCGGAATCCACGCCGACTATGTGGGCCTGACCGTGCCGGACCGTTACGTGTTCGGTTTCGGTATGGACTACCAGGAGCAGGGTCGCAATCTTCCCGGCATCTACGCGCTGAAGGACTGATATGAGCCATCGCATCGCATTGGCCGTTATCGGCGGCACCGGGGTGTACAAGCTTGCGAATCTGGAAGACGTGGAAACGCGGCAGGTCGACACGCGCTTCGGAAAGCCATCCGGTCCCGTTCGCATCGGCCATCTGCTGGGTCAGCGCATCGCCTTCATGGCGCGGCATGGCGAGGGGCATTCGGTACCTCCGCACCAGGTGAACTACCGTGCCAACCTGGCAGCGCTGAAAGAAGTCGGCGCCACTCGCGTGCTGGCACTCAATACGGTGGGCGGCATCACCGAACGGTTCGGCCCGCGCGTGCTGGCGTGTCCGGATCAGTTGATCGACTACACCTGGGGCCGCGTTTCGACCATCTGGGACGCCGCTTCGGACGGAAGCGGGACAAACGAAGTCCTGCACGTCGATTTCGGCGATCCCTACACGCCATTGTTGCGCCACAAGGTCATCGCCGCGGCGCACGTCACCGGCGTCAGGCTGGTGGAAAGTGGCTGCTACGGCGCCACACAAGGCCCACGTCTGGAAACCAAAGCCGAGATCGCGCGCATGCGCCGCGATGGTTGCGACTTGGTGGGCATGACCGGCATGCCCGAAGCCGGCCTGGCGCGCGAACTTGGATTGGACTATGCCTGCCTGGCCATCGTCGCCAACTGGGCGGCCGGCTCCGGTACCGGCGAAGAGATCACGATGGCCGAAGTGCTGTCGAACGTGGAAGCGGCTTCGGCCGGGTTACCGGAACTGATTGGCGAACTTGCACGCGGGTGATTGTCAACTCGCCCTGAGGTTTGCATACTCGGCGCGTGCGACAGCTTTGTCACACATACCACCCGCATCCAGAAAGGAAACGTAAACGCTATGCCGTACGGTACCGTCAAATGGTTCAACGATGCCAAGGGCTTCGGATTCATCGCGCCAGAAGATGGCAGCGCCGACGTCTTCGTGCACCACACCGCCATCGAAGCCAAGGGCTTTCGTAGCCTGCAGGAAGGCCAACGCGTCAGCTATGAGGTAAGTCAGGGCCCGAAGGGCGCCCAGGCGGGCAACGTCACGCCGGCTGCCTGATCAGCACATTTAGTTTCTTCAAACCCCGCCGCGGCGGGGTTTTTTTATGGCGATGCCGCGCATGATATTTGTGCGACGCCGCATGAATGTTTGCGCAGTTAAGTCGCCAAAGCCAGGTAAATACATTTACTTACTTGGGGGATTTCGCGTTCCGAGAAATTTTTTTCCAGGTAAATGCATGAAGGAAACAGCACGGTGCAGCAGCCACTAAACATCGCCATCATCGGCTATGGCACGGCAGGCCAGGCCGCCGCCATCCTGCTGTCGCGCGACGGGCACCGGGTGGAGGTATTCGAGCGTGCGCAGGAACTGGGGCCGGTAGGCGCAGGCTTCCTGCTGCAGCCGACCGGTCTGCAGGTGCTATGGGAAATGGGCGTCCTGGACCAGGCGTTAGCGCATGGGCGGGCAGTGCAGCGCTTGTATGGCGAGACACCGTGCGGACGGGCGGTGATGGACATGCGTTACGCCGGGTTGGGTGCGGACCTGTTCGGCCTGGGAATGCAGCGTGGTGCCTTGTTCACGCTGTTGGCACAGGCGTGGCCGGACATGGAACAAGTGCATCGCGGCACGGCTATCGTCGATATCGATGACGACACCCGCCACGTACGCGATCAGGACGGACGCCGCCACGGCCCGTTCGATTTGGTGATCGCCGCCGATGGCGCCGGCTCCTCGCTGCGCCAGCATACGCGCGGCGTCAGCCAGGACGCGCCCTATCCTTGGGGAGCGTTGTGGTGCCTGGTGCCGCAAGACGATTGGAGTTGGCCCGACGAACTTCGCCAACGTTATGTGGCGGCTCGCAAGATGATCGGCTTGCTGCCGGTGGGGACGCGGCCAGGCGACGATACGCCTCGGCTCAGCTTTTTCTGGAGCTTGCCCGTGTCCGATTTCGAGCGCTGGCAGCAAGATGGCGTGCAACCGTGGCTGGACGAAATCGCAAGCCTATGGCCGCAGGCGCGTCGGCGCCTGGAAGGCATCGCCGACACCGCTTGCTTGGCGCGTGCCAGTTACCGCGACGCCACCATGCATCGCTGGCATCGTGAACGCTTGGTGCTGGTAGGCGATGCCGCTCACGCCATGAGTCCGCAGCTGGGGCAGGGCGTCAACATGGCGTTGATGGACGCGCTGGCGCTGCGCGCTGCATTGCGCGAACAAACGCAGATCGATGCCGCACTGGCGCGCTATCAGCGCAAGCGTCAGGCGCATGTGTCGGTTTATCAGTTCTGGAGCCGTTGGCTGACACCACTCTTCCAATCCGAGCGCGACGTTATCGCAAAAATGCGCGACATCGGTTTTCTGCCCTTAGGTCGCCTCCCTGGTGGACGCGGCCATATGCTGCGCGTACTCAGCGGCACCCAGCATGGCTTCTTCGGCAGCTTGAAACTGAAACCCGAATTCCTGAAGGCATTGAATGCTTCGGCTTCGTTGCTGGACCCTGCCGGCATGGACAACGCGCCGGTGGTCGCGGCCGGGAACTTAAAACTCTAGACAAGGATTGAGCGGATAGAAGCGGGGTAGGGTATCGATGCTTTTCATCCATTTTCATTTGCGTAGATCAGTATCAAGAGCTTTGAGCTTCCAGCGCACGACCGCCGAGAATGCGCGACAATCGAAGCATGCGCTTGGGAGGATGCGATGAATTCATTGCCGCCATTCGAAACCCATACGGTGGAAAACCAGCCGCCGCCGTTCGAGCCACGGGATCTGTGGGCCGACGATATCGTTCTACGCGAAGCGGTTGTCCGCGAAGGCGCAGATGCCTTTGTCGAATCGTTGCAGCGTTACGCCATGCTGGCTGGAGATGAGTTGTACCGCATCGGTTTCGATGCCAATCGCGATAGGCCGCGCCTCAAGACGCATGACCGATATGGCCGCCGCATCGATGCGGTCGAATTCCATCCGGCTTACCGCCGCCTGATGCATGCGGCAAAGGAACATGGCGTCGCCGGGCTGTCATGGCATCAACCGCAATCCGGCAGTCAGGTCGCGCGCGCCGCACTGAGCTACCTGCATCACCAGGTCGAATCCGGCACCAGTTGCCCTTTGACGATGACCCATGCGGCGGTGCCTGTGCTGCGTCGCGAAGCGCTGCTGTGTGAGTGGGCGGACAAGGCCGCCGCTCCGGTATACGACCCGCGCGATGTTCCCATCACGGAAAAAGCCGGTGTCACTCTGGGCATGGGCATGACCGAGAAGCAGGGCGGTTCGGACGTGCGCAGCAATAGCAGCGTGGCCACGCCGTTGGCGGGAGAGGGTGAGTATTCGCTGGTTGGGCACAAGTGGTTCTTCTCTGCGCCAATGTCGGATGGTTTTCTGGTGCTGGCACAGGCACCGGGCGGACTCAGCTGTTTCCTGCTGCCACGCCGGCTGGCCAATGGCGACAAGAACGCCTTTCGCATCATGCGATTGAAGGACAAGCTGGGCGATTGGTCCAATGCGTCCAGCGAAGTGGAATTCTGCGGCGCGTGGGTGCGCCGGATCGGTGCCGAAGGACGCGGCGTCGCGACCATCATCGAAATGGTGATGTATACGCGGCTGGATTGCATGCTGGGCTCGGCGGCGGAGATGCGCATGGCGTTGGCGCAGGCTGTGCACCATGCGCGGCACCGGCATAGTTTCGGCAAGCCATTGCTGGAACATGCGCTGATGGCCAATGTGCTGGCCGACCTGTCATTGGAATCCGAAGCCGCCTTGGCATTTTCGCTGCGCGTGGCGCGCGCGGTGGAGGCATCCACACATGATCCACATGAAGCCGCCTTCGCCCGCATAGCTACCGCCGTCGGCAAATATTGGATATGCAAGCGTGCGCCGGCCTTCGTCAACGAAGCCCAGGAATGCCTGGGCGGCGCGGGCTATGTGGAGGAATCGATGTTGCCGCGGCTTTATCGGCAGGCGCCACTCAATTCGATCTGGGAAGGTAGCGGCAATATCCAATGCCTGGATGTGCTGCGCGCACTATCGCGGGAACCGGAATCGGCGACGGCGGTGTTGACGGAATTGGCGGCTGCGACGGGGCGCGATGCGGTGTTCGACCGTTGGCTGGAACGGATGCGGACGGATCTGGCGCCGGGCAATATTGCCGAATCGAACGCGCGCCTGCTGACGGAACGACTGGCGCTGGGCCTGCAGGCGGCGGTGTTGCTGACAGCGCGAAGTCCCGCCGCGGAACTCTTCATCCGTAGCCGCCTGGGCAGCGAACATGGCCTGGCGTTCGGTACCTTGCCCAGTGGCGGCGACATCACCGGCCTGATCGCTCGCGCCTTGCCGGCGTAACCAGAGAGTTCGCGTGAAACGGCTGCCATAGACAGCGTCGCATCCAGACAGCGGTGGCGCCGGTATGCCGACGCCGCTGCTACGACATTGGGGAACCGCCTACCCCTGTCCGGCCATCGTCCGCGAGCCGGTAATGATCATCCGGACCATTTCCGATAGCTGCTCCACCAGTTCGGCATCTTTCTCCGGCGGCAAGTCCATCGCCGTTGCGCCCACGGCGAAGACCAGGCGGGTAATCGCCTTGGAGACCAACGCAGGCTGATGCAGGGTGGCGTTGTCGCGTGCGGCCAGGCGGACCAGATCGACGCGCAGCTCTTCTTCGAAGAAGTTCAGTTCGCGGTCCACGGCCTGTTTGAACGCATCCGAGCCGACCGTGCCTTCGCGCAGCAGTACATGCAAAAGCTTGTCGTCGGCGCGCAGCTGTTCCATGAAGGCCTCGAGCGAACCGCGCACGATGCTGCGGTCGCTGCTGGCCGCACGGTGGCGGGCCTCGCCAATGATCTTGCGCAATGAGCGTCCGGCGAGATCAATCAGCGCCACCGCCAGCTCGTCCATGTCGCGGAATTGTCGGTAGAAGCTGTTCGGTGCTATTCCGGCTTCGCGCGCCACTTCGCGCAAGCTGAGGGTGGAAACGCTTCGATGCGGACCTACCAGCTTCAGTGCTGCGGCCAATAGGTCTTCCCGCGAGATCGACGCTTTGCGGCCGGGACCGGTGTCATCGTGAAAGTTGGAAATTGGAGGAGACGTCACAGGGTTAGCTGAACCGAAAGGCGGGAATGACGGCATCATAGCCGCAGAATTAATATACACGTGTATACACAATTGTATTCACAAGGGTATAGTGAGGCCATGAATGCTCAAGTTCGCTCGGCTCGCCCCGGGACTGCCCCCCTTCGGCGGTTGTTTCGCCCGCTGATCAAGCCCGATGTCTTCGACTTCTGGGCCTCTCGCTTCAACCGTAGTTGGGCTTGGGAGCGGCCGCTGGCCAAGCTGGTGGCGCGTGAACCGGCCTCGCGCGACGCGATGACGCTGCTGTTCAAGCCCAATGCCCATTGGCGGGGGTTCCAGCCCGGTCAACACGTGAACCTGGGCGTGGACATCGAGGGGACCCGCCTGACCCGCAGTTACAGCCTGACCGACCCCGCGCGGGCGGACGGTTTGCTGGCCATTACCGTCAAGGCCATCGCGGGCGGACGGGTCAGCCAGCATCTGTGCCGGAGTGCGAGGCTGGGTGACGTTTTCGAGCTGGGCCCGGCTTTCGGCGAAATGACATTGCCGGCACGGCCGCAGGGTGCCTGGCTGTTTCTGGCCGCCGGTAGTGGCATCACCCCATTGATGGCGCTGATCCGCCAATTGGCCGGGCAGGGTATGCCGGTCGATCTGACGCTGGTGTATTGGGCACGGCAGCGCGATGAATTCTGCTTTCTCGACGAACTGCGCGCACTTGCCGCAGCTCAACCAAGATTTCGTTTGCGGTTGATGCTGACCCGCGAGCGCGCACAGGCAGCCG
Source organism: uncultured Pseudoxanthomonas sp. (assembly GCA_965653375.1). Taxonomy (GTDB): domain Bacteria; phylum Pseudomonadota; class Gammaproteobacteria; order Xanthomonadales; family Xanthomonadaceae; genus Pseudoxanthomonas_A. Next base: position 58,987 of record CBFGZY010000012.1, read on the forward strand.
ATGAAGGCGAAGGCCGCATCGATGCCGATTTGCTTTCCACGCTGGGGCTGGACGCTGTCGATCAAAGCCGCACCGATCAACAAGTGCTGGCCTGCGGCCCCGGAGGCTTTGTTGATAGCGCGCGCGGGTTGCTTGGCGAACGTGTGGCATCGTTCCAGGCCGAAGCCTTCACGCCGCCACCGATCGCCGTCGACGACACCGGCGATGTCGAAGTGCATCTGCGTCGCAGTGGCCGTCGTTTGCGCCTGCCGCGCGGCCAGTCGCTATTGACTGCGTTGGAAGCCGAAGGCGTGAAGCCTGTCTCAGGCTGCCGCATGGGCATCTGCAACACCTGCGCCTGCGGAAAGTTCTCCGGCAGCGCCCGTCAACTGCATACCGGTGAGCTGACGCATGAAGCCACCTCGGCGTTGAAGCTTTGTATCCATAGCGCCGCCACCGACCTCGAACTCGATCTCTGATGACCGGCTCCCAGAAAACTCCCTCTCAAATGACCATTCCTCGCAACCGCCCACTCAGCCCCGCAGAGCTGGACCGCTTCGGTGAAGAACTCGACGCGCTGCGTGCGCGTACCGTTGCGACTTTGGGCGCACGCGATGCGCGCTACATCCGCAATATCGTCAAGGCGGTGCGCTACACCGGATTCGCCGGGCGCGTGCTGCTGTTCGCAGGTGCGGTGCTGGGCGGCCTGTCGCTGACAAGTGCGGCGTTTGCGCCGTTCTTCCTGCCGGTTTGCATCCTGGGCACATTGCTACTGGGCCTGTCGAAGATCCTGGAGAACATGGAGCTGGGCCATAACGTTATCCACGGCCAGTACGATTGGATGGGCGACGCCCATCTCAACGGCAAGACCTACGAGTGGGACATCGTGGCCACCAGCGAAAACTGGCGCAAAACCCACAATTTCCGCCACCACACCTACACCAACGTGCGTGGCATGGATGACGACATCGGCTATGGCTTGCTGCGCGTTTTCCCGGAGCAACGCTGGAAGCCGTTCTATCTGGCCCAGCCGGTCATCGCGGTGTTCTTCGCGCTGCTGTTCCAGTGGGGCGTGGCCATCCAGGATCTCAAGCTCGGCCGTTGGTGGCACGGCAAGATGAGCAACGCGCAGTTGCGGAGGAACTTCCGCCCGGTGGGCAGAAAGATGGCGCGTCAGCTGCTGAAGGACTATGTGTTCTTTCCGTTGATGGCCGGCCCGTTCTTCCTGCCGATACTGCTGGGCAACATGGTCGCCAACGGCATGCGCAACGTGTGGACGTTCGTCATCATCTTCTGCGGCCACTTCACCTTGGATGCGGAAACCTTTCCCAAGGAAAGCATCAAGAACGAATCGCGCGGTCATTGGTATCTGCGCCAGCTACGCGGATCCTCCAACATCGGCGGCGGTCCGGTCATCGATGTGCTGTCGGGGAATTTGAGCCACCAGATCGAGCACCACTTCTACCCGGACATTCCCGCCAACCGCTATGCCGAGCTGGCACCGGAAGTGCGCGATATCTGCGCCCGCTACGGCCAGCACTACAACACCGGCTCACTTCCCAAGCAGTTCGGGCAGGTGATCTGGCGGATAGTGCGCCATGCTTTCCCAAGCCGTCCACGTGCTGCCGTGCCGTTGCTGCAATTGGGTTGAATAACGTCGTAACAGCCTTCGGTAGCCGCTCGCAGAACTGTAGGAGCGCCGCCCCGGCGCGAATTTTTGCTTTTGTCCGGAACCACGTGGAAGAGCTCGCGGCGGGACGTGGCCCCTGCAACAGCAAAAGGCCTTGTGGGAGCGCCGTCCCGGCGCGAGCTTTTGCTTTCAGAATTCCCACAAACGGATCAGCATCTTCCGATACCGCTCGATGCATGAGCAGAGCATCTTTCTGGTAACGCCGGCAAAAGAAAGGCTGGCCTTCACCTAGAGAACTCATCATGCCGCCAGCATCTTGTCGATTACGTCGAGGTCGCCACAGCGTTGCCGGGCAGGTCTATCTGCTGACGGTTTGCTGCCACCAGAAGAATCCTCTGTTAGTTCGCGAGTGCGCGGCAAACATTGTGCTGGATTCCGTACATTGGCTGGATCGAAGAGAACGGATTGAGTCACTAGCGGTGGTGGTCATGCCTGACCATATGCATCTGACAGTGCGATTGATCACTGAGCCACTAGATGCGTTGATGCGGAACCTAAAGAGTTATACCGCTCACGAGATCAATTGCGTATTGGGCCGTGACGGACCTGTTTGGCAGCAGGGATACCATGATCGGGGCATCCATGATGAGGAAGGCGTTCGCGCAGCCGTGGATTATTGTTTGCAAAATCCGGTCCGTGCGGGGTTGGTTGATGACTTTCGCCAGTACCCGTTTTGGTGGTGTTGCTGGGATGTCTGAGTGATAGAGCTCGCGGCGGGACGCCGCTCCCACAGTGATTAAGGAATCATGTGCGAGCGCCGTCCCAGCGAGCCACTTGGCTCAATCCAAGAACTGCAGGCGCGCCAGTTCCGCATACAGGCCATCCTGCGCCAGCAACTGTTCGTGGGTGCCTTGGGCAATGATGCGGCCGCGATCCATTACGACGATGCGGTCGGCCTTCAGCACGGTGGCCAGGCGATGCGCGATGACCAGGGTGGTGCGGCCTTGCATCAGGCGTTCCAGTGCATGTTGCACGGCGCGTTCGCTTTGCGCGTCCAGCGCGCTGGTGGCCTCGTCCAGCAACAGGATCGGCGCGTCCTTCAACAGTGCGCGGGCGATGGCGATGCGCTGTTGCTGGCCGCCGGATAGGCGCGCGCCGCGTTCGCCGAGTTGGCTGTCGAAGCCCTCCGGCAACGCGCGGATGAAATCGTCGGCCTCGGCCGCTTCTGCCGCCGCCACCAATTCCGCATCGGTCGCATCCAGCTTGCCGTAGCGAATATTGTCGGCCGCGCTGGCGGCGAAGATGGTGGGTTGCTGCGGCACCAACGCGATTCGTTCGCGTAGCTCGGCGGGATCCAGTTCGCGCAGGTCGACGCCGTCGATGCGGATCGCGCCTGACTGCGCGTCATGGAAGCGCAGCAGCATCGAGAACACGGTGCTCTTGCCGGCGCCGGAAGGTCCGACCAGCGCCACGGTTTCGCCGGGCTGCACCACCAGGTCGAATCCGTCCAGCGCCGGCAGATCGGGCCGGGAAGGGTAGTGGAAGACCACATTGTCGAAGCGGATATCGCCGCGCACATGAGTCAGCGACTTGGGTTGCGCGGGCACGGTGATGTCGGACGACTCCTGCAACAGCTCCGCGATGCGGCCCATGCCGCCGGCCGCGCGCTGGAGCTCGTTCCACACCTCCGCCAGTGCACCCACCGAGCCGCCGCCGATGAGCGCGTACAGCACGAACTGCGCAAGCGTACCGGCCGTCATGCTGCCTTCGACCACGTCATGCGCGCCCGACCACAGCACCAGCACGATGGCGCCGAAGATCAAGGTAATAGCGGCGGCGGTCACCCATGCCTGTGCGCGAATGCGCTTGCGGGCGGTTTCCACCGCGACCGCGACGGCCGCAGTGAAACGATTGCTTTCATAGGGTTCGCGCGCGTGCGCTTGCACCGTGCGCACGGCACCCAAGGTTTCGCTGGCCAATGTGTTTGCGTCGGCCACACGGTCCTGGCTGGCGCGCGAGGCTTTTTCCAGGCGCCGCGCACCCAGCACGATCGGCAACACCGCCAACGGAATGCCGAACACTGCGAACGCAGCCAGGCGCGGACTGGTGACGAACAGCATCGCCATGCTGCCGATCACCGTGACGCTGCTGCGCAAGGCCACCGACATGCTGGTGGCCACGACATTGCGCAGCAGTTCGGTATCGGCGGACAAGCGCGAGACCAGTTCGCCACTGCGGCTGCGGTCGTGGAACTGGGCGTCCAGTCCGATCAGATGCGCGTACAGCTGCTGCCGCAGATCGGCGACGACTTTTTCGCCCAACAGGGAAACGAAGTAGAAGCGCGCAGCGCTGGCCAGCGCCAATACCACGGCGACCAGGAACAACAGCACGAACGAGCGGTTGATGCTTGCCCCGCCATCGCTGAAGCCGTGATCGATCATCTGCCGGAATGCGGCCGGCATGCTGAGCGTGGCCGCGGAAGCGACCGCCAGCGCGCCCAGCCACGCCAGGAACAACCCTGTATGCAGGCGAATAAACGGCCACAAGGCGCGAAGACTGCCTAACTTGGCCTTGGGCGCGTTAGGTTTTTGCGGTGCGGCGGGAACGGTCTCTCTTGCGTCGACGGCAGGGGAGTTCATTGGCTATCCGGTGGAGGCGTTTGTGGGAGCGGCTTCAGTTTCGGCAGATCGCGACGAACTGCCGAACTGAAGCCGCTCCCACAAGTACCTTGCGGACGAGTCACTCTTTCGGTGATGTTTCCTGCGCGTCCACGAACCGTACCCGGTTACGTGTGGCGTCGCGGAGGTGGCTTTTCAAGGCGTCCACGTACCCGTCCGGTATCCGCAAGCGAAGCAATGCCCCGGATTCGTCGAAGTTTTCGCTGAGTTTTTCCGCCTGGTGCAAGCCCAGGGCGCCGTGCACATGACCTAAATCCTCGAATAGGCAGGCGACCGCCAGCTCGCGCATCGTTATCAACGGTCTGCGTTCCGCCAGGCGCAGGCACTCCGCTGCCGCGCCACCGTATGCGCGCACCAGGCCGCCGGCGCCCAGCTTGATCCCGCCGAACCAGCGCGTGACCACCACCATCACCTGGTCGTAGCCTTGCCCTTCGATGGCGGCCAGGATGGGTCGCCCGGCAGTGCCGGCGGGCTCGCCGTCGTCGCTGGAACGGTATTCGCCGCCGATCCGATAGGCCCAGCAGTTATGCGTGGCGGCGGGATCGGCGACCTGCGAGAGGAACGCGAGCGCCATTTCCGGCGCGACGACGGGTGCGGCCTGCACGATAAAACGGCTGTGCTTGACCTCCAGGACATGCGAGGCCACTGCCGCCAGGGTGTCGCTCATTCTTCCCCGAGCAGTGGGCGCAGGTCTTCCGGCACGCGCTGGAACGGGTGCGCATCGACGAACATCCGCAGGCTGGCGCTGGCGTTGCCACTGTCGCCCAGGTCGCGTCTTAGGCGGATGCGGTCCAGCCATTCCGCCGGTGCCAGCTTGGCGTCCTCGGCGACCGGCAGTTGCAGATCGGTGCGCCGCAACGTGGCGCGTGCGCCGGACTCTTCGGCGACGGAGTCTTGGGCGGCGGCCGTGGCAGCGCTGGCACTCATCGATTCCTGCCGCCTGCGTTGTTCACTCTCACGCAATATCAGACGGCTGCTGGTCGCTTCATCGCGCGCACGCTTGGCTTGTGCCGCCTGCTCGGCCAGTACGGCGGAGCGTTCGGCACGCTCGGCGTCGCTTGTGGCCGACATCGCCGGTGCCGCTGCCGCAGCAGTGGGTTCGGCGCTTCTGGCGGGCGAGGGTGGGGCCGGCGGTGGTGGCGAATAAAGATCCGTCGACCGCGGCGCTGGCGCCTGCGTCACCGGCGGTGCAGTGGCTTTGGCGGCGGTCCTGCCGGAGACGATAGCTGGCGAGGCGGTGTTCGGCGGCGCCGGCTTTTGTGCGTCCCGCGATGGGGTGCGCGCGACGTTGCGGGGTTCGGGCGCCGCCGGCAGCGCTTGAGTCGGCGATGCCTGCGGTGCAGCGGCGTCCGCGGCCGGTTGCTTCGCTTCGGCGCCACCCTGGGTTTCCATCGGCGCCTGCACCGTGGACGCGGATTCCGGAACGGCGGCTGCGCTCGGGGCTTCGCTTGCGGTCGGTGTTTCCTGCAGCGGCCGCAATTGCCAGGCCACGCCAACCGCCAACAGCACCGATGCGGCCAAGCTGAGTGCCACCGGCCAGCGCGGTTTTGGCTTGGCGGTATCGGTTTTGGCCAGATCCGCATGCGCCGCTGCCATGATCCGGGAGTCCAGCGCCGGCGAAGGCTCGCCGTGCGGGCCTAACCGCGACAGCTGGGCGGCCAGCTCGCGTTCTTCCGGCGTCAGTGGTTCCTGTTGCCTGATCATTCGCTCAATCTCGCACGCAGCTTGTCCATCGCATAACGCAGCCGCGATTTGACGGTTTCCCGGCCAACGCCGGTGATTTCGCCGATTTCCTCCAAGGTCAATTCCTGTTCCAGGCGCAGATGCAGGACCTCGCGCTGGTCCTCCGGCAGTTCCGCCATGGCCAGCTGCAGCCGGCGCCGCTGTTCGAACTCCGACAACTGGCGCTCCGGGGTGTCCGGATCCTGCACGCGGGCGGTTCGCTCCTCGGCGTCGTCCGGGGCCGGCGGGCGGTGCTTGAGCGCGCGCCAGTGATCATTGAGCCTATTGTGGGCAATGCGGAACAGCCAAGTGGTGAACGCGGCCTCCGGCCTCCAGTCGCGACGCGCCGTGATAACCCGCTGCCAGACATCCTGGAAGAATTCATCGGCCAGTGCCGGGTCGCGCAACTGACGGAGCAAAAACCGGTACAGCGGTCCGCGGTGACGGGAATAAAGCAGCTCAAAGGCAGTGGCATCGCCGGCCGCGTAGGCCAGCATCAGCGATTCGTCGGCGGGTTCAGCAAGGTCGTTCACCGGCGCCAGGGTAAGCGGTTCGCGCGCGCGCGGGAAGTCACAGCAGTTGACCGGTCGTGTCCTCTTCAGACGGCCGGGTACGTTCAGCGGAGAAACGGCAACGGGATTCGCAAGAGCGGCGGCGGTAAACATACGACTTAATAACGCTTACCCGATCCGGGCGGGGTTGGAATCGACATTCGCCGTTCAGAGGCGATGGCGGTCCGAGCCAGGTACAGGGATGTCAGCGCCAGCTTGCGTCGGACCAGGCGCGCGGAAGGTGCTTCAAAGTCCATGACATGCTCTAGATAGCGGTATGCTCGGCGCTTGGGGAAAATCCCGTTGTTGTTCATGCCGCCACGTTGCCTCCTTCGGGATTAGGAATGCCCAGCCGATCCGTAAGCGCCGACACCTCCCGTGTCGATACCCCGACATCGCCGATCGACCGGATCGTGCAGATCCTGTGCGGGATGCTGCCGGACGGCGCTGCGTTGTGCGTGAGCTGGCGCGATTGGGCCTTGGGGTCCGGCACCGTCCTGTCTCCTGGGGCACCGCCTTTGCTGCGCCGCCGCGCCGAACAGGCCTTGTCCGATGCCCAGTCGGACCTGGACGAGGCCGATGTGCGCGTGCATGCCTGGGATAACGCCGACGGTAACGCGCGCATGGCGGTCGCCATGTCGGTGCCGCGGCCTCTGAGCGCTGCGGAAGAGGATTGCTGGCTGCTGTTGGCCAAGACCTTGCTGATGACTTCGCAAGACGCCGCGCGGGCGCAGGCGCGCGTGGTATCGCTGGAAAAATCCAAGCGCCTGCAACAGGCGCTTTACGAAATCGCCGACCTCGCCAGCGCCGACCTGGAGATGCCGGAGATGCTTCGGCGCATCCATACCGTGGTCGGTTCGCTGATGTATGCGGAGAATTGCTACATCGTGCTGTACGACGACCAGCGACGCAGCGTGCGTTTCCTGTATTTCGCCGATCAGCGCGACCCGTACGTGGCCGAGCCGGACCGCGAATTCAGCGAAGAGGAAATGGTCAACAGCATGACCTTCGCGCTGCTGCGCCATGGGCAACCGTTGCGCGGGCCGTCTTCGGTCATCCGGCAGAAGCTGGGTGTCATGCGCGATCCTTCGCACGGACCGGACAGCCTGGACTGGCTGGGCGTGCCGATGCGCCGCGACGACCGCATCTGCGGCGCTATCGTGGTCCAGAGCTACGACACCCCGGCCAGCTATGCCGATGAAGACCGGGCCTTGTTGGGCTATGTGGCCCAGCACATCCTCACCGCGCTGGACCGCAAGCATGCGCACGTGGACCTGGAGCGCCGCGTGCAAGCGCGCACGCATGAACTGCAGCGCGCCAACCGCGAACTGCAAGCGGAGATCATCGAGCGCAAGCGCGCGGAAAAGCTGCAAGGGGCGTTGTTCCGCATCACCGACCTGGCGATCACCTCGGAGAACCTGGAGCGTTTCTACGCCGACGTGCACGCGGTGGTGGACGAGCTGATCAATGCGCGCAATTTCTATATCGCGCTGGTATCGGACGAAGGCGACACCTTGCAGTTTCCGTATTCCATCGACGAACGCGACCCGATCCGCCAGTCGCGCCGCCTCACCAATGGGCTGACCGAGTACGTCATCGCCAATGGCAAGCCGCTGCTGGCCGACCGCGAAGTGATCCGCAAGCTGGCCGAACAAGGCAGCCTGCAGCAGCATGGGCCCCCAGCGTACAGCTGGCTCGGCGTGCCGCTGTTCCGTGGCGAAGACGTCGTAGGTGCTGTCGTGGTGCAAAGCTATTCGGCCGATGTGGCGTTCACGGCGCACGACCAGAACCTGCTGATGTTCGTCGCGCATCACATCGGCAACGGCCTGGATCGCCAGCGTGCGCGCGAGCGGCTGCGTTCAGCCCACGCCGAGTTGGAGCGGCGCGTCGAAGAGCGCACCCGCGAGTTGGCCGAGGCCAACAATCAGCTGTTGGCGCAAATCGCCGAACGCCTGCGTGCCGAGCAGCGGCTGACTTACCAGGCTACGCACGATGCGCTGACCGGATTGCCAAACCGGCCGCACTTGCTGGATCGTCTGTCCGCTGCCATCGAACGCGCCCGCCACGGCGACGGACAGGCGTTCGCGGTGCTGTTCCTGGACTTGGACCGCTTCAAGCTGGTCAACGATAGCATCGGCCATGCCGCTGGCGACGAACTGCTGATCGAAGTATCGCGCCGCATCAGCCTGACCATGCGCACCAACGACGTGGTCTCGCGCTTGGGCGGCGACGAATTCGCCATCCTGGTGGAGTACGCCGACGGCGTGGAGAGCGTCCGCGATCTGGCGCAGCGGCTGTTGTCCGTGCTGGGACGGCCGATGTGGGTGGCCGGACGCGAACTGTTTCCTTCCGCCAGCCTGGGTATCGCGGTCTGGCATCCGCGCTACCGCAATGGAGAAGAACTCCTGCGCGACGCCGACGCCGCGATGTACCGCGCCAAAGAGCAGGGGCGCGACCGCTGCGCGATGTTCGATGAGGCCATGCGCGAAGCGGCGATGCAGAGCCTGGATCTGGAAGCGGACTTGCGCCGCGCCATCAACAACCACGATTTCCTGCCGTACTACCAGCCGATCACTCGCCTGGAGAATGGCGAGGTGATCGGTTACGAGGCACTGCTGCGTTGGCAGCATGAGCGACGCGGGCTGTTGCTTCCCGCGGAGTTCATCAACCTGGGCGAAGACAGCGGCTTGATCGAACAGGTCGACTGGCTGTTGTACGAACAAGTGGTGCAGCAAATCGCACGGGGAGGCGAGGGCTACATATCGGTCAACGTCTCGCCGCGGCATTTCCGTTCGCCGGATTTCGCCGACCGGTTGCTGGCGATGTTCGATGGCACCGGCGCGGATCCCTCGCGCCTGCGTTTGGAAATTACCGAAGTAGCGCTGCTCGACGACGCGCCGCGCACGCTGCGCATCCTGCGCACATTGCGTCAGCATGGCGTGCTGGCGCAGTTGGACGACTTTGGTACCGGCTTCTCGGCATTGTCTTACCTGCACCGTTTTCCGATTTCGGTGCTGAAGATCGATCGCAGCTTTATCGCCGGCATCGGCAGCGAAGGCCGTCCGGAAAGCCTGGCGTTGGTACGCGCGATCCTGGCACTGGCCAACACGCTGGGCATCGACGCCATTGCCGAGGGCGTGGAAACTCAATGCCAGCGGCAAGCTTTGCTCGACCTGGGCTGTTGTTTCGGCCAAGGCTATCTGTTTGGCCGCCCCGCGGCGCAGATGGGTGGTGTGGCGGCGATCATCTAGGGACCGGCATATTCCAAGCGTGTAGGAGCGGCGGGATGAGCGATGTAGCTTTTAAAGATTATACACAAA
>CBFGZY010000013.1:0-68120 GCA_965653375.1 uncultured Pseudoxanthomonas sp.
CACCTCCCACCTCCCACCTCCGCCAATGCCCATCACTCCCCAAGAAGCCCTGCAGCGCACCATCGAGCACCGCGAGATCTTCCATGACGAGATGGTCGACCTGATGCGACAGGTCATGCGTGGCGATGTATCGCCCACCATGTCCGCTGCCATCCTGACCGGTCTGCGGGTCAAGAAGGAAACCATCGGAGAGATCGCCGGTGCGGCCACGGTGATGCGCGAGTTCTCGCGTACTGTCGATGTGCCGGACAAGCGCCATCTGGTCGATATCGTCGGTACCGGTGGCGACGGCTCGCATACCTTCAATATTTCCACTGCTTCGATGTTCGTTGCCGCCGCCGCAGGCGCCAAGATCGCCAAGCACGGCAACCGCAGCGTGTCTTCCAAATCGGGCAGCGCGGACGTGCTGGAGGCGCTGGGCGCGGCCATCGAGCTGCAGCCGGAACAGGTGGCGCAGAGCATTGCTTCGACGGGCATCGGTTTCATGTTCGCGCCGGTCCATCATCCGGCCATGAAAGTGGTGGCGCCGGTACGGCGCGAGATGGGCGTGCGCACCATCTTCAATATCCTGGGCCCACTGACCAATCCGGCGGGTGCGCCGAACATCCTGATGGGCGTGTTCCACCCCGATCTCGTCGGCATCCAGGCGCGCGTGCTGCTGGAACTCGGCGCGGAGCGCGCATTGGTGGTTTGGGGACGCGACGGGATGGATGAGCTTTCGCTGGGCGCGGGTACCTTGGTCGGCGAACTGCGCGACGGCGTGGTGCGCGAGTACGAAGTGCACCCTGAGGATTTCGGCATTGCCATGGCGGCGAGCCGCAATCTGCGCGTGGCCGATGCGGCCGAATCCAAGGCGATGCTGCTGAACGTACTGGACAATCATCCAGGGCCGGCACGCGAGATCGTTGTCTTGAACGCCGGCGCGGCGCTCTATGTGGCCGGCGTTGCCGATAGCATCGAAGACGGCATCGCCCGGTCGCGCGACGCCATCGCAACCGGTAGGGCGTTGGCCAAGCTGGAAGAGTTTGTCGCCGCCACCGGCAACCTGTCCAAACAAGCCACGGGAGCCGTGCAATGAGTGCCGCCGGATTCGCACAACTGCCCAAACCGCCTTATTACGCAGTGATCTTCTCATCGCAGCGCAATGACCAGGACGATGAGGGCTATGGCGCCACCGCGCAGCGGATGGTGGAGCTGGCGCAGCAGCAGCCGGGCTTCCTGGGCGTGGAGTCGACACGGGGTGCCGACGGCTTCGGCATCACCGTGGCCTATTGGGAAAGCGAAGATGCGATCCGTGCCTGGCGCCAACATGCCGAACACACCGCGGCTCGCGAGCAAGGCCGGCGCGATTGGTACGAACACTTCAAATTGCGCGTCGCCAAGGTGGAGCGCGCGTACGGATGGAACCGGGATTGACCGGTTTCGTATCGGATCGCGGAACGATAGATGCGAGAATGCGTGCTCTCGCGAAGGCGAGGACGACGGAACACTGATGAGCGACATCCTAAACAAAATCCTCGCCCGCAAAGCGGAAGAAATCGCCGAGCGCAGCGCACGCGTGCCGCTGGCGGAGCTGGCCGCGCGCGCGCGCGATGCGTCGCCTACGCGCGGTTTCGCGGGTGCCCTGCAAGCGGCCATCGCCCAGGGCGATCCGGCGGTGATCGCGGAGGTAAAAAAAGCCAGCCCTTCCAAGGGCGTGATCCGACCCGATTTCCGGCCGGCGGATATCGCGGTGAGCTACGAATTCGGCGGCGCGGCCTGCCTGTCCGTGTTGACCGACATCGACTTCTTCCAGGGCGCCGACATCTACCTGCAGCAGGCACGCGAGGCCTGCACATTGCCGGTGTTGCGCAAGGATTTCATCGTCGATCCGTATCAGGTCTACGAAGCGCGCGTGCTGGGCGCGGACTGCATCCTGCTGATCGTCGCCGCATTGGACGATACGCAATTGGTCGAACTCTCCAGTCTGGCGATGCAGCTGGACATGGACGTGCTGGTGGAAGTGCACGACATCGATGAACTCGAGCGCGCGCTGCAGGTGCCGGTGCCCTTGGTCGGCATCAACAACCGCAATCTGCGCACCTTCGAGGTTTCGCTGGACACCACGCTCGCCATGAAGGACGCGGTTCCCAAGGACCGGGTGCTGGTCACCGAGAGCGGCATCCTGGTGCCCGACGACGTGACCCGGATGCGTGCGGCCGGCGTGGATGCCTTCCTGGTCGGCGAGACCTTCATGCGGGCCGAGGAACCAGGCGAAGCGCTGCGTCAGCTATTCTTCGCGGCATGAACGACACGGTTTATCCCTCGCCGCTAGCCGACGCGCCGTTGGTGGTGTTCGATTTCGATCACACCCTGTACGACGGCGATTCCGGTGGCCATCTGGTCAAGTGGCTGATCAAGCGCAATCCGTTGCGGATCACCGTGGCATTGGCTGCCTCGGTGGTACTGGGCCCGATGGTGGCCTTCCTGCCCACCCGCCGTCGCGGGATTTCCGGGTATATCTGGATAGGCACGTTCGGCCTGCATGGCCGGCGCAGTTTCGATGCTTTGATCGACCGGTATGTGGCCACCCACCGCGAGGAAGTGCAGCGCCGGTTGCTGCCTGTGGCCTTGGAAGTTTTCCGCCGTCATCGGCTGGCGGGCGACCGCGTGGTCGTCGCCACCGGCGCGCCGCCGGAACTGGCGCGCGCCATTCTCAGTTTCGTCGCGCATGAGGACGTGCCCGTCGTTGGCACGGCCGTCGGGCCGCGAATGGGTGCGGTGGTGGCTATCCGCCACTGCCATAGCGAAGAAAAGATGCGGATGCTGCGCGAGCGCGGTTACGGCGATGTCGCCGTGGCGTATTCCGACAGCAGCGCCGATCTGCCGCTGCTCAAGACCGCGCGCAAGCCGGTGGTGGTAAATCCGAAGAAAGCGCGCGAGGCTTTTTTTCGCCGCGTGCTGCCGAGGGATACGCCTATTCTGAATTGGGGCTGCCAAGACCGGGGCGGCGAACGAGGCGCGTCGCTTTAGCGGATTTCGGGAACGCGCAGCCGGGGGCCGGGGGCGGGAAGTGCAACGCCACCTCAGCGGCGTTCGGGCGTTCGCCAGTCCTTGATCAAGTCCAGCAGGTCGTGGTGGGCAAAATCCTGGTATTCGCCGGCATCGTAGAAACGGCCATAGCAGTTCTTGCAGCTCTCGAACCAGATGTGCGGTTGCTGGGGATCCACCATCCGCACCAGGTCGCGACGGCCGATGCAAACCGGGCATTGAATACGGTCGACCTGATTGCATTCCTCGCCTAGTTGAGGGTCGCCGATATCGATGTCGTCGGCATGGTCCTTCAGCAGCTCGTGCGTGCGCATGTCGAACCAGAGGCCTTTGCAATGCGTGCAACGATGCGCGTCGGCTTCCGGCAGGGACAGGCGTTCCATCGGGCTGTGGCATTTGGGGCACTGCATCGGCATATCTCGTTCCGTTCGCGGCTAGACGCAGGTTAGCGTTTGCGTGGTGGATCGGACAACCGTGTGTGAGCCCGGCTTGGAATCTGCTCGCGACTTGCCGCGCGCAGTGGGATCGTGAACAGGTTCTTAGAAGAACCAGGCCCGTCCGATGTGATACAGGCTGATGCAAAGCACCACCACACCGACGATGACCAGAACAGTGCGCTCGGCGACGTGCCGCACCAGGTAGGCGGCGAAGGGAGCGGCCAGCGCGCCGCCGATCAACAACCCCAATACGATCTCCAGGTGCTGGATGCCGATCGACAGGAAGAAGGTCAACGACACTGCCAAGGTGATCACGAATTCGGCCGCATTGACGGTGCCGATGGTGGTGCGCGCCTTTCCGCCGCCGGCAAGCAGGGTGGATGTCGCCAGGGGGCCCCAGCCGCCGCCGCCGCTGGCGTCCAGCAGTCCGGCGAAAAATCCCAGCACCGGTACCCGGCGGATCTCTTGCTTGGGCACGAACTTGCCGGCCGAACGCAGCAGGATCAACACCGACAGCGCCAGAAGATAGACATAGACGAAAGGCCGGATGAGTTCGCCGGGCAATTGGGTCAGCACGTAGGCGCCGATCACCCCGCCGACGGTGCCGGAAAGGGTCAATCGCCAGAACAGACGCTTGTCGATGTTGCGGAAATAGGCGTGGGAGGCGCCAGAAACGCCAGTGGTGAACACTTCGGCGGTATGTACGCTGGCGCTCACCGCCGCCGGCGGCAATCCCATGCCGAGCAGAATGGAGGAGGACACCAGGCCGAACGCCATGCCCAAGGCGCCGTCTACCAGTTGTGCTGCCAAGCCTATGGCGATGAACCAGTAAAACTCGCTCCCAAATTCCATCCAGCACTCCCGCGGGCAGGGGGTTGCCCGTGCGTCATGGCCAGAATAGCGGAGACCGATCGGCAGCGCGCCAATCCCGCAGGCAGCGAATGCAAAGCAAAGCCGCTGCCTGCGCAGGCCGGGTAAGTTTATTTACATCGGCCGACACGACAACGCGACAGGTAGTCGCGACTATCGGGTGCCGTAGAGCACAACGGTCTTGCCGCGCGCATGCAGAGCGCCGTCGGCCTGGAGCTTCTTCAGCACGCGGCCGGCCATCTCGCGCGAACAACCGACCAGGCGAGCCAATTCCTGGCGCGAGACACGCAGCTGCGTGCCTTGCGGATGGCTCATCGCTTCCGGCTCCCGCGCCAGATCGTGCAAGGTACGCACGATGCGGTCGGTGACATCCAGGAACGCCAGGCGGCTGGCCTTCCTGCTGGTATCCAGCAGTCGCCGCGACAACTGCGCGCCGATGGAGTACAGCAGCTTGGGCGCATCGGCGGACAGCGAACCGAGGAACAGCTGGTGCAAGCGCTCGTAGCTGATCTCGGCGAGCTCGCACTGGGTGCGGGTACGCAGAATCACTTCCCGGCGGTCGGATTCGATGAACAGGCCCATTTCGCCTACGAATTCGCCAGAGCCGAAATATCCCAGCACCAGCTCACGGTCGTCGTCCTCTTCGGTAATGATGCTGACCGAACCGCTGACCACGTAGTACAAGGTGCCGGCGGGGTCGCCGGGGCGGAAAACATCCGCACGAGCCGGATACCGGCGGCGGTGGCTGTGGGCGAGGAATCGCTCTATGGCGGCGGCGTCCGGTGTCAGCGGACTGGCGGCGGGTCGAGCGGGGGCGATAAAGGGGGTGCCTGGGCTCATGGGTGTTTCGGGGCGGTTAATCTATGAAGCTTAGTCCGAATACGGTCCCGACAGCAAACCTCCGCGATGCAAGTGGTGGGCCAAATCGGCGTCGGAGCGTCGACGGCTGCCACACCTCACGCCGCAGACGTTTCGTTGTAACGTTATTTGCCGCATAATCGCGCCCCTCTTCCGCTTCCCCCAGAGGGATCGCCGCCGTGGTCAAACCACTGCCTCGCCTCAGGCTGCAAGGCTTCAACAACCTCACCAAGGCGCTGAGCTTCAACATCTATGACGTTTGCTATGCGGTTTCCGAAGAGGAACGCCAGCGGTACATCGCGTATATCGACGAAGAGTACAACGCCGATCGCCTGACCCAGATCCTGACCGATGTGGCCGAGATCATCGGTGCCAACATCCTGAACGTGGCCCGCCAGGACTACGATCCGCAGGGTGCGTCTGTGACCATCCTGATCTCCGAAGAGCCTGTGATCGACAAGAAACAGGCGGGCAAGGAGATCATTTCCGACGCGGTAGTGGCGCATATGGACAAGAGCCATATCACCGTCCATACCTATCCGGAAACCCATCCGCAGCATGGTATCGCCACGTTCCGCGCGGATATCGATGTGGCTACCTGCGGTGTGATCTCGCCGCTGAAGGCGTTGAACTACCTGATCGAAAGCCTGGAATCCGACATTGTCATCATGGATTACCGGGTGCGCGGCTTCACGCGCGACGTAAAAGGTAAGAAGCATTACATTGATCACAAGATCAACTCGATCCAGAACTTCCTGGCCAACAACATCAAGTCGCGTTACGAGATGTTCGACGTCAACGTCTATCAGGAAAACATCTTCCACACCAAGATGCATCTGAAGGACTTCGACCTGGACCAGTACCTGTTCGAGGAGAAGGCCAAGAATCTGTCGTTCAAGGAGCGCATGAAGATCGAAGCCCTGCTCAAGCGGGAGATCGAAGAGCTGTTCCACGGGCGCAATCTGGTCGAGTGAGCACGAGCGGGCTTGCGGGTTGGGGTTAGCCCTGGTTCGGATTGCCTGCGCTAAATTCGCTTTGCAATGAATACAGCGGGACGGCCCGCATGCGGCAACAGCGCCGCATTACGTAGACCGACGGCGGTCCGGAGCGAAGGCTCCGGACCGTTTTTTTTTAGGCTTGGAGGTACATCATGGCTTGGCTTTATTTGCTGCTTGCCGGACTTTTCGAGATCGGGTTCGCGATCGGACTCAAGTACACGGAGGGGTTTACCCGCCTGTGGCCCAGTGTCGGAACGGTGGTCTCCGCCGCCATTAGCCTGTGGCTGCTGACACAAGCCCTGAGGGCGATTCCGGTGGGCACGGCCTACGCGATTTGGACCGGCATCGGCGCGGTCGGCGTGGCGACGTTGGGCATCGTCCTGTTTTCCGAAAGTGCTTCGCTGCCGCGATTGCTTTGCATTGCCGTGATCGTGGCGGGAGTGATCGGCCTGAAGCTCACCTCGGCCGGCTGAGGATGGTGCGGGCGGAACTCATTCCATCCGCACAGACCGATCAGATCCGGTAGGCGATGGCCTTCATCAGCTTCGATGCACCGGCCATCAGGGCCGGAATAGGCGCCGGGAGAATGCGGGCACCGGCTTGCTCGGCATGGTCGGCATGGCGCGCTTCGTCTTCCTTCATCACCTTCAAAATCTCGCGGCTGCGCAGGTCGGCTTCCGGCAGGGTCTGCAGATGCTCATCCAGATGCGCCTCGACTTGGTGCTCGGTTTCCACCACAAAGCCCAGGCTCCAGCCGTCGCCGCGCAGTCCGGCCAGAGCACCCAGGGCATAGCTGCCGGCGTACCACAGGGGGTTGAACAGGCTGGGACGGCTGTCCAGCTCACGCAGGCGGTCGGCGCACCAAGCGAGGTGGTCGGTCTCCTCCTGGGCTGCCGCCAGCAGGTATTCACGCGTCTCTGCGTCGCGTGCGACTGCGGCTTGGCCGAAATACAAGCCTTGGGCGCAGATCTCCCCGACATGATTGATGCGCATCAACCCGGCGGCGTGGAGTTGTTCCGCCGCGTCGAGCTCCACATCCGGGGTGTCGGCCGCAGGGTTGGGGCGGTGTGCGGGCGGGGCGCCAAGGACGGTTTCCAGGCCGCGCTGGGCTTCGATCAGCAGCCGGTCCAGGGGCGAAAGTGTGCGGGTGGTCATGAGCGCTATTGTGCCGCTGCGCGGGTGGCCGCGGCCAGGGGCCGGCTCGACCAGGTTGAAATGCCAATCGCCGCCAAGTTGTCCGTCAGTAGGGGCGACTTGCGCGCCGGCCGGCCGGCCTTTACAATTCCGCTTCTGTCGCTCCGCGATTCACAACGCGTGGCAAAGTTCCGCAGGATCACCGGCGGAATCAGCCCGACCAAACCAAGAGCTTTTTCATGAATACTTTCACCGCCAAGAACGAGACCGTCCAACGCGACTGGTACCTCGTCGACGCCACCGGCAAGACCCTCGGTCGTCTGTCCACCGAGCTGGCCCGCCGCCTGCGCGGCAAGCACAAGCCCGTGTACACCCCTCACGTCGATACCGGCGATTACCTGGTGGTGATCAACGCCGAAAAGATCACCGTGACCGGCAACAAGCTGGCCGACAAGAAATATCACCGCTTCACCGGTTACATCGGTAACCTGAAGACCGAAACGCTGGCTCAGGCGCTGGAGCGCCACCCGGAGCGCGTTATCGAGATCGCAGTGAAAGGCATGCTGCCGAAAGGCACGCTGGGCCGCGATATGTACCGCAAGCTCAAGGTTTACGCAGGCCCCAATCATCCGCACGCCGCCCAGCAGCCGCAAGTCCTGGATATCTGATCATGGCAACTACCCAGAATTACGGCACCGGCCGTCGCAAGTCCTCCACCGCCCGCGTGTTCCTGCGCAAGGGCACCGGCAACATCACGGTCAATGATCGTCCGCTGGACGAATTCTTCGGCCGCGAAACCGCGCGCATGATCGTGCGCCAGCCGCTGGAGCTCACCAAGAACACCGAAAGCTTCGACATCTTCGTCACCGCCGCTGGCGGCGGCACCACCGGCCAGGCCGGCGCCATCCGCTTGGGCATCGCCCGCGCGCTGGTGGAGTATGATGAGACCTTGAAGACAGAGCTGCGCAAAGCCGGTTTCATGACCCGCGATGCTCGTGAAGTCGAGCGTAAGAAGGTCGGTCTGCACAAGGCCCGCCGCGCTACGCAGTTCTCGAAGCGCTAATAGCTATACAGCCCCGTCGCCAAGCGGTAAGGCACCTGACTCTGACTCAGGCATTCGGTGGTTCGAATCCATCCGGGGCTGCCAAATTGAAGTCCAAGTACAGGCGTCGGTTACATCGCGCCAAGTATCAGCAAAAGCCCGCCTTGTGCGGGTTTTTGCTTTGAGGCCCGGGCGAGTCGTCTGTTGGGTAGTGGCCCGCATTGAGTCGATACGGCCGCCACCGACGGTTTCATCGCTCGTGCGTGTGTCGCATACACTTCCTCGCTCTTCCTTGCGCCGGATGCGTGGCGGTAAGGCGCGAGCAACTACCAACAGATGACACGCCCATTTATGGTCGCTACGTTTCTTCCGCCTTACCTATCGCCGGAACAACTGCTGCCGCGGATGCGCGAGCGCGGCTACGCGGTGCTGGCTCCCGATAGCGTCGGCACTTTGTGCGGTTTCCCTTCCGAAGCACTCGATGCGCTGAAACCCAGTTGGAATGACCTGCAACCGGATCTGTATCTCAAGGACGGCGGGCGCTATCGGCGGCGGCGGCATTCGTGTTTTGTCGTGGAAGACGGCGCGGTGACGCTGACTCCGCACCGCGCACATTGGCAGTCGCCTGACTACAACGCCTTGCACGGCGGCATGCAGCGCTGGTTCGAACCCATGCATCCGGCAGTGCTTTCGCAACCAAGCTGGATGCAACTGCTAACCACGCTGGGTGGGTGGTGCTCCGCGTTGAAGGGCGAACAGCCCTGGTATGTGGAAGCGCACCAATTCCGCATCGACACCACCGACGGTATCGGCCGTCCTACTCCGGAGGGTGCGCACCGCGACGGTGTGGACTTCGTGGCGGTGATGCTGGTCGACCGGGTGGGCATCAAGGGCGGCGAGACGCGCGTGTTCGAGGCCGCCGGCCCTGATGGCCAGCGATTTACCTTGGAAGCGCCGTGGTCGTTGATCTTCTTGGACGACGAGCGGGTGATCCACGAATCAACCCCGATACAACCGGTGGCCGAAAGCGGATACCGCGATACGCTGGTGCTGACTTACCGTGCAGGAGCGTTTCAGGGCGACGATGCTCTTGAGGTTCGCTGAGCGGCCCTGCTGCCTTCGCTATCGAATGGCGGCGGATGGATTATATTAGTTGCAGTTGAAACCATGGCGTTGGCCGCATCATTGGAGTGTTATGAAACTGGGTTCGCTTAAAGAAGGCGGTCGCGACGGCACGCTGATCGTGGTCTCTCGGGATTTGAGCCGGGCAGTGCGTGCCACCGGGATCGCGGCCACGCTGCAGCATGCTCTGGAAGATTGGTCCAACATCGCGCCGCGGCTCAATGCCTTGTCCGAATCGCTCAATGACGGCGATGCCGATGGTGTGTTCGAGGTGGACGTCAAAGCCTTGGCGGCTCCCTTGCCCCGCGCCTATGAGTTCGTCGATGGCAGCGCCTACCTGCCGCATGTCGAGCGGGTGCGTCGCGCGCGCAATGCCGAGATGCCCGCCAGCTTCTATACCGACCCGTTGATGTACCAGGCGACCAGCGCCGGTTTCTATGGGCCCCGCGATGCGGTGCGGGTCGTCAGCGAGGATTACGGCATCGACCTAGAGGCTGAAATCGTGGTCATTACCGACGACGTACCGATGGCGGTGACGCCTGAGCAAGCGGCGGCGCATATCCAACTGATCGGCTTGGTCAACGATGTTTCGTTGCGGAACTTGATTCCTGGAGAACTGGCCAAGGGCTTCGGGTTTTTGCAGTCCAAGCCGCGTTCCGCACTGTCGCCCGTGTTTGTGACGCCGGACGAACTGGGCGATGCCTGGCGCGACAACAAGGTCCATTTGCCGCTGCTCACGCACATCAACGGCGAGTGGTTCGGCGCGCCGGAGGCGGGTGTGGATATGCAGTTCGACTTCGCGCAGCTGGTGGCCCACGCCGCCAAGACCCGTCCACTGTCGGCGGGAACCGTGGTCGGCTCCGGCACCATCGCCAATGAGGACACTTCCAAGGGCGCCTCATGTTTCGCCGAGAAACGCACCCTGGAAACCTTGCGCGACGGCAAGCCGTCCACGCCCTTCATGAAATTCGGCGATGTCGTCCGAATCGAAATGAAAAATCGTGACGGAAATTCCATTTTTGGCGTGATCGAGCAGCGGATCGAGCAGCAGCCGCTGCCCTGAGGCATGCTGGGACAGGGTGTGGCATGGGGGACGGGCACGTGGCAAGGGACAGCAGAAAACCGAACGTCACCCGGACAGACCGTCGGGGCTGGCAGGCATGAGTGAGCCGCTGCGTCTTTATTCGTATTGGCGCTCCAGCGCCGCCTATCGCGTCCGTATTGGCTTGAACCTGAAAGGGCTGCGCTACGAAACCCTTCCCGTGCATCTCGTGCGCGATGGCGGGCAGCAGCACCAGCCCGAATACGTCGCCAAGAATCCCCAACACATGGTGCCCACGCTGTTGCACGGCGTGCGGGTGGTCCGCCAATCGTTGGCGATTCTCGAATATCTCGATGAAGCCTGGCCCTCGCCGCCGCTATTGCCCATGACGGCACGCGACCGTGCCCGCGTGCGCGGGCTGGCGCAAATAGTCGCCAGCGACATCCATCCACTGAACAACCTGCGCGTGCTTCAGTATTTCGACAAGACTTGGAATGTGCCGCAGAGCGAGCGCGACGACTGGGTCAAGCATTGGATCGTCGAAGGCTTCAACGCGTTGGAAACGCTGCTACGCGACGACAGCGCCACCGGTGTTTATTGCCATGGCCAAACACCCGGATTGGCCGACTGCTGCCTGGTGCCGCAGGTGTTCAATGCGCGCCGGTTCGGCGTGGACATGGAGGCTTTCCCTACGCTCGCGCGGATCGAGCAAGCCTGCCTGGCTTTACCCGCTTTCGACCAAGCGCGCCCGGAACGACAGCCGGACGCTCAGCCGGCTTAAGCGGCTACTGAAGCGGAAGCGTCCCGGGTCCGCTTATCCAAAACCGTGAGTAATGCGCGGCGGCGAACCGGAAGAAGGATTCTCGTAGTCCGCGTAGGGGTCGTGTTCGCCCTTGCTGCCTTCCGATAGGCGGAATTTCAGCGCCAGGCCTTCGCGGGAATCCGCTGCGCGCAGTGCTTCTTCCTGTTCGATCTGGCCATCCTTGACCATGCGGAACAGGCATTGGTCGAAGGTTTCCATGCCTTCTTCCAGCGACTCTTCCATGGCCTGCTTGATTTCATGCACCTGGCCGCGCCGGAGCAGGTCGCGGATCATCGGCGTGTTGATTAGCACTTCGGCTGCGGGGAGACGACGCCCATCGATACCCTTGACCAAGCGCTGCGAAACCACAGCCCGCAAGTTCAACGCCAGGTTCATCAGCACGTTCTTGTGCGCGCTCTCCGGGAAGAAGTTGAGGATGCGCTCGATGGTCTGGTCGGCGTTGTTGGAGTGCAGCGTCGCCAGGCACAAGTGGCCGGTTTCGGCGAAGGCGATAGCGGCCTCCATCGTGGTGGCGTCCAGGATTTCGCCGATCAGGATGACGTCCGGCGCCTCGCGCATCGCGTTCTTCAGCGCGTTGTGGAACGCGTGCGTATCCAGGCCGACCTCACGCTGGTTGACGATGGATTGCTTGTGCCGGTGCAGGTACTCGATCGGGTCTTCGATCGTGAGGATGTGGCCGGTACTGCTGCTGTTGCGGTAGTCGATCATCGACGCCAGCGATGTCGACTTGCCCGAACCGGTGGAGCCGACGATCAGCACCAGCCCGCGCGGGGTCATGATGATGTCCTTCAGCACCGGCGGAAGGTTCAGGTCCTCGATCGACGGAATCACGCTACGAATAGCGCGGATGACCATGCCGACTTCACCGCGCTGCTTGAACACGTTGACGCGGAAGCGGCCGGCGTCCTGCAGGGCGATGGCCATGTTCAATTCGAGCTCGCGCTCGAATACCGGCACCTGGCCCTCGTCCATCAGCGAATAGGCAATTTTTTTCACCATGCCAGGCGGCAGGCCGGTGTTGCCCAGCGGGTACAGCTTTCCTTCAATCTTGATGTAGACCGGCGCCCCGGTGGTCAAAAACATGTCCGAGGCGTTTTTTTCGGTCATCAGCTTCAGGAAATAGCCGATGTCCATAGGTGATGCTCCCCGCAATGGCGACGCAGCATTGCAACTGCGACGCAGGCTTCCGACAATGGCCGCGCGCCCCTCTCGACACGGCACCCCAATGATTCGTAGCTTCGCACAATTCCGCTTGCCACTGTATGTGATGGTCGCCGCACTAGCGGCGTCGGTCACAGCGATTTCGCCACTTCAGGCACAAACGGTCACCTCCCCAGAGATGGAGGCCGCCCAGCAGGCGGTCCAGAAGGCAGACCAGGCGGACGCCGATCAATACGCGCCGGAACTGCTGAATACCGCGCGCCAAGGGTTGGGGCAGGCGCAGGCCGCGCAAGCCAAGCGCGATCGCAAGCTGGCGCTGAGCCTGGCATTGCGGGCGGCCGCGGACGCGGATCTGGCGCGGGCGCGCAGCAACGAAGCCGTTGCCAATGCGGAACTGCAGCAGCGCCGAAGTGAGGTCGCCGAGCTGCAACGCAAGCTGGGCGCGGAGGCCAATCGATGAGCGGCCTTGGCTTGTTACGGAACTATGCCGCGGCGGCGGCTCTGTCGTTGGCGCTGGTGGCAGGCTCAGCGGTGGGAGCAGAGAATCCTGTCGTGGTACAGCTCAATCAGCGCCTAGTGGCGCTGCAATCCGACCCCGAGCTGTCGGAATACGCCGCCTATGAAAAACTCCAGGCTCAGCAGGCGATCGCGGCGCTGGACAAGGCCCGTCGCCGGGACCAGGAAACCGCGCAATACGTCGCCGAACGCAGGGTGGAAATCGCCGAAACCATTGCGCGGGCGCAGGTTGCCCGGCGCAACGCAGACCGGCTGGACCGCACCCGCAGCGAGCTGCTGGTGGAGGCCAGCCGCCGCGACGCCCAGCGCGCCCGCCAGGAAGCCGAGCGTCTGCGAATCCAAGCGCAGATCCAGGCCGAAGAAGCCGAGCGCCTGCGGCTGGCGGCCGAAGCCGAGACGCTGGCCCGGCAGGAAGCGGAGGACACGCTCACCACCGTGGCCGGTCAGCAGACCGCGCGATTGAGCGCGGCGCGTCAGCGAGAACTCAAGCTGGCACGCGAAGAAGCTGAACTGGTTTCCGGCGCCAAGCTGCCTGCCTCCAAGTTCGAGAGCCGCGGAGAAGTGTTCACGCTGACGGCCGACAACTTCGCATCCGGTTCGAAGCTATCCGCGTCCGGCTCCGCAACGGCGAGCGCTCTGGCTGCCTATCTGGACGCCAACCCCAAGGCCAAGGCGCGCATCGAAGGTTATGGCGATGCACAGACGCCGGGACAGGCCCGGGCGAACGCCGTTCGGGACGCCTTGACCGCAGCTGGCGTTTCCAAGGCCCGCTTGCAGGCGGCCGGGAAAGGCAACGGCAGCCGCGCAAAGGCCGCCGAGCTGATCGTGGTGCATTAATTCTTTCGCATTCAAGAACTTGAATGCGGCGGGAAGTTCTGGGGGGCTTTCCGCGCGACCGTATTCACACGCCAGAACCCGCGGTAATCGAACCCGTGCGAAAGGTCTTGCCGGACCGGATTTCGAGGAGTAGGGTCGTATACCCAAGCGGCTCCCGCCGCTTGGCTCACCGGAGAATCGAGCCGATGACGCTGGCAAGCACCACTCAGGAGACCACCCCAGGCTGCAAGGCCTATGCGGGTGCTCCTGATGGAAGCACCCGCGCCGCCCACCCGATTCTTCGCTCCCAGCCAACGCCCCGTGCCTGCAAAGGCCGGGGCGTTCGTATTTCTGCTGAAGGAGGCAATTGCCATGTTCGAAGGTCAACCAAAGACCGAAATAGATGCACTGATCAAGAGCGATCCAGAGTTCAAGCAGCTGTACCAGCGCCATCGCGAACTCGATAAGAAAGTCACTGACGCCGAACTGGGCGTTCTGCCCATCGACGACACTCGACTAGGCCAGATGAAACGCGAAAAGCTCCGAGCCAAAGAGCAACTGCTCCGAATCTACGACACCAAGCCTCACTGATACCTCTCCCCCGTCCTGACGTTTTTGTCGCGGGCGGCGACGGCCTCCTCGTCGGTCGTCGCCGTCCGCGTCACCCAAGTGCGATAATCGGGTCCATTCCAATGCCCCGAGCGCACAGCCAGATGGCGATCCATTCTTCCGTCCTCGACCTGATCGGCGACACCCCCATCGTCAAAGCACAGCATCTGGACACGGGTGTCTGCGAAGTTTTTCTGAAGCTGGAAAGCGCCAACCCCGGCGGATCCATCAAAGATCGCATCGGCCTTTCGATGATCGAAGCGGCGGAGAAACGCGGCGACCTGAAGCCTGGCGCGACGCTGGTCGAAGGCACGGCCGGCAACACCGGTATTGGACTTGCGCTGGTGGCTCAGCAGAAGGGCTATAAGCTGGTACTGGTGGTCCCGGACAAGATGAGCCGGGAAAAGATCTTCAATCTGAAGGCCATGGGTGCCGAAGTGGTCCTGACCCGTTCGGACGTGGCCAAGGGCCATCCCGAGTACTACCAGGATCTTGCGGCCCGCCTGGCGGCTGAAACGCCGGGCGCCTATTTCGTCAATCAGTTCGGCAATTCCGACAATCCGGCCGCGCACGAATTCGGCACCGGTCCGGAAATCCTGCGCCAGATGGATGGCCAATTGGATGCTGTGGTGTTTGGTTGCGGCAGCTCGGGCACGATGACCGGGCTATCCCGTTGTTTCGCACAGCACGCGCCCAACGTGGAACTGGTGTTGGCGGACCCGGTGGGTTCCATCCTCACCCAGTACATCAACGAAGGCACCATCAGCGAGAAGTCCGGCAGCTGGCTGGTGGAAGGTATCGGCGAGGATTTCCTGCCGCAGATTTCGGATTTCAGCCGGGTCAAGAAGGCTTATTCGATCAGCGACAAGGAAAGCTTCCTCACCGCGCGCGAGCTGCTGGCGAAGGAGGGCATCCTGGGCGGCTCGTCCACCGGCACCTTGCTCGCGGCGGCGCTGAAGTACTGCAAGGAGCAGGCCACTCCCAAGCGGGTATTGGTGTTTGTCTGCGATACCGGCAACAAGTACTTGTCGAAAATGTACAACGACTACTGGATGCTGGATAACGGCTTCATCGAGCGGCCGCAATATGGTGATTTGCGTGACTTGATCCTGCGCCCCTACAGCCAACGCGATACCGTGGTGGTCAGTCCAACCGACCTGCTGACAACAGCGTATCAGCGCATGAAGTTGTACGACGTCTCACAGTTGCCGGTCATGGAGGGCGACAAGCTGGTCGGCATCGTCGACGAAAGCGACGTATTGCTGCACGTTTATGGGGACGAAGCCCGCTTTAGGGATCCGGTTTCCACGGCCATGGTCAGCAAGCTGGACAGGCTGGACGTGCGCTCACCCATCGAGGCGCTGCTGCCCGTCTTCGACCGCGGGCAAGTGGCCATCATCACCAATGGGGACGCCTTTCTGGGCCTGATTACCCGTATCGATCTGCTGAACTATTTGCGGCGGCGAGCACAGTAAACGCATTTACCTTTTGGAGTTGGCGTCGATTGGGCTGCGGGATGGCCGCATGACAGGCAGGTTAAGTTGCAGCTGCTAAAATCGGCGGCTGCATTAAGGATTAGTTATGTCGGAAAATCCAAGCAAGACCGGGAGCGGCGCCTCGCCGCTGGCGCTCGGCACGCTGGCCATCCATGGTGGACAGTCGCCGGATCCCAGCACCGGCGCCGTGATGCCGCCAATCTACGCGACCTCGACCTACGCCCAGAGCAGTCCGGGCGTTCACCAGGGGTTTGAGTACTCGCGTACCCACAACCCCACTCGCTTCGCCTACGAGCGCTGCGTGGCGGCATTGGAAGGCGGCAGCCGGGGATTTGCCTTTGCGTCGGGCATGGCGGCGACTTCCACTGTGCTGGAACTGCTGGACAGCGGAAGCCATGTGGTCGCCATGGATGACATCTACGGCGGCAGCTACCGCCTGTTCGAGCGTGTGCGCAGGCGCAGCGCAGGTCTGGATTTCAGTTTTGTCGACCTGACCGACCTGGCTGCGTTCGAGGCCTCGATCCGTCCCGAAACGCGACTGGTGTGGGTGGAAACTCCCACCAATCCCATGCTCAAGATCGTCGACATCCAGGCCGTCTGCGAAATCGCCCGCAAGCATGGCCTGCGTGTGGTGGTGGACAACACTTTCGCCTCACCCATCCTGCAGCGTCCACTGGCATTGGGTGCCGACATCGTCATGCACTCGGCCACCAAGTACCTCAACGGCCATTCCGACATGGTCGGCGGCATGGTAGTGGTCGGCGACGACCAGGAATTGGCCGAACAAATGGCCTTCCTGCAAAACTCCATTGGTGCCGTGCAAGGACCGTTCGACAGTTTCCTCGCCCTGCGTGGCCTGAAAACGCTGCACCTGCGCATGAAAGCCCACTGCGAGAATGCGCAGGCTTTGGCCGGATGGCTTGAGACGCATCCCGCCATCGAGAAGGTCATCTACCCAGGCCTTACCTCGCACCCGCAACATGTGTTGGCGAAACGCCAGATGCAGGGTTTCGGCGGGATTATCTCCATCGTGCTCAAAGGCGGCTTCGAAGCCGCCAAACGCCTGTGCGAGAACACGGAGCTGTTCACCCTCGCGGAGTCATTAGGTGGCGTCGAGAGCCTGATCAATCATCCCGCGGTGATGACGCATGCTTCGATTCCGGTGGAGCGGCGGGAAAAGCTTGGGATCAGCGATGGGCTGGTTCGGTTGAGTGTGGGGGTGGAGTCGGGCGACGATCTGCAGATCGATATTGACGACGCTTTAGTCGAATGAAGAAGCGGCGATGGCTCCGTTATTGAAAAGCATGATGGTAGGCAGCTCAAAGGCTGGTCTAGTCCTGCTCGACCTATTGGTTTGGATACGCAAACGCCGCGGAATGCGTATGCTTTACTATTTCCTGCCTCGCTCGCTCCGCCAATGGGCACTACGCGGGCTCAGTAGGCGTGTTGCTGTACATGTGCGATTCGCTCGTAATTCGAACTGGGATGGGCCGGTACTAGCTCGTGCTGTCGCTAAGGAGAGCTTCGATCGTATCCATCAGGGAATCGGTGTCAATCTCTTCGGTTTCTTTCGCGGAGAATTCGGTCTTGGAGAAAGCGCGCGGATGTACGCGCGAGCTCTGATCGCTGCCGGCGTACCAGTAGTTCTACACAATGTCGATCTTGATCTTCCACACAGTTGGAATGATCACAGCTTGGATCCCTGGATCAGCGATTCCTCTCCATATCCAGTGAGTATCTTCTTCGTAAATCCTGATTATTTTCAGGTCGCATTAGAGCGCCTCGGGCCAAAGCGGATGGAGGGGCATTACCTAATCGCGTCGTGGTTTTGGGAGCTCGAACGCATACCGGAAAATTGGATATCAACGGTCAATCAGGTAGATGAAATCATGGTGGCTTCCCACTTTGTGGAGCAAGCCTTTCGGCGGGTAACTGACAAGCCAGTTCTTCGCGTTCCACTTCCGCTAGCTGTGGTCCCTGATAGCGGGCTGCAGCGTGCTGACTTCGGGTTGCAGGAAGGTGTGTTTGTTTTTCTAAGTACATTCGATTTCAACTCCTGGCTTGCCCGTAAGAACCCGTTCGCAGTGATAGATGCATTTGTTCAGGCATTTCCCCCTAAGCGTACCGACGTAAGATTGGTGCTGAAATCGAGTAACGGATTTCGTTATCCAGAAATGCTGCGTCAGCTGCTTAGCGCCGCCGGCGTGGATTCCCGCATTATTGTCCGAGATGAAGTGATCGATCGTGCACATGTGGCCGCCCTGTATCGCTGCTGCGACGCCTATGTGTCATTGCATCGAGCAGAGGGATTCGGTCTCGGACTGGCAGAGTGCATGGCGATCGGAAAGCCGGTAATCGCTACGAATTGGTCGGGTAACTTAGAGTTTATGAACTCCGACAATTCGTGTCTGGTTGACTACGAAATGGTGCCGGTCGGCGAAGGTGAATATCCACACCATGAAGACGCCTACTGGGCGTCCGCAAGCATTTCTGGTGCCGCCGGCGCAATGCGTCGTCTCGCAGACGATCCCGTAGCGGCTGTTGCGCTTGGTGCGCGAGGCCGAAAGACAGTGATGAGCACTCTGGCGCCCGAACGCTGTGCGGCCATAATTGCTCGCCGTCTTGAACAATTGGCGGGCATCTTGAAGGAAGAGGTAGTTAACTGATGCGAGAGATGCTGCGAGCTGTATGGGTATATCGATTTTTTATCCTATCTTCGATCAGAAATGATCTGAGAATTCGTTTTTTGCGTAGTAAGCTAGGCACATTGTGGATGATTATTCATCCCCTTGCTCAAGTGCTTATCTTTGCACTAATTCTTTCCGAAGTGCTGTCGGCCAAGCTGCCAGGTATTGAAAATAAGTATGCCTATGCGCTTTATCTAATGGCCGGGACACTTGGTTGGGCATTGTTCGCGGAGACGCTTTCCAAGTGCGTAGGGTTATTTGTCGAGAATGCTAGTCTGATGAAGAAAATCGCGTTTCCTCGCATTTGTCTTCCTATCATTACTGCGGGGTCTGTAACGGTGCAGAACTCACTGTTGCTGCTCGCAATACTTGTTGTTTTCTCGATGCTTGGCCACTTTCCGGATATGCATGCGTTCTGGCTGCCGGTACTAGCGCTCACGACGCTGCTACTTTCAATGTCTTTGGGAATTATTCTCGGTGTATTTAATGTGTTCGTGCGCGATATAGGGCAGATTGTCCCTGTTATTCTCCAGGCGCTTTTCTGGTTTACCCCCATTGTATATAGCATGCAAATACTGCCACCCTCCACGCAGGCTTGGTTCAAGCTCAATCCCTTGTATCCACTAATTACGAGTTATCAAAATGTACTCGTGTTTGGAAGGCCGCCGCTTTGGGGGGAGCTCATCTGGCTCATGCTGGCGGCGTCAGTCATGGCGATTGTTGCCTTGGTTCTATTCCGTAAAGCCGGGGCCGAAATGGTGGACGTGCTGTGAGTGGCGAAATACTAGTCGCCGGAGTTGGAAAGGCTTATCGCCATTGGAGTAGCGAATGGCTTCGCTTTGCGAAGTGGTTTGGTGCTGAGTCGAAGCCAGCATCAGAACAATGGGTTTTGCGCGATATAAGCTTTCGTGTGGCGCCGGGAGAATCTGTCGGTATTATCGGTCAGAATGGCGCGGGCAAAAGCACTCTACTCAAACTGGTGACGGGCACCGCGCGGCCAACGGAAGGCCGGATTGCTATCAGTGGTCGTGTAGCGGCTATTCTAGAACTGGGGATGGGTTTTAACCCTGAGCTGACGGGGCGAGAGAATGCGCGTCATGTCGCTGGGTTACTCGGATACACTGAAATTGAGATAGAAAAAATTCTGCCCGAGATCGAACGGTTTGCTGAAATTGGAACCTACTTCGACGAACCGGTACGTTCATATTCTAGCGGTATGCAGGTGCGCGTTGCATTCAGCGTGGCGACCGCGACGCGTCCGGATATCCTAATAGTAGATGAGGCTCTTGCTGTAGGGGACGCCTATTTCGTGCATAAGTGTTTCCAGCGCATTCGCGAGTTCCGTGCTGCGGGAACAACCTTGCTCTTCGTGTCTCACGACCCAACGGCTGTGCAGGCGTTATGTGACAGGGCAATTTTACTTGTCTCTGGTCGCAAGTTGATCGACGGTGATCCGCATCAGGTTTTCGACTACTACAACGCGCTTATTGCGGAGAAGGAGAACAGCAAATTGCTGACTCGTTCGGTAGGTGAAGGCCTAATGGCCACCGAGTCTGGGACAGGCGAAGCTGTCATTGAGTCGATTGAACTTCGTGCAACTAATGGAGATTCCATTGAATATGTTGGTGTTGGGCAGGAGGTAGAGCTCGCTGTCGAAGTTGAAGTGCGCGAACCGATAGAGCAACTGGTGTTTGGTTACATGATCAAGGATCGTCTTGGTCAGCCTGTCTATGGCACCAATACGCACTATACGAATCAGACATGTAATAGCGTAAAGAAAGGAACGAAGCTGCGATTCGGGGCTGCTTTCCGTATGAACCTCGGCCCGGGTAGCTACTCAGTCTCCGTGGCACTCACCGGCACCGAGACTCATCTGGTACACAATTATCAGTGGCGAGACTTGGCGCTGCTTTTTCGAGTGAATAACGTAGGAGTGAGTGAGTTCGCTGGTACAGCCTGGCTCCCTCCCGTAATCAGCATAGAGCAATACCCTGTAGTCGATATCTCCGACAGCGTAGGTGGTGTATGAGTGCGCTAACTAACGCCAGCGCCAGCGGCATCATCAGCCGGTTGCGTGATGAACTTGCGCGCCGTTCTGCTGGCGAGCATGGCTTCCAACAGGATACGGGCTTGGCCTCGACGCGATGTATGGCGCCGCATTGGCGCCCCGATCTTGAGCGATTGGCCGATAAGGCAGAGTACACGGTGCAAGAGCTCTTGCAGTATGACGATCAAGAGTTCGTTGAGACCGCATACAGAGCAATTCTCCGACGTGTTGCGGATGAGCTTGGGCTACGGCACTTCACACATGGTCTGCGGATAGGTTCAATCTCTAAGATTGAAGTGCTTGGAGCGCTTCGCTGGTCCGAGGAAGGAAAACAGCGTGGTGTGCACGTTGACGGCCTGCTGGTGCCCTGGACTGTTCAGAAATGGAGGCGCAGGCGCTGGGTAGGTCCAGTGCTCGATTGGTGTTATTCACTAGTGCGACTTCCTCGTTTGGCGCGAACTCAATCACTGGCTAGCTCACGCAGCGTGAGGGAAATCGGGCGACTCGGACAGCTTTTTAATCAGGCTGTCCAGGACGGTTGGAGCCGTACTGACGAGATCGCCCATCAACTAGAAGAGCTGTCGAGTTGGATTCGCTCAGCTGAGTCTCAGGCTAGCGCGCGCAGCGAACAGGATTTGCTACGGCTATCCACGTTGGAGTCGAGTGTCCAATCTTTGGATGCGAAGCTATATGCCCTTAGAGCCGCATCCGAGGCGCGTGACACACGGGACCGCGAGCTAGCGAGCGCCAAGGCCCGAGTAAACGAACGTCTAGATGCAATCGAGGTATCTTTCACTAGGCTTGCGCAACAATCGGCAGCCATTGCCCAACAGCAGGATGCTATGCGAGATGTGCTGAATGGTGAAAGTCTGGTCTCAGAAGCTTCCATGGATGCACTCTATGCAACACTGGAGGAAGCATTCCGCGGCAGCCGCGAACTCGTTAAACGTCGGGTCGAACCTTACATAGATGATATTCGGGCGGTGGCTAGTGACAACCCGGCCGAAGACTTAGTGATTGATATCGGTTGTGGGCGGGGCGAATGGCTGGAGTTGGTAAGGGATGCCGGGTTTCGAGCCCGTGGAATAGATAGTAACGACATTTTTGTACAAGCATGCCGGGCGCTAGATTTGGACGTTGTGCATGGGGACGCAATAAGCGTTCTTCGTGCGACTCAGGATGCTTCGGTTGCGGCAATCACATCAATGCACCTAGTCGAGCACTTGCCATTCCAGACGTTGATTGCGCTTCTGGACGAATGCCATCGTGTGCTGCGACCAGGTGGCATGCTGATACTTGAAACGCCAAATCCAGAGAACCTTTCCGTGGGCGCGTTTTCCTTCTACATGGATCCAACTCACCGTAATCCAATTCCTCCTGGACTGCTGTTCTGGCTCACCAGATCGCGTGGATTCGCAGATGTACGAGTTGATCGGCTCACGCATGAACGTGCGATTGAGTTGCCGGAACTGCTAACCGATGAAGTGCCAGGTGCTGCATCTATCAACAAGATCATAGAACAGTTCCGCTCGCCGCTGGATTACGCCATTGTTGCTAGGAGAACCGCGTGAGTGGCACGGAGGGAACTATACTAGTGACCGGGGCTGGAGGGTTCGTGGGTCATCATGTTGCGGAGGCCGTGTCGGCAGGTACATTTGGAGTTGCCATGATTGCGACTCCCCCTCCAGGCTGGGATATACGCGATCGTCTGGCCACGATGGCTCTTGTCCGCGACACCCGTCCTTCAATGGTCTTGCACTTGGCAGCGCAAAGTTTTGTGCCGCGCAGCTTCCAGGACCCCGCGGAGACGCTCGCGATTAACGTCGCTGGTACGGCTAATCTTATTAAGGCACTGCAAGACGAGAGCTTTGAAGGGCGGTTCTTGTATGTAAGCTCAGGTGACATTTACGGTATGGTCGCGGATGAAGAGCTTCCGATCGATGAGCGTACGGTTCCGCATCCTCGGAGTCCTTATGGGGTTAGCAAATGGGCCGCTGAGCAGCTTTGTCTTCAGGCCCAGCGAGTTGGCAATCTGGACTGTGTTATTGCGCGCCCATTCAACCATGTTGGCCCTGGTCAGAATGAGCATTTTGTACTGCCGTCCCTGGCGGCGCAGATCGTGCAGATTGAGCGCCGAGCGAAGGCTCCGCAGATTGATGTTGGTGACATCGATAGTACGCGTGATTTCACTGATGTCAGGGACGTGGTAGCTGCATATGCTGCCATGATGAAGCACGGTGTAACGGGGAGAACGTACATCGTGGCCAGTGGAGTGGAACGCAAAGTGCGCGACCTACTCAACATAATGCTAACGCAGTCAGGAGTGCACGCAGAGGTCCGGCAGGATCCGGCCAGAATGCGACCTTCGGAGCAGAAACGTATGTATGCCGACAGTAGCTCCCTGACTCAGGATACGGGTTGGCAGCCGAAAATAATGATTGAGAAAACTCTTTCCGACATTCTGGAATATACAAGGAATCGCATTTGATGAGCACAAAAAGCGCACTGATCACTGGCGTCACAGGGCAGGATGGAACCTATCTATCCAAGCTCTTGCTGGAGAAGGGATACAAAGTCCATGGCCTCTTGGCGCGACGGAGTACAGACACGCTCTGGCGCTTGCGCGAGCTGGGTATCGAGAAAGAGGTTAATCTCATTGACGGTGACTTGACGGATCTGTCGTCTCTTATCCGTGCTTTAGAGATGTCGAAAGCGGACGAGGTCTATAACCTGGGCGCGCAGAGCTTCGTGGGGACTTCGTGGCAGCAGCCGATTGTCACTGCCCAAGTGGATGGCGTTGGAGCTCTCAATGTGCTCGAAGCGGTTCGCATCGTCAATTCAGACGCTCGCTTCTACCAGGCCTCGACCAGTGAAATGTTTGGGTTAATCCAAGCCGAACGTCAAGATGAAACCACGCCATTCTACCCGCGCAGCCCTTACGGGGTGGCGAAGCTTATGGCTCATTGGGCCACAGTGAACTACCGTGAAAGCTTCGGTATGCATGCTTCTAGCGGGATCCTTTTCAATCACGAGTCGCCGCTTCGTGGAATCGAGTTCGTGACGAGGAAGGTTACCGACGCGGTCGCACGAATAAAACTGGGGAAGCAAACGGAACTGCGGCTTGGTAACGTTGATGCGAAGCGGGACTGGGGTTTTGCAGGCGACTACGTAGAAGCCATGTGGTTGATGACGCAACAGGAGCAGGGCGACGACTATGTCGTGGCTACGGGCAAGACGACCACTGTACGTGAGATGTGCGAGATTGCCTTCGGGCACGTAGGATTGAGAGTTGAAGACCATCTCGTCATCGACCCTCAGTTCTACCGGCCTGCAGAGGTTGATGTGTTGCTTGGAAATCCAGCGAAAGCGCACCGCAAACTAGGTTGGCAGCCGAACACCTCTCTTGATGTGTTAATCACCATGATGGTTGATGCCGATCTGCGCCGCCAGGCCTGAATCGCAACATTCACGCTAGGAAACGCGAAGATGCGCATCGCATTGGATCTACAACCATGCCAGACGGCTTCGCGTCGTCGCGGCATCGGGCGATACACCCTGGACTTCACGCGCGCGTTGATCTCCAGGCCTCAAGGAGCCGAACTATTGATCGGACTCGACGGCACGTATCCCCGTGAGGCAGGAGAAGTAGTTGCGGGGCTGGAAGGTCTGGTTCCGCGAGCCGCATTCAGCCGCTACTTCTATCCAGGTCCTTCGCATGGGCACGGGGACGAAGCCGATGCTCTGCGGCCAGTCGCCAATATGCTTGTTGCGTCGCACTATGCGTCTCTTTCGGCCGATATCGTTCACGCTAACAGCCTGTTCGAAGGCTTCGTCGAACACGCTGGCGGAATATCGGGTCTGACATCGGTACCAAATGCAATTAGCTCAGTCACCGTCTATGACTTCATCCCGCTAATTTATGCGGAAAAATACCTCTCCAACCCGGAGCATCGTGCTTGGTACATGCGCAGGCTGGCGGCCTTGCAGAAATTTGATCTGATGTTGTGCATCTCCGAGACGACGCGGTCCGACGCGATACGGCTTCTTGGCATAGAGCCCGATAGGCTCGCAGTGATCTACGCCGGCATCGAACCTAAGTTTGTTCCTGGGCAATGGGACAGCGATCGCAAGTCGCGATTCTTGCGTAGGCTTGGAATCACAGGTCGGTTCGTACTCTATACCGGTAACGGAGACTTTCGCAAGAATTTACGTGGCGCCATCGAAGCGTTTGCACGATTGCCTAAGCCTTCCCGGAAGGGCGTGCAGCTGGTCCTAAATCAGATCGAAGATGAGTCTTCTCTGAGACAATTTGCAGAGCGATCTGGGTTGACACGGAACGATCTTGTGATCACTGGCGCCGTTAGCGACGAAGACTTAGTCGGCTTGTTCCAGACCTGTGAGGTATTTTTCTTTCCGTCGCTCTACGAAGGATTCGGCTTGCCTGTCCTGGAGGCTATGGCCTGCGGCGCCCCCACAATTTCAGCAAACAACTCTAGCTTGAAAGAGATTGTGGTTCGCCCGGACGCCATGTTTGATGCATCCAACGTCAACGCAGCGTCGGAGCTGCTCGGACATGTGCTGAACGATTCTGACTTCAGAAACTCGCTCCGGGAGACTGGCCTGCTTCGTGCCAAGGAGTTCTCGTGGGAGCGTTCGGCTGCACTCGCACACGCTGCATGGCGCGAAGCCGCCGAACGCAAGAAGCGCGTCAAGGTTTTATCAAACTCAGGTAATGGACTGCGACGACGGGTGGCAATGGTTACGCCATTACCGCCAGAGAGGACTGGTATAGCCGACTACGCCACCGAGGTTCTTCTACCATTGTCTCGCTATTTCGACATAGACCTGTTTACTACAGCGAACCTGGAAGAAACTGGTGACATCCGGTATTGCTTTCGAATTAGCCACTGGTCTTTGCTCCCTAGTCTGGCTGGACGTTACGATGCGGTCGTCTACCAGTTTGGAAACTCTCCTTTCCATATGCATATGTTGGACCTGCTGGATGAGATCCCAGGAGTAGTCGTACTGCATGATATTTATTTGAGCTCCTTGCTCGCTTATATGGATGAGTACGTTGGAAACTCAGGCGTCTTCGCGGCGGAGCTGTTACGGTCACATGGGCGCGGCGCTGTTGATCTTCTGGCTAGGGATGGTGTGCAGGCCGCACGCGCGCGGTATCCGGCTTCTCTGCGAGTGCTGCAGAGTGCCAGCGCGGTCCTGGTGCATTCCGCGCACTCTGCGGAAATTATCAAGAATTTCTTCCCGATCGCCCACCGATCCAAGATACTCCAGGCGCCTATGCCTTTACGTGTTTCCGTTGCGCTTAACTCAACCGACAGGAAGAAGGAGATTCGAGAGCGGCTCGGCATAGCTAATAATGAATGTGTTGTGGTCAGCTTCGGCTTTCTTGCGGACACTAAGCTGAACCATGTAGTTCTCGATGCGCTTTCGCAACTCGATCCTGTCCACCGCAAACAATTGCGGATGGTCTTCGTGGGTCAGAACGACGGTGGAAGGTATGGGGAAAATTTGACCGTTCGTATTGCTGAGCTCGCAGATGATCTGCAGATCCAAGTAACGGGATTCGCCGACGAACAGCTCTATCGAGATTATCTGCTGGCCGGTGACATCGCGATACAGTTAAGAGCGGGGAGCCGGGGTGAGACTTCCAAGGCGGTGTACGACTGCTTAGCCTATGGGCTACCCACTATCATTAATGACTACGGAAGTTTTTGTGAGATCCCTTCGCAGTGCGTGCGAAAACTACCGCCAGAGCCCGATGGGACGCAGTTGGCACAAGCGCTGATTGAGTTGATCACCAGTCTAGAGATTCGGCAGGAATTGTGCGTTGCTAGCTTGGACTACATCAAGCGATTTCACTCGCCTGACATAACTTCCCAAGCATATGTTCAGGCTATCGAGGAAGCCGTTAACCAGCGCGTATGGCGTAGCGGTGATGCGCTTGTGCATGGTTTGGCCAGCGCTTTCGAGGCTGCGCCACCTGGTGATCGAGAGCTTGCCGCTGTAGAGCATGCAATTTCGCTGCAGAATCAGGCGCAGCATGTTCCAAGGCTGTTGCTGGATCTAAGCGAGCTTGTTACGACTGATCACAAAACTGGAGTGCATCGCGTGGTGCGCAATCTCGCGCGTGAAGCACTGTTGCAAGAAAATCCGACGCTGCTCCAAATAGAGGCAGTTGCTCATGATCATCATGGCCACTTGAGCTCTGCTGAAGACTATGCTCAATCTGCGCTCGGTGTTCCCGTTGCTGCACGCGGACGATTAGGTGAATGGACAAGTAACGATATCCTCATGTTGCTCGATTCAGCCTGGGAAGTGACGACACGTTTTGATGCATCCAGAACCGCGCTGCAAGCCGTTGGCGGGAGAGTAGGTGCCATTGTCTATGACCTGATTCCGGTTCGTTACCCGCAGTACTGCGTCGACTACATGCCTGAGGTGTTCGAGTCGTGGCTAAGATATGTGATTAAACACTGCGATTTCCTTCTGTGCATCTCCAGAGCTACAGCCGACGACCTGCATAGCTGGATAGGGAAGGTCTCCCCCGAGCGGCGTGCCGGACAACGAATTGGTTACATGCATCTGGGGAGCGATTTGGTTGAGGGTCATGTAGGGGAAAAGGTATCGCCTCGACTGAAAGAAGCGCTATGGAAGAAGCCGGTGTTGATGGTCGGGACTATCGAGCCGAGGAAGGGCTATCAGGATGCGCTCGATGCTTTTGAGCAAGCCTGGAAAAAGGACGCCGACTTATCGTTGTTACTGATCGGTAAGCAAGGATGGAATGTTGAAGCTTTGACGGAGCGTATCCTAAATCACCCCGAGTTCGGTAAGCGGTTGTTTTGGCTCGAGAGGGCTTCCGACGAAGATCTTCGGCACGCCTATGCGGGAGCGGGAGCGCTGTTGCAGTCTTCTCATGCAGAGGGATTTGGATTGCCGATCGTCGAAGCGGCCAAACATGGATTGCCGCTTTTGCTCAGCGATATTCCGCCATTCCGAGAGATCGCGGGAGACAATGCAAGGTTCTATCCCGCAGGCGACTCATTAGCATTGATGCAGTTATTGTCGGAGCCGTTCCCCAATCCACCGCCCCGGGATCTCGGCATCAGCTGGCGTCAGTCAGCTGACGCGATGGTTGAGATAATCACGCGCGGTGGCTGGATTTACTAAAGTCTTAGCGAGTTCTTCAGGTTCTGGAGGGTCCAGCGGCAAAAGGAGCCGCGATCGACAATGACGACCATACGTTCTTACTTAGGTCAGCGCACGCTCGTGCGGTCCACGTTCGCCGAAACCCCGATGTTTCTGGCAATTCTCGGTGTGATTGCCTTATTGCTCTTCAGAAACGGATTCGCATTCGGACCTAACATATTCGGTGACGAGTTGACCTATTCTGTGCTTGCGCGGGCCTCTGGTCGCATATCAGCCTTGGATGTGCATTTGATGGGAGCGCTACCGAATCACCTGTATTTTGATGTCTACAAGCAGGTGGCTGACCTTGGATTAGCAGGGCTATCGGCGGCCCGTGCCATCAACGTTCTGTTCTGCGGTCTGGCTGTCGTTCCGTTGTATTGGCTGGTGCGTAGATGGAGATCGCCTCGAGTGGCTGCGTTGATCTCTGCACTCGCGGTCTTTGCATGTCCGGGTCTTTACTCAAGTCTGTACATGCCGGAATCGATGTATGTCTTCTTCTTCTACTCTGGGTTTGCCCTCGCGGTTGCAGCGCTTGATGATCGCTGGCGGTCTGTGCCATTGATGCTTGCCCTGACAGTAACTCTTGCCGGCATGGCTCTTACTAAACCGCACGGCCTAGTAGTTGCAGTAGCGATATGCATGTCCTCTTGTTTGTGCTGGATCAAGGGCGACTGGCGGGGCAATCTACGCTCCTCAATAGGAGCGATCACGGTTTTCGTGATGAGCATTATCATTAGGCAGGTGTACGTCCGCTACTCCGGTGACCTGGAATCTTTGCAGGTCGGAGACAACATGGGCAGCTATAAAGCTTTGCTTGACTTCGTGCCGCGTGTCTTTGGCTCACCCGGAGTGTTAACCAGTTTCCTGCATGTAGCGTTTCAGAACATAGGCAGTTCTCTACCGTTCGTTATTCCGGCTTTTTGCTTCCTGCTGGCACGACACGATACTCGCTCCCACCCAGGATCTAAATCGCTACTACTTGCGCTGGTGTTGTGGTTTGCACTGTTCCTTATGGTGGTGGTGTTTACGGTCTTAGTGGCGATCGGCTCTGGAGAGAGCTTGGACAGAATTCATCAAAGATATTACGACCACGCTTTGGTGTTGTTATGTGTGCTTAGCGCCAGTAGTCGGCTGGATTCGGCTAGTCCACGCAGGATATATGTCTGGCTAGCGCTGCTCGTCGGGCTAATCGTAACGTTGCGATTTTTCGCAAGCTTTCCGATTGGGTCGACAAATTGGGTCGACCATCCACTGCTTTTTGGTATTTACCACTTCCCGCTAATTGGGAAGATTTCACTGCTTGCTCCATTCGTGGCAGTGCTACTTTCAACTAGGTGGCCAGATCGCTTCTATTTGCAGGTTCTGGGTTTTCTCGGGTTGCCAGTCTTGGGGACCGTGCTTGCGATGCTTGTGCAGCTGAAAGAATCGCAGGCTATGCGGCCCGCGGACCGCATCGGCCTTGCTCTTGAGCTTCTCGCAACGCCCGATCAAAAATTGTTTGTACTATCAGCTGGCGGAAATGACAGTGTGCACCGCATGGCTTTTTTCCTGGGAAAGAATGCGGAATATAGGTTCTTTAACCCTGAAGATCCGGTTTCACTAACGACATTCTTATCTGCTCTGTCAGTAGATGTGAGGCTGGTTGCCGATAAAAGACTAGCCATTGGCCACGACTGGGTGCCTGTTGCGCAGTTGGGCGGGGGATATACAGAGTACGAGCGTCGAGAGAAGATCGAAGACCAACTTTCTGTCGGTCCAGACGACGTTTTAGTTGATATGTCCAGCCTATCTGACGGTGATATTCTCGGGTTCCATGCTCCTGAGCAATGGGGGGCATGGATGGCCGCTTCGAAAGGAAAAATTTCTCTGCCGAAGATGCTTTCTGGTAGTTACACGATTACTGTTATGGCTCGAAAGCTTGACTCTAAAGTCCCTGGAGACGCTGCTATTGAGGTTTGTGGTGAAGTGCATCAAGCCCAAGTATCAGACGTCATGTCGGAATTCTCGTTTGACGTAAAATGTGCGATTCCAGGCGAGTCTATTGAGGTTCTATCTCCTTACCTCGTGTCGCCGCATGACTTGGGATTGAGCGAAGATGCGCGTTCGTTAGGGCTTGCCATATCTACTATCGCGATTACGAAGAAGTGAACTAACATCTTGCATGGTCAGGTGGCTCCGTCAACAACAGAGGTCCGCCGCAAGGGCAATACTAAGATTGAAAGTAAAGAAGGAGTGGTGATGGTGCGCGAGATACTCATGATTGTTTATGTAACTTGCTCGACACTCGCAAGCCAGTTTTTGGTTAAGTACGCGGTGACGCAAGTTGCCGCCAGAAACCCGGTCCCGAAGGGGTTTGATTGGCTCTTGGCGGCGTGTTTCTCGCCGGCGGTGATCGCAGCGGTTGTGATACAAGCAGTTGGTTTCGTGGTATGGGTCGTGGTCGTTAGTCGAGTGAAGCTGGGGCTGGCGTTCGCTATCGCCGGCTCTTTTTTCTATATTCTAATGGCGCTCGTGGGCTGGGTATTTTACCAAGAGCGTTTGGCGCCTTCGCAGTGGATCGGCCTGTGCCTGGTCTCTGTGGGGGTGTTGATGATAACGTTGACTGGAAAACCTGCATGAGCGCGACAGATGGTCAAGCAGATCGCCTGCCAGACCATTCTTTTGTGGTGCCCGCATATGGCGATTCTCCTTACTTGAGAGAATGCTTAGCGTCGCTAAAGGCGCAATCTTTGCCTGGCTCTGAGATTATTATCGTTAGTTCGACTCCTTCGCGGTTCCAGCGAGAGCTGGCGCTGGAGTTTCAGGTAGAGTACATCGCGCACTCTCCAAATAGGGGTATCGGCGCTGATTGGAATGCAGCCGTCGCTCAGGCTACGCGTAGCTGGGTGACTATCGCGCATCAGGACGATGTGTATAGGAGCGAGTTCGTGCGCTGCACACTGGATGCCGGTCTTTCCTCAGACGCGCTGCTAGTAGTTACGAAGTATCGAGAGATGATGGACGGAAAGGTGCGAAACCCATCTTTAATGCTACGTATTAAAGACGTCCTTCTCGAGTTGGGCTTTTTGGGGCGACGCAGAGTGCGTTCCAGGTCAGCAAAGATGAGGATTCTAAGGTTTGGGTGCCCCATTCCTTGTCCGGCCGTAACGTTAGGGCCCCGGGGGAAGAACATCCGATTCCGTGAGGATCTAAGATTAGGGGTGGATTGGGAGGCATGGATCAGGTTGTCGCGACAAGACGGTTCGTTCCAGTACGTGCGTCGGCCGCTGATGCTACATAGGATCCATTCTGGAAGCGAGACGAGTGCGGGGATACGGGGCGGACAAAGGGCGAAAGAGGATGGCGAGATATTCCGGATGATGTGGCCAAAGCCAATCGCGGCGTTGCTTGCTCGTGTGTATGCTCTTTCTTATGAGGCGCCTTAGCACAATGTCAGTTTCAGATCAGCTCAACTACCGAGCTTCCTGCGAGCCTGGGGTTAAGGTTGCCGTAGTGGTCCCCGCTTACAAGGTAGCTCGCCACGTTATTGGAGTCGTGGAAGGAATACCAAGCTGGGTCAGCGCCATCTATATTGTCGATGACAAATGCCCCGATGGAAGTGGGCAGCTAGTTATAGATCATTGCAGCGATGATCGCGTAACTGTGATCTTTAATGAAGTTAACGTAGGTGTTGGCGGCGCAGTAATGGCAGGCTATCTTCGTGCCATCGCCGATGGTTACGACATCATCGTAAAGATGGATGGAGATGGGCAAATGGACCCGGAGATGTTGCCGCGCTTGGTTGCGCCGATTGCATCGGGGGAGGCGGACTATACAAAAGGCAACCGGTTCTATGACCTCGATGCTATCGGCCGGATGCCTCGTCTCCGTATATTTGGTAACGCTGCACTATCGTTCATGTCAAAGATATCCACAGGATACTGGGACATCTTCGATCCGACCAACGGATATACTGCGATCCATGCCAGGATTGTTCAAGTTCTGCCACTTGGAAAAATCAGCCGGCGGTACTTCTTTGAGACCGATCTTCTGTTTCGCCTGGGCACCATACGTGCGGTCGTAGTAGACGTACCGATGCCTGCGAGATACGGCGATGAGCAGAGCAGCCTAAAAGTATCCCGCATTTTCGCGGACTTTCTTTACAAGCATCTTCGAAACACTGCGAAGCGAATTTTCTATAGTTATTTTCTTCGGGACATGTCATTAGCTAGTTTTGAGCTCGTTGCTGGAGCTATATGTGTCTTGTTTGGAAGCACTACGGGCGCGTATGTTTGGATCAATTCTGCTGGCAGTGGCGTTCTGGCGTCAGCGGGAACCGTGATGATGTCAGCTCTTCCCGTGATACTGGGCGCCCAGTTATTACTAGGGTTCATTGCATACGACATCGCGTCAGTGCCGCGACGGCCGGTGTGGCGGCTTTTGAGATAAGCCGAGGCCGTCGCTGTGGAGCTGTTGGATGGGGAAGTACGCTAGCTTGTGATAAGGCCGCCTACCAGACTAGGTGCGACCATAATTGTCCTCAAAGCGGACAATATCGTCCTCACCCAGATAACTGCCGGACTGCACTTCGATTAACTCCAGTGGTAGTTTGCCGGGATTCTTCAATCGATGCGTAATTCCAAGGGGGATATAGGTACTTTGGTTTTCGGTCAGCAAAACCACCTCATCGCCTCGGGTCACTTCGGCGGTGCCGCTGACCACGATCCAATGTTCTGCGCGGTGATGGTGCATCTGCAAGCTAAGCGTCGCTCCTGGCTTGACGGTAATGCGTTTGACTTGGAAGCGAGCGCCATTATCGATTGAGTCGTAAGCTCCCCACGGCCGATAGACTTTGCGATGAGCAGCGGCTTCGCTGCGGCCATCGCGCTTTATTCTGGCAACCACTTCCTTCACATCCTGAACGCGGTCCCGATGGCCAACCATGATCGCGTCATCAGTTTCCACGACGATGACGTCTTGCAGGCCGACCATGGCGATCAAGCGAGTGCCATATGCATAGGTGTCGCGGCAATCGATCTCGATCACATCACCATGATGGGCATTGCCGGTGGCATCCTTGTCGGAAACTTCCCATAACGCAGACCAGGAGCCAACGTCACTCCATCCGGCGTCGAGCGGTATCATCACGGCATCGGAGGTCTTTTCCATGACGGCGTAATCGATTGAATCGCTCGGCGATGTGGCGAACGTATCGGCATCCAGCCGTATGAAGTCGGCATCACGGGTCGCTTTGGCGAGAGCCTGCTCACACGCGCTCAACATGGCTGGCTGCAGGGCCTTCAGTTCTTCCAGATATCGCGACGCCTTGAACAGGAACATGCCGCTGTTCCAGAAGTATTCTCCAGAAGCTACGTATTCCTGGGCCGTTGCCAAATTTGGTTTCTCGACAAAACGATCGACTGCGCGCACGCCCACGCCCACGCCGGACTTTATGTAGCCGTAGCCTGTTTCAGGCCCGGTCGGAACGATACCGAACGTAACCAGTTTGCCAGCGTCGG
Organism: uncultured Pseudoxanthomonas sp.; assembly: GCA_965653375.1. GTDB lineage: Bacteria > Pseudomonadota > Gammaproteobacteria > Xanthomonadales > Xanthomonadaceae > Pseudoxanthomonas_A. The sequence goes on from CBFGZY010000013.1 coordinate 33,396, forward strand.
CTGCGGCAGCTGCTTCGCGTACAGCAGCGTGGAACGCTGCGTCGTCACGCACCACGTGATCCGAGGGAAGCACAAGCAGTAAAGCATCATCGCAAGTCGAACAGGCCTGCAATGCAGCGATGGCAATGGCTGGAGCTGTATTTCGGCCAATGGGTTCGAGGATGAGTGCTGCCGGTGCCGCATTGCATTCGCGCAGTTGTTCGGCGGCCATGAATCGATGTTCTTGGTTAGCTACGACGATCGGCGCCGCGCCCGCCACTGGTGCTACCCGCTTCCAAGTCGCCTGAAGCATGGTGTCCTCACCAACGAGCGGCAGGAACTGTTTGGGATAGGCTTCGCGCGACAGAGGCCATAAACGAGTACCGGAACCGCCAGAAAGAATGACGGGAAGAATAGGCAACATGGGGGAAGTCCTATTGTCAGTGATGGGAAGTTACGCCGCCGATCATCGCAGAAAGTTCGCCTGTGCGAATCTCCAGCAGGGCGGGATCGGCTCGGGTTTCGATGTTCAAACGAAGTAGCGGTTCCGTATTGGAACTGCGCAAATTGAACCGCCAGTCGCCGAAGTCGGCGCTGACGCCATCGGTATGATCGAGTGTTGGTGATTGTCCAGCATAGTGTTCCATGATGCGGATCACGGTCGCTTTGGAATCGTCGACACGAAAGTTGATTTCCCCGCTACAAGGGAAGGCTCGCATGCGGTCGGCGACCAACTCACCCAGCGGGCTACCAGTGCGCGAAACGAGGTCGGCAATCAGCAGCCACGGAATCATTCCTGAATCGCAATAGGAGAAATCGCGGAAGTAGTGATGAGCGCTCATTTCGCCACCGTAGATGGCATCTTCCGCACGCATGCGCTCTTTGATGAAAGCATGACCTGTCTTGCTCATCACCGGGACGCCGCCCGCTTGCTGCACCATCTCTATGGTGCTCCAGGTCAGGCGAGGATCATGGATGATCTTCCCGCCTGGCTCGTGCGCCAGTAGAGCGGTGGCGAGCAGACCGACCAAGTAATAGCCTTCGATGAAGTTGCCGCCGGCGTCGAAGAAAAAGCAGCGATCGAAATCGCCGTCCCAGGCAATGCCGAAGTCCGCACCGCTGGCGCGCACTGCTTCAGCGGTGGCAGCGCGGTTCTCGGGTAGCAGTGGGTTGGGAATACCATTCGGAAAGGTGCCATCCGGTTCGTGCTGAATCCGGATGAACTCAAAAGGGAGGTGTGGCGCAAGTTGGTCGATGACGAGACCCGCACCACCATTGCCCGCATTTACCACGATCTTCAATGGCTTCAATGCGCTGGTGTCGATGTACGACAGCAAGTGCTTGATGTAGGCACTTTTGTCGGTCGCCTCGCGACGGCCCGGATCTGCGGTAGCAGGGACGTTCTCGTACTCTGCTGCGAAATCACGAATAGCGAATAGCCCGGTATCGCCGCTGATCGGTCGAGCGTCTTCACGCACCAGCTTCATGCCGTTGTAATCCATCGGATTATGGCTGGCGGTGACCATCACTCCCCCCGCTGCGCCCAAGTGCGCAGTCTGGAAGTAGACCTCCTCCGTCCCGCATAGACCGATATCGATGATCTCGCGTCCAGCACGGCGAAAGCCATCCTCTAGCGCCTGCTGCAGCTCAAGACTGCTCAGCCGGACATCACGGCCCAAAACCACAGGTCCAGCATTCAGTAGACCCGCCATACCCATGGCGATCCTGCGCGCGAGGGGGGGATTCAGTTCTTCAGGCACCCGGCCGCGGATGTCATAGGCTTTGAAACAAGATAATGGCATTGCATTCCTTAGTAGGGACTCGGCAGAGCTCAGGCGAGTGCAGTTTCCAACTCCGGCAACAACGTAAACAAATCCCCCACCAATCCAATATCCGCGATCTCGAAGATCGGTGCCTCGCCATCCTTGTTGATCGCCACGATCGTGCCCGCATCCTTGATGCCGGTCAGGTGCTGAATGGCGCCGGAGATGCCGACGGCGACGTACAGTTCGGGCGCGATGATCTTGCCGGTTTGGCCCACTTGGAGCTCATTGGGAACGTAGCCTGCGTCGACCGCGGCGCGTGAGGCGCCCACGGCTGCCCCCAGCTTGTCGGCCAGGGAGTAGATGATTTGGAAGTTCTCCATGGAGCCCACGCCGCGGCCACCGGATACCACGCGCTTGGCGCTCTGCAGGTCGGGGCGGTCGGATTTCCCTGCCGCCAAGCCGATGAATCGGGTATGCGACGGCAGGGAAGCATCGACGTTCGTGGCGTCCACCGCTGCGTTGCCACCTTGGGCGGCTTCGGGCCAGGAGGCGGTGCGCACGGTGGCAACCACCGTCTGATCGGCGGGGGCCTCCACGCTGATGATGGCATTGCCGGCGTAGATGGGACGCTTGAAGGTGTGGCTGCCTTCCACCGTCATCACGTCCGACACCTGGGCGACGCCCAGTAGGGCAGCCACGCAGGGCATGACGTCCTTGCCGAACGTGGTCGAAGGCCCGAATACGTGCGTGTAGCCCGCCGCCAGCTTGGCGATCTGCGGCGCCAGCACCTGGGCGATGGCGTGTTCGTTGGCCGGGTTAGCCAAGGTCAATACCTTCGCCACGCCCGCGATCTGCGCGGCTTCGGCGGCGATCGCGGTCGGATCGGCGGCCAGCACGGCCACATCGATACTGTCCGGCTTCAGCGCCAGCGCGGCGCTGACGGTCTTGGCGGTGGCGGCGTTGAGCTTGCCATCCAGGTGTTCGGCGATAACGAGGACTTTGGACATGACGGACCTCAGTAGGACGGGTCTTGACCCGCCATCAGGAGAATTAGGGGCTGTAGTGGCGGGTCGAGACCCGCCTTACAGCAGGCCTTTTTGTTTGAGCGCAGCGACCAGTTCGGCCGCATCCTTGACCATGACACCCTTGCTGCGCTTAGGCGGCGGGGCGTAGTGGGTGGTCTTCAGGGTATCCGCTGATTCCACGCCCAGATCGGCCAGTTGGAGGGTTTCCAACGGCTTGCTCTTGGCTTTCATGATGTCGGGCAGCTTGATGAAGCGCGGTTCGTTGAGCCGCAGGTCGGTGGTCACGACTGCAGGCAGGTCGACCTCGAGTGTTTCCAAGCCGGCATCCACTTCGCGGGTGACGGTCGCTTTGTCGCCATCGATTTCAAGCTTGGAAGCGAACGTCGCCTGCGGACGGCCCCACAAAGTGGCGAGCATCTGGCCGGTCTGGTTGGCATCGTCGTCGATGGCTTGTTTGCCGAGGATGACCAGCTGTGGCTGTTCCTTCTCGATGAGTTTCAGAAGGGTGCGGGCAGCGGTGAGCGGCTGGATGGGCTGGTCGGTGACCACGTGGATGGCGCGGTTGGCACCCATGGCCAGGCCGTTGCGAAGATGTGCTTGGGCATCCGCCGGGGCGATTGTCGCCACCACGACTTCGGTGGCGATGCCCTTGTCACGCAGCCGCAGCGCCTCTTCCAGCGCGATCTCGTCGAAAGGGTTGGCCGACAGCTTCACGCCATCGGTGACCACGCCGGACCCGTCCGGCTTGACCTGAATGCGGACGTTGTAGTCCACCACGCGCTTGTAGGCGACGAGAATCTTCATCCTGCGGGAATTCCTTGAATGCTGCGAATCGGGACCGGCCGCGGTATAGGCCGAGGGCAGAGCAGGGATTTTACCGGTCAGCCGGTAGCCGTGCGAGCCCGTATGGTGTCACCGCTCAATCGGTTGGCCAAAGCGGCGGCGAAAAGATCGGCGCTGCCAGGGGCCTGGGCGAAGAATAGCGAGGGCTCGGTCAGTTCCAGCTCCAGCAGGCGAGCGTGGCCGTTGTCGTCCCGGATCAGATCGACGCGGGCGTAAGACAAGGGTTGGCCGAGCCGTAGCAGGCGGGACGCGGCCGTCAACGTCTGCTCACCCACCGCCAATTCATCAGGACCGGCTTCGCGGCTGCTGATATCGCCTGCGGCAAAAGGTGTTGCCGTAGCGGCTCCATCCTGCTGCAACAGTGCGCCCTTGCCGATGGCATGGCTGAAACGCCCGTCGAAATAGATCAGCGCGGTCTCGCCGGCGCTATCGACGGCCGACAGATAGGGTTGCAGCATCACGCTCCGGCCCTGATCGAGCAAGCGCGCGATGTGGTTGCTGGCCGCGAATTCCTGGGCGCGGGAATAACGCTGCGTGTCCCTGGCACCCGCGCTGACGGTGGGTTTGACCACGAATTCTGGTGCTGATTCTGCTGCCAGGAATGCTTGCAGCGCCTGCAACGGTTCGGCATCCGGCTCCAGGAATGTGGTCGCAACGATCGGTACGCCGACCGTCGCCAAGTCCGACAAATAATGTTTGTCGGTGTTCCAGCGGATGACATGGGCGGGATTGAGCAAGGGAACCTGCTGATCCAACCGGTCGCACCATGTCAGGAATTCAGAAAGCCGTTCGGTGTAATCCCAGGGCGAACGAATCAATGCCGCATCGAATCGGCCCCAACTGATGGTGGGATCGTCCCACGCGACCGCGCGCGCGTATATGCTGGCCGCTGCGCAGGCTTCCAACAGCGGCGCCAGATCATCATCGTGACCGGCGGCGGCGATGGCGGTCACGAGCGCTAGATGTGGAACAATCACGCCCATATCCTGATATGGCCTATCGAGTCTCTGTCTGGCCGTGGTCAAGCAACGGCGGCAAGCTCCAAACTTGGGTCGGCAGCATTACAAATCCCGAGAAACCAGGTAGACGGGATCCAACGACCCGGAACTTGACGGCAGGCTCAAGCCAGTGTGCACATCCTTCGCGATGAGATTCCCCATAGTGGACTGAGACTGTGACTTCATACTCGCCTAAAGGCAGCTGACAAGGTAGCTGAAATTCTATCGTGCGCTGCTCGCCCGCTAGCAACGCCAGTTTAGCTCCAAGATGGGCGCTGTTTGTGCCGAAGATGAGATCGCCATTGATGTTCCGGACGCCAAAGCCGACCGTGAAGCTTGGAGTGTCTTCAGCAGAATCCAGTTGGAACCGTATCGTCAGCGTATCCCCGCAATCTAGATTGCTTTTAAGACCTGCTTCACTTGCTCGCCCAGCTGCAGCGTCACGAATAGTGATGCTGCGCGAACCAAAATCCAGTGACTGAAAAGGGATTGGGTACGAAAAATCTTTCTCAGGACGATATCTAACTAAGACATTGAAAGAGGTATTCCCAAAAATTTCTCTGTAAAGCCGATGATCGAACTGGGTCAATTCTCTTGCCAATGCAATTGCAGCCGGTGATACCTCGCATAGCTCCATCGTGGTGGATTTATTCATCTGTGGGGCCTGAGTCTCCGTCAAATCGAACCGTTCTCCAATTGCCGCCGCATAGGCGCTCAGTTCTTCAGTTTTGCCAATGACGTCCATCTGTCTCAAAGCTTCAATGGCAAGCTCCAGCGCACTTTCGCCTTCTATGGCCCGGTCACCGGGTGACATTAATGTCGATAGCCAGTAGCAAGCCATGTTTAGATCCTCAAAGCTATTGTTCTCTCCGATCCAGCCAAGGTAGCCGAGCAAGCTTAAAGATTTCGCTGCATCTGATTGAGGGCTCTTTTCCACTTCATCCGCGCGCCGGTACTGGAAGTATTGGGAGATCAGGCGCAGCGTTGGATCGCGTAAGACAGTGGTTGTCAGATACCTATCGCGTAAAAGCGCAAAATCGCCTGGAAAAAAGGTCAAATGTCCTTGGAATGAACATGCGGGTGCGTGCCGGTTGATCAAGTAGCGCACGGGCACGAAATCGGCGTCCACGACCGTGCCACGAGTGGCGGTGCGCATCAGATGCCTAACAGTAGTGCCTCCCGTTTTGGGAATATGGAAAAACAGAACCCTAGGATAACGAGGCATATGTAACCTTGAATTGTCGGATCGAATCTCAGGCACAGCTGACGTGCCCGCAGTCGCGAATTGCCGGATGGCGAGCCTAGGCCAAAAGGACAGTGCCCAATCTGATCTCCGACTAGATAGAATCAGCGGTCTTCCAAGAAAGGCGGCAAGGTATGGGTGAGGTTATAGTTTCATCTAAGGGCGGAATCAAGCTCTTTCCCAATGCGCAAGTGGCGCTCCGGGGAGTCGTTGCCGACGGCCAAACGTTGGCGGTCGGTGGTTTCGGCCTGTGCGGTATTCCCGAAGCGCTGATCGCGGCGCTTCGCGATAGCGGAGTGAAAGGACTGACCGCCATTTCCAACAACGCGGGCGTGGATGGATTCGGCTTGGGACTGCTACTGGAGACCCGGCAGATTCGCAAGATGATCTCGTCCTATGTGGGCGAAAATAAGGAATTCGAGCGCCAGTACCTCTCCGGAGAGTTGGAACTGGAATTCAATCCCCAAGGCACACTGGCCGAGCGCCTGCGTGCCGGCGGTGCAGGCATTCCCGCGTTTTTCACGCGGACCGGTTACGGCACTATCGTGGCCGAGGGCAAGGAGACTCGTCAGTTCGGCGAGCACTGGTACGTAATGGAAACTGCCCTGATCGCCGATGTGTCGCTGGTGAAAGCCTGGAAATCGGACAAGGCCGGCAATCTGGTTTTCCGCAAGACTGCGCGCAACTTCAATCCTGCCTGCGCCATGGCCGGCAGGATCTGCGTGGCTGAAGTGGAGGAGGTTGTGGAGATCGGCGATATCGATCCAGACCACGTCCATCTCCCCGGCATCTATGTGGACCGAATCGTCCACAACCCGCATCCGGAAAAACGTATCGAACAGCGCACCGTGCGCCAAGGAGGCAAGTGATGGCCTGGACCCGCGATGAAATGGCGCAGCGCGCTGCCCGCGAGTTGACCGACGGCGCATACGTCAATCTGGGGATAGGCCTGCCTACCTTGGTGGCCAATCACATTCCGGAGGGTATGGACGTCTGGTTGCAATCGGAAAACGGCTTGTTGGGTATCGGTCCATTCCCCACTGAAGACGAGATCGATGCCGATCTGATCAACGCCGGCAAACAGACCGTTACCGCCCGGCCGGGCGCCAGCTATTTCGGCAGCCACGATTCCTTCGGGATGATCCGGGGCGGGCACATCGATTTAGCCGTGTTGGGCGCCATGCAGGTCACCGACAAGGGCGATCTGGCCAATTGGATGGTGCCGGGCAAGATGGTCAAAGGCATGGGCGGCGCCATGGATCTGGTGGCGGGCGTCAAGCGCATCGTTGTGCTGATGGAGCACGTGGCGAAGGACGGAAGTCACAAAATTCTGCCTCAATGCGACCTGCCGCTGACAGGCGTCGGGGTAGTCAATCGGATCATCACCGATCTGGCGGTCTTCGATGTTGCGGCCGACGGCCTGGTGCTGGTGGAGTCGGCGCAAGGGGTTACGGAGGACGAGCTTCGGGCAAAAACCGGGGTGTCCTTCCGCCGCTAGTCCTCACGGCTCGCTGGACCCGCCCGAAGCCACGATGTGAAAGCTGTATAACGGCCAAATTCGATGGAAAGGCTCGACCGCCCTCACTATTGTGGGCAACACCCCTGCGTTATAGTGCGCCCTCAGGGGTTTCCATTCAGATTGAGGCTTACATGAAGTTTCGGGTCGGCGCGTGCGCCTTGTTGGTATGTCTGGCCGGGTGCAGCGCAAAAGGCCCGAATTCGGATTTCGCCGAGCTGCGCGGTGCAGCGGCAACCAAGAGCGCCGCAGGACAGCTCCCCAAACTCCAGCTGGGTCGGGCCGCAGCCAAGTCCATCGCGAACGCGCCTGACCGTGGCGCCTTGATGAGCTATCAGAACAAGGGCGCTCCCACCAAGCGTGAAGGCGCCTTCACCTTCTACCCGGTCGCTATCAGCGAGGACCATGCGCTGAAAGCGGTGGCGACGGGAGAGATGTCTCTGCCCATGCCGGATGGCAGTCAGGTAACGCTGAAATACGAACGCCACGACGAAAGCGTCGATGGCAATTGGACCTGGATCGGCCGGGTTGTTGGCGGTGATCCGCAGCAAGAAGCCATCATCACGTTCGGCGAGAAAGCGGTCTTCGCATCGATTCCTCAAGCCAATGGCGCACCGCCGTTGAGTATCCAGACCCGTGACGGCGCATTGTTCGCCGTGCAGACCGACCCCTCCAAGGTGAAGTCGCCGAATAAAGGCCACAACGATATGTTGGTGCCTGCGGCGGCGGCGCTGCGTAAGGCAGCCGCTGCTCAGGTTCAAGCCAGCGCAAAAGTGTCGCAGGGCGCCATCGCTCAAGCTGCCCCGCCAACATCGGCGAATACCGTTGACGTCGCTATCGGCTATACCGCTGCTTATCGCGCGGTATATGGCAGCCAATCGGCAGCAACGACCCGACTGACGTTCCTGATTCAGGTGGGCAATCAAGGTTATTCGAACAGTGTCATCAATGGGTACTTGCGCCTGGTGAGTGCGACCGAAGTAGCCTATACCGAGACCAACTCCAATCAGACGGCCCTGCACGAACTGACTGGTAGCAACGGTAGCGCTCCGTCAAACGTAGCGATCCCCGCGGCTCTGACTCCCCTGCGTACCGCGCGCGATCAGTATGGCGCGGATATTGCAATCCTCGTTCGCGACTTTCAGCAACCCGAGCAGCAAGGTTGCGGTATCGCGTGGTTGATCGGCGCAGATCAACAGGAAATCATGCCGGCGAGCGACGCCCAATGGGCATACGCAGTAGTCAGCGATGGTGATGACACCGGCACCGATGGTAATAGCTATTACTGTGCCCCGGAAACCTTGGTGCATGAGGCGAGCCACTTGATGGGCTCCGCTCATGACGTGGCGAACGCAACGAACGCCAGCGGCCGCTACCCTTATTCGTACGGGTACAAGACCACCAACGGCAATTTCTACACCATCATGGCGTACGGCGATGACGGCCAAACGCCATACCGTGTTTTCTCGAATCCAAATATCACGACTTGTGGCGGGTTTGCATGTGGTGTTGCGAATCAGGCGGACAATGCACGCAGCTTGAATCAGACGATGCCGGTAGTAGCAAGGTTCCGATCCACGGTCGTGCCATTTAACGGGCGTGCTCGGCACGACATCAATGGCGACGGCAAGGACGATCTTGTTTGGCACAATGCAACGCAATCTCGCTATGGGTACTGGTTAATGGATGGCTCATCCATAACCCACGCCCCCAATTTTGGTGCTGCTTCCGGATTCACTATCGCTGCGACAGGAGACTTCAACGGCGATGGACGTATGGATATATTTTGGATCAGTCCGCAGCGGGATCTATGGCTGGTGACAGGTACTGGGTCAGGGTTCAATGATGGTCGCTACATTGCGACATATCCCCAGGGATGGAAAATAGTGTCTTCCGGAGATGTCAACGCGGACGGAACTGACGACCTTATCTGGCATAACGCAACTATTTCTCAATATGGCTACTGGCTAATGAGTACTGCCGGCACCGTCCAGCACGTGTATTCGGCGGCGGCAGGCCCAGGCTATCGTCTAGTTACTACTGGTGATTTTAATGGTGACGGTCGCTTAGATATGGTCTGGACGAGCAACCTAGATCTTGTGCTTCTAGCGGGCAACGGTACGACCTTTACCGATAGCAAGATTGGCAATTATCCAGACGCAGGCAGAGTTTTTGCCGCGGGTGATGTTAATGGGGACGGCAATGATGATCTGTTGCTCCGAAACACCACACTGAATACCTGGGGATACTGGTTGATGAGCGGTTCCAAGATACTAAGCAGTCGCGGATTTTCTGCCGCGCCTGCGTACTATCCGGTCAGTGTGGGTGACTTCAATGGGGACGGAATGATTGACGTTATGTGGAGCAGCTCTTCGTCAGATTTGCAATTGCTGTCAAGCGACGGAGCTGCATTTTCCCATGCGACTGTGGGTACTTTTGGCTCGGGTTGGCGCCCTGTTGATACCCACATCACCAGTAATTGATTGCCTTAGATCCTGGTCTGCACTACCCAGCCAGCGCTCAGCATTGGCGTAATAGTTTCGAGCGTATTAACCACGCCTTGAAAAACACGTGCTCCCATAGCCGAAAGAGTATTGCTTCCCTGAATCATTTCAGGGAAGCGAGCATGGTATGGAGTAATAGATTCAATCGAGTATTCACTCCTTTCAAATAAGGTGCGTAGCGTCTTGTATGAATAGATTTGCAAGTGGTCCTTATGCATCGACTCTCTGCCTGCGAGGCCGATAAGGAAATTGTGCCAACAGCATGCGTTTGGAGTTGTAACCAGTAACTCCACCCCTTTGAGTTGCTGGTTATTTTTCAAAGAGATAAGTAGCGAGCTAGTATCGGGGAGGTGTTCTATAAGCTCTCCCGCTACTATTGTGTCTGGAACTCCGTATAGTTGGATTGTCTCTTGTAGTTTGAATATATTGGCGCGAATAATTCGGCCATTGCTGCTTGTCGTTAATCCTTCGTCGGGTATGAGTCTGGAGTTGTCTATACCTACAACGGATTTTGCGGCGTCGCAAAGGCGGGCGTGTAACCAATATGAAGTTGTCTGTTTGGCCGCAAATGCGGTTTCGTCAAGCGCCCCCAAATCAAAAACTGTCTTCCCTGTAACTTTCCTTTCCAGAAAAGAAAGTCGATCAACGGGACGGGGGGCATTCACGTGTTCCAGAGCGGTATAGCTAAGGCTTTGCATGTAGACTTCCTTGGAGTGAGGGGGTTCGATCGATCAATGTGCAGGCGTATCTCTACGAATGTATGTGTTTCAGCAAGTTTCGACAGAGTATCCTGCTAGTTTAGCCGAGGTGGCGAACATCCTTTCGATGGCGTGGGCCAGGGTGCCGTCGATCTGCCCCAGTTCCGATTCGAACTCCCAAGTGTGTAAATTTGCATCGAGTAAGGGTCTAAGCGCTTCAACTCTGACCCAGAACATGCTGCCTGACGCGAATCGATCCTCTGTAGATAATTGTCGCTTACTTAGCCGCGGGCCGAGATATTGGAGGCCAACTTGGTTTCCGCCAGTGAACTTTTCTACTTCGTGATAATGGTCTTTTGCAACAAGTAGGCCAAGCTTTGGAGCTTTGTCAAACCGTGCTCTCAGTTCCATTACCTTTTCCGGTGAAATAAGGGCGTTCACCAGCTCGTTTCGTAGCTTGTCGCCATCACTGCGGTGAGGGGATTTTTTTGTATGAAGTTTGAGAACAACGTCTTCTCCTTCAGACAGGAGTTGTTCTGCCACGCCAAGAAAAGGAAGAATATCTCTTCCTCTATTCTCATTAACAATTATCTCGGCGGGAATTCCTGTGTCGGCAATTGCTCGACGAATATCATCAGAAACGCAATCTGATGTTGTAATTATAATCCGCCAGAGGTGGGCATCTGGTTTTAACCTATCAAGCAATTCTTTCAGTACATCTGGGTACCACGCATGGATAACTACGCAGGTGCGCCTCGCTTGTCGAGAGCTGAGGTCAATGTCCGTTGTGCTGGGGGAAGGTCTGATCGCTTCGCGTGTGGCTTCAAGCCAAGCGTAACCAAGCGATGAACTAGGTTCTAGAGCAGCACCTTCAGCCCATTCGTTCCATGCGTTTATGAAGATGAATGGCGTGTTGGAGTACTGTCGGGAACGCCTGTCGAGTTGCTGACGGATCCAATCCCGGTAGCGTCTCGGAGAGTTGTAGAGATAGGTGCGTCCTTGGCCAGGTCGGCGTGCTTCATTGTCCCAGCCGCAGTTAACGCCGGAATGCAAAACGTAGTCTGGAAGATCGCGGAACTTGAACTGATCGGCCATATCTTGCCAGTCAAGTACCTGCCCGTGATAGTCAGGATTGATTAGGGTTTGCTGACCAGTAACAACTCTAGGACTACTTAAATTGGGTGGAAACTCTACTGCGGCGTCAAAACCGATGGAATTTGGGTCGGGTCGCTCGAAGCTCTGCACGTATGCAAGATGTATTTCACCAATTTCGTTTTTCCGACACCAATTTCGCCAGCGGTCGGCGGTATTGATCATGTCGGGGAAAAGACCGGGGCGATAAACCAACAGCATTGGCTTGCCTTCTACCCGCAGATAGCGCGGATCACGCATGTACTCGGCTACATGTTCGATGAAGGCAATGTCATCTTCTGGGCTGTGCTTTTGGTCGATGAGGATTTCATCGCCGCGGCCGTCCCAGGTGCGGGTCCACTTTTCGTTGGCCCAGCAAAGGCAGAACTTGAGGTCGATGCTCTTGTCGTTCAGCCAGTTGCGCAGTGGGGTTTCCAGCAATGTCTTGCCGCCGAACCAGTAAAAATAGAAGCAGAAGGCGCTGATGCCATATTCGCGCGCCAATCGCGCTTGTTCCCGCATCACTTCGGGATTGCGTAGGTCGTAGAAGCCCAGATCGCCGGGCAGCTTTGGCTGGTAATGGCCTTCGAACTGGGGTAACGCACGTGTGACGTTGCGCCATTCGGTAAATCCTTTACCCCACCACTCATCGTTCTCGGGAATGGTGTGGAATTGGGGCAGGTAGAAGGCCACCAATGTTGCAGGGAGTGGGTCCGGTAGCTCTCCTTTGGCATAAGGGACGTAACCGATGGCGCGTTCGTCAGAACGGACATAGGGGCGGCGGGCCCGTGTGCCTTCGGAAACCTTTCCCGTCGGGCCTTGCGGTACAAGGCTCGAATAACGATCGAGAAACTGTTGTCGCAGTTTGTCGCGTGTTGTTTCGGGCATAGGCGCAATACGGAACGCCGCACGTAACGCGTAGAAGAGTCCGGTTCTAAGGCGGCGATACAAAGGCTGTGCCAAGGGAGTGCCTTACAAATTCTGATAATTCGGCCCCGAGCCACCCTCGGGTGTCACCCAGGTGATGATCTCGTAAGGGTCTTTGATGTCGCAGGTTTTGCAGTGGACGCAATTGGCGGCGTTGATCTGCAGGCGTTTGCTTTGGCTTCCGTCGGGCTGTGCGTCGGTGACGATTTCGTAGACGGCTGCAGGGCAGAAGCGGGTGCAGGGATTGTCGTACTCCTCGGCACAGCGGGTCACGCAGATGGACGTGTCGAGCACGCGCAGATGCACTGGCTGGTCTTCGTCGTGTTCGGTGGCGGCGTAGTAGACGCCTTGCAGGCGGTCGCGCGGAACCAGCGCGCGGTCCACGTAGTCGCGCTTGGGTTGTTCGTGTTCGCCGACTTTATCCAGTGACGACCAATCCGGCGTGACTTTCAAGGTCCAGGGCGAATGCCCGCCGACGGCCGTTTCCCAGGCACCATTCAACAAGCCGAACCATAGGCCTTTTTTGAAACCAGGCTTGATGTTGCGCACTTGTTTGAGTTCGGCCATGGCGTCCGACGCACGCAGCTTGGCGTCGAAGCCAGCACTATCCAGCAATTGCGCCAGGTGCTCTGCTGCCAGCATGCCACTGCGAATGGCTTGATGGGTGCCCTTGATCTTGGGCACGTTGAGCAGTCCGGCGGTATCGCCGATCAACAATGCGCCGGGCATTTCCACCTTCGGCAGCGATTGCCAGCCGCCGGTGACGATGGCGCGCGCGCCGGCGGAAAGAATGTTGCCGCCGTCCAGTAGCGGTTGGATCAGCGAGTGATTCTTCCACTGCTGAAATGCTTCCCACGGTTTGTATTGCGGATCTTTGTAATCCAACCCGCTGACGTATCCCAGGGCGATGCGATCGTTGTCCAGGTGATAGAGGAAACTGCCGCCATAGGTCTTGTTATCGGCCGGCCAACCCAGGGTGTGCACGATCTTGCCTGGCGACGTGCGGCCGGCCGGTACCTGCCACAGTTCCTTGATACCGATGGAATAGGCTTGTGGGTCGCTGTCGCGGTCCAGTTCGAAGCGCTTGATCAGACGCTTGGTCAGATGGCCACGTGCGCCTTCGGCTAGCACGGTGACCTTGGCGTGGATATCGATGCCGGGTGTGTATCCGGCTTTGGGCGAGCCGTCCTTCGCTACGCCCATGTCCCCGATGCGCACGCCGATGACTTTGCCGGTGTCATCGTGCAAGGTTTCCGAGGCAGCAAAGCCGGGATAGATCTCCACGCCCAGTGCTTCGGCCTGCGGCGCCATCCAGGCACACATCGCGCCCAGGCTGACGATGAAATTGCCGTGGTTGCGCATGCCGGGCGGCAGGATGGGGAACTTGCGGCCGCTGGTTTTGTTGAGGAACCAGAGTTCGTCTTCGGTGGCGGGCACGCAGACCGGAGGAGGACTGTCACGCCAGTTGGGTAGCAGCGCATCCAGCGGACCGGGTTCGATCACCGCACCGGAGAGGATATGCGCGCCGATAGTGCTGGCCTTTTCGATGACGCAGACCGACAGCTCGGGTTTCAGCTGCTTCAGGCGGATCGCCATGGCCAGCCCCGCTGGGCCTGCGCCCACAGTGACGACGTCGTATTCCATTACATCGCGTTCGACATCGGTCATCAGTAGCTCCGGGTTGGCTTTCGGCTGCGGCTATTTACGGATGCCGTTATTTTCAATGTTTGCGCCGGGTGGGGCAAATCCGCCAGCATTCGGAGTATGACCATACCAAAGCCATCGCCAACGAATGGGATCCCGGCGGATCTGCCGGGCGCGACGCTGTGGTTTTCGCCTCAGTGGCTGCCATTGGAGGAGGCGGATGCATTGTTCGATCACCTGTTGGCGGAGATTCCGTGGGAAGTCCATCGTATCCGGCTGTTCGGCCGGGAAGTCGACTCGCCGCGGCTCAGTTGCTGGATGGGGGATGCCGATGCCGCTTATCGCTATTCGGGAACGCGTTTCGTGCCGCATCCTTGGCACCCGGCTTTGCGAATGCTGAAGGAACGCTTGGAAAATGAATTCGCTGTCGCTTTCAACAGCGTACTGGCGAATAGGTATCGCACAGGCCGCGACGCGATGGGCTGGCACAGCGATGATGAACCGGAGCTGGGAGCAGCGCCTGTCATAGCGTCACTCAGCCTGGGCGCCACCCGGCGTTTTGTGCTGAAGCATCGCGGGCAATCAGAACGGAAGCTGGAACTGCCGCTGCCACACGGCAGCCTATTGTTGATGTCTGGCGAGACCCAGCGCCACTACCGGCACGCGTTGCCGCGTACCGTCAAGCCGGTAGGCGAGAGGATCAACCTGACGTTCCGCAACATCCTTGATCCAGGCCGCCTTGGTCCCGGCCGCCTTCGTCCAGGCCGCCTTCGTCCAGGCCGCCTTCGTCCAGGCCGTTGAAGCTCACTCAACGCGCACCTTGCGGATTCTTCCCGCCGTTGCCCAGCACCCAACCGACGATTTCGTGGGTGACGGCCGACAGCGAATCTTCAAAGGCTACCGCGACATTCGCTATTTCAGTACCGCTGGCCGGCTTCGATTGCAGAAAAGTGCGCGACGCCACGACGCGTTGATCGCGGCTCTGTACCAACTTGGCATTGACCTCGATTACGGCCGAAGGCGTTGCCTGGCCGGCGTAGTCCGCTTCGAAACGGCGCAGATCCATCACCAATCGATAGTCGCCCAAAATGCCCGCTTCCGAACTGGCGACGGCCTGGATGCGACCGGAATCCTCAAGGGTCCGTTGCACCGCATCCTGGAGAAGGTCGGTGGCCGGCTGGGCCCAAGAAGCGCCACGATAAACCTGCAACTCACCCGGTACCGGTCGAACGGAAATGCGTGAACTGTCGACGACGCGTGCCGCTGTCGGCTTGGCAATCACCAGCGACCAATCGGCATTGGGCCAGGCAGGGTCCACGGGGACACGGATATCGGGGGAATAGATAGTGACCGGATCGCGTTGCGTGGTGCTCAGCACCGAGCAGCCAGCCAGCATCATCAACGGCAGGACCAGGGAAAAGCGGAGGATGGCCTTCATTTGGGTTCGAACTCCTTGGGTGCGTCGCGGCCAAGCAGATAACGCGCGGGATTGCCTTCAAGACGATCGCTGACACGGCGAAGGTCGCGTACCAGTGAGCGCAGTTCGGTCAGGGTGGGCCCAAGCTGCGCCAATCCATCGTTGGCGAAGCTGTTGATGGCGGCGCGATTCTCGCCGAGGATCGCGTCGGCATTGTTTGCCGCCGAATCCAGTTTGAGCAGTGTGCTGTCCAGTTTGGTGAGGATGGGCGGGAGTTCCTGGATCAGGTTCTGATCCAATCGCTGGACGGCACCGTTGGTCGTGGCCAGCGTGGCGTCGAGCTTCTGTGCCGCATCGCGCGCGCTGATCAGCACGGACTGCAGGCCCTCATCCTTGCTGGCCAAGGAGCCGCTGACGACTTCCAGGTGTTGCAGGGTAGCGGCGATGCTGGCGACGTTGCGGTCGCTCAGCACTTGATCCAACCGCTCGACGATGCGGTTGGCGGTGTCGGTGATGTTTTGCAGGGCGGATGGCGCGGTCTGGATGACCGGCGTCTCGCGCTTATCGACCGAGGTCAGTGCAGGTGCCTGCGGAGTGCCGCCGCTGAGCTGGATGATGGTGGGGCCGGTCAGGCTGGTGATGGCCAGTTTGGCGCGGGTATCGGTTTTGATCGGCGTAGTGGATTCCACTCGGATAAGAGCGATGACTTGGCGCGGATCGTTGGGCGCCAGCGACAGTTTGGTGATCGACCCCACCGAGATGCCGTTGTACTGAACCGGACTACCGACCGTCAGGCCGGTGACAGCCTCGCGAAACACCACCTCGTACTGTTGCCAGGTGCGCTCGGACGAATATTTCGCCGCCCACAAACCGAACAGCAGCAGCGCGCCGATAAGAATGATGGTGAATGCGCCGATGAGGACGTAGTTGGCTTTGGTTTCCATGTCTCATACCGCCGTTTGCGTGGTGCGCTGCTGGTAACGCTGGCGTCCATCGCGCGCAGCGCGCGCACGGGGACCGTGGAAGTATTCCTGCACCCAGGGATGGTCGAATGTCTCGACTTCCTCCAG
This sequence comes from uncultured Pseudoxanthomonas sp., assembly GCA_965653375.1. Classification (GTDB taxonomy): domain Bacteria; phylum Pseudomonadota; class Gammaproteobacteria; order Xanthomonadales; family Xanthomonadaceae; genus Pseudoxanthomonas_A. Next base: position 50,157 of record CBFGZY010000013.1, read on the forward strand.
TGGGGCGACCGTCAGTACCTTGCGGTCGGCCAGCACCGCGACGCGGTCGCAGATAGCGTACAGGGTGTCCAGATCGTGCGTGATCAGGAATACCGTGAGGCCCAAGGCTTCCTGCAAGGTCTTGATCAGATGGTCGAATGCGGCGGCGCCGATGGGGTCGAGGCCTGCCGTGGGTTCGTCCAGGAACAATAGGGGCGGATCCAGTGCCAGGGCACGCGCCAGGCCGGCACGTTTGCGCATGCCACCGGAGAGTTGCGAAGGGAGTTTGCCGATGGCGTCGGCCGGCAGGCCCGCCAACTTCACCTTCAGCAGCGCCAGTTCGTACAACCAGCTGTCGGGAAGTTCGGGATGGTGCTCTTTCAGTGGCACCTGCACGTTCTCGCCCACGGTGAGCGACGAGAACAGCGCGCCGTCCTGAAACAGCACGCCGGTATTGCGCTCGATATGCTGGCGCGCCTGCGAGTCGTCCGAGCGCGCATCGGCGCCCAGCACGGAAATCTGTCCTGCGTTGGGTATGCGCAGGCCCAAGATGGACCGCATCAGTACCGACTTGCCGGTACCCGAGCCGCCCACCACACCCAGGATCTCGCCTCGCCGGACATCCAGGTCCAGATCCTCATGCACGGTCTGTTCGCCGAAGCGATTGACCAGGCCGCGGACCTGAATCATGAGGCTTTCGTCGGCGCTGGCAGGTGTCACGATCGCTCCTTGACTCGATGGGCGAATTTACTCTTGGCCATGGCTTCCCTACCAATCCATATTCATGAACCACAACGCGGCTATCGCGTCGATGACGATCACCAGCGAGATGGTTTGCACCACACTTGAGGTGGTGCGTTCGCCGACCGACTGCGCGGTGCCTTCCACCTGCAGTCCTTCCAGGCAGCCGATCAAACCGATCACCAATGCGAAAATCGGGGCCTTGGAAAGGCCAACCAGAAAATGCCGGATTTCGATGGTTTCGTGCATGCGCGCGATATACATCTGCGGTGGGATGCCCAGATCAAAGGCGCCGACCGTGACGCCACCGGCCAGGCCGGCCATCATGGCGATGAAGGTCAGCAGCGGCAGCATCACCAGCAGTGCCAGCAGGCGTGGAATCACCAGCAAGTCGATGGGGTCCAACCCCAGCGTACGTATCGCATCGATCTCCTCGCGGCTCTTCATCGTGCCGATCTGTGCGGTAAAAGCGCTCGCGGTGCGGCCCGCCAGTACGATAGCCGTCAGCAGCACCGCGAACTCGCGCAAGAAGGCGATGCTGACCAGTTCCACCACATATATTTCGGCGCCGAAATCACGCAGGACGGTGGAGCCCAGAAAGGCGATGACCGTGCCGACCAGATAGGACAGCAGGATGACCAGAGGCACCGCATCCAGGCCGACCTGTTCCATGTGCGATACCGTGGCGGTCAGCCGGAAACGGCGCGGTTCGCGCACCATCCGCAGCAGCTTGACCAGGTTCTCGCCGGTGAAGCTGAGCAGCGCCACGACTTCCTTGCCGTTTTCCTCCATGCGATAGCCCAGGCGCGCCAATGCGGCCAGGAAACCATAGTCGCGCTTGCGTGGCGGACGGTCGTCGGCCACGTCTTCGATAGTGGAGACCAGCGCCTGATGGTCGCGGCGGAAGTCGATATCCTCCAGCGAAAGACCGCGCCGCTTGGCGAAACGCAGCAACTGCAAAACTCCCGCGGAATCGATGCGGCCGATGTCGGTGGCGTCTATTCGCTTAATTTGCTCGGGGAGTTCGCGCAGCCGGTCCGCCACTGCCAATGCGGTGGACAAAATCCAATCGCCGGCCAACCGTATCCGCGTCGGATCGGCCTGATCGGTCTGGTACTGCGGGCGTGTGGGCGTCTGGGTCATTGGGGGCACTCGGCCGAGGAGCATACAGGCTATGCCGCTGAACGTAAGCAGCATGCCGGAGTAGCGTAGCGGCTCAAAGGGCCGCGTCGGCCGGCCGCCATGGCTCACGTTTGGCATCAAGGTGGAGCCTACGCGAAATCCGGGTAACGGGGCCACCGCTGATCGCACGCCGGCTATTGAGCCAGTGAGTCCTATCACCGCGCGATAGCAGGTGTTCCCAGTGCGCTTTGTCACAACGATGGGGGCTGCGGTCCGGGCATGGCGAACCTGGCAACCTACCAGCCACTCGGCTATTGAGAGGCACTTGCGAAAGTGGAGGTAAAGCAGAGCTTTTACGCTCACCGCTTCTCCATTCCTAAGGCGCTTTACGCGCCCTTCGGCGATACTGTCGTCATGCTCGAATCTTCCACCTCCGCCACTTACGCTCAGCGCATCGCATTCGTCTGCGAAATGGCTGGCCGGCTTCACAGTTACGGCACCACGGCGCAGCGCCTGGAAGGGGCGGTAGTGGCGCTATCGCAGCAACTAGGCCTGGACTGCGAGCCTTGGTCCAATCCGACCGGCGTGATCTTGAGCTTCAGCGATCCCACGCGTCCCCTGGGTGCCAGCGATACCACTCGCGTGATTCGTCTGCCGCCCGGCGAGAACGATCTGCACAAGCTCAGCGAAGCCGATCGCATCGCCGATGCGGTCGCCAGCGGCCGGATGAGCATCGCCGAAGGGCATACCGCTTTGCGTCGGCTGGACCAGACGCCCAGCAGGCGTTGGCGTGCCATGCAGGTACTTGCCTCTGGTCTGGCTTCGGCCGCGGTGGCGGGTTTGTGGCGTTTGCCGTGGGTGGATATCGCCACGGCCGGCTTGATCGGACTATTGATCGGTGTGTTGGCGCAGATAATCGAACGGCGCCCGCAGCTGAAAGAAGCCAGCGATGCGTTGTCGGCACTTGTGGCCGGCTTGGTCGCCATTTTGGTGGGCAACTTCATCACGCCGCTCAACCTCAACACCGTGATCATCGCTTCGCTGATCGTCCTGCTTCCTGGTATGGCGTTGACCAATGCGGTCAACGAGCTGACCAGCCAACATCTGGTGTCCGGTACCGCGCGTTTTGCGGGTGCGTTGGCGACGATACTCAAGCTGACGGTCGGTAGTTTGATTGCGGTGACGCTGGCGCAGCTGCTGGGGATGTACCCGGAGGCACGCGCGCTTCGTCCACAGCCCGATTGGGTGGAATGGGCCGCATTGCTTGCGGCGGCTTATGCGTTTGCGGTGCTGTTTCGGGCGCACCGCCGCGATTATCCGTGGGTGATGGCGGCCGCCATCACGGGCTATCTGATCTCGCGTACGGCGGGACAGGCATGGGGCAATCCGGCGGGGATCTTTTTGTCGGCGTTGGTGCTGACCGCGGCAGGTAATGCTTTCGCGCGTTGGGCGAACCGGCCCGGTGCGCTGATCCGCGTCCCGGGCATCATCATGTTGGTGCCTGGCAGTACCAGCCTGCGCGGACTGATGACGATGGTGCAGCATCAGGACGTGGGAATGGGCGAACCGGCCTTGCTGACCGTCGTGAACATCGTAATGGCGCTGATTGCCGGACTGCTGTTCGGCAATCTGGTGATCTCCGCGCGCAAGAATCTTTAAAAGCGGGGAGATGGGAGAGGGGAGGTGGGAGGAGAAAAACAAAAGCTAGGTTCGTTTTGTTTCCTCATTCCTCCTCCGTCTCTCGGATGCCTTGCGACTTACTTCTTTTTGATCAGGAAATCGTCGGGCTTCTTGCCCTTGGCCACGAGCGCCGCCATCCAACGCGGCTGCTTGCCGCGGCCGGTCCAGGTTTCCTTGCGATTGGCCGGATTGCGGTATTTGGGCGCGACTTTGCCGAGTTTGCGGCCAGCGCGGGAGCTGGGCTTGGCAACCGCTGCCTTGCGGCCTCGCGTAGCGGAAGCGGGCGCACCAAACAGTTCCTCGATCGTGTAGCCCTCGGCCTTGGCGTATTTGGTGATCTTGCCGCGAACAGAAGCAATCGGATTGCGTTTGGCGAGCTTGCTCTGCTGCTCCTTCGCCTTGTTGATCAAGGCTGAGAGTTGTTTGGCCGAGAGGCCACGCAAATCAATCGACATCAATATCTCCGGTATAGAAAGGGGAAAGCTGCCCCGACGGGGACACCCGGATGATAGTCGACTTAATCGACTCGGCACAAACTCGATATCCGCCGAATTCGAAGAATAAACGTGCGTGACCGCACGTTTATTCCCGGCGCCCGTCTTATTTAATCAGACGAGCAAGGAGCTCATCACGGCTCAGATTTTCCGCGGCTTCCGCGCGACGTGCACGATATTCGTAGGTGCCGGCCGCCAAGCCACGTTCGGAAACCACGATGCGATGCGGAATGCCGATCAGCTCGATATCGGCAAACATCGATCCAGGGCGCAAGCCGCGATCATCCAATACCGCATCGATGCCGGCCGATCTCAGTTCGTCCAGCAGCTGCTGGGAGGCTTCATTCACCGCAGCATCGTTTTTCGGGTTGATGACGCAGATCGCAACCGTCCACGGCGCCATCGGCTCGGGCCAGATGATGCCGTTGCCGTCGTGATTCTGCTCAATGGCCGCAGCGACGATGCGCGATATGCCGATGCCGTAGGTGCCCATGGCCGGTGTTGCTGCTTTGCCGTTTTCGTCGAGCACGGTGAACTGCAAAGCGGCGCTGTACTTGCGCCCGAGCTGGAACACATGACCGACCTCGATGCCTCGGGCCATGCGAATTTCACCGCCGTCCTGCGCGCGCTCGCCTTCAACCACATTGCGAATATCGGCGACTGCTTCCGGCTCGGGCAGGTCCCTGCCCCAATTGACGCCGGCGATATGGAAGCCGATTTCATTGGCGCCGACGACGAAGTCGGCCATTGCCGCAACGTCGCGATCGGCGACCACGCGGATTGCTTTGCGAGGCTGCACAGGACCCAGGAAACCGGGCTCGCTGCCCAGATAATCGGCGATTTCCGCTTCGGTCGCGGCCCGATAATCGGTCAATCCGGGAACCTTGTTCAATTTGACTTCGTTGACCATATGGTCGCCGCGCACCAGCGCCAATACGAAGCCATTCTCGGTCATCACCGCTACCGACTTGACCGTGCGCTGCAGCGCGATGCCCAGCAGAGCAGCTACGTCCTCGCAGGTTTTCTGGATGGGGGTTGCGACCTTGCGCAATTCCTCGCTGGCTGCCGGGCGTGGGCCGGGTGCGGCCGCCTGCGCGGTTTCGAGATTGGCGGCGTAGTCCGAGCCGGTGGAGAACGCGATCGCGTCCTCGCCGGATTCGGCAAGCACCTGGAATTCCTGCGAAGCATCGCCGCCGATCGCGCCGGAATCGGCCTGCACTGCGCGGAATTCCAGTCCCAGGCGAGTGAAGATGCGGGTGTAGGCAGCGTGCATGTTGCGGTATTCGCGCACCATGTCTTCATCGGTCAGGTGGAACGAGTAGCCGTCCTTCATCAGGAACTCGCGCGCGCGCATCACGCCGAAGCGCGGACGGATCTCATCGCGGAACTTGGTCTGTATCTGATAGAAATTGATCGGCAGCTGCTTGTAGCTGCTGAGTTCGTTGCGCGCGAAATCGGTAATGGCCTCTTCCGCGGTGGGGCTGTAGCAATACTCGGCTTCTTTGCGGTCCTTGATCTTCAGCAGTTGGTCGCCGAACTTCTGCCAGCGTCCGCTTTCCAGCCATAGCTCCTGCGGCTGGACCGTCGGCATCAGCATCTCGATGGCGCCAGCGCGATTCATTTCCTCGCGCACCACCGTTTCGACCTTGCGCAGCACGCGCAAGCCCAGCGGGGACCACGTATACAGGCCGGAAGCCAGTTTGCGGATCATGCCGGCGCGCAGCATCAATTGATGGCTGACGATTTCGGCGTCGGCGGGCGTTTCCTTGGTGGTATGCAGATGGAATTGCGACAGGCGCATCGATGGGGGCTTCTGAGGGACGAAAGCGCTATTTTGCCAGTGTTGGCGGCCGCTGCGCGGAATACGTCGTGTTTGACCGCCGATCGTTCATTGCCTTGTCTCGTCACCGCTTACCGTGATCGCCGCTGGAGCGTCGAGGTCGATACGTTCGTATGGGCGATTTGTAGGCGGTTTATCGGTAATTTGCAGGACGCCTGCGTCATCGCGCCATCGGTAGAGCGAGGGGCGTGCGTCGCGGGCTTGTGCGGACGCTGCCTGCTGGGCGCGCCGCTGTTTGGCGGTCGCCGACTCAGGCGCCTCGCCAGACAGGTACCAAGCCAAGCCGCCTCCCAGCACAACGCCCGCGGCGATCGCCCAGAAAGCGCGCATGGCTTATCCGCCAGCGGCAGGCGGCTTGCAGTAGGCGTTGGCGGCCGCTTGGGCCAAAGCGCGCTGGCTTTCGCGTTCGCTGTCGTCCAGCGTCTTGTCGGGCTTGCCGTCGCCGTCGAGGTCCTGCTGCACCGCGCCTTTCCCCTGTAGCACTTCCAGGTTGCGCCGCGCTGTCTGGCATTTCGGATCGACGATGGATTCGCCCACCGGTACGGCCGTCTGCGCGGGGGCACCCTCGTTGTTGATGCGGCGTCCCTTGTATTGCTCGTCGGTCGGTGGCTTGTCGGAATAATGGGTGACGCCCTTGGCGTCCTTCCATTGATACAGGTTGCTGGCCGCGGCCAGCGCGCTGGCGCCAGTCAGTGAGGCCAGCAGGCAGATATGAAGCCAGTGGCGGGGCAATGTGCGCATGGCGGGTCCGAGGCGGTCAGGGCAGGATTGCGATTGCAGCACCCTGGAGCGGGGCTGGCAAGCCGTAGCTCTCGCCGGCTGGGCTTGGCCCTGCCAATGCCGCCGGAGCAAGTCCCGTAGTTCGTGCGGCGAGACCTATCCCGATAGCGTTAGCAGGCCCTAAACTGGGGCCTATGGACGAAATCAAGCCGCCGCCGCGCTCCCGCGGCATCTACCTGCTGCCCAACCTGTTCACCACGGCGGGGTTATTTGCAGGCTTCTACGCGATCATTGCCGCGGCCAACGGGCATTTCGCCTATGCAGCCATCGCGGTGTTCGTCGCCGGGCTGATGGATGGCATCGACGGCCGGGTGGCGCGTCTGACCGGCACCAGCAGCGACTTCGGCGTGCAGTACGACTCACTGGCGGACCTGGTCAGCTTTGGCCTGGCGCCGGCGCTGGTTATGTATCACTGGTCGCTGTCTTCGCTGAAATTCGATGGCGCGGTTATGGGCCGGGTAGGGTGGACGGTGGCGTTTCTGTATGCCGCGTGCGCGGCGTTGCGGTTGGCGCGTTTCAATACACAGGTCGGCACGGTGGACAAGCGTTGGTTCATCGGCCTGGCAAGCCCGGCCGCGGCAGGATTGATGATGTCCTTCGTCTGGGCCTTCGCCGACGGTAGCCTGGGCTGGAGCGGCGACGAACTGCGCTATGTGGCTTTGTTCGTCACCCTGATCGCGGCATTGTTGATGGTCAGTCGCATCCGTTTCTGGAGCTTTAAGGGCTCCGGTGAAGGCGGCCCGAAAGCCGACCGCGTGCCGTTCTTCGTGTTGCTGCTGGTGGCGGTGGGCCTGGCGGTACTGTTCATCGATCTGCCACGTACCTTGTTTGCCGTTGGCGTGCTGTACGCACTGTCGGGTCCTGCCCTTTGGCTGTGGCAGCGGTCGCGCCGTACTCAGGAGCCCACGCCGTGAGCCTGGCTTTGGACTCGGAATCGCTGTGGTCGGCGCAACAGCAGGAATGGCTTTCCGCGTTGGGCCACACGCTTTACCTACCGGGCCCACTACCGGACGCAGCGTTGGAGAATCCCGCGCCGTCTGCGCAGTCGCATAGATCCCCCGCACCAGTAACCGCCCCCGCAGCTTCGGCTCCCGCGCGGCGTGCTCCGCCGGCGCCCAGCGCACGACCGGCTGCGAGTGCGCCGCTGCCTTCGCGCCGGGCCGCGGCGGTACCGGACCGGCTGCATTTCGCGTTGATCCGCGCCTCCGGATGCAATCCCAATGCCGAAGGAGCCGCTGAGATTTTTGCGCAATGGCCTTCGTCGGCAGAACTGCGCGGCAATCCGGCCGCCAAGCGCGCGCTGTGGCCTACATTGCGCAAGTTGCGCCGGCCGAATCCGTGAGCGCGCTGGGCGTCGAATCGGCTGCACCTTCGCCTGCGCTGCGGCCGATGCGCGACTCCGATCTGGAAGCCATCCTCGCCATCGAGCAGCGGGCGTATCCGTTTCCCTGGACACGCGGGATCTTTCGCGATTGCCTGAAAGCGCAATATCCGGCCTGGGTTCTGCTGGAGCACGGATTGGTGATCGGCTACGGCATTCTCAGTTGCGCCGCTGACGAGGCCCATGTACTGAATGTTTGTGTGGCACCGGAACGGCAAAAACGCGGATACGGCCGTTTTTTGTTGCGTGCATTGGTGAGTGCCGCGCGCAATATGGGCGCTCAGCGGGTTTTCCTGGAAGTTCGCCCCTCCAATCCCGTTGCCATCGCGCTGTACCACACGGAAGGCTTCAACGAGATCGGCAGGCGACCGCGTTACTACCCTGCCCACGATGGCCGCGAAGACGCGCTGGTAATGGCGATGGAATTGGTGCCGGACGATCTGAATCGGATGCCAGGACTGTAGGGCGGGCCCAGGCCCGCCGCCGTCATCTCAATGCCGGCAAAGATAACCATCGAAAAAGAGCGTAGGGCGGGTCTTGACCCGCCATTGCCATAACGATGCTGGCGAAGATAATCATCGAAAGCGACACATCGGAGGTTTTGAGCCGGCTTCGATGATTGTTATCGGGAGCTTGGATATGGCAATGGCGGGCCTGGGCCCGCCCTATGTATCGTTGTTCGGATGTCGCAGCGGCGCGCTTGCTCGCCTTACAGTTTGGCGCGTTGCTCGCGCAGAGCGTTGAGTTGGGTATTCCAATCCGCCAGGCGAGCGCGTTCTTGCTCGACCACGGCGGGTGGTGCGTTCTGCACGAAGGTGGCGTTGCCCAGCTTGCCGTTGCATTTGCCTATCTCGGCCTCCACACGCTTGATCTCCTTGTCCAGGCGCGTGCGCTCGGCGTCCAGGTCCACCAGGCCCTCCAGCGGCACCAGCAGCTTCAATTCGCCAACGACGGCCGCAGCAGAAGCAGGCGCGCCGCCATCGCTGGCCAGCCATTCGATGGCGTCCAATTTCAGCAGGAATTTCAACGACTGAGTGAAACGCTCGATACGCGAGCGATCCTCCGCGGTTCCGTTCTGTAGCAACAGGTGCACGGTCTTGGAGGGCGACACATTCAATTCGCTGCGCACGCGGCGCAGGGCCGTGACCATGGCCTTCAGCCATTCCACGTCGGCTTCCGCGCGCGCGAAGTCCTGTCCGGCGAAGTCGGCGCTGGAGGGATACGGCTGCAGCGAGATCGTGTTGCTTTCAATATCCAGGCGCGGTGCTACTTGCTGCCACAGCTCCTCGGTGACGAAAGGGGTCAGCGGATGCAGCAGGCGCAACAGCGATTCCAGCACGTGCAGCAAGGTGTGGCGGGTGCTGTCGGCTGCGGCGGCATCGTTGCCATTCAAGGCGGGCTTGGCCAGTTCGACGAACCAGTCGCAGAACTCGTTCCAGGCGAATTCGTACAGCGACTGTGCTAACAGGTCGAAACGATAGTTGGCGAAATGGGTCTCGGCTTCCGCGGTGACTTTGGCCAGGCGGGAGAGGATCCATTTTTCGGCGTCGGTCAGGGGTTCCAGCTTGCCCCCATCCGCCCCCGTATCAGGTACGGGGCAGGCTCTTCGGGCACCTTCCCCCGCAAGCGAGGGAAGGGAGAAGCTCTCGGTGTTCATCAGCACGAAGCGGGTGGCGTTCCACAGCTTGTTGCAGAAGTTCTTGTAGCCTTCGGCACGGCCCAGGTCGAACTTGATGTCGCGGCCGTGGGTCGCCAATGCGGCGATGGTGAAGCGCAGGGCATCCGCGCCGTGCGCGATGATGCCGTCCGGGAATTCCTTGCGCGTGGCGCGCTCGATTTTCTCGGCCATTTTCGGCTGCATCAGTCCGGCGGTGCGTTTGGCGACCAGGTCGTCCAGGCTGATGCCGTCGATGATGTCCAGCGGATCCAGCACATTGCCTTTGGATTTGGACATCTTCTGCCCGTCCTTGTCGCGGATCAGGCCGGTGATGTAGACGTCCTTGAAAGGGATCTTTCCGGTGAAATGGTCGGTCGCCATGATCATGCGCGCGACCCAGAAGAAGATGATGTCGAAACCGGTGACCAGCACCGACGAAGGCAGGTAACGATCGAAACCGCGTTCCGCCATGACTGCTTTGTCCGGCCAGCCCAGCGTGCTGAATGGCCAGAGCTGCGAGGAGAACCAGGTTTCCAACACGTCGCTGTCCTGCGAAAGCGCCACCTCGCTGCCGAGCGAGTTCTTGGCGCGCACTTCGGCTTCGTCACGCCCGACGTAGATGTTGCCGTTCTGGTCGAACCAGGCCGGAATCCGATGCCCCCACCACAGTTGGCGGCTGATGCACCAATCCTGGATGTTCTCCATCCAGTGACGGTAGGTGTTGATCCAATTGGATGGAACAAACTTTATGTCGCCCGGCTGTCCATCGACACCGGCGACCAGTTCCATTCCGCGCCTGGCCAGCGCGTCCATTTTCACGAACCACTGGTCGGTCAGATACGGTTCGATCACCTGGCCGGTGCGATCGCCCTTGGGTACCTGCAGCTTGTGCGGCTTGGTTTCCACCAGCAGGCCGGCTTCCTCCAGGTCCGCCAGTACCGCCTTGCGCGCTTCGTAGCGGTCGAGGCCGCGGTACTTCTCCGGCGCGTTGTCGTTGATCGACGCGACGTCGGTCAGGATATTGATCAGCGGCAGGGTGTGGCGCGTGCCGACCTGATAATCGTTGAAGTCGTGAGCCGGTGTGATCTTCACCACGCCGGTGCCGAATTCGCGCTCCACATATGTGTCGGCGATGATCGGAATCTCGCGATCGGTCAGCGGCAACTTCACCGTCTTGCCGACCAAGTGCGCATAGCGCTCGTCTTCCGGATGCACCGCCACCGCGGCATCGCCCAGCATCGTTTCGGGGCGGGTCGTTGCGACCGTCAACGAACCGCTGCCATCGGCCAGCGGATAGGCGATCGACCACAGGAAGCCGTCTTCCTCGACGTTTTCCACTTCCAGGTCCGAGATGGCCGTCTTCAACACCGGGTCCCAGTTGACCAAGCGCTGGCCGCGATAGATGAGGCCTTCTTCGTACAAGCGAACAAACGATTCGATCACCGCCTGCGACGGCTGAGGATCCATGGTGAACGTGCTGCGCGACCAATCGCCGGAGGCACCCAAGCGGCGCATTTGCCGCTCGATGGTGTCGCCCGACTGCGCTTTCCACTCCCACACCTTGCCGATGAAGCCTTCGCGGCCCAGCGAGTCGCGGGTTTCGCCTTTGCCTTCCTGCGCCAGGTTGCGCGAGACCACCATTTCAGTGGCAATACCGGCGTGGTCGGTGCCCATCTGCCACAGCGTGTCGTAGCCGCGCATGCGGTGATAGCGGATCAACGCATCCTGCAACGTGTGCTGGAAAGCATGGCCCATGTGCAGCGTGCCGGTGACATTGGGCGGCGGCAACAGGATCGAATAAGGCTCGCCCTCACCACGTGGCTTGAAATAGCCGGCGTTTTCCCAAGCCGAATACAGGCGGGTTTCGAAGGATTTCGGATCGTAGCTGGAGGCGAGGGACATAAGCGGGGAATGGGGAATAGGGAATTGGGAATGGGAAAGCAGAAGCGGGATGACGATTCCCGATTCTTCATTCCCGACTTCCGGCCTTACATATCGTGCTTGTTCACATCGAAGCCGCGCGCCTTGTATTGCTTCCAGCGTTCGCGCAGTGGTTCGCGTGCGGCGGGATCGGCGGGGACGACTTCCAGGATGCGCTCGCAAGCGCCTTCGAAAGCCGCATCGCGCAGGTTGATCACCAGCGCGCGTGCGGGAACATCGATATCGGGCGTTGCGATCAGCACGGGCGTCAGTTCGTCTTCCTCGTCCGTGCCGGCGATCTGGTGCGGGATATAGGCATCGTCCTCCAGCTCCCACAACAGTGCATCGATCTGCTCGGCCTGGTCCATGTCGCGCGCCAGGATCAACGTCCAGAGATTGGCGTCGTAGGACTTGCGCGCCAGCTCGCAGACCAGGCGCAGAGGTTCCTCCAGGAAGCGAGGCTTGGCGATTAGGTAGAAGTCGGCGCGGGGCATGGTCGGTGAGCGGCGGCTAGTGAGCGGTGAGCGGAGAAATGCGCTTTTGCCGCTTACCGCTCACCGTTTGCCGCTGATCGGTCGAGCAGCCACTGAGTCAGCAGACCCACCGGACGTCCCGTCGCCATGCCGCGCTTGCCTTCGTCATTGGCGACGCCGGCGATGTCCAAGTGCGCCCAGCGCTGGCCTTCGGTGAAGCGGGCCAGGAAACAGCCGGCGGTAATCGCGCCAGCCCAGCGGCCACCGATGTTGTAGACGTCGGCGAAAGTCGAATCCAGCATGGTCTGGTATTCGTCCCACAGCGGCAGGCGCCAGGCGCGGTCGAATACTTGTTCGCCGGCGGCGATCAATTCGTTCGACAGATCGTCATGCTTGCTCATCAAGCCGGTGGCGTAGCGTCCCAGCGCCACGACGCAGGCGCCGGTCAACGTGGCCACGTCGATCAATGCTTCGGGCTTGAAGCGTTCGGCATAGGTCAGTGCATCGCACAGGATCAGCCGGCCCTCGGCATCGGTGTTGCCGACTTCGATCGTCTTGCCGGACATGCTGGTGATGACGTCGGATGGGCGATAGGCGTTGCCGTCGATGGCGTTCTCCACGGCCGGCACCACCACCACCAGATCGAGCGGCAGCTTCATCTTGACTGCGGCCACGAAGGTGCCGATGACACTGGCAGCGCCGCACATGTCGTATTTCATTTCCTCGATGCCGCCTTGCGTCTTCAAATTGACGCCGCCGGTATCGAAGGTGATGCCCTTGCCGACCAGCACATAGGGTTTGGTGCCGTTGTTGCCTGCCTTGGTTGCGCCATTCCACTTCAGCACCACCAGCTTGGGGCGATTGGCCGAACCACGGGCGACCGCCAGCAGCGATCCCATGCCCAGGGTTTCCATCTGGGTTTCGTCGAGGATCTCGGATTCAGCGCCATGCTCGGCCGCGAATTGGCGCGCCTGCTCGGCCAGGTAGGCTGGGTTGCAGATGTTGGGCGGCAGATTGCCCAGTTCGCGGGCGAATCTGACGCCGGCGGCAATGGCTTCGCCTTGCGCCAGCGCGGTCGCGTCGTCGCCGGTGATGGCCAGCTTGGCCAAGCCGGCATCGTCGTTCTTCTTTTTGCCCAGCGTGGCGGTGTAGCGGTAGCAGGCATGTTCGGTCGCGATCACCGCCTGTCGGATCCTCCATGCCTCATCCCGTTCCTTCACCTCCACCTCGGCGAGCGTGAACAGGGCGCTTGCGGCCGGGCCCACTTTCAACGCGCGCGTCGCATCACCCACCGCCTTGATGTACTGGGGCACGCCGAACTTGGCCGATTCGCCCAATCCCACCACCAGCACGCGCGGCGCAGTTACGCCCGGCAGATCGTGCAGCAACGTGGTTTTCCCGGTCTTGCCGCTGATGTCGCCGCGCTCGGCCAATGCCGCGAGCTTGCCGCCACTGGCCGCGTCCAAGGCTTTGGCGGCGGGCGTCAGGGTCTTGTCGGCGTAGGCGCCTACCACGATGCAATCGAACGAAGCAGTGGCCGCGGCATCGCGATTCAGGGTGAATTCCAAGGTCATTGATCAGATTCCGTAGTCATTTACGTACAATCGCGGGCCGATGTCGGTGGCGGAAGTTGCCTCAGACCGCGTGAACCGACGCCGTGAAAGCCGGCGTACAAGCCCCTGATTGTAGATCAAGCCCTACCGATGCCGAAGCTGGACCGCTATCTCTTCCGAGAATTCACCCAAAGCTTCCTGGCGACGCTGATCATTTTGTTGATGGTCAGCGTGGGCGGGGTGATGGCCGATCTGTTGGGCAAAGTAGCCGACGGACGCGTTCCCGCGCGCCTGTTGCTCTCACAACTTGGCCTGCAGTTCCTGGGCTATATGCCTTACATCCTGCCGCTGGCGTTGATGCTGGGGCTGTTGCTGGCCTTCTCCCGCCTTTATCGCGATTCTGAAATGGCCGTGCTGACCGGCACGGGCATCGGTCCGGCCCGTTTGCTGAAACCGTTGCTGTTGCTGGTGATACCGGTGGTCGCGCTGGTGGGGGCGTGCTCGTTGTGGCTCGGGCCCTGGGCAGTGGGCACCGCCGAGCGGATGCTGGATCACGCCAATCGCAGTCTGGTGGTATCCGGACTGGATGCCGGCAAATTCACCGTGCTGTCCAGCGGCGCGGTGATCTACATCAGCGGGATTTCGGACGATGGGACGCAGCTGAGCCGGGTGTTCATGCACCGCCAGCAGGAGGACCGCATCGATGTGGTGACCGCCCGTAGCGGGGAGATGTTCTTCGGCGGCGAGCGCGACCGCTATCTGCGCCTGAAGGAGGGTTTCCGCGTGGAAGGACCGGCGGACCAGGGCCTGGATTATCGGCTGGTGCGCTACGCCACCAATGAAGTGGCATTGCCGGACCGCGCCGAGACCCTGGATGAAAACGCCCCGGAAGTGCTTTCCACCTTTGCGCTGCTGGGCGATCCGCGACCGGACGCCAATGCGCAGTTGCACGCGCGCATCGCGCCGCCGCTGCTGGCGCTGGCGTTCGCCTTGCTGACGCTGCCGCTGGCGCGCAGTTCGCCGCGGCAAACCCGCTATGGGCGGGTGATGCTGGGTTTCATGGGCTATCTGGTCGGTGTCAGCCTGATGTTCAATGGCACCCAGATGCTGGCGGAGAACAAACTGCCGAGCCTATTGGGCCTGTGGTGGTTGACGCTGCCGCTGCTGGCGGCAGCGATATGGCTGTACCTGCGTGATGGCCGGCTGAGCTGGCGGAGGACGCGCGCATGACGCTGCGCCCCAGACTGCATGATCTGTACGTTGGCCAGGTCGTCCTGGTCACGGTATTGCTGACGTGGGCCGTGCTGGTCGGCTTGGATGTGGTGATGGCCCTGTCGGGCGAAGTCAGCGACCTGGGCAAAGGCAACTACACCTTCGGCCATGCCGTGGCGTGGGTGGCTTATACCGTGCCGCGTCGCGCTTACACGATGTTCCCAACCGCCGCGGTGATCGGCGCGTTGATGGGCTTGGGCCAATTGGCAGCGAGCTCCGAACTGACAGCATTGCGCGCGCTGGGTTTGTCGCGCCGGCGCCTGAGTATTTCCGTTGCCGCCACCTTGGCCATCCTGACCGGCCTGATGGTGGTCAGCGGCGAGACGCTGGGCCCGTGGGGCCAGCGCCAGGCCGACGCGCTCAAAATCAGTGCGCGCAGCGGCGACGTGGTGGCGCTCGATCGTTTCTTCGGCATGTGGGCGCGTGAAGGGAACACATTCCTGTATGCGCAAAGCGGGGAACAGCGCGATGGCGAAGGCAGGCAATGGCTGCAGCTCAACGAGGTGCGCCTGTATGAAATCGCCGACGACGGCCGTCTGGCTTCGATCGCGCACGCGGCGACGGCCGAGCATCTGGGAGGCTATTGGCTGCTGAAGAACGTTCGCCGCACCACTTTCCACGAGCGCTCCGTGACCCAGCAGCAGATCCTGGGCGAGCGTTGGGAATCGAAGCTGGATGCCGCCGTGCTGGCGTCCGGCGTCACCAAGGTGCGCAATCTGCCGACCCGGGACCTGGGCCAGAACATCGAATACCGGCGCCGTAACGGATTGGATGCGCGCGAGTACGAAGACCTCTACTGGAGCCGCTGGTTCTTCCCGCTGAATGTGCTGGCCCTATGCCTGGCGGCCATTCCCTTCGCGTTCGGCAGCCTGCGCAGCGGCGGCATGGGCAAGCGCTTGTTCCTGGGTATCGTGTTCGCGGTGGGGTTCTGGGCATTGCAGACGATGTTTGTTCGACTGGCCGGCGCGTTCCACCTGGATTTCCGCATTGCCTATGCGCTGCCGCCGATCTTGTTGCTGGTGATCTCGGGCCTGTTGTTCCGACGGCGGAGCAGCTGATTCTCGCTGCGGTATTCGACTGTCCGGATTTATTGCTTCGGCGCGCCACATTGCATTGTCGGTGTCAGGTCGTAGAACGCGCCGCAGCGCGCCGGTGACCGGACGCCTCATGACGCTTTTTTCGGCATCCGGATCATGCGCGTGCCGCTGACACGGTCGTGCAGCGTCAAGCGCTGGCGATCGACCCACGCCCACCAAAAGCCCATGCCGCCTGCCAACGTTGAAAGCGTGGCGACCGCAAACCGTACCCATAGCGCCCGCCAACTGGCGGGACCGCCATCGGCTGCAACCACTTTCAGCCGCCAAGGACGCATGCCCAAGGTCTGGCCGCCGCGGCGCCAGCTGAGCACTGCATAGAGGCCGGTCACTCCCCAGCACAGCAACCACAGCAGGATCTGCAACGGGCTGAGCGGGGCGATGTTCTGCCTGGCGCCATGCCCGGCGAGGTAATAACCCACCGTGAAAGCGGCCGAAATCAGCATCCATAGCGCCACTACCGGCCAGACGTCATAGATCAGGGCAAGCAGGCGCCAGCCGATCAGGCTTTTCCCTGGGCTTGAGGTGCGCGGTGTTTCGGCGGAAGTGTCGGTGTTCTTCATCGCGACAGGATAACGTTTTGCCCTGGTTTCGGCGCCTGAAGTGGCGGTGCTTGCGCAATCTCGATCCGCACACAAACAACCGTCATGACGGTGCAGCCGGAGTCGTAACCTGTAAACGAACGCCCGGAAGTTTTACTGCATGATGCGCAGCTGCCAGCGCGCTAAGCTTTGCCCAATGACAGCCAAGACACCTGCCGAACGACGCCTGCTTGCTAATGCCCTGCCACCGGTGCCGGATGCGGATGCTGTTGCGATTGCGTCATTTCTCGATGCCATCTGGTCCGAGAGCGGTCTTGCCCAGCCTTCGTTGGACGGTTATCGCCGCGATCTGGAGGGCTACGCCCGTTGGCGCAATGCGAGCCAAGGCAGCCTGGTCAATGCGGACCGCGCGCTGCTGTTCGATTATCTCGCCTGGCGCAGCGGTGAAGGCTATTCGCCGCGCAGCAATGCACGCCTGCTGTCGTCGCTGCGCGCCTTTTATGCGCTGCTCGTCCGCCGGGGCCAGCGTAGCGACGACCCCACCGCGTTGCTGGATCCGCCCAAGCTCCCGCGGTCCCTGCCCAAGGCGCTGACCGAATCCGAGATCGATGCCTTGCTGTCGGCACCCGACATCACGACATCGCTCGGGTTGCGCGATCGGGCAATGCTGGAACTGATGTATGCCGCCGGCCTTCGCGTCAGCGAACTGGTCCACCTGCCGTCCACCTCGGTCAATCTGCGGCAGGGGGTGCTACGCGTGACCGGCAAAGGCAGCAAGGAACGGCTGGTGCCGCTGGGCGATGAATCGCAGCACTGGCTGGAGAAGTACCTGGCCGAATCGCGACCGCTGTTGGCCGGCAAACGGACCTTGGTTTCCCTGTTCATAGATCCGGACGGTCGTGCGCCGAGCCGGCAGTCGTTCTGGGGCCTGGTGAAGCGGTACGCCGGTGCTGCCGGCATCGATCCGGTACGCATCAGTCCGCACGGATTGCGTCACAGTTTCGCCACCCATCTACTCAATCGCGGCGCCGATCTGCGTGCCCTGCAGTTGCTGCTGGGGCACAGTTCGCTGTCGACCACGCAGATCTATACCCTGGTTGCGCGCGAACACCTCAAGCAGCTGCACGGCAAGCATCATCCTCGCGCATGATCCGGATGCCGAAAGCTTCATCACATGTCCGGCCACCGGCGCGCTGCGGCGCGTTTGAGCTCTTCGTCTTTCAGTGATCACTGGGGCGCGGCGCGTTCGGAAGCGTTCTACGATTTCGTGCTGCGGGATGTGCTGGGTTTCCGCAAAAGCGAGGCGTTCCAGTTGGCCGACGAGCCGCATGTCGGTTAGGGCCTGTTAGCCCGTATGGAGCATGTCGCGTTGTTTCCCAATGGCCGCCAGGCGCCGCCGCGCAGCGCCGTGCCTTGCTGGTGGCAAGGTCAAGCTG
>CBFGZY010000014.1:0-67997 GCA_965653375.1 uncultured Pseudoxanthomonas sp.
TCAACACCGACAGCTACAAGGCCAGCCATTGGCTGCAATACCCGCCGGGCACCGATGCCACGTTCTTCTACGTGGAATCGCGCGGCGGCACCTACGACCGCACCGTATTCTTCGGCTTACAGGCCATCCTGAAGGAATACCTCGCCAAGCCCATCACCCACGTCGATGTGGATGAGGCGCGCGATCTGTTCGCTGCTCATGGCGAGCCGTTCAATGAATCCGGCTGGCGTTACATCGTCGATCACCACGGCGGGCTGCTGCCGATCCGCATTCGCGCGGTGCCCGAGGGCACCGTGGTGCCCACTCACAACGCGTTGATGACCATCGAGTCGACCGACCCGCAAGCGTATTGGGTGCCGTCGTACCTGGAAACCATGTTGCTGCGCATCTGGTATCCGGTGACCGTCGCCACCGTCAGCTGGCATGCCAAGCAAACCATCCGCCAGTTCCTGGAACGCACCAGCGACGATCCGGAAGGGCAGTTGCCGTTCAAGCTGCACGACTTCGGTTCGCGCGGCGTTTCCAGCGTGGAATCGGCCGCCATCGGTGGGGCGGCGCACCTCGTCAATTTCCTGGGCACGGATACGGTTTCGGGCCTGCAACTGGCCAAGGCCTACTACCACGAACCGATGGCCGGCTATTCCATTCCCGCCGCTGAGCACAGCACCATTACCAGTTGGGGCCGCGAGCATGAGGCGCAGGCCTACCGCAACATGCTGACCCAGTTCGCCAAGCCCGGTTCCATCGTGGCGGTGGTCTCGGATAGCTACGACATCTATCACGCCATCCGCGAGCACTGGGGCAAGACACTGAAGCAGGAAGTAATCGACTCCGGTGCCACGGTCGTCATCCGCCCAGACTCGGGCGATCCTGTGGCGGTGGTACATCAGTGCCTGGAACTGCTGGACGAAGCCTTTGGCCACACCGTCAACGGCAAAGGCTACAAGGTACTCAACCACGTCCGCGTGATCCAGGGCGATGGCATCAACCCGACCAGCATCCGCGCCATCCTCGAGCGCATCACCAGCGCTGGCTATGCCACGGACAACGTCGCCTTCGGCATGGGCGGTGCGTTACTGCAGCGGCTGGATCGCGACACTCAGAAGTTCGCGCTGAAGTGCTCGGCCGCCCGAGTCAACGGCGAGTGGATCGATGTCTACAAGGATCCCATCACCGATAAAGGCAAGCAGAGCAAGCGTGGGCGCATGACGTTGCTGCGGCATCGCGAGTACGGCAGCTTCCGCACCGTACCGGTCTCGGCCGAAGCCGCATCGCTGGCCGATGTCGAAAAGCCGCTAGGTTTTGATGACGCGATGGTGACGATCTGGGAGGACGGCAAAATCCTCCACGACGACACCTTCGCCGACATCCGCGTCCGCGCCAACGCCGCTCGGCTCTAAGCTTTCCTGTGGTAGATGATTGACACGTTCGTAAGAGGTAGCGCCAATTAACTGCCGAGACGCGAGCAAGGAACCAGCCAGAAACATGGTAATCGCTGACCTCCACTGCGATCAGGTAGTCCACCATTGGGAACTCACGCAACAGGACCATGCATGAAGGCGAAGAGCGATCGAGCATTTAAGTTGACCAGAGAGTCAAGGCGCATGACTTTACTTGTGGCTATGATCGCTATGTTACTCACTGCATGCGTGGGTAACGATGAAATGCGATGGGAAGAGCAAGTCTGGCTGAATAACGACACCATGATCAACGTAGAACGATATTCAGTGAGAAAGAAAAGCGGGTTCCCGAACTCCCGAAGAGGAGCGATCCTTAAGGAAGAGATCAGATATACGCCTCTCAACTTCTATTGGTCCGACGAAGGCTCAGGCGAGCACCCCCTTTCCTTCGAGATCGTAAACGGGATAGTGTACTTGGCGACAATTCCCTCAGTTCCGCGAGAAAAATACTGCGCAGGGAAGATGAGAGGAAGTCCGTACGCCAAGTTCTATAGATCGCACCGCGGAAAAATAAGCATCATCGCGGCGCAAGAAGCTCCCGTGCAAAAGATGAGAAAAAATTTGAGCGGGGTTTCACACTGGGGTTACGACAGCGCGTCAGATCGAACCTATCTTTCATGGAGTGATGTGGCTGATGCCACCCTCCAGCCAAGAGCCGGCCCTCCAACTCCCATCTGGAATGTCTTTAATAGGAGAAAAAGCTTGCGTTGCCCGTAAATGCTGACTACCAATCATCAACTAATGGCGAGTATCCAGTAACTCGATTACAGGTGGATATATAGGCAGACAATTGCGCCACCCAAACACCTTGTGCGTTGGGTGTGTAGGGTTTCCGCAATGGGAGTAGATCGTTTCGCCGTAGTGCGGATTAGATGAATCCTACGTCGCGCCGTCCGCAATGCTGGGCGCTCGGCCCGCCATGTCCAATAAGTCGCCGAATGGCAAAGGCCGGGAAAAAAGATAGCCTTGTCCAATCTGGCATCCAAGTTCCAGGGCCAGTGCGCGTTGTTCTTCGGTCTCTATGCCCTCGGCCACGATGGACTGGCCCATCTGGCGGCCCAGTTCGACTGCGGATTGCATGAAGGCCCGGCCTTGAGTGCTCCTGGGCGCGGCAATCACGAAGCTGCGGTCGATTTTCAGTTCGGTGCTTGGCAGCTGCGAAAGCAGCTGCATGCTGGAGGCGCCGGTACCGTAGTCGTCCAGAGCAATCTTGAAGCCAAGCAAGCGCAGGCGGAGCAGGGGCTCGAGAACCTTCGCCAGGTCGTCGACGAGATGGGTTTCGGTGATCTCCAAGGTGAAATCCGAGGGTTCGTTGGACTCGCTCGATACGATTTCCAGCATCCGTTCGACGATGTTCGCGTTCCGCAGGTTCTTTAGCGAGACGTTGATGGCGAAGTCGATAAAGATCCCTCGGTCAGCCGCAGTTCTTCGGTCGCGCGCGGCGCGTGCGAGGACTGCCAGGGTCAGGTCGTCGATCAGGTCGAACTTCTCTGCGGCATCGACTATCTGGGCGGAGGGCACAACGCCGAATGTCGGGTCGATCCAATGCAACAACGCTTCCACCCCCGCCAGGTCACCGGAGCGCAGGTCTATCTTGGGTTGGTAGAGCAAACGCAGTGCTTCACCGGCGATGCCCTTGCTCAGATACTCCGCGCCCAATGGCACGTGCGCAGCATCAGGGCGAGGAATATCGATATCGGACCGATAGAGGTCGAGCATGGATATCAACGGTTCGCGTGCAACGGGTTTGCGGAGCACGCCCAGCAGCGTAAGTTGCTTGGCTTCGGCAAACTGGCGGCTGGAATCCAGAATCCGCGAGTGTTCGCCGCTGACCAGAATGATCGCGGGACGTTGATCTAGCGCCGCTATCCGGCTCATCAATTGAATCCCGTCCATGCCAGGCATGTTGAGATCGCATATGAGCACATGGGTTGCATGTCGCGAGAGGTGTTCAAGCGCAGCCTGTCCGCTGTCGACCGTGTCGATCTGCGCGAACCCGCAATCGCGCAGAAGCATCGCAATCAGCTCCGTCATCAACGGGTCGTCGTCGACCACCAACGCACGCATGTCGGAAAACGAGTGTTTGCGCACGGTCGCCGAATTCCCCAAGGTTCCGGCCGACTTTAGAGCAGGCTTTTCGCGTTGACAAATAGCGGCAAGTGGAGCGACATTTAAACGTGCCAGGCAAATCGTTCGTCTTATGGGGGCGCAGACGCTTGGACAGCAGACATACTTGGGATCAGGAACAAGGCGAATCTCTGCCCGGCAACGTCGTTTTGGCGCTGAGGGCTGCAGGAGCCTGCATGGCCAGCACGGCAGAAAGCGGGACTGCCTGCGTACCCGGGACCGGGCTTTCATGCGTCGGTTTCGCGGGGCCTGGCCAATGATCATGTCCGCCATGTCTCGGTGCGCAACGTATCTGTTTTCATCCCGCAAACCCGGATTTCCTGCACTCTGGACGTGCCAATGAACGCCTCCGATGAAACCGAGTTGCGCCAGCAACTGGAAGTCAGCAACGCGCGTTTGGGCATGGCGCTGCGAGCGGCGCAGATGGGGACTTGGGCATGGGACTCCAAGAGCGACGAATTGGATCTCGACGCTTTCGAGCGCCAGCTGTTTGGGCTTGGCGAAGGGGTGTACAAGGCCGGAGAGTTGGCGGTGCACATGCATCCGGACGACATCGGACCTTTGAAGGACGCCGTTAGGCGCGCTCTGAAGGAAGGGGTCGCTATCGACTACGAGTTCCGAGTTCCGACCAAAGACGGCGACTGGTATTGGGTGGAAGGTTCGGCTATCCGCCACAGCATGCCTGGCAAGCCGACGTATCTGATGGGGGTCAATCGTGATATCACCCAGCGCAAACTCCAGGCGCTGGAACTTGCCCAGGCGAAGCAGGACGCGGAGCGCGCGGTGACGGCACTGGTGCAGTCGCGTGCCGATCTCGAACTGGCACTGCGTAGTGGGCAGCTCGGCATTTGGCATTCCGAGGTTCGGGGCGCCGATACGGCCGACCCCGAGCATCCCGGCCGGTTGGGGCTCGATCAACCGGTCGACTGGGACATCAATACGCGCCGGATCTTCGGCTACGGTCCGGACGAACCCGTTACCCGCAGGCATTACTTCGAAGCGCTGCACCCGGAAGATAGGGACCGTGTCCTGGCCGGCCTTGCGGGCTCGCGCGATGGCGAGTACGCCGACCAGTACCGGATCATCCGCCCGAACGGGCAGGTGCGCGTGATCGCCGTGCATGCTGCGTCGCCGACGATGCGTACGGACGCTCATACCGCAGAGGCCGTGTACTCGATGACGGGCCTGGTTCGCGACGTTACCGACGAGGAGAGCCTCAAGGCCGATTTGCGCCAGAAAGTGCGCGAGGCGCAGCAGGCGACCAGCGACCTGGAGCAGGCCCGTACCGATCTGGAACTGGCGCTACGAAGCGGGCGGCTCGGGGTATGGCGGTCCGAATACCGCGACATCAGCGAAGCCGACCGTCCGCATGATCCGGGACTGGACGACCCGATCAACTGGGATGTCAACGTCCGCCGCATCTTCGGCCGCGGTGCCGACGAGCCGGTGACGCGCAGGGACTTCTTCGAGGCACTGCACCCCGATGATCGCGGGCGGGTCTTCGACAACCTCACCAGCGCCGCCGAGCGCGGCGGCTACTACACCGACAAGTACCGGATCAGGCTGCCGGATGGCCGCATGCGCTGGGTCGAGGTGCATGCCACGGTCGAGCCACGCAATGATTCCGACGCCAACGCAAAACGGCGGATCACCGGCATTGCCCGCGACGTCACCGACGAGGAGGATCTCAAGGCCGATCTGCGCCAGAAGGCGTACGAAGCGCAGCTGGCGACGGAGGCGAAGGCTCGTTTCCTGGCGATGATGAGTCATGAAATCAGGACGCCGATGAATGGCGTGGTCGGCATGATCGAACTGCTGCTCGAGACTCCGCTGAGCACCGAGCAGCACCAGATGCTCAGGACCTGCAAGGACTCAGCGTTCGCACTGCTGACCGTCATCAACGACATCCTGGATTTTTCCAAGATCGAAGCCGGCAAGCTGGAGCTGGAGCACTCGCAGCTATCCCTGCGCCGCCTGGCCGAGAGCGTAGGGGAGTCGCTTGGCACCCATGCCACGCAGCGGGGCATCGATCTGGATATCGATATTTCCCCCGACGTGCCGCAAGGCGTCATTGGCGACAGGGTTCGGTTGCGCCAGATACTGACCAACCTCATTGGTAACGCAATCAAGTTCACCGACCGGGGTGGGGTGGTCGTAACGGTGTCGCTGGAACAAGGCAGCAGCGACCAAGAGCAACCGGTGCTTGTGCGCTTCGAGGTCGTCGACAGCGGAATCGGCATGGACGAGGAAACCGTCAAGAATCTGTTCCAGCCGTTCCGCCAGGCCGACGCGGCAACGACGCGCCGCTTTGGCGGCACCGGACTGGGGCTGAGTATCGTCAAGCATCTGACCGAACTCATGGGCGGACGGGTGGAAAGCGAAAGCCGGCTGCTTCATGGCAGCCGCTTCAGCGTGGTGATTCCATTCAAGACGGTGGCCACCAGCGAGCATGACTGGGGTTATTCGATCGCCGGGGTTCGTGTGTTGGCGCTGGTGGCGCGCGAGCTGCGGCAAACGATCCTCGCCGATCTTCTGGGCCAGTTCGATGTCGATGTCGAGTTCTTCGATTCTGCCGACAAGCTCCTGGCGCGTGCGCAGAACGGCGCACCGGAGCGTTCGTTCGATCTTGTCTTGCTGGACAGGGACTGGTCGATCTCCGAATGTGCGGGCCTGCGCCGTTGTTTCGACGAAATCCCGGCGTTGAGCGGCGTGCCGTTCGTGGTTGTGCGTTCTTCCGAATCCCTGCACGCGCAGCTGATCTCGGATGCGACATTGGTCAATGGCAACCCGTTGACTCGCACCAATCTGATTCCAGGCATCGCAGTGGCACTGGGACGGATCAGCGCGCCCGTGCCGGCTATCGCCTCGGACAAGATCGACGATGTTTTTCCGGCCCTCTCCAGAGAGCAAGAGGAGGCAGCCGGCCGGCTGGTTCTGCTCGCGGAGGACAATCCCACCAATCGCGACGTGATCTGCCGGCAACTGGCCCGGCTGGGTTATGCATGCGACGTGGCGGAAGACGGCACCCATGCGTGGACGATGCTGCACCAAAGCCAAAGCCGGTATGGTTTGCTACTGACGGATTGCCACATGCCGCGGCTGGACGGATACGAGCTCACCCGACGTATCCGGGCCCACGAGCAAAGCAGCGGGGCTTCCAGACTTCCCATAATCGCAATTACCGCCAATGCACTACCGGGCGAAGGCGAAAGATGCTTTGCCTTGGGCATGGATGGTTACTTGGCGAAGCCTTTACAGATTCGCGACCTGAAGCGGATCATGGACGAGTTCCTGCCGCCCGGCGCCATCTCTAACTCGATCATGGCGGATCACGCCGCTGATGGAGCGATAGTGCGCTTCCGTGAACTTGCGGAGATACTCGGGAACGACGAACAGAAGCTTCGCCACGTGCTGGGCGTGTTCGAACGCTCCACTCGCGCCGATTGCGAACTGTTGGATGCTGCGTATGCCGCTGGCGATTGGCGGCGTGTGCGCGACCTGGCGCATAAACTGAAATCGGGGTGCAGGCAATTGGGCGAGGAATCGGCGGCGATCGCGCTGGATATCCTTGAAGCACAGGCGAAAAGCGATGGCGAATTCGACAACGAGTTAGCCACTGCGCGCTATGAGCTTCAACGGGTGCTGTTGCACGTCAGAGCTCGCCTTGAGGCGTAGATTTCTCGATGTGCTGTAGATGGACGAGGCAAGTTGCAATAGTTGGGTTCCACCAGGGGGGATGCATGCACAACGGAGAACGTGCTGATGAGAATCTTGATTGCCGACGACCATCCCATCATTGCCATCGCGCTTACGGAGATGCTGAAGACCGCGTTTCCGGACGATATTCATATCGACGCGATCGTCGACGGCCCCAGTCTGCTGCATCAGTTGCAGCAACTCTGCTACGACTACCTGGTGCTGGATCTTCAGATGCCTGGCACGCCGACGAGCATTCCGCTTCTGAAGGCGGTAGTGAGCGCTTGTCCTGACCTGCGTGTCATCGTGTACACGGGGCATGTACATCCTTGCTTGGCGCTGGCTTCGCTCGATCTGGGTGCGTCAGGCTATGTCTCGAAGAACAGCGGACCGTTCTCGGCCATGGAGGCGATGCGCGCGGTTGTCGGGGGCGGCAATTTTGTGGACCCGTCCATCGATCTCCAGGCGGCACGAAGCCATCCTTGGATGCGCTTGACGGTGGCCGAACAACGGATCCTGATCGCCATCGCCAAGGGACACAATCTGCAAGCCTTGGCGATCGATAGCGAGCGCAGCTACAAGACGGTCACCACGCACAAGTACAACGCGCTGCGCAAACTGGGTTTGCGTACCAACACAGAGATTGGTCCCTATTTGGCCAATCACGGTCTGGATTATTTGCTGGCTGACTGAATGCGAACGCGTTGGCTGCAGCGGCGATCGGTGCCTATCTTGCTTCGCCGTACCCTCATCCGCCCGTTGGGCACCTTCTCCCGGAGGGAGAAGGGTTGGGGAGAGGGTACGGCGAAGCAAGATAGGCGCCGGTCGCGTGAACCTAACCGTGTCCGCTAACGGCGCTACAAAGCACTTGCGAAAAACCCACTAGGACTTTTCCCAATATCGCCCCTTCATGCTTCGCCCTACGATGGCTTCAACTAGGACGCCCACACCGCGTCCGCATTTCTCAAGCGACGATGGTCCGGGGCACAGGTATGAAAAAGGGAAGCGGGCAGGGTGCGCCATACCCCGTCCTTGCGGCGCTACTGGATGGCGATGACCGCAAGATCAAGGCGATCCTGCGAGTCTTTCACCTGTCCGCCAGCAAGGATCTCCAAGCGTTGGAACTGGCGGCCGCACGCGGACAGTGGTTCGTTGTACTGCGGCTGTCGCATCGCATATCGATCGGATGCCGGCAGATCGGCGAAGAAAGCATGGCCGAAGAACTTGTCTCCGAAGTGGTGTCCGCGGTCGAGCACGCGCGTATCTGCCAGGCGGCAGCTCCTAGCGATTTCATATATCGGTTCCGTTACGTGCGCGCCCTTCTTGTCAAGGTGCTTGAGCACTCTGCGGCGTATGCGGCGGCCGATGAGCTGGCTTCCGTGGCCTGAGCAAACACAAGGGGATTCCAACGTCTTTCCGACCGGCCCTGGAGTCCATGGCGGGGCGGAGCAGGCGCGTGCGGATACGTGAGCATCGCTGACACCGCGCGCGGGTCGAATGCCGAGCGCAGCAAGAGCGTGAACTGGTTCTCAGACTTTTCCCAATATCGGGAGTGGCCGGTGCTCTCTAACATTCCATCGTAAGAGTTGGGTTTGAAGATTTAATCGGATCGGCGTAGAAGGGAACGCGCTGCATCGACCGTTCTAGGGGGCGTCGTGATAAGCAGTACAGGGGGAGTTTTCCGCTCGCGCTCAGCGCGGCTCTTGCCGCCATGTGATTGCGCTTTCTCTGAAAGACGTTGCTTACCGTCTCTCGCGGGGTTCCCACAGCGACCACCTCCCGGCGCGCTGGCTTCCACGCAGTACCGATTTTTGAGTTGAACGTTGCGCGGTCCTGGACCGCGCGACGTGCTGTTGATCGTTTCGCAAGTTAACGCCGGCGCCGAGCCGCCCATCGATTGTCGCGTCCGCTACACGGATGTCATCAGGAGCAAGCATGAACCGCATTTTCCGCATTCTCTGGTCCAAGGCCTTGCGTGCTTGGGTGGTTGCTTCAGAGTTGGCTACCCCCGGTGGCAAGAACGGCCGGACAGTCGATCGCCGGATCGCTGCCGTCGATGCAGCGCAGGTTCAAGACGCATTGGAAGATTCACCGCCGGCCCAGCCTTGGCCGCTGCGCTTGGGCATTCTCATGGCGCTGATGACGGTTTGCTTTCCGGTGTCGGCCGCAAATCGCTGGTGGGATCCCAACAATACTGCCGTCGGTTTCGGCGGCACCGGCACCTGGAATGCCACCGATCCGTTCTGGAGCCCGAACAACGACGGCGTCAGCGGGCCGTACAGTGCCTGGAACAATGCCGCGTTGGACGACGCCTTCTTCGGCGGCACCGCCGGCACACTCACCCTGGGTGGGCCGATCACCGCGCACAACCTCAACTTTCTTGTCGATGGCTATACCCTGAGCGGTAGCACGCTGACCTTGGCCGGCGTAACGCCCACCATCAGTGTCAGCAGCGGTTTTGCCACCATCAACTCGGTCGTTGCCGGCAGCGCCGGACTGACCAAGACCGGTGCCGGCGGGTTGTTTCTGAGGGGCACCAATACCTTTACCGGCAACATCAACGTCAACGCCGGCAGGCTTGATGTCGGCGGAAACATCGCCCTCGGTAACGTCGCCAACGTCGTCAATATGGCCAACGGGACTCGGCTGGATGTCGGCTCGACGGGCGGCGGCCTGGCCGGGCGCACGGTTTCACTTACCGGAAGCGTCCAGCTCTTCGGTACCGGAGTAGGCAGTGGTTTCTTTACCGGCACTGGCAATGCGGGTTTTTTTGGCGTCGCCGTCAGCAACAACCTCAACAACTACACCGGCAGAACCTCCTTCAACAGCGGGGCTGGCTCCAGCTTTACCTCCATTGCAGACTTGGGGATAGCCAGCTCTCTTGGCGCGCCCACCACTGTTGCCGATGGCACGATCACCGTCGGTGCTCCGGGCCAGACCAACGCCATTCTTGATTATGTAGGCGACGGCGATACCTCCAACCGCAATTGGCAGCTGAATCCGCCTGCGGGGCCGAGTGGCGAAGCGGTGTATCTGCGCAACGGAGGTACCGGCACCCTGACCCTAACCGGCAATATCGCGTTGGGCGGGGGTTCCGGAAATCGTGCCCAATTCCAGGCGATCAGCGCCGATATGGAGCTGCTGGGCGTGATCAGCAGCAACAACGCCCGCGATGCATGGTTCGTTGCCAATGCCGGCCGGACGGTACGTCTCGGTGACGCCAACACCTTTACCGGTCGTGGTGTGGTCAGGGGCCTGGGAGAGGTGGAAGCTGGCACCATCACCGATAGCGGCACCGCCAGTTCGTTGGGCGCAGGCAGCATCATCAACGTCAGCGACCGGGGCACCCTGAGCTATACCGGCGCAGGTGCCAATACCAATCGTAGCTGGCAGTTGCACGATGGCACGCTCAGTAACGATGGCAGCGGTGCTTTGATTCTGAGCGGGCCGGTGAATGCGCTCACTACGGCCACCCTTGGCGGCAGCTTCACCGGTGCGGACAATGTCATCACCGGTGTAATAGACGGTACCGGCAACCTGCGTAGCGGCGGCGCCTCGACCTGGGTGCTGACCGGCGCCAACACTTACACCGGCAGCACCATCGTCGATAGCGGCGTGCTGCGCGCCGGCACCGCCAACGCTTTCGGCGCGTCGACGGTGGCCCAGGTCAACGGCGGCACTCTGGATCTCAATGGTTTCAACCGGACCTTCGGCACGCTGTCCGGTACCGGCGGTACCGTAAACCTGGGCAGCGCTACGCTGACCCTGGAAGCACCGACCGGCACCGCGGCAAGCTACGCCGGCAGCATCGTCGGCAGCGGTGGGCTAACCAAGCTGGGCGCCAGCACTCAGACCCTGACCGGCGCCAACACCTATACCGGCGCCACCACCATTGGCGGCGGCACGCTCAACTTGAATTTCAGCGCCGCCGGCGGTCCGACCAGCAACATCATCTCCAGTGCCTCCACGCTCAACATGAGCGGCGGAACGCTCAACGTCACCGGTGCGGCGGGCGAGAACAACACCCAGACCTTCAACGGCCTGAACATCAGCGCCGGCAACAACATCGTTGGCGCTACTTCCGGCAGCGGCGGCAGCACCACGGTGAATCTGGGCACCATCACCCGCACGGGCGGGTTGATGAACTTCAATCTGCCGGCCAGCGGCAACATCACCACCACCAACACCGTGTTGGGTGGCTGGGCGACGGTCAATGGCACCGACTACGCCAAGGTAGTGGGCGGCAACATCACCGCCTTCACCGCTGCCGATTACCTCAACAAGGACAACGCAGCGACCTGGCTCAACAATGAGTTCATCACCGATGCCACTGGTTTCTTCGGCACGGTGAGCGGCAGCGTTCAATTGGGTGGTTTGCGCTACACCCGGCCGGTGTCCACTACGGTAACCGTGAGTCCGGGCCAGACCTTGGGCGTGGACGGCACCATCATCGTGGCACCGTCCGTTCTTAACACCAATCAATTGATCACCGGCGGCATGCTGACCGGCGCCAATGGCGGCGATCTGGGCGTCCAGCAAAACAGCACCGGCAACTTCACCATCGCTTCGCAGATTGTCGACAACGGCCCGGGCATGGGCTTCGTCAAGGCCGGCACCGGCTTGGTCACCCTGACCAATGCAGGCAACAGCTACACCGGCGGCACCACGGTCGCGCAGGGTACGTTGTCGGTAAACAACATCGGCAACGGCGGCGTGGCCAGCAGCATCGGTGCGTCCAGTGCCGATTCGGCGAATCTGTCGTTGGAAGGCGCCACGCTGCGCTACACCGGCGCCACCACGACCAGCGACCGCGGCTTCACCTTTGCCAAGTCGGGCGGCATCCTGGGCAGTGGCATCGAAGTCACCAATGCCGGCACCAATCTGACTTTCGGTGGGCTGGTCACCAGCCCGGACGATGCAACGTTCACCAAGAGCGGCGCGGGCATCCTGACCCTGGCCAACAATGCCAACGACTACGCGGGCGTCACCACCGTCACCGGCGGTCTGTTGTCGGTGAACACCCTGGAGAATGGCGGCACGGTCAGTGCTATTGGTCGATCCAGCAGCGCTTCGGCCAACCTGGTGCTCAACGGCGGAGGCTTGCAGTACACCGGTGCCACCGACAGCACCAACCGCGGCTTCACCCTGGGCACCGGCACGGGCACCATCGACGTTACAAACGCGGCGACGACGCTGACGATCAGCGGCACTGCGGCCGGCTCCGGCGTCACTCGCTTGATTAAGGAAGGGGCCGGCACGTTGGTGCTGTCCGGTACCAACACCTATGTCGGCGGCAACACCGTCAATGGCGGCACCTTGCGCGCCGGCTCAACCCAGGCGTTCGGTGCCCTCAACACCGCCAACGTCATGACGCTTGCCAACACCGCCGGTGTCACGCTGGATCTGAACAACTTCAACAATTTCGTGGGCCCCCTCAACGGCGGCGGCGCCAACGGCGGCAACGTCACCCTCGGCTCGGCCACTCTGCGCATCGGCGGGGGAGGCGGCAACTATTCGGGCGCGATCAGCGGTACCGGCGGCGTCTTGCGCACCAATGCCGGCACTCAGATCTTTAACGGCTGCAACAACACTTACACCGGCGCCACCACCCTGCAAGGCGGCGATCTGCAAGTGGATTGTTTGGCCGATGGCGGCATTGCCAGCGGCATCGGGGCCTCGGGCAGCGCATCCACCAACCTGGTGCTCAGCGATGCAGTCCTGTCTTATACCGGCGGCAACGTCGCCATCGACCGCGGTTTCCAGTTACTGGGGGGCGTCGGCTCCATCAACGTGGCCAACGCCAGCACCACGTTGGAATTCGAGGGCCACGTCATCGGCAGCGGTTTGATGAGCAAGAATGGCCCCGGCACGCTGGTGTTGTCAGGCAGCAATACCTACACCGGCGGCACCCAGGTCACCGGCGGCACCTTGCGCGCCGGCAGCACCAGCGCCTTCGGTCCCAGCGGCCATATGACCTTGTTCAACACCGCCGGCGCGCTGCTGGATCTGGCCGGCTTCAACACGACGGTAACCTCGCTGATCGGCGGCGGCGCCAACGGCGGCAACGTCAACCTAGGCGGAGGCACGTTGACGATCAACAGCGTCGATACGCGCGACTACGCAGGTGCGATCAGCGGTACCGGCAACCTGATCAAGAACGGTGCCGGTACCCAGACGCTGTCGGGCTGCAACAGCAGCTATAGCGGTACGACCACGATCAATGCCGGCGTGCTGGCGGTCAACTGCCTGCCCAACGGCGGCGTCAACAGTTCGATCGGCGCGTCCAGCGCTGTTGCCTCCAACCTGGTAATCAACGGCGGCACGCTGCAGTACACCGGCGCAGGCAACAATACGGATCGTCAATTCACACTCGGCACCAGTGGCGGCACGATCGATGCGTCCGGAACCGGCATCGTCGAGTTCGCTTCCACCGCACCGGTAGTCCTGGCGGGCGCCAACACGGCGCGCACATTGACCTTGACTGGCACCAACACCGGCTACAACGTCCTGGCCGCGCAACTGGACAACAACGGCGCGGGGGTGACCTCGTTGACCAAGACCGGCACCGGCACTTGGCGCCTGACCAACAACAACAGCACCTATACCGGCATCACCAGGATCAACGGCGGCATACTCAGTGTCGATCAGATGGCGAACGGCGGTTTGGCCAGCAGCATCGGAGCTTCGTCCAACGCCGCTGCCAACTTGGTGATCGGCAATGGTTCGACGCTGCGCTATACCGGCGCGGGCGATACCACCGACCGCCGCTTCACCCTGGACACCGGCGTGACTTTCATCGAGTCCTCCGGTGCCGGTGCGTTGCAGTTCACCAACACCGGGGCGGTGACCCTCACCGGCACCAACACTGCGCGCACCATCGCCCTAGGTGGCACCAACACCGGTAACAACACGCTGGGCGGCGCCATCGGCAACAACGGCACCGGTGCCACGACGCTGGCCAAGAACGACAGCGGCACCTGGGTGCTGACCGGCAACAACACTTACTCGGGCAACACCGTCATCAACGATGGCAACCTGGTGATCGGCAACGGTGGTACCACCGGCAACGCCGGTGTCGGCAATGTCATCGTGGATTCGCCGACCTCCACGCTATCGCTCAACCGCAGCGATACTTTCACCTTCAGCGGCACCTTGAGCGGTCCAGGCACTCTGGCGCAAATCGGCACCGGCACCAGCGTGCTGACTTCGGCCAACAACAGCATCGGTGCCACCACCATCAGCGCAGGTACGCTGCAGGTGAATGGGGCTCTGGCGACACCGACGGTCGGTATGACCGGCACTTCCGCATTGAGTGTCAACGGGACGGTACAGGCGGCGGGCGGCACGCAGGCCGTGATCACCGGCGATGCTGGCGAACAAACCATCACCGTGGGCGCGGGCGGCAATCTGTTGGCAAACGGCGACCTGGGCGGCGGCAACGACACCGTGAATCTCACCGGCACCCTGAATTCCGGCGCCGGGGCGCTGCAATTGGGGGATGGCGACGACACGCTAATGCTCAACGACGGCGCGCAGATATTGGGCAACGGCGTGGCTACTTCCGGTGGAAGCGGCACCGACACCCTGGTGATCAACACCGCGCTGGGTTACGTCTTGGACGGCGGCAGTATCGATACCTTCGATGTTCTGACGAAACAGAACACAGGCCAGCTGACGCTGACCGGCGACCACGATTTCGCGACGGGTACCAACCTCAACGGCGGCCTGCTGGATGTCGACGGCACGCTGGCAACCTCCGCGTTGTCGATGGCCGACGACACCACCTTGAATGTGGATGGCACGATCGAGGACGCCGGCAGCACGCCTGCGACCATTACCGGCAGTGCCGGCAGCAATACCATCACCGTTAGCGTCACTGGCACGCTGCGCGCGGATGGCGACTTGGGCGACGGCAGCGATACCGTCACTTTGGCGGGTGTCCTCGGCACTGGCGCCGGTACCTTGGGACTGGGCGCTGGCGACGATGTGCTGACACTGCAGGATGGGTCTTTCATCGAGAGTGGTAACGGTGGTGTGGACGCCGGTGTCGGCGGCAACGACCAACTGGTCCTGGACAACGCGTCGGCGATGACCTTCGATGGCGGCCAGACCGCCGGCTTCGAAACGCTGCTCAAGCAAAACAGCGGCACCGCCAACATGACCGGCAGTCAGAGTTTCAGCGCAGGCACCACCGTCAACGCGGGTGTGCTTGACGTCGATGGTGTTCTGGAGACACCGACCATCGCATTGGCCGACAACACCGCATTGATCGTAGACGGTACGGTCAATGGCACCGGCGGCACTTCGGCCGCGATCACCGGCAGCGTCGGCGCCAACACGGTTACGGTAGGGGCGGGCGGCACGTTGTTGGCCAATGGCGATCTGGGCACCGGCAACGACGTGCTGGATGTAGCGGGCACGCTCGATACCGGCGCCGGCGTATTGGCGCTGGGCGATGGCGACGACACCCTGACGGTTCACGAGAACACCAACATCGTCGGCACGGTGTCGGCGGGTGCCGGCAACGACACCTTCGACACGCATATCGACACGGTCGCCGACCTGGGTGCGGTGCAAGGCTTCGAGACGCTCAGCAAGACCGGGGTAGGCGTGCTGAACATCAACGGGCCGATGAGTTCGGACTTCACCACGGTGACGGTCGCCGCGGGAACCTTGGACATCACCGCAGGTGGCAGCGTCGTACCCGCACCCGGCAACACGTTGACCACCAACGTGGCGAACGGCGCGATATTGAACGTGGACGGCAGCTACGGCTGCGGCGCTGGTGGCGACACCATGACGGTAGCCGGCACCGTGTCCGGCACCGGCACGATCGACCTGTGCGGCGGCGACGACACGCTGACCCTGCAAGACGGCGCGGTGTTGACCAACGCTATCAGCGGTGGCTTGGGAACCAGCGATACGCTGGTGCTCGACAACGCCGGAGCGCTCATTTTCGATGCAGGCAATACAGCGGGCTTCGAGCTGCTGCAAAAGAACAATGCAGGCATCGCCACGCTGACCGGTAGCCAAAGCTTCACCGGCGGCGCGACGATTGCCGGCGGCACGCTGGATGTGGACGGTGCACTGGAAACGCCGACCGTCGGCCTGGCCGGCGACACCACACTCAATGTGGATGGCACGTTGCAAGCCGCTGGCGGCACCGCGGCTATCGTGACCGGCGACGCGGGCATCAACACGGTGACGGTGGGCGCGACCGGTACGTTGCTGGCAGACGGTGACTTGGGGGACGGTGTCGACACACTGGACGTCAGCGGCACTCTCGATACCGGCGGCGGCGTGTTCGCCTTGGGCGACGGCGACGACAACTTCGTGGTGCACGACGGCACGGTGGTCATCGGCACCATCGACGGTGGCGCCGGTCTGGACACGCGCACCTACGACATCAACACCAGCGCGGATTTGGGTGCGTTGGTCAACTTCGAAAGCGTCACTAAGACCGGGACCGGCACGCTCAACGTCACCGGCCCGGGCGCCACTGCTCTGCAGGAAGTGCAGGTGTTGGGCGGTACGTTGAATGTGCAGGCCGGTGCCAGCATCGCGGCCACCGTAGGTAGCTCGCTGACGACCACCGTCGCTGGCGGGGCCACCTTGAATGTCGACGGCGCGTTCGGCTGCGGCGACGCGGCGGACACACTCGACGTATCCGGCACCGTGAGCGGTAGCGGCACCGTCAACCTGTGCGGTGGCGACGACACGCTCACGCTCAACGATGGCGCCAACATCGCGGGTCTGGTCAACCCCATCGACGGCGACGCAGGCGATGACCGGATCGTGCTCGGCAATGCCGGCGTCCTGGCGTTGGACGGGGGCGACGTCGCCAACTTCGAACTGCTGCAGAAGAACAACATGGGTGAGGCGATCCTCACCGGCACTCACAGCTACAGCAATGGCGCCGAATTGAACGACGGCACGCTCACCGTAAACGGTGCACTCAACACACCGACGGTCGCCATGGGCGACGGCACCACGCTCAACGTCAACGGCTTGCTGCAAGCCGGCGGCGGCGCGGCGGTCATCGGCGGAAGCATCGGCACCAATACCGTCAACGTGGGGGCAGGTGGCCTGCTGATCGCCAGCGGCGATCTGGGCGACGGCGCCGATGTGCTGGACGTGGCCGGTTCCCTGGTCACCGGCGGTGGAGTGTTCTCCCTTGGTGACGGTAGCGACACCTTCACCATCCATGACGGCACCACGGTGCTGGGCACGGTGGATGGCGGCGCGGGGCTGGACATCTTCAATCCCGACATCGACACCACCGCCGACCTGGGTGCCTTGACCAACTTCGAGATCCTCAGCAAGACCGGCACCGGCGTGCTCAATGTCAACGGTCCTGGGCAGTCGGATTTCGTCGAAGTGAACGTGCTGGAAGGCACCTTGAACGTCGGCGCGGCCGCGGGAATCGGCGGCGTGCAGAACGCAACCGTGGCCAGCGGTGCCAACTTGAACCTGGACGGCGACTTGCTGTTCACCACCGGCGACGACGCCATGACCGTAGCCGGCACCGTCACGGGCGGCGGCGCGCTCGACATGGGCGATGGCAACGACACTTTCACCCTCCAGGATGGCGCGAACCTATCCGGATTGGCCACACCGA
Source organism: uncultured Pseudoxanthomonas sp. (assembly GCA_965653375.1). Taxonomy (GTDB): domain Bacteria; phylum Pseudomonadota; class Gammaproteobacteria; order Xanthomonadales; family Xanthomonadaceae; genus Pseudoxanthomonas_A. The sequence goes on from CBFGZY010000014.1 coordinate 17,902, forward strand.
TCAGCGGTGGCGCGGGAACCGACAGCTTCGTCGCCGACCTGGCCGGTAGCGCGGTGCTGGGCGGAGCAGTCGGATTCGAAACGTTGACCAAGACCAACGTCGGCACCTTGCATGTCGATGGTCCGGCGATGTCGGACTTCACCACCGTCAATGTGGACGGCGGCACCTTGGACATTGGCGTGGCCGGCAGCTTGAACGGTGTGCAGAACGCTACCGTGGCCAGCGGCGCGAGCTTGATTGCGGATGGCGCGATGCTGTTTACCACCGGTGCGGACACATTCACCGTGGCGGGCAACGTCAGTGGCTCGGGCACGCTCGACATGCTGGATGGCGACGACAATCTGATCCTGCAGGATGGTGCCGACCTGAGTGGACTGACCAACGCCATCGACGGCGGCACCGGCACCGACGCGTTGACTGCCGACATCGCCGGCACCGCCACCTTGGGCGGCGCCGCCAACTTCGAGACGCTGAGCAAGACCAACACCGGTACGCTGGTCGTCGCCGGTCCGGCGTTGTCGGACTTCACCACGGTCAATGTCGATGGCGGTACGCTGGACGTTGGGGTTGCCGGCAGCATCGGCGGCGTGGTCACGACGACAGTGGCAAGCGGCGCCACGTTGAATGTCGACGGCGACTTCACCGGCTCGGCTGGCAACGACACGATGACTGTGGCCGGGGCGATCAATGGCAGCGGCACGATCTTCTTCGACAATGGCGACGACGTGCTGACGCTCAACGACGGCGCCGACCTGAGCGGCTTTTCCGGCACGCTGGACGGTGGCGCGCACAGTGGCGGGGATACCGTCGTACTCAACAACGCCACCGACCTGAGCTTCGGTGCCGGTACGGTCACCGGCTTCGAGTTCCTGAGCAAGACCAACACGGGCTCCGCGACGTTGATCGGGACGCAGAGCTACAGCGGCGGCACCACGCTGGCCGGTGGCGAGTTGGTGGTGGGCGGTTCGCTCTCCACGCCCACCGTGGCGATGAGCGACGACACCACGCTGACCATCGATGGCACGCTGGATGCGGGCGTCGGTACGGCAGCCGTGATCACCGGCAGTAGCGGTGTCAACACGGTGACCGTCAACGGAACCGCGCTAGCCAACGGCGACCTGGGCGGCGGCGAAGATGTGCTGGATGTGGTCGGCACGCTCGATACGCTGGGCGGCGGTTTCGCGCTGGGCGATGGCAATGACACTTTCATCGTGCATGACGGCACCGTGGTGCTGGGCACCGTTGACGGCGGCGCCGGGCTGGACACGCGCGTCTACGACATCAACCTCACCGCGGACCTCGGCGCACTGGTCAACTTCGAAGGCGTCACCAAGACCGGCACCGGCGTACTCAACATCAACGGCCCGGGCACGACCAATCTGCAAGAAGTGAGCGTGCTTGGCGGCACCTTGAACATCGGCGCGGCAGGCAGCGTGGCGGCGATCGCCGACGGTCCGCTCGACACGGTGATCGCCAGCGGTGCGACCCTTCGCGTCGACGGCAGCTACGGCTGCGGCGACAGCGACGACACGATGACCGTGGCCGGCACCGTGTCGGGCACCGGCACGATCGACATGTGCGGCGGCGAAGACGTGTTGACGCTGCAAGACGGTGCGGTGCTGGCCAATGTCATCAGCGGCGGGAGCCATGGTAGCGGCGACACCGTGGTGCTCGACGTCGCTAATGCCTTCACCTTCGATGCGGCCAATACGATCAACTTCGAATACCTGCAGAAGGACAACGCCGGCGAGGCGACTCTAACCGGCACGCAGCGCTTCACCGGCGGCACCACCCTCAACGGCAGCACGCTCACCGTGGCGGGACAACTCGAGACGCCGACCGTGGCGATGGCCGACAACACCGTGCTCAACGTCGACGGTGGGTTGAATGCAGGTGGCGGCACGGCGGTGGCGATCACCGGTAGCGCTGGCACCAACACGGTGACGGTGGGCGAGGGCGGTACGCTGCTGGCAACCGGCGACCTGGGCAACGGCAACGACGTGCTGGACGTGGCGGGCACGCTCGACACCGCCGGCGGGACGTTCGTGCTCGGCGACGGCGACGACATGCTGACCATTCACGACGATACCGACATCGTCGGCACGGTGGTGGCGGGAGCGGGCAATGACACGTTCAACGCCAACATCGCAACCCAAGCCGACCTGGGTGCCGTGCAGGACTTTGAAACGCTGAGCAAGACCGGCGCGGGCGTGCTGAACGTCAACGGCCCGGCAAGCTCGGACTTCACCACGGTCAACGTGCTGGGCGGCACCTTGGACGTGGGTGCGGCCGGCAGCGTCATCGCCCAGACCACCATGATTGCCGCCGGCGCCACGCTTGATGTGCAAGGCAGCTACACCGGCACCGATGGCGACGACAGCTTCACCTCACGGGGCACCGTGCGTGGTGCTTTCACCTTCGGCAATGGCAACGATACGGTGGCGTTCATTGGCGGCGACCCGAGCGGCGTCACTTCGTTGGATGGCGGCACGGGCAGCGATCTGCTCAGCTTCAGCGGTCTTGAGCTGGAAGGCGCAACGCTGCCGGTACTGACCGGTTGGGAGCGCGTGGAACTGTTGAACAACAGTTCGCTGAATCTAGCCAACCAGCTCAATCTCGGTGGCGGTGTGCTGGCCATCGATGGAACCTCGCGACTGCTGGCCGGCATCGGGGCCGCCATCGGCGGCAGCGTGGAGAACGGCGGCTTGATCGATGTCGGGATGAATCGGCTGGCGATCAGCGGCAGCTACACCAGCAATCAAGGCTTGCTGCAGCTGACGGTGTCGCCGAGCTCGTTGACTGCCGGCGGACTGGACGTCAATGGCGACGTGACCGGCACCACACGCGTGTCGTTTGCGGGCGACGGCAGCGATTTCACCGAGGGCGGCACTGCGTCGATCCTGGTCATCTCCAGCCCCAACGACAATCCCGCCACCGCCGGCAGTTTCGTCGCGGCCGAAGAGGTCATCCGACTGGAAGGCAGCATCTATCCATGGAGCTTCGGACAACAAGCGGACAACAACTGGTACTTGAATGCCGAGGCCGGCGTACTGCCTGAGGTTCCCGCTTACGGCGTGTTGCCGAGCCTGGGGCTGCTGGCTGCGCAGAACAGCGACAATCTGATCCATCAGCGGTTGGCTGGCGTTCGCGGCCGCGAATTGCCTCTGTGCGGCGTCGCGCCCGAATGGCCGGTGCAGCGCGCCGGTACCGAAGTGATCGACGACTGCCGCGGTGTCTGGGTGGCGGCCACGGCAAGCGAAGTGGAACTGGGCGCGAATCCGGGCTTCGAAGTATCTGGCGATGACGTAGGCCTGTACGTGGGTGTCGATAGCGCCTTCGATCGTCCGGGCCGGACGCTGCGCGGCGGCGTCTACTTGGGCTACCGGCATGGCAACTACTGGACCACCGGGGTCAACTCCACCGATCTGCCGGGTTCCGGAACCGCGCACGTGCAGATCGACACCTTGGTGGCGGGCATGTACATGAGCCACAGTTGGGATACCGGCGGCTACCTCAACCTTGTCTTGACCGGACACTTGCCGCGCGCCGACATCCGCACCTCGGACGGTTTCAGCGAGCACCTCCCCGGCAACAGTGTGACCTTCAGCTCGCGCGTGGGGCATCGCTATCGCCTCCAGAACAACTGGACGCTGGAACCGCAGGCGCAGGTGACGGTCAGTGCAGTGGGTTGGGGCAGCAAAACCGACCAGGCCGGCAAGGAAGTCAGATTCGACGACGATCTGGTGACCCTGGCACGCACCGCACTCAGCATCGAGAAGGAGATCACCCGCGACGACGGTTCGCTGATCCGGCCTTGGGCCACCCTCGGCGTGCAGAAGATCGTGGGGCAGAACGAAACCAGCGTCAGCTTGATGACGCCCGGCGCGACCGGCGATGCGCAGGCATTCCCGAATCACCAGCTGGGCACGTCCGCAACACTGGAGGTTGGCGTAGAAGCGACGTTGAACCAGCGCACCAGCTTGTTCGGTGTGTTGTCGGTCGGCAAGCAACTGGACGGCACCGACTACGAACAACGCGAAGCCAATATCGGTGTACGGGTGCGTTGGTGATACAGGTGTAAAGCGCCGGACCGGATCCGGCGCTGGCAATCCGGCTTTCGCGATACCGTACTTTGAAGTGAGGGCCCAGCCGCCATGGCTGGGCCTGAGTATTTCCGAGCACAGGTCACTTGGCGTTCGCTTGGGAGTCTTCACAACTGCCGCGGTTTCGGGGTAGGGCACAAGCGCTGCCTCACCGCTGCATCGACAAAAAAAACTCTGGCTGTGCAGAACACGTGCGCATCCGGCTATTTCAACTCTTCCCACACCTCAGATACGAAAGTGAAGAACCGAATCTTCTTCAAGAGTCTGCGTCTTACCTAGAAAATGATATGAGTCTTGTTGCAATACCCTGGCCGGATTCCGAGCCGGAAGCCACGATGATCGCCAGCGTCCTGTATGCGTATGGAGTTCCCTTCTTTGTGCACGACGAAGAACTGGATGGAGTACTTCCTGGAGTGCAGCACACCGGACACAGACGGATAGTGTTGGTCCCCGAAAGAGCCGCCGGTTTCACCAACGCGCTTCTGTCCAATCTGATGCGTGCCGAGCAGGACTGGGACTGGTCGTGGATGACGCCAAAAGATAGCCATTAGGGGCCGATACCGGAGTAGGGAAGGGCAGTTTCCGGCCGGACCAGCCCAGTAGGGCCGTGAACAGGCCTTAGACCTTTGGCTAGTACGTCCAGTACACCGAGCTTGATCAAGATCAAGGTTGCACTGCCATGACCGGAGCAAGGTTGCCCAGCCGCGGCCTTACCTCCAATACGGCGCGGCCGCCAAATCGCACTTCAGCCCACCCGGAGGCCGTCATGACCAAGCTCGAGAGTATTCAGCTCACGCAACCGCCATCATTCAAGCAACGCTACGGCAACTACATCGGCGGACAGTGGCTTCCGCCACTCAACGGCAAGTATTTCGACAACATCACGCCGATCACCGGCAAGGTGTTCTGCCAGATACCGCGTTCGGATGCCGACGACATCGAGGCCGCGCTCGACGCCGCGCATGCCGCTAAGAACGCCTGGGGCAGGACCTCGCCGGCCGAGCGCGCCAACATTCTCAATCGCGTCGCCGACCGCATGGAACAGAATCTGGAACTGCTCGCACGTGCGGAGACGTGGGACAACGGCAAACCCATCCGCGAGACCATGGCCGCGGACATCCCGCTGGCGGTCGACCACTTCCGCTATTTCGCCAGTTGCATCCGCGCGCAGGAAGGCTCGATCGGCGAGATCGACGAAGACACCGTCGCCTATCAGTTCCACGAACCGCTGGGCGTAGTCGGGCAGATCATCCCGTGGAATTTCCCGCTGCTGATGGCCGCTTGGAAGCTGGCGCCCGCGCTGGCGGCAGGCAACTGCGTAGTGCTGAAACCTGCGGAACAAACGCCGGTGGGCATCTTAGTCTGGGCGGAACTGGTGGGCGACCTGCTACCGCCGGGCGTGCTCAACATCGTCAACGGATTCGGCTTGGAGGCCGGCAAGCCACTGGCCTCCAGTCCGCGCATCGCCAAGATCGCCTTCACTGGCGAGACCGGCACCGGCCGCTTGATCATGCAATACGCCGCGCAGAATCTGATCCCGGTGACGCTGGAGCTTGGCGGCAAGTCCCCGAATATTTTCTTCGAGGACGTGATCGCGGCCGACGACGACTTCTTCGACAAAGCGATCGAAGGCTTCGTGCTGTTCGCGCTCAACCAAGGCGAAGTCTGTACCTGCCCAAGCCGCGCGCTGATCCACGAATCGATCTACGAGCGCTTCATGGAGCGTGCGTTGCAACGTGTGGCGGCGATCAAGCAAGGCCATCCGCTGGATCCGGAGACGATGATCGGCGCACAAGCTTCCAGCGAACAGCTCGACAAGATCCTGTCCTATGTCGATATCGGTCTACAGGAGGGCGCCGAGGTGCTGATCGGAGGCGGACGGCAGGCATTCGAAGGCGACCTGGAGAACGGTTACTACATGCAGCCCACCGTATTCAGGGGACACAATCGGATGCGCATCTTCCAGGAAGAGATCTTCGGCCCGGTGGTATCGGTGACGACGTTCAGAACCGACGAGGAAGCGCTGGCGATCGCCAACGATACTTTGTATGGCCTGGGTGCCGGCGTGTGGACGCGCGATGCCAATCGTGCCTACCGCTTTGGCCGCGCGATCCAGGCGGGGCGGGTGTGGACCAACTGCTACCACGCCTATCCCGCGCACGCGGCCTTCGGCGGCTACAAGCAATCCGGGATCGGCCGCGAAACCCATCGGATGATGCTCGACCACTACCAGCAGACCAAGAACATGCTGGTGAGCTATTCACCGAAGAAGCTCGGATTCTTCTGAGCAGCGCGGGGTGCGGGCTGACGCCTACCTTTCCACGCCACCGGGTGTGGCATGCTGGCGCGATGGCAGAATCCTGATGCTCGAGCATGGCCGACACCACCCGCATCGAATTCGACTCGGCCGGCGTCCGTTGCGCCGGCCATCTCTACCGACCTGCTGAGGCCGAATTCCCGCGCCCCTGCGTGGTGCTGGCGCATGGCTTCAGCGGCACCCAGGACACGCCTTCGTTGATGGCCGTGGCGGGCGCGTTCGCCGCTGCCGGCTTCTTCGCGCTGACCTTCGACTATCGCAACTTCGGCGAGAGCGACGGCGAGCCGCGCCAAGTGATCGATATCGACCAGCAGTTGCGCGACATCCGCGCTGCGATCGCCTTCGCCCGCAGCCAGGCTGAGATCGATCCGGAACGAGTCGCGCTATGGGGCACATCGCTCGGCGGCGGTCATGTCGTGGTCGCCGCGGCGGAGGACCCGCGGCTGGCGGCGGTGATCGCGCAGATCCCGTTCAATGGCTTTCCCGGCAAGGTCGAAGGGCGTTCGGCGTTGGCCACCGCCAAGCTGCTGGCAGCTGCATTCTGGGATGCCATGCGTGGACGGCTCGGCTTGACGCCTTACTACGTGCCTGCGGTCGGAGGGCAGGGCGAGCTGGCGGTGATGGCGACACCACAGGCGCAGCAGACCATTGCCGCCATGGACAGCGCGAACTGGCGCAACCAGGTGGCGCCGCGCGCCTTGCTGCAGATGATGCGCTACAAGCCCGGCGACCATGCCGCACGCGTGTCGCCGCCGCTGCTGGTGTGCATTGCCGCCGAAGACCGGGAAACACCACCGCAACTGGCGCGCGAACTGGCCCAGCGCGCCCCGCACGGCGAACCTCGCGAATATCCAGTTTCGCATTTCGAGTTCTATCGCCAGGACATACGCGCCCAGGTACTGCGCGATCAGATCGCGTTCTTGCAGCGGCATCTTGCGAATCGCTGATCGAGATGAAGGTCAAGCGCGGAATGAGCGATAAAGAACTGCGCCCACCGCGGCGTAACCAGGGCTTGCCGCAGCCCTATATCAATTCGATATGGATCGCGTTGTTTCAGGCATTTGTGGGATATGCAGCTGGCCCGCAGAATTAAACCGATGCCGCCTTCCGGTTGGAGAATTAGATGCAAGCATTCCTGTTGAATCTGCAGCGCGTCGGCGTGCCGCTGTTGGCATGGGCCGCGGTGGCTGCGAGCGTCGCGCCTGCTGCAGCCAGTGCCGCCGAGGCTCCGCCACGCGAGATCACAGTCGATGTTGCACGGGCCGAGCGGCCGCTGGATCGATTCTTCGACCTGTCGGTGGGTTCGGATTTCCCGGGCACGTTGATACGGCCGGACAGCCAAGCGCACCTGAAGCTCGCTGTCGATGAACTTGGCTTCCGCTACCTTCGATTCCACGACATCTTCCACGATGTACTGGGCACCGTGCGGGTCGTTGACGGGCGTACCGTGTATGACTGGACCAAGATAGACCAGCTCTACGACGATCTGCTTTCGAAAGGAATCAAGCCTTTCATCGAACTAGGGTTCACGCCCAAGGCGATGACCACGTCCGAGCAGACCATCTTCTACTGGAAGGGCAATACATCGCATCCGAAGCTGGAGCCCTGGCGCGATCTCGTCGATGCGTTCGTTCGCCATTTGCGCGAGCGCTACGGGGCAGCGGAAGTACGGCACTGGTATTTCGAGGTCTGGAACGAACCGAATCTCGAGGGATTCTGGGAACGGGCCGACCAGCAGGCCTACTTCAAGCTCTACGAAGTCACTGCCAGAACCATCAAGGCGATCGATCCCACGCTGCAAGTCGGCGGACCCGCGACCGCCGGCGCCGCATGGGTTCCGGAATTCTTGCAATACGCACATAAGAATGGCGTGCCCGTCGATTTTGTGGCTACACATAGCTATGGCGTCGATGGCGGCTTCCTGGACGAAAAAGGCGAGGCCGATACCAAGCTTTCGCCTTCCCCGGATGCGATCGTCGGCGACGTGCGCAGGGTCAGGCAACAGATCGGCGCATCGCCGTTCCCGTCGCTGCCGCTGTACTTCACGGAGTGGAGCACAAGCTACACACCGCGCGACGCCGTGCACGACTCGTATGTCAGCGCACCCTATATCCTCAGCAAGCTCAAAGCGACGCAGGGACTGGTGCAGGGCATGAGCTACTGGACCTATACCGATTTGTTCGAGGAGCCGGGCCCACCGCCGACGCCGTTTCACGGCGGCTTCGGGCTGATCAATCGTGAAGGCATCCGCAAGCCGGCGTTCTTCGCCTATAAATACCTGCATGCGCTCCGCGGCAAGGAAATTCCATCCGCTGATACCCAGTCGCTACTGGCGACAGATGGCGCGACAACTTCTGCATTGATCTGGAACTGGGAATATCCGCAGGGGAATACCAGCAACCGGCCTTTCTACACCAAGCTCGTTCCTGCTTCGCCTGCGCCCGCTGCACGGCTCTCGTTCAAGCACCTCGCGGCCGGCGTGTACCGGCTTCAAGTCAAACGCACCGGCTTCCGCGCCAACGACGCGTACTCGGCCTATATCGAGATGGGCGCACCCGCATCCCTGAGCGAGAGCCAGCTCGAGAAGCTGCGCCAACTGACGCTGGATCTGCCCGAGACCGATCGCACGGTCAAGATCGGCGCAACCGGAGAGCACACGCTCGAAGTCCCGATGCGCAGCAACGATGTCGTGCTGGTGACGCTGACGCCGGAGGCGGGCGGGCGCTGATGCACTAGCTGTGTGGTAGCCCGCGGCAACTGTGAAGTAAGGCGGTTTTAGACAATAGAGCCCAAGCCATGGCACGGGTCAATTTCGCAATCTTGGTACTTATAGAGACTGTTGCGAAGGAAGAATCCGAGAATAAGTGGGACTTCTTCAGAATTTTGGCTAATGGCCCGTTGCGTAACCCTGAATACCCGAAGTGTTGCGCTGTCAGACAACGGCGGCGCAACAGTCATTGCTTCTCCAGCCCGGAAATGCGCATCGGGTCGGTCGGACCGATCAGTCCGCGGGCCAGCGCCTACTCGGCCCATGCTGCGATCCGTTCCGCGATCGGCTCGGGGGCCTCGATGTGCAGGAAGTGACCGACGTCAGGGACGACTTCCAGCGCGTGTGGGCCGGCGAACCGATGGCTGTCGTTAACCTGTTGGGGCAAGATGCAGCCATCGTCGTAACCGTGGAGCTGCAGCAGGGGTGTTGTGATCGGCTGAGCTAGGCGGCGCATCGCCCTAAGCATGCCGGGTCGCAGCAGACCTCGGTAGTAGCGCAAGGGCGCAGGCATACTCGCCCGCAGGGTCTCGTGCAGCTCCGCCTGGAGAGCTGGATCGAGCGAGAGGCTGGGCGACCACTGACGCCATAGGTGGTCGATGAGGGCGAGATCTCGAGCGCTGACGATCCAGCCGCTTCCCGGCAGTTGAAAGAGTCCCATGTACCAGCTCCGGCGTAGCTGAGCCAGGCGCGGCTGGCTCAGAAACGTCAGTGGGTGGGGGAATGCCATCGTGACTGCGCGTTCGATCCGCTCCGGCGCGGTGACGCAGACATCGTATGTGATCGCGCCGCCCCAATCATGACCAATCAACTCTACGGCTCGCCCGGGAGACCAGCGGTCGATCAGCGCGAGCACGTCGCCGGTGATGGCCGCCATGTCGAACGGCCCCGCGGTCGGGGACGGCGCGTAACCGCGAAGCCAGGGTGCGACGACGTGACGTCCGCGGCGGCCGAGCTCGGCAAGGAAGGGCTTCGCGGTCGGCGGATGGTCCGGGAAGCCGTGCAAGACAAGCGTCGGTTGACCATCGGGATCGCCACCCTGCAGCGCGTGAAAGGTGCCGTGTGGCAGGTCGAAGGTAACGTGTTCGAACTTCATGTGTATCGGGGCTTCTCCAAGAGCGGTCGGATAAGAATGCTGATGCTGGCTTCGGTGTCTCTGGTAGTCAGAGCCAGCGGCGAACCTCGGTCTTGTAGCGGCGGTAGTCGTCGCCGAACTTCGCTTCGAGATAGCGCTCCTCGCGGGCGATCACCTGCGTCTGGATCGCGATCAGCACCAACGGAAGCAAGGCGAAGGCGATCGGCCCGTCGAAGCCGATCGCAAGGCCGGCATAGACAAGGGCCATGCCGAGGTACATGGGATTGCGGGTCCACCGATAGGGGCCGGCCGTTGCGATGAGGGTCGTTGGCTGCGACGGCGGAACGTTGGTGCCCAGCCGCCGGAATAGCCCCGCTGCCGCAAGTAGCATCGTCGTGCCGGCGACGAACAGCAGCGCGCCCGTCGCGACCAGCCACCGCCAGTCGATGCCGAAAGAGCGCAAGGTGACGAATCGCTCCGCCGCCAGCCCCAACAGCAGCGCTCCCAGATAGATGAAGGGCGGGGGGAAACGCACACCCGCGCTGTCCGCTTCCACGGCCATGCTCATTCTCCAATTTCTGCCCTCAAACCAGCATCGACTGCTGCGCGAAGATACCCGCCATCGCACCTTGCGATGATGCCGTGGTAACCGAGGGCATGCCGGGGTTGGCGAGGTCGCCGGCGGCGTAGATGCCGGGCATGCTGGTTTCGCGGCGCTCGTCGACCTTGAGGGCGATGCCGAGGGGCGTATCGACCGTGGCCAGGCCCAGTGATTCATGCAGGCTTGCGGACGGCTTGTTGCGCGGATGGGCGAACAGGATGTCGACCGCAACATTGGGGCCGGTATCAAGCTTGACGGTGGCGTTATGGCTTCCGTGATGGGCGATCTCGGTGATCCGGCCATCGACGACGGGTATGTTGCGGCGTACCAGATCGGCCCGGATATCGGGCGGAATGTCGTGACCGTCGGCGAAGAGCGTCAGCGTGTTGGTCCAGTCGTGGAACAGCCTGACAGAATTTTGCGAATGCGGGCCGGACCAGACGAGGCCCCAGTGCTGGCCGGCGACTTCAAAGCCGTCGCAATAAGGGCAGGGCACGATGGACGTGCCCCAGCCTTTGGCAAAGCCCGGAACATCAGGCATCTGGTCGACGACGCCATAGCTCAGGATCAGGCGGCGCGCCCCAAGGCTTTCGCCATCGGCGGTGAGGACGGAGAAATCGTCGATGGCGCCGGAGACGCTGTCGGCCCGGGCATTGACCAGCCTGATCGTGGGATAGCGCACCAGCTGCCGCCGCGCCTCGGCCAGGATGTCCAGCGGTGGCTTGTGATCGTGGCCGAGTAGGCCATGCGAGTGGCCGGCAAAGCGGTTGCGCGGCAGGCCGGTATCGAGAACGGTGACCTTGCGGCGGGCACGGCCGAGCTGCAGGGCCGCGGCGAGGCCGGCAAAGCTGCCGCCGATGATGATGACGTCATCCATAGTGGTGGGCTCCGCGTTGTGGATGGAAGGGGTTGGGCCGGACTGGGGCGAACCCATTGGTTTGCACATTTAGGATACTTGATGGTACCCTAATTCAATAATTGAGATACTGTCAAGTACTGGAATTATCGTGACCGAAAACAGCCAGGGCCGGCGTGGCCGGCCCGCCAATGAGGCGCTTGGCCAAACGATAGTCGACGCCGCGTGCGAACTCTTCATGGAGTTGGGTTTTCAAGCGACGACCTTGGACAAGGTCGCCCAGCGGGCGAAGATATCCAAGCTCAGCATCTATCGGCACTTCGAGAACAAAGAGGCGCTGTTCAGGGCGGCCATCGCGGCCCGCTGCCATCAATTTGCACCACAGACTCTTTTTGAAGGCGTCGACGGTTCGGCCGAAGATCAGCTGATGGCGGTGGGATCATCCTTGCTTCGCACGCTGTTGAGCCCGGACGTCCGCAGTGTCGAAGCCATGGTCATGGCCGACAAGACGAATCAAAAGTCGTTAAGCAAGCTTCATTACGAAGCCGGCCCCGCCCATGTCATCGCCGAAATCGAGGCGTTCCTGCGTCAGTTGCACGCGAAGGCGGTTCTGAACGTGCCCGATCCTCTCCGGTCCGCCCGCTTGTTTGCCGCGCTTTTCAAAGGATCCGATCTGCTGCTTATCGCACGCTTCGATGAGGCCAGGGCAGAGGACGACAACGAAATCGAATCGTATTGCCGTTCGGCCGTCGCCATGTTCATCGCCGCGCACGGCGGCAATGGCCACGCGGGCGGATAGCTAGACGAGGCCGCGAAGACGGCACACGCGTCGCGCTTTCGATACTCACGGACATCGCAGTGAGGTCGAAGGCCGTACGTGTAGGAGGTCCCAGTACCAGCGCGCCTTCGTCTTCGCCTTCCTGATCTTATTTCGCATAATGCATATTATGTCAAGAACACGGTGCTACTGACCTTGCTTCTCGGTGTCAGATTGCGCAATAAGTGTCGTAATACGCGCTTGCTCTGGTTGCACCATGCCCCAACCTCATCCCAGCCCGCCCACAGTGCCGCCCGCGAAGGCGAGCCGCGGCACAAGCATTGCCGAAGTGCTCAGCACTGTCGTCTTGTTGGGCGGCCCATTGTTCTATGTCCTGGGCCGCGTCTATTGGGAAAGCTACTGGCTTGGATTGGGCGTTTCGCCCACTATCATGGCCGCCAGCACAGAGGACTATATCTACTACGGCTTCGTGGTAATCGCCAATGGCATCATCATGATATTCCCCCACATCGACTTCTCCTCGCTTTGGGCCACACCGCTCGTTGCTATGGTTGTACTTCTTTTGCTGGCCGCCGCGATCTGGGTAGTGCTGAAAATCAGACGGTGGGCAGCCACATGCTTGCGCAAGTTGCGGCCCTGGTTGCGCAACTTCTTTTCCAAGAGAAAAGCAGCCCTCGAGGCAGTGGGCACCTCAGCCACCCTGGTGAACCTAGGCTCCACGTTAGCGATGGCCTTGCTGTTGATTTCCGCCGCACTCCTGTTTCCCATCGTGATCGCCCATGCGGTGGGCAAGGAGCGGGCAGCCAAAGTGCGCGCGCAAATCTCAGCAACAAAAACGCCTTACGCAGTCGTCCAGCTAAAGGGACAGAAAGCAAGCCGTCTACTGGAATGCTCCGATAAGTTCTGCGTGATCTATTCGGAAGATGGTTTCCGTCCCGTACCCATTGAAGCCATCGGATGGCTGGATTGATTTCCCGACCTGCGCCGAACTCAATGACCGCCTCGTGTGACCTCCTACCCCCGACGCATCGGCCGCAACAAACGCAGCCGCACATGGTGCGTGCCTGCGTCGTCGATCAACGCGATATGGTTGCCGTCTTGCTTTTGCCCGTCGACGGTGAGTTCAAACGTCCTCGGCTCGCCCGCGTCTTCCAGAGCATCTACCTGCCGTATTTCTATGTGGTAGATGCTTTGGCCATGCCGATAGCGGATCTGGCAGGTTTCCCATTCGGCCGGCAGGCACGGCTGCAGATGCAAGCTATCGCCCTCTTTGCGTAAGCCGATTAGTGATTCCAGCAGTAGCCTGTACATCCAGCCCGCCGAACCGGTGTACCAGGTCCAACCGCCGCGGCCGGTATGCGGTGCTACTGCGTAGACGTCGGCCGCCAGAACGTACGGCTCCACCTTGTAGCGATCCACGGCCTGCGCATCCAAGCTGTGCTGGATCGGATTGATCATGCGGGCCAGTTCCCAGGCTCGCTCACCATCGCCGAGTTTGGCGAAAGCCATCGCCGCCCATATCGCCGCATGCGTGTACTGGCCGCCGTTCTCGCGCACGCCGGGGACATAGCCGCGAATGTAGCCAGGGTCTTTGGAAATGTGATCGAACGGCGGTTCCAGTAGTTGGATCAGCCCGGCATCCCGCTTGACCAGGTGATGGTCCAGCGACGCCATGGCCTGCCGCGAGCGCGACGGGTCGCCGGCACCGGACAGCACCGACCAGCTTTGCGATATCGAATCGATCCGGCACTCATCGCTTTGGGCCGAGCCAAGCGCGGTGCCGTCATCGAACCAGGCGCGCTTGTACCAGTCGCCATCCCAGGCGTGCTTATCGAGGTTGCCGCGCAAGGTCAGCGCCGCGCTGTCGCATGCGTCCGCGAATGCGGTATCGCCCCGCTCACGCGCCACCGGGGCGAACTGCGTCAGCACGTGGAACAGAAAGAAGCCCAGCCACACGCTTTCGCCCTTTCCGCCCTCCCCCACTTGGTTCATGCCGTCGTTCCAGTCGCCGGTTCCTATCAATGGCAGCCCGCGTTCTCCAAGCAACGACAAGCCGCGGCGTAAAGCCTGCACACAGTGGTTATAGAACGGCGCGTGCAGGTTCGAAGCGACAGGCCGGTCGTAATAGGATTCCTCCTCGGCACTGACGCTGCGACCGTCGATATAGCGAACGTCCTCATCCAATAGGCTGCGGTCGCCGGTGACCTGCAGGTAGCGGCAGGCGGCCAGCGGTAGCCACAGGTAGTCATCTGAGCAGCGCGTGCGGACTCCGTGGTCCTGCGGTGGATGCCACCAGTGCAGCACATCGCCTTGCGGGAACTGGTGAGCGGCGCTGCGCAGCAAGTGCTCGCGGGTCAAGGCCGGCGTCGCCTGCACCAACGCCATCATGTCCTGCAATTGATCGCGGAATCCGAAAGCGCCGCCGGATTGGTAGTACCCGCTACGCGCCAGGTAGCGGCACGCCAAGGTCTGATACGGCAGCCAACCGTTGACCAGCAGATCCACAGCGGGGTCAGGCGTGGCGACCTGAAGTCCATCGAGCATTTGTCGCCAATGGTTACGCACTTGCGCCAGCGCATCGTGCGCAACATCGTTGCCGCGCAAGCGGCGCGCCAGTTGCAATGCTTCGTCGCGGTCTTTTCCAGCCCCCAGGCGAAACACCGTTTGAGAGCTGGCGCCGTCAGACAACGTCAGCGAAACCTGGATCGCAGCGCAGGGATCGAGACCTGCGCCCAAGCGCCCGGACAGCCGCTCGCGGCGCAATGCATGAGGGCTGGCGAGATCGCCGTTGCGGCCCAGGAACTCGGCGCGGTCGCCGCTGCAACTGCGGGCGTCAGCAGGAATGCAGGCGTCCACGTCGAAGAACGCGGTGCATCCGGAAAATTCGGCGCTGTAGGGATTGCGCGCCAGCAACGCGCCACCCGGGCCATCTTGTTCGCTGACGATGTGCATCTGCGACTTTGCGTGCAGGTCGCCCAGAATCCATTCAACGTAGCCGGTCGCCGAAATCCGACGAGTGCGTCCGGAAACATTACGCAGTTTCAAGACGGAAAACTTCACCGCGTCCTGTACGGCGACGTAGACCCACAGTTCGCTGGCAATACCGTCCTGCTCATGTTCGTAGACGCTGTATCCGAAGCCATGGCGGGTGCGGTAGCTCCCTTCGCCACGGCACGGCAAGGGCTGTGGCGACCAGACCCGGCCGCTGTCCTCGTCGCGCAAGTAGAATGCCTCGCCACACGCATCCGCGACCGGATCGTTATGCCACGGCGAAAGCCGAAACTCGTGTGCGTTCTCGAACCAGGTATAACCGGCGGCGCTTTCGCTCACTACCGTGCCCAGCTGCGAATTGGACATGACATTGGCCCAGGGCGCCGGCGTCGGCGCACCTTCGCGCAACGTAATCACGTATTCGCGGCCATCGGTGGCGAAAGCGCCGGTGCCATTGTCGAAGAGCCCTACTCCGTCGACCGCCTCAAACGGCCATTTGGGTTGGTCCAGCCCAACCGCTTCCCCTTCATTGTCAGCCTGCGCTTGGCGCACCGGGTCGCGTATATCGCTCTCCGGGAGCGGTACCAGTTCGGGCATGCTGCGGGGTGTCGGCAGATGGCGTCCGATCTGTGCGGCAAGCGTCCCGCGTTGGTCACTGACGATCACGCGTGCCACCGCCTGCAACAAGATGCGGTCTTCCTGCGAAATGTTCTGCACCGGGCGTACGAAGATGCCGCCAGGCCGCTCCAATACGTTCGCCTCGGCGTCGCTGGAAATCATGCCGAGGATCTGCTCCTGCAACTGCTGCCGATACCCGCTCTGGCTTTCGTTCCAGATGACCAGATCGGCATGCAGACCCTTGAGCCGCCAATAGGCATGCGCCTGCACCATCTGTCGCACTAGTTCGATATTGTCGGCATCGCCGATCTGCAGCAGCGCGATCGGCAGGTCGCCAGAGATAGCATGCCCCCACAGACCCGACTGTCCGCGCCGGTTCTGCATCAGCAGCTCGCTGTCCGCACGAAGCGTAGGATGCGAATACACCATCAGCCCCGCCAAGCGCTCATACAGTTGCGCATCGCTTTGGGAAGCGTTGATCTGCCGCCGCACTACCTGGCTATGGGTCCATGCGAGATCGAACACGCGATCGGCCAGGCGTCTGTCCCGGTACTTGTCGACCAATGCAACGCATGCCGCCCTGTCGCCACCGACGCCATAGACCATGTCGATGATCGCTGTCTGCTCCGGCGCCAGAACGATGCGGGTACGGATCGCCACCACCGGGTCCAGCACCGAGCCAGCCGAATCGGAGAGCACATCATCGTCGGTCAACGCACGCGGCGTGCGCACGCTATTACACCGGCCGATGAAGCGAGCGCGATCTGTTTCATAGGAAATGGCGCCGATATCCGCGTCATGCACCGCGACCAAATGGAGCATCCACGGCGCGGCTTCGTCGTGCGAGCGCGGTCTGCGCGTGCACAGTAAGGCCTGCTTGCCGCGCATGATCTCGGTTTGCACGAACAAGTTGCTGAAGGCCGGGTGCAGCTCATCGGCGACGGCCGGTGCCAGTACCACTTCGGCATAGGTGGTGATCTCGATGACCCGCGAGTATCGCGACCGATTGCTGATACGCAAACGCCGTAGCTCGATGTCGTCCTCGGCCGAGATCGCCACTTCCAGATGCGTCTCGTAGCCGCGCTTGCGGCCGCGGAACTCGGCTTTGGCATCTGAGAAAATCGCCTCGTAGTTGTCCACCGCTACCGCAGTAGGTTGATAGGCAGCGGACCAATACTCGCCACTGTCCACATCGCGCAGATAGCAAAAGTTGCCCCAATTGTCCCGGGTAGCGTCTTCGCGCCAGCGTGTGATCGACATGTCGCCCAGGCGGCTGTATCCGCCTCCCGCGCTGCTGAGCAGACCGTGGTAGCGCCCGTTCGACAGCAGCTGTACCGCGGGCCGCGAAAGGCTGGGATCGCGTATCAGGCGCAGCGGCGCTTCGCCCTCGCGCTCGCTATGGCTGTGACGCGCACCGCCATCGCCGGCTTCATGGGGACGGAAGACGCCCGCGCGCGGAACGCGTTCCTGCAGCAATAACAGCGTCGCCTGAAACTCGGCATCGGCAGCGAAGCGTTTCTGCATCGGCTGTTCGCGCAATAAGTGGTCGAGAGCCAGCAGCCCCATACCTTGATGATGAGCCATGAACGAGCGCACCACCGCGTACTCCTGGCCCGGAGGCACCCTGCCCGCCGTGTAGTCGATCGCCTCATGCAGTCCGAAGCGGCCGCCAAAACCTTCCTCGGTCAGCCGTTGGAGGTTCTGGCATGCCGCCTCCGGCGCTACCATCAGCGCCATCATGCTCGCGTAAGGCGCAATTACCAGGTCATGATCGAGGCCGCGCTTGAGGCCCAGGCCAGGGACGCCGAATGCCCGATACTGGTAGTTCATCCGCGCATCGACGGCGTTGTAGCCGGATTCGGAGACTCCCCATGGCACGCCATGCCGGCCGCCGTGCGCGATTTGTGCCTGGACGGCGTGCTGCGATGTTCGCTCGAGCAGCGTACCGACATAGCTGGGCATTACCAACTGCGGCATCAAGTACTCGAACATCGATCCGCTCCACGACAACAGCGTGGATTGGCCGTCGACGTCAGTAAGCAGGCGCCCAAGGGCAAACCAACTCTCCTGCGGCAACTGCCCTTGGGCAATGGCGACGAAGCTGCAAAGCCGGGCCTCGGAGGCCAGGAGATCGTAATAGCCCTGATCCAAGCGCCGCTCATCAACGTTGTAGCCGATAGCGAGCAGACGCCGCGCCGGGTCGTACAAAAATCCGTACTCCATTAGCGAAAGCTGTCCGGCGGAATGCGCAAGATGTTCTAGCTGATGAATGCGCGCCCGCGCCCGCGCGGCCACTTCCGGCTGCCCGGTAAGCGCGGCCAGTTCCCGCAAGGTCGGCATCGACACATCGCCGTCTTTTTTGTGCGCCGCCAGGTTGTCGGCAGTTGCCCAAGGCGCCAGGCTGCGGATCTCGTCCAACCCGGACTGGCAGGCCTGCAGCAATGATTGCGGCCAATGCGGCAACAGCAGATCGGCCGGCAGCTCCGCCGACAGCTCCTGTGGCGGCCACAGCGCGGCGATTGCCGTCGCTTGGGACGTCAGTTCGCTCAGCACCCGCCACGCCTGCGACAGACCTTCCGGTGGCCGAGCGCACGCCGCGTTTATCGTCAGCTCGAACGCATCCAGTGCAACCTCCAACTCCATGGCCGTGCCGCTCGCCCGCGGTCGCTCCTGGCGCAGCACGCCCAATGTGTCGGCCAGGCCGTCATAGGTCGCGGTTGACAGCACTCGCTCATCGCACAACGCCAGCAATCCCTGACGCAGGGTCAGCAGGTGTCCTGCCAGATTGCCGCTATCCACCGTGGACAGGTACTTCGGCGGCAGCGGCTCCAAGCTGGCCGTGTCGTACCAGTTGTAGAAATGACCGCGATGGCGCGGCAACGTCTCCATCGTCGCCAGCGTCAGCCGGGTGCGCTCGATCACACCGCCGCTTTGCAGGTAGCCAAGATCGTAGGCCGCCAGGTTGCCCAGCAACGCGAGCCCGATATTGGTCGGCGAGGTGCGGCGTGCGAGCACCAATTGCGGATGCTCCTGCACGTTATCCGGCGGCAGCCAATGATCGTCCACGCGCATGTGCACTTCGAAGAAAGCCCAGGTGCGTCGAGCCAGCCGGCCGAGAAACGCCCGCTGCGGGACCGATAGTTGCGAATGCTGCGGCGTTCCCGCACCGCTCATCCATGTCATCAGCCACGGCGACAGCGACCACAGCGCCAGCACCGGACCGGCCACCCACAGCGCATGCGGGTGCCGCCATGCCAGCCCGATCAGCACCGCGACCGCAAACAACGAAGCCGGAGCCATATTGCGCAGTTCAGCCGCGCGGCTGCGAGCAAGCGAGCGCTCGACTTCGCTGGAGGCATCCCACTGCAGCAAGCGGCGACGGCTCAGTGCCATGCGCCACAACGTCCGCAAGATTGCTACGGTGCTGTAGCCCGCTTCGTAAGGCAGGCAGGCCAGCGTCACCAAGGCGCGCAGCAGCTGCGACAATAGCGCCTCGCCAGCTAAGCCCAGGTGGGTACTCCAGGCCAAGTCCGGGGGCTTGCTCACCGCGTTGTGCAGCGCCGACACCAACGCCGGCAGGAAGAACAGACTGAGCAAGCAGAAAGTCCACACCAGCGCGGACGGCAGCAACCACCAGCCCAGCAACAGCAACGTGGTGGCGGCCAGTGGCACAAGACTGCGGCGCAGATTGTCCAGCAGCTTGGCGCGCGACAGCGCCGACAAGGGATTGGACTGGTAACCGCGGTGCGCACGCGGCACCCAAGGCAGCAACCAGGGCAGCAGTTGCCAGTCGCCACGGATCCATCGGCCGCGGCGCTTCACGTCGGCCGCGTAGCGCGATGGATAATCCTCGAACAAGCGCACGTCGCTGACCAGTCCTGCGCGCGCGTAGCATCCTTCCAGCAAGTCGTGGCTGAGGATGCGATTGTCCGGCAGCTTGCCAGCCAGCACCTGTTCGAACGCATCCACCTCGTAGATGCCCTTGCCGACAAATGAGCCTTCCCCGAACAGATCCTGGTACACGTCCGACACCGTTCGCGTATAGGGATCGATACCCGGTTCGCTTCCGAACAGCCGTGCATAGCGGCTGATTCGATGCGCGCTCATGCTGCCGACGCTGGGCTGCAGAATGCCGTAACCCCGAGTGACCCTGCCTTTTTCGGGGTCGATGCGCGCACGATTTAGCGGATGCGCCAAGGTGGCGATGAATTCGCGTGCCGCATCGCGCGGCAGCCGCGTATCCGTGTCGAGAGTGATCACATAGCGCACTCTTGCCAGCGCTGCGACCGCACCGGTAACCCGGCTGAAGTCGACAGAAGGCTCGCTGCCGCGTAGGACCCGATTCAACGCCGCCAGCTTGCCGCGCTTACGCTCGTGCCCCATCCAAGTCCTTTCAGCCGCGTTCCAGAGCCGCGGACGATGAAACAGGAAGAAACGGTCGCCGCTTTCTGGCGCGTACCGGCTATTCAAGCGTGCGATATGCATCGCCGCATGGTCCAGGAGTGCGGCATCGGCAGGCAGTTCGGCCTGAGCGGCATCCAGAAAATCTGTCAGCAATGCAAAGTGGAGGTTCGCCTCGCGATTGGCCAGGAAGCGGACTTCAAGGCCTTCGACCAATTCATCCACCGCAGCGGCATCGGTGAGCATGCTCGGAACCGCGACCAGCGTCCGCGAGTCCGGCGGCACGCCTTTGGAAAAGTCCATCCGCGGCAAGGTACGCGGGGGGACCAACAGCGTGGCAACCCAGTTGACCAGCGCGATGCCCAATTCGCTGAAGACGACCATGCTCGCCAATGCGACGACTGCCCAAAGCCAGAGCGGCGCATCGACCGGCTGCACTTGCAGCTGCCGCATCAGCATCCAGGCGCCGATCATGGCGACCGCAGCGATCGGTGCCATGTACGCGGTGAGCGAACTCGTGCGAGGCGCAACCCATGGCGCACGACGTGCGTTGGGCAGACCGGCGACCGCGACCGCCATTTGGCGCAGGCCATCGTCCACCAGGTAGTAGCCAACGTGGCGATGGTCTTCGCTGGCGCCGGCGCTCGCCAGCCGCACTACGCATTCGGCGACATCGCCCTCGCTGGCACCGCTGCGCCGCGCAAGCATTTCAACACTGTGCCGGTAGCTGTCGCGCGTGTGGAAATCCATCTGCGCGTAAGTACCATCCGGATCCTGGCGCAAATGGCTTTCGACAGCGCTCAGATCTTCGACGAAATCGCGCCAGTCCATCGTGGACAGGAAGCGCAGGCTGGCGATGCTGTTGCTGATCGATACTTGGTCGGCCGCTTGTTGCTGGCTTTCCAGATGCACGAGTTCTTCCACGCGCTGGCCGCCATCGGCCAGCCACTGCTCGACCCAGGTAACCGGCATCGCCAGTACGCCACCACGGCCGTGCAGCCCGCGTACCAGCTCCGCGATGAATGCGCCGGACAACGGGGGCTGCGAGCGCGCCATGTCCGCGACCACCAGTACCACGCTCTTCGGATCCTCCACAGCGGTCGTGTTGAGCTGGTTGGCCCAATCGCTGGCCAGGCGGTGGTCGATGCCGTCGCGCACCACTCGTGCCGCTACCCGCCGGAGGTTTTCCAGCAGGCCCAGGCGCAGCATGATCGGGATCGCCCACAGCTCGCCGAGCTTCAGTGGGGTCACCGTCTGGTAGGCAGCCACGAATCGGCCCATGGCATCGGCATCGATCCTGCCGTCACCATGCGCGATGGCATCCATCGACAGCGCGTAGACACGCGGAAGGCCGACCGATGGACCGTTCGACAATGCCGGCAGTTGCCGGCTATATCCCGTTGGCAGGTGGCGCCGGGCAGTAAGTATTTGGTCTTCGACCAGATGAAAGTTGTCGAGCAACCACTCGCCGGCCGGCGTTATCCTGACATCATCGCGCAGCATGGCGACCAGCATTGCCCTGGCATCGCGCAACACTTCTTCGTTCTGCTTAAGACGTGCGAGCAGCGCCTCGGGACTGCGCCCGCTGCGCACTCGATGCGAGCGCGCCAGTGCTGCGCCATGCAACGCCATTTGCTCGCCGCTGAAAAGCTGCGCACGTAACGGTTCTTCGGTGTGCGGGCGCGGTCGCCGGGAGCGGCGCCGGAGCGAGCGTACGGCCGCCAAGCTGCGCCGAAAAGGAAGCAACCATCCACGTACCGCACGCCAAACCGATATCATTCAAATCCAGTGAGGCCAGAAAGCCCACATCGCGCAACCTTAACACCTAGTGGCGGCTCAGGCATGAATGCGCCGCTTTCGGCTTCCTTTACGTAGCCGCGCGAACACATGAGGCCCCTTTGCAGCGTGCTAAGGTGTCCCCACGCGGAACTCCGATGTCGGCTAACTTCCACGCCCGCAGTGTGCCGGCTCGCACAAGATTGGGAGCCGCAATGAGCAGCAAGCGACATCGCGTCGTGTTGGGCCTTCAGGCGTTCCAGCACATGGCCCATCTCTTGAATGATCGAGCCATGGAGTGCGCGGAGAATGAAGGTTGGCCAATCCCGGCGGTTGCCGGAGAACCGACTCGCTCGATCGCGCGAGCCGGCATCGTAAAACGAGCGGCAGTGCTGCTGCGGCAGCATGTCCAGAAGGAACTGCACTTCTGGTCTGGAAGAAAGGCCTCGCAGCACCGCGGCAAGATTCACCTCGTTGTTGCGCAGGCCACGTCAGCAGCAACGAAATGAGCAGCATCTCTTTGGTCATCTCGCCCCTCGGAGTCGAATCCATCGATGAGCGGCTGGACCCGGAACAGGATTCGCGCGTCAACGCGTATCGTCTGGTCCATGAGCAGCAGGGATCGGGCAGCGATGTACGCTGGTTTTTCTTCGCCAAAGCCGATCTTTCAAAACCCGAAGCGATGGCACGAGCACAGCAGTGGTACGAGACGTCGCGGCATCCGGACTGGCCAGGCTTCAGGCACTAGGCCGGCCCGCGAAAATAGCCAAGGAGGATCACGCATGCGACTCGAGCAGAAGCAGGTCTTTGTTGTACCCATGTGCGTGCCGGTCCATCGGTTGGGAGACAGCACTGCGCATCGAGCTCTTGGATGTTGGCAACGTGCATAGCGTGGAAGCCAGATGGTCGCGTGTCGCGACATGAAGTCTCGCACGCAACTCGACGCGGAACTGGATCAACTCGCCGCCATGCTGCCGCCCTGGCTGCAGCATCTGCGACATGAAGCTCAGTTCTGGCCTCAATTCAATGCGCTGGCCAAAAGTATCCTAGATGAGGCTGGCGAAGAAGAT
This sequence comes from uncultured Pseudoxanthomonas sp., assembly GCA_965653375.1. Classification (GTDB taxonomy): domain Bacteria; phylum Pseudomonadota; class Gammaproteobacteria; order Xanthomonadales; family Xanthomonadaceae; genus Pseudoxanthomonas_A. The sequence continues at coordinate 41,255 of CBFGZY010000014.1, forward strand.
TTTCGGCACGTGCAGGAGCGTCTTGATCTAATGCTCAAGACGCACGCTTGCGTGTTATCCGACAAAAGCCACTATCCATAATGAACAGGTTGGCTGGCTGCCGGCATTGTGGACCTTGGTTTCCGCGTGTCCGGTATGGGCCGGAAGCCACCCTTCCCTCTTGCGTTCGACATCTACGCGTTCCGCCCTTCGTGGACGATGCGATCCAGGTTGCGCGATGCTCGTCTAAATTTTCCAGGGCCAGCTCGCTTTTCCCTCATTCCCCGGCGCCAGAGGCCGGCGAGTGCGCTTGGTAGGTGGACGACGCAAGACTAGATGTTCCCTTTGCCAAAATTTATTCGTCGATCGGGTTGTCATCACTAAATTGATATGGCGCCACGTCAGATTCCGATCGCTCCTGGCGAGCTTTGACGGGAGTTTTGGCGATACTCTCAAGGCCACTCCGGGTAAACACCCGCAATAAGATATTGAAGCGATGAGCCTCGTCAACCGGCTGTACCGCATCGCGCTCTGCCGGCCTGCCCTGCTTGAAATTGAACCTGGAACTTTTTAGGCCGCAAAAAAACGTATGGCTCGCGCTGAACAATTCATTGGATATGACACGACGCGCCTGTCTATGCTTCGCCTCCAAGTTGATTCATGACAGTTCGTGGCACAACGACAGCACTTGGCAACGCGGAGCCCTGGACGCCGCCTGGTGGCGTGGCGGGCCCCCGCGAAATTTGCCGATTCCCTGTACACATCAACGACTGAAGTTATGCAAAACCACAAATCCTCCCTTACCCGATTCAATGCACTCTGGTTTGCGTCATGCCTGGCATTGAGCACGCTTGCTCACGCTGCGGAACCTGCAATTCGCGCCAAACCTTTTGAATGGAAATCCAGCGAGCCCCTGATCAAGCCTCCAGCCGATGCCAAGCAAATCCATGGCGTCAAAGACCCGACCATCGTCTATCACGGCGGCCGATACCATGTTTTCATGACCACCGCAGCGACGACCGGCTGGGGTATGGCCTATACCAGCTTTGCGGATTGGGACGAAGCGCCAAAGGCACCCATATTCATGCTCGACCAGTCCCCCATCGGGCCGGGGTACCGCGCAGCGCCACAGGTTTTCTATTTCGCGCCGCAAAAACTCTGGTACCTGATCTACCAAGGCGGCGACCCGTTGTATTCCACGACCAGCAACCTGGCCGACCCCCAGTCATGGACGCCGCCGCAGCCCTTCTACGCGACCATCCCGGAAAGCGTCAAAGACACTAAGGGCAATGCGGCCTGGCTGGACTTCTGGAATATCTGCGACGACAAGAAGTGCCATCTCTTCTTTACCGACGATCACGGCAGCTTCTTCCGCGCTGAAACAACGATGGAACGTTTCCCACATGGCTTCTCCGAGCCTGTCGTCGTCATGAAGGAAAAACGCGAGGACATGTTCGAGGCGAGCAACACCTACAGGATTACCGGCACCAACCAGTATTTGACGCTGATCGAGGCGATCGGGGTCAACGGCAGGTATTTCCGGGCCTGGAAAGCCGATCGCCTGGACGGCAAATGGCAATCCATTTCCGGCGCCAGGATGAACATGTTCGCCGGCGCAGAAAACGTCAAGTTCGACGGCCGGATCTGGTCCGAAGGCGTATCCCATGGCGAACTGATCCGCGACGGCGTCGACCAGACGCTGAGCATCGACCCCTGCCAGCCGCTGAGATTTCTCTACCAGGGCCTGGATATGGAAAAAAACAAGAAGTACGAATACATCGAACTGCCCTATCGACTGGGCGTGATCACCGCCACTGCTCCCAACGCCATCAGCGAGTTGTGCAAGAAATGAAAGCGAAAACGTTGAAAAGACAGAAGGGAACGGAGGTAGTTAATCCAGTGATTCCACTGCCGTCATTCGGGCGATTGGTTTGAAGGGGAAATCGGCTTGTTGAAACGCCTGCTTGCGATCACGATCACGCTCATGCTTTGCGGATGTGCTTCCGTACCCGATACCACGGCGGGGACGTCCAGATTTTTGATGTCCTACTTCTATGGACAGGATTCAGGGGCCCGACTCGCGCTGAGCAACGACGGCATTCACTGGAAGCCGATCAATGGCGGGGTGCCGGTCATTCGGCCGCGGTCCGGCGACATTATCCGCGACCCTTCGATCATTCGCAGCAAAGACGGCCTCTATCATATGGTCTGGACGACAGGGTGGACTGGCCACGAGATCGGATACGCCTCGTCGCAGGACCTGATCCACTGGACTGATTACAAGAAGGTGCCGGTAATGGCCGGAACGGACGTGGGCCACACCTGGGCGCCCGAGCTGTTCTTCGACGATCAGACGAACAGCTATGTGATCGCCTGGAGCTCGGATGGAACTCCGTGGGCAATCTATTACGTCACCACGAAGGACTTCAACAGCTTCAGCGAGCGCAAATTGCTATTCACCAATGGCGGCATCGGGGGCGGAAAGGCCGGCAACCTCGGGCCGATCGACGGCTACATCCTGAAAGAGGCGCCCGGCAAGTACATCTTCTTCTATAAGAAGGACGACAATACGGGGGTCCCAAACCTGTTCTTCCGATGGGGTCCGAGCTCGACCGGCCCGTGGGGCCAGGAACATGGGCCGGTCGTGCCCTCGACCGGCGATGAAGGACCGTCCGTCCTCAGGGTGGGCGGCGAATACCGCATGTACACCGACCCGTTTGAATCCGAGTTCATGTACATGTACCGCTCGAAGGATCTGAAGAGCTGGACTCGCGTAGTGACGGATCTTCGCATGTCCCACGGTACGGTGATCAGGATTCCCGAAAGCGAGGCCCGGGCAGCGGAAGTTGCTGATTAGCTGCCGCCTTTAGCTATCCGACTTGCTTTGTTCGATCGCAAATGCGCGCAACTCGGCTAACTTGCCGCCCTCGATCCTCCACAGGTCGCAGTATTTCGAATGCACTGCGCCGCGTTGCACGTCTTGGACGGTGATTTCTCCCCGCACCGCAAGCCAGTCGCCCTCGATGATCCAATGGTCGGCGGTGAACACCGGTGGTGCGACGGCGTAGGTCTTCCTCGCCCATGCCAGGACGGCGTTCTTGCCGACGATCGTTTCCTCGCCAACCATCTCCCACCGGATGTCGTCGGCGCAGTGATCGATGAAGCCTTGGGGATTACCGGCCGCCATCTTGGCATTGGCTGTTTCGAGGAGTGCGCGGTGAGGGTGCGTCATCGTGATGCTTCCGTCGGCGGGAGGCATCAGACCTTGCCAATACCCTGGTTAACGACGAGTCGTTGGGGAACTCATGGTGCCAGGGACAACGGCCGACGCTGTCCCATCTAGCGTGAAATTGAGCCTGGAACCGTTTAGGCCTCTTGGCCCGTAAAAGGATATCGCTCGCGCTGAACAATTCATTGGATATGACACGACGCACCTGCCTATGCTTCGCTTCGAAGTTGATCCATGGCAGTTCGTGACGCAACAACGGCAGCAGCCGGCAACGCGAACCCTGGAACGCCAGCTGGTGGCGTGGCGGAGCCCCGAACGCAAACGCAAATCGCATATCCGCTTTTGGACCCTCATTTTCATCATGAAAAAAGCAAGCCGATCCGCTGTCCTTCTTTTGTCCGTGTTAGCTGCGCTGCCAGCGGCGTCATTCGCGCTCAACCCGGTTATTCAAACGATGTATACCGCCGATCCGGCGCCCATGGTTCATGACGGCACGCTCTACTTGTTTTCAAGCCACGACGAAGAAGTTGGGGAAACCAACAACTTCAACATGAAGAACTGGGTGCTCGCCACGACGACGGACATGGTGAACTGGACCCAGCATGGCGTGATCGCCTCGCTCCGGGATTTCCCCTGGGCTGCCAAGGAAATCTCCGGCTGGGACGGTTTTGACAACGGCGCATGGGCTCCGCATGTGATCGAGCGGGATGGCAAGTGGTATCTCTATGCCCCGGTACATGGCCGGGGCATTGGCGTGTTGGTGGCCGACAATCCGCTGGGCCCCTACATCGATCCCCTCAAAAAACCGCTGATCGGCGGCCACTCCAGCGGCCTGTACGACAGCATCGATCCGGCCGTTTACATCGACGACAAGGGCCAGGCCCATCTCGCCTGGGGCAATCCCAATCTGTGGTCGGTGAAGCTCAACAAGGACATGATTTCCTACGACACCAGCGTCGGGGAGAACGGCATCATTCGCCATCCGATGACCGTCGCGGCCTTGGGCGAGCGTACCCCGCCGGACGAAAAACGCGGCACGTCATATGAAGAGGGGCCCTGGCTTTACAAGCGCAATAATCTCCACTATCTGTTTTTTGCCGGGGGTCCCCTTCCCGAGCATCTCGCCTACTCCACCGGCCCCACGCCCGAAGGCCCGTGGACCTACGGCGGCGTCGTCATGACCCCGCAAAGCGCCTTCACCAACCACGCGGGCGTGGTGGATTACAAAGGCAAGACCTATCTCTTCTACCACGACGCCTCGCTGCCGGGAGGCGACGGCTTCAAGCGTTCCGTGCGCGTCGATGAGTTGAAGTTCAACCCCGATGGCTCGATCCCAACGGTGCAGCCGACCAAGGAAGGGCCGGCACCGGTCGCCACCCTCGATCCCTACAAGCGAGTGGAAGCCGAGACCATCGCCTGGTCTTCCGGTGTCAAAATCGAGCCCAGCAGCGCCGGCGGCCAGAATGTGCGAGACATTCACGACGGGGACCACATCCGGTTGCGAAATGTCGATTTCGGCGCGGCCGGTGCGCGCGCCTTCATGGCCAGCCTCTCCAGCACGGCCAAGGCGAAGGAGGCCACCGGGTCGAAGATAGAGATTCGTTTGAGCAAGCTCGACGGCCCGTTGATCGGCACGCTGCCGGTCTCGGGGACCAGCGGCGAATGGAAGCAGCAGTCAACCCGTATCTCTGGAGCCTCCGGCATCAACGATCTCTTCTTCGTGTTCCGCGGCGCGGCCGGCGAAGAACTGTTCAAGTTCGATTACTGGCAATTTTCCCAGCGCGACCTGGCGGCGGACAGTGCCTTCGTCGCATCTCAGGCCGTTCCGGCTGCAGAAGCGGCTCCTGCCCACAATCCGCTTATCTGGGCCGACGTTCCGGACATCGCCATCATCCGCGTAGGAAAGACCTACTACATGAGCAGCACGACGATGCACATGAGCCCGGGCCTGCCGATCATGAAGTCGACGGACCTGGTCAACTGGCGGATGGCCTCCTACGCCTATGAAACCCTTGCCGACAACGAAGCGCTTCGCCTCGATAACGGTAAAAACGCCTACGGTCGTGGCTCGTGGGCCAGCAGCCTGCGATATCACGACGGCGTGTTCCATGCCTCGACTTTCTCCGCCACCAGCGGACGCACCCACATCTACACCACGCGCGATCCGGATCGCGGCCCTTGGAAAGAGACGAGTTTCGAACCTGTGATGCACGACCACAGCTTGTTTTTCGATGACGACGGTCGCGTCTACATGGTTTACGGGGGCGGTCGCATCATGCTGACCGAACTGCAACCCGATCTCTCGGGAATCAAGCCCGGCGGCGTGAACCAGGTCCTCGTCGAAAACGTCAATGCCCTCTTCGGCACCGACTTGGGCGGGCTCAATGGCGAGGGCTCGCAGCTTTCCAAGATCAACGGCCGCTACTACCTCTTCAACATCGCCTCACCCGGCAGCCGCTGGGCGCGCACCGTCATCGTCCACCGCGCCGACAGCATCACCGGTCCCTACGAGGGCCGCATTGCGCTCGATGATCGCGGCATCGCCCAGGGCGGCCTCATCGATACTCCGGAAGGCAAATGGTATGCCTATCTCTTCAAGGACCAAGGCGCCGTTGGTCGCATCCCCTATCTTGTGCCGGTGACCTGGAAGGACGGCTGGCCCGTGCTTGGCCAAGACGGCAAGGCGCCCATGACGCTCGACATTCCTGCGGGTGAACAAGGCATCTCCGGTGTCTCCGGCATCGTCGCTTCCGACGAATTCGACCGCCGGCCTGGCGACCCTGCCCTGCCCCTCGCTTGGCAGTGGAATCACAACCCTAAGCCTCGCGACTGGTCGCTCACCAAGCGCCCGGGTTACCTGAGCTTGGTCACCAGCCGGGTCGTTTCCACTCTGCCCGAGGCTCCCAATACTCTCACCCAGCGCACGTTTGGCCCTGACAGTTCCGCCACCACCCGCATCGACGTGAGCAGCATGAAAGACGGCGACTGGGCCGGCCTGACCGCTTTTCAGAAGAACTATGGCTTTGTGGGCGTGAAGATGAGCGGCGGCGCCAGATCCCTTGTCATGGTGAGCGCCGATTCCGATCATCCCGAAGAGATCGCCTCGGTTCCCCTCTCTGGTAAAACCGTTTACCTCAAGGTCGAATGCGAATTCGAGCCGGCGCCTGAAATCGCCCGCTTCTCCTACAGCCTCGACGGCAAATCCTGGACTCCCATCGGTCGCCCTTCGCGTCTCACCTATTCCTACCCAGCGCACTTCATGGGCTATCGCTTCGGTCTCTTCTTCTATTCGACCAAGACCGCCGGCGGCCGTGTCGACTTCGACTACTACCGGGTCGGACAAAGCGGCGCCCGCTGACTAAGTGGCTGACCGGCTTACGGCCTAGCCGGGATAAAACACCCCTTATCGCCGGCTGGCAACAACCGGCAATGCGGGGAGATCTAACTACCCGCCAAGGGAGAAGAGCGAGTACCAAGACTGCGTCCACGCCCCGCCCCTTTCACGTGCTGCTCGAAGGCATCGAGCCAGCCAGCGCGGCTGGCGGCTTCGCAGGAATGCGCCAAGCCCGCCGGACCACCTCATAGACCGCCAGCGGCAACATCCACGACAGCCACAAAAGCCATGCGATGCCTGCCGGCGGAGGCGGCAGCACCGTGAATACTGCAGGTAGGTGCAGAAACAAACGGAAGGTGATGGGAGCCAAGGTGACGAGATAACTACGGGTCATCCATACGTGGTGGCGGTGCACCAACCCTCTTCGGATCAACGCAAAGCCAACGAGTGCTGTCACCAGCCAAGCACAGGCAGTCGCCGCGAATGCCATGCGGATACTGAAAGGCGCCGGGGATGTCGCGATGAGTCCGACCGCGCCAGTGCTGGCGATGAGCATGCCGACCAAATACAAGCGGCCAGTCCAGCGGTGAAAACGGCCGTAAGCGAACGGCCATTGGGTCAAGAACTGCACGAGGCCTAAGACGATCGTCAGCGCACCGCCCCCAAGGTGCGTCCACAGCCAGGCGCGCCGATCCCATAACATCGTGTACGTGCTTGGATCGACATGCCGGTACTTGTCGAACACGTCGAACAGAAAATCCGCACTCCATACCGCAATTGCAACTAGTAGCAGGCCCAAACAGATACGATTGAGCGGCCAGCGCTGCGCTAGCGAAACCAGGTCTGTACGGGTTGTGCTCATGGGCTCCCCTTGGCTGCTGTGAAATTACAGCAGTTCAGTCCGGGTCGGAAGCTGCGCCACCTTTCCCCGATGCCCTGATCTCTTCGCTTATATCGATGCGGACACATCAACCACCCATGGGCATCAACACGTTCCATTCGAAGGGAAGATGCATGAATCCGCCCTGCTATATTCTGCCTGGCACACCGCGATGGACGGCGCAAGATGGCTAGCAAACCCCTGACCCGGCCGTGGATGGACCGGTGTTTGATGGCGAGTCTGATTGCCGGCTGCGCTTGGTTGTCGTTGGCGCTAGCCAAAGGTCCAGGCGGCCTCAGCGCGATCTGGGTAGGTAACGGCATCTTCGCGGGTTGGTTGCTTTCCAGGCCAACGAGCGTCTGGCCCGCGTATGTGATCCTCGGTTTGTTCGCGAACATAGCGGCTCGCCTCCTTGTCGGCAGTCCTTTGACTTATGGATTTCTCATAGGCATGTGCCATCTTCTGGAAGTTCTGGCGATCGCCGGAGCCATTCGTCAGCAGGTTCCGAGTATCGGGGATCCGAAACGTTGGATCGCGCTGGGTGGCGTGGCGACCAGCAGCACGTTGATCGCGTGCGGTCTATCCGGCGTGCTCGCCGCTGGCGTCACCCATTGGTTCTACGGAACGCCGTTCTGGACGAGCTTCATCACGTGGTATGCGGCACACGTCGTGGGGATGGTCGTCATCGGCACCACCACGCTGGTGATTCATCGCGAAGGAATCAACGCCATCGCTCCTTCCGGCAGGCGGCTGCAATTCGCCCTCAGCATGGCACTGGTTGCCGTGACGGCGATGGCGGTGTTCTGGTCCGACTACCCGCTGCTCTTCCTGGTCTATCCTCCGCTGCTGCTAGGTGCTTTCCAACACCGTTTTCCAGGCGTAGTCGTAGGTGTAACGCTGCTGACCGTCATCGGTGGAGTTGCCACCTCCGCAGGCCATGGACCGCTTTGGCTTTCGCCGGGCATTAGCGACCTGGGGCGCGCCGCGTTGTTCCAGCTTTATATTTCGGGCGGCTGCCTGTTGACCATTCCCGTCGTCCTGGTCATGGCGGAACGACGAAAATTGAGTTCGCAGGTACGCCATAGCGAGCACCAATATCGACTGCTTGCGGACAACTCCAGCGATCTCATCGTTCGGCTTAATTCCAGGGGCGAACGTGTGTATGTATCGCCCTCCGCGGAGGAAATGCTTGGCTGGACGCCCTCGGACATGCTGGGGTCGCACCAGAGCCTGATTCATCCCAACGACCTTCACGAACAGCAGGCCGCCATCGATCAAGCGCTGATCGATGGCCAGTTGCATACGTCGAAATATCGGGTACGCCATAGGGACGGCTACTACATCTGGATGGAAGTGGTGATGCGTCCCGTGCCCAGCGAGGAGGAGCCAGGAAAGCACGACCTGATTCTCGCCGGGAGAAATATCACCCGGCGCGTGGCAGCGGAAGAAGCACTGGAAACCAGTCGTCGCGAGTTTGAGCGCCTGAGCCGAGTCGACGCATTGACAGGCGTTGCGAACAGAAGGCAGCTGGAGGAGCGCCTGCCTCTGGCGCTGTCGCGGATGGAGCGCAGCGGGTATCCCATCGCACTAATCTATTTGGATATCGATCATTTCAAGAACATCAACGATACCCGTGGTCATGCCATCGGCGATAAGGTTATCCAAGCATTCGCGCAGCGTATCGAAGCCATGATCCGCTCTACCGACCTGTTGGTTCGCTTGGGCGGCGATGAATTCGTGATTCTCCTTGAGGATGCCATCCGGCCGATGGTGGCCGAAGTGGTTGCGATGAAGATCTTGGCGGCCATGAGAACGCCGATCGAAATCGAGGGCTCCAGCCTGACGATTTCCACGAGTATCGGGATCGCCTTTGCGTCGAAGAAAGTGGCTGCGGAAGATGTGATGGCGGCGGCTGATGAAGCGCTCTACGCCGCCAAGGAAGCGGGACGAAATCAGTATCGAATGGAACTGCTCGGCACTGATCCGGGTTCCTTGGAAGTGTAGAACGCATTCGGAAGTGGTCGCCCTGCCCCCACTACCATCTCTTATCGAAGTCGCCTCACCGCCCCATCGTTTCCAAGATGGCCACCGCCATGCGTTTCTTTGCTGGCGGCATATGGCGCAGGTGGGAAGGCTTGTGCTCGGTGTAACTCCACCGGGCGAGGCGCTCGTTTCCGCCTTCGCTTGACTTGGATCAGCCAAGTCCCACGACGCCTACAACGCCCATACCCAAGGTCCGGGGACCAATGCTAGACTCGCGCCTGATAATCATTCGCATTTCTGGATCCGATGTCCCCTACCCCCTTTTCGCGTTCCCTACTGGCGATCGCGCTCGTATTGGCATTGGCTGACGCGCGTGCCCAGTCGTCCGATAGTGCCGAGACTTCCGCCGATTCCGACGTTGTCGCCCTCGATTCGGTCCAGGTGGTCGGGCGAGCGCAATCGCTCTACAAGTCCGAAACCGCCGCTGTCGGCACGCGCACCGATACGCCTTTGGCGCTGGTGCCGCAATCGGTGCAGGTGCTTCCCCGCGAGTTGATCGACGACCAGGCGGCGCGCCAGGTTACCGATCTGTACCGCAGCATCAGCGGCATCAGTTTCTTCAGCTATGCCGGCGTCACGCTGCGTGGATTCCGCCAGGAAAACGTGCTGTACGACGGTCTGCGTGGCGATCCCTACGCCGGCTTCGCGGTGCCGCAGTTGTTCAATATCGAACAAGTCGAAGTGCTAAAAGGGCCTGCCGGCGCGCTGTATGGCGGTGGCGATGCGGGCGGCGTGATCAACTACGTCACCCGCAAGCCGCAGGCCAAGGCGCTGCGGCGCGCGGAAATTCAGTTGGGCAACAAGGATTTCGCCGCGGGTTCGTTCGAAGCCACCGGCCCGGTCAACGATGCCGGCAACCTGCGCTACCGGTTGGGCGTCTATGCCGACGGCGAGGAAGGCGTGCGCTGGAATACCGATAGTCAGAGCCTGATCGGCGATGCGTCGATAGCCGTGGACGTGGGCGACACCGGCGAACTGATCCTGCAGTACACCGATATCACCCAGAACCTGGGCGGCAACCGCCTGCGCGGCGTACCGGTCAACGACAACGGGTACTTCCTGACCGACCGTCGCTGGAACCACAACGAATCCACGGATTTCCTGGATATGAAGGCCAAGGTGGTGCTGGCGCAGTATCGCTTCTCTCCTTCGCAGGCGTGGGATGTCGATTTCGCCGCACGCTGGTTCGAGAACAGCGAACACCAGATCTATCACGAGCCGATGGGATTGATCGACCGTGACCGCGACGGTACCGCCGAATGGATGACGCGCCAGCTGCGCAATCAGTACCGCGACAACGAGGCATTCACGGTCAACGGCAATGCGGTCTGGCGCTTTGCGACGGGTTCGCTGGAACACAAGCTTTTGTTCGGCGCCGACTACTACCGCATCGATTCGGATTTCACCGCGCAGACGGCCAACAGCGCCGACTTGCCCAGGAATGCGGGCCCGGTCCCTGGTATCGATCTTTTCAACCCTATCTATGGCGTAACGTCGTACCACGACTATGGCCTGGCCAACCTGCCCTGGCGCGACACCAGTACCCGCGGCATCCGCTACGGTGGCTACGTGCAGGACGAAATCACGCTGACGCCGCGTTGGCATGTACTGGCTGGATTGCGCTGGGACGGTTTCGAGGATGAAGACCGCATCGGCCGCACCCGTATCGATGGCCACGATCTCAGCTGGCGTCTGGGCAGCACATTCGTACTGCGCGAAGGCCTGAATGCGTATGCCAGCGTCGCCAGCGGTTTCGTGCCGCAGGCTACCAGCAACCAGAATCCCGATGCTGGCGGCCCGTTCGATCCGGAGCAAAGCAAGCAGTGGGAAGTCGGCCTGAAAAGTTTGCTCGGCGGCGGTCGCGTAACGCTCAACACGGCGCTCTATCGGATCGAGCGCAGCAATATCGTGCAGGCCACGGGCGAAGTCGTCGACGGCGTCAATCAGCTGGCCGCACTTGGGCTGGTGCGCAGCGAAGGCCTCGAGATCGATGTCCTGGCCGACGTCACCGAACGCTGGGTGGTGAATCTTGCCTACGCCTACAACGACGCTCGCGTGATCGACGCGGGCAGCAATGGCATCACCAACTCATCCGGCAACCGCTTCGCCAATGCGCCACGCAACAAGCTGGGAGTCTGGACGCGCTATGACTTTCCCGGCATCAAATCGGCGGTCGGCTTCGGCGCGGATTACACCGACGAACGCATCAGCCTGGATGGACAACGGGTGAAGCCCTACACCATCTTCGATCTGAGTTGGCAAACCCAATGGAAGGATTGGAAATTCCAGGCCAACATCAAGAACTTGTTCGACAAGGTTTACGCGGCCAGCGGCTTCATCGAGCGCAACGGCCATTTCCCGGGCGAGCCGCGGCGTTTCTATTTGCAGGCCGCGTATACGTTCTAACCAGAAACCAATGCGCCAGCTTTCGCCAGCCGCAGATGCCAAGCCCGTGCGCAAGAGCGCGGGCCGTCGCCTATGGTTCGACCTGCATAGCTGGGTCGGGCTGAAACTTTGCTTGTTCATGGGCTTCATCTGCCTGACCGGCACGTTGGCGGTATTTGCCCAGGAAATCGATTGGTTGATGCACGCCGAGATGCGAGTGACGCCAACCGACACACAGGCCAGTTGGGGCCAACTGGTGGGCGCGGCGCAGCGAGCCCATCCGGACTGGACGCTGGATAGCGTGACCGCGCCGCACGCATCCCGTTTTGCAGCGGCAGCGCAGATGCGTACACCGGAGGGCCGCCGGCGATTCGTCTGGATCGATCCGTATCGGGGCCAAGTCATCGGCGATACGCACTGGTTCAATGCCCATCGACTGCTGCGCAACACGCACCGGCATTTGATGATCCCGACGAAATACGGCGTGCCGTTGGTAGCGGCGCTATCGCTTCCGTTATTGCTGTCCCTGATCACCAGTTTCTTCATCTACAAGCGCTGGTGGCGTGGTTTCTTCAGCTGGCCTCGCGCCGATCGGCCCAGACGCATGTGGGGCGACATCCACCGTCTGTTCGGCGTCTGGAGCATGTGGTTTGTCGCGCTGATTGCGATCACAGGCGGGTGGTACCTGGTCGAATCGCTGGGCGGGGATGCCGAGCCACCCGCAAAGATCGCGCTGCCGGCTGAAGGGAAATCGGCCGCGCCCGCCAATCCACAGGCTATCGATCGCGCCGTGGCCAAGCTGCAGCAGGAATGGCCCGAGCTGCATGTCCGAGGCGCGCGGCCGAGCCTGGACGGCCAGGCATTGCTGCTGGAAGGCCAGGCACGCGCCTGGCTGGTACGCGACCGTGCCAATGCCGTGGGCTTCGACTTGCGCGATGGCCGTTTGCTGGACCGCCGAGACGGCCGCGACATGAACCTGCATCAGCGCATTGCCGAAATGGCCGACCCGCTACATTTTGGAAGCTTCGGCGGTTGGCCGGTGCGGCTCATCTGGTTCCTCTTCGGCGCCGCATTGACCACGCTCTGTTTCACCGGCGTCTATCTTTACGGCCTGCGCGTCGCCGATGCATTGCGATCGGCACGCAGACGGAGCACATCGTGAGCGATTCGAATATCAGTCCTTGGAAAGCTGCGTGGCGCGGCGTGGGCCGATGGCGTTGGCTGTGGCTGGTTCTGCTATTGATTTGGCTGGGCCTGATTCCGTTCGAGACGATGAAGTAGCAGGCAAGAACTCTTGTAGGAGCGATGTCAGTCGCGACGTTGACGTTTCCGGTCGCGACTGACGTCGCTCCTACAAGGATTCGATCAGGCGACGTCGCGATCATTCGTCGGCATCTTGATCGCCCGCCTTGGCGCCAGGCTCCCATTCCGGGTCGTTTTTCTCATCGTTGTTGCGCTTGCCGGGCTGCTCGCCGGGTATGCGGGGTGCGTTGGGCGCACGGCTCTTCTCCAAAGGATCGCGTTCGGGATTCTGCTTTTCTTTATCGGATTTCATGACGACCTCTTGTCAAGGCGGAGAACGGATGACCTTTGCCCTACTCCACCGACGCCCATCGGGAAAGATTCTGTTTCACGCGCTCGATGCCTTCCCAGGGATCCTTGCGGCGGCGGCGAAGTTTCGCCGGGACCTCCTTCATGGTGAATGCGTCGGAACGCTTTAGCTTCTGCAGATCGCCCCAGGCCAATGGCATTGCGACCGGGGCACCGGCTCTTGCTCGCAACGAATAAGACGCCACGCTGGTGGCGCCACGGCCATTGCGCAGGTAGTCGATGAATATCTTGTTGGGCCGCAGCTTGAGCGACGCAACCGACAGAAATCGCTCAGGCTCCGATTGCGCCAACGCATCGGCGAAGCCATGCGCAAAGGTCTTGACCAGATCCCATTCGCAGCCGGGATTCAACGGCACCACAACGTGCAAGCCCTTGCCGCCGGATGTCCGCAGGAACGATGCCAGCTCCAGTTGCTCCAGCAACTTGCGCACGTGCGTGGCCGCTTTCTTCACTTCCGAAAACGGCACCCCGGGGCCAGGATCCAGGTCGAACACTACGCGGTCCGCCATATCCGGGCTGTCGGCATGCGCGCCCCATGGGTGAAACTCCAAGGTATTGAACTGCACCAGCTCCATCAATCCTGCCTCATCGTTCACCACCAGGTAATTGGCGTTGTTACCCGCTTCTTCCTTGAGGCGGGCGAAGGAAACCAACTCCAGACCGGCGGTGTGGTGCTTCTGGAAGAAGCACGGTTTCTCGGCGCCGTTGGGACAGCGAATGATGGAAAGCGGCCGGCCGGCGATTTCCGGCAACAGGTGATCCATCACTGCGCTGTAGTAGTCCGCCACATCCTGCTTGGTGGCGTGTATATCCGGAAAGATTATCTTGGAGGGACTGGTCAGCTTGGGTGCGACCCTGTCTTCGTCCTGCTTTTTTCCGCGCGTTTTGGCGGATGATTTCCTGGCGGGCGATCGGACAGGTGGTGAAGTTTTCCCGCGATCCGAATCGGACAAGTCGGCTACCTTCTTGTCGGTGCGTACGGCCTTCAATGAAGGCTGCCGCAACAAACCCTGGCTACCTTTGCCACGGAAAAATACTTCGACAACGAAACGCGGATCGAACCACTTGGCGCTGCGCAAATCGGTATCGTTGGGAGGTACTTCCACCGTCGGTTCTTTGCGCCCGGCCTTGCCGATGCGCTCGCTAATTTCCGCCAGCAGTCGATCGGAAAATCCGCTTCCTACTTTGCCGACATATTTCCAGCCGTGGGTAGGATCGGGCGTGGCCAGCAATAATGAGCCGAACCCGCTGCGCCGGCCCTTCGGTGCGGTATAGCCGACCACGGCGTATTCGTCGCTCGCCAGTTGCTTGGTCTTGCGCCACTCATCACTGCGGCCGGCGTGGTAAGGCCGGTCGGCGCGCTTGGAAATGATGCCTTCGAAATACCGCTCGCCCGCCAGCGCGAACGCCGTTTGGCCGTCTGCCTCGATATGCGAACTGAATGCAAGATGCGGCGGCGGATCGTCGAGTATCTTCTGCAACAGCGCTTTTCGATCGCGCAACGGCGCGCTGGAAATGTCAACGCCGTCGAGGTGCAGCAGATCGAACAGAACCAGCGACAACGCGCCCTGCTTCTCGCCAGAAAGCGTAGCTTGAAGCAGACCAAAGTCGCCCTTGGTACCACCGCCGGCAATCAGTTCGCCATCCAACGCAGCCGACTGCAACGCCAACTGCTCGACCGCCGCGCGCACCTCCGGAATCTTCTCCGACCACTCCAATGCGTTGCGTGACCACAGCCGCACCGTGCCGCCCTTGATGGTGACCAGTACCCGATAGCCATCCCACTTGAGCTCGTGCAGCCAGGCATCGCCTTCCGGCGGCGCATCACCCAGTTTGGCCAACTGGGGTTCGAATGGTCCGTCGGGGGCCTTGGCCTTGCGCGCTTTCGGCAGCTTGGCTGCGAGCGCGGCCCAATTTCGCTTGCGCCGCTTGCGCACTTTGACGGCGGAAAGATGCTTCTTTTTCGCCTTGCCTGTGCCAGCACGCTTGGCGTCCTCTTTCGGCGGTGGCGGTACGTCGGCCAGCAGATCGTCTGCTTCCAATGTGCCGGCATAGTCGTCCTTGTCCTTGAACAGCAACCATTGTGGTTGTCGCGCCGGCCGGCCAGACCGCACCAAGTGCCAGCCGCCCTTGAGCTTTTCGCCAAAAAGTTCGAATCGCAGGTGTCCTTTGGCGAGTTGCTCTTCCGGATCTCCGTCGCTGGCCCACATGCCGTGGTCGAACTGCGCCACATGCCCGCCACCGTATTCGCCCTTCGGGATTTCGCCTTCGAAGGTCGCATAGTCCACCGGGTGGTCTTCCACTTCCACCGCCATGCGTTTGACGTCCGGATCGTAGCTGGGCCCTTTCGGCACCGCCCAACTTTTCAATGCGTCGCCGACTTGCAGGCGGAAATCGTAATGGCGCCGGCTGGCATGATGCAGCTGCACCACGAAGATCGCGCGCTGGCCTTTTGGCAGCGGCTTGCCCGGTTCGGGCTCCCGTGTCCGGGTGAACTGCCGCTTGCGCCGGTATTCGGTGAGGCTCATCGCGCTCTATTTGCGCTTCTGGTCCCCGCGATCACCTTGCCCTGGCTTGGCCACGGTCTTGGCGGATTTCCTGACGTCCTGGCTGAGCGACTTGCCCAGATCGTCGCTTTCCTTAATACGCCCTTTCGCATCTCGCCGGATGAGACGCTTGTCTCCGTTGGGGGCAATCAGTTCGCGTTTGGAAGTCATGGCGCACCTCCTTTTTTGGATGTAGGCCGAGCGTCGCGCAACCGGCATAAAGATCATGCGAAAGCGAGACCAGCCCCAGGAGCGTGCGCCGTGTGCACGTCCGGCATCCCGTCGTGCGCACGGCGCACGCTACCGACGCCCATCTAAAGTGCGCGGCGCTGAAGACAATGAATACAGTCGATGCGCCGGCTTCCGGCTTCCCGCTACCGGTTCCCAATCCGCCCCACACCCAACCTACACCCGCGATGATCCATGATCCTGAAGGGATGGGGCCGCATCATCAGGCGAGCTTTTTCCCGCTCACCGGCAAGCCTGATAAACCAAGTCGTCCATTCTGCGGCTGGTTTCGAAACTCCGTTTCAAGCCCAGTTTCTCGTAGGTTCTTCTGCGCTTTTCCTTGGCTCTTTCGCAAGCCACAGGGTCGGCATGCAACGAAATCGCCGCGCCACCACCGCGTGGAGGCGAAGATCTCCTACCTTCGCCTCGGGCGGTGCGTGTGGCCGTTGCCTGCGCTTTTTTCTTGGTACCTACCCTCTCGACTGCATTTGGCGGCGGAGATGAAGCCACGGGCATATCCCGTGCCCAGGCTTGTTGCTGGTGTCCGTCGCAAGCAACCGACTGATAGCTGTTGCGGCCCTGAGGATCGGTGCACTTGTACAACGACTGCGCCTTGCCGCCTGCACTCGCAAAGATGCCGGCACAGACGCCGACAATAACCATCATCCTGATCATGAAGACCTCCTCCGTGAAGAAGGAAGCCTAATGTGGGTGATGACTGCTTAGCTATCGGGAAAATCCGATGTGTGTAGGGCTACCAAGAGTTTCTGTAGGAGCGACGTGAGTCGCGATCGTGAATCCGGAAAGCGATCAAAACCTCATCGTTCGCCATCCGGACGCGCTGCGGCGCGTTCTTCACCATGCACTCAGAACGGCTATCGGGGCGCCATCGCGACTTGACCAGCCATTCGGCCGTTAAAAGCCGTCGCTCCTACATGATGCATATGTCCGGTCAGAACGTAATCGGCACCCGCGCGGTAAGCGTCATGTCCGGGGTATCGCGGGTGACACCAACGCCCAGCGCCACATTCAACGACGCCTTTTCGTTGAAGCGGTAAGTGCCGCCCAGTAACAGCGTGCCGAGGGTCATGCGGACGGCGCCGGCTACTTCCTGTCCATTTTGTTTGGTCTTGCCGACGATGCTCTGGTCGTACCCCAGGCTGATGGCGGCTTTTTCGTTCAAGGCCAGGCCCATGCCGAGATTGAAGCCGAAGATGTCGCCGGCCTGCACTTCGCCCAGGAATTCTTCCTGCCCACCGATCACAGTGCGCGAGACGTCCTTGCGCTTGAAGTTGTGCAGGTAGCTGAAGCTGCCGAAGAACACCACAGGATCGGACGGATACAGCCAGGTAACGCCGGGCTGCAGCGACGCGAAGCCGCTACCGGTAGGCAGTTCCAGCGGCAGGCCGGTGCCGGTGGTGTTGCCGACGCAGCGGGTCACGCAATCGGTGACCACTTCGAACGGGTCCTTGCCGGTGCGGCTCTTGTAGCGCAGCCAACCGATGTAGAAAGGCTTGTCCGGCCCACCGCGGTTGATCTGGTAGCGCGCAGTGAGTTCCACATCGCCCAGGCCGCGGCCGCTGGCGTTAAACACATTGTCCTGCGCCGAACCGGTGAAGATTTCACGGCTTACCGTGTCGCTTTCGATGTGAACGTAAGGCAGCTTGGCTTCCAGTTCGAAACGATTGTTCAACCCATACCGTCCGGTGAGCGTCGCGATGGCGGTGGTCGTCTTCACCTGGCGCACGTCGATCAAGCCGATCAGGATCGCAGGGATGACGGTGTAGCCGACCAGCGCGACGCGGTCGTTGGCCGAATAGCCGTATTGCAGCGAGGGTTCCAGCACCAACTTGCCGGGAGGCGTGAGCACGCCCGGCTGCTCGAATATCTGCGCCACTTCCGGCGGACGCGAGTCGGACTCCGGCGCCTGCCCGACCGGTTGCGGCTGCGCGGATGCTTGGCGTGTTTGCTGCGCGGAACCCGACGCCGCTTGCGCCAACGAAGGAACCACCGCGGGCGCCGGCAGGCCGCGTGCACGTGCACTGGCCAGCACTTCCTCGTTCAACGCGTCCTGCAGGCGCGCCAAATCTTGTTCCTGCTGACTCAACGATTGGCGCATTTCATCCAATCGGCGGGTCTGCTGATTGATCTGTCTTTGCAGGATGTCCAAGCGCGCTTCGGGAGTTTGGCCGGGAGCTTGATCGGGCGCGGCGGCACGGCCCTCGTCTTGCGCTTGTACTTGTCCGTTGAAGAATAGTCCGATGCCGAACGCCAACATCCATGGCGCCGGCTGCAAAACGACAGCTGATTTCCTTTTCATCGCGTTTCCTTTTTATGCATATTTGCAGGGGCCAGCGTCACGGCACGGCGGTTCATGGTGTGCCCGGTGCACGGACCAGTGCATCGGTCATCGCGGTATTACTGTTGAGGTTCTGGAAGACATCCAGCGAGCCGGCGCCAAGTTCGATATAGGTCGCGGTGCTGATGTTCTGGTTGTCCAGCGTGTTCTGTATCACCACGCCGCCAGAAATACGGGATGGATCGAAGTGGTTGCCCTCGCCCACCTGTACCAGGATGCCCTGGTTGAAATCGGCAATCGCCTGCGCCTGCGCCGCATCCATCTGCGCGATATCAGGAATCCGCACCGATATGCTGGCGACGAGTTGGCCGTTGACATGGACGACGCGCTCGATGCCGAACGAAAGCACGGTCCCCGATGGCATCTGCAAGCCGCCGCGCATGCCTGCCAGGCGCCCGGGATCGATGGGCTGCCATTCTTCTCCCAGCGCAACGTCTTGCCCGGCCGCTTGCAGGGCCGCGCTCGGCAGCCCTGCGCACAGAAACGTCAACGCCAGAAACAATGATTTTCTGATCGTATCCATGGCTCATATGTCTCCTGGCCCACGCCGAGGCGTGACGGCATTGCGCAAGCCTTCGCGCTGGACGCCCAGATCGAGCGGCGCCGGAGGTGCGGTCCGCCAATCCTGGGGTTGGTTGAAACGTGCGTCCTGGCGGCGGTTGTGCACGACAAACAACACGCGGTTGTCCCACAGCTTTTCGAAGCGAGAACGCGGCATCGCCCGGGTGCCGCGCGCCGGATCGCCCAGCAGCACGCGGCCATTGCGCATGCCCTTCACCACCACGAAATGCCGGTAGCCGCGATCGTTCAACAACACGATGGCAGGCACGCCTTCTTCTTGCAGCTTTTCGAGCGGCAACTCGAACCCATCCGCCTCGAAGCCCGCCGATTGCAGGTAGCGCCGCATGTCCAGCAGCGAGAAGCCTTCCTTGCGGATCTTCGATTGGTCGCCGTTTTGGTACATCCGCAGGAATACGTCCGCCTCGCTGACCGGATAACCGTATTGGTAGGTCAGCAAGGTGGCGGTCGCGGCCGAGCCGCAACTGAAGTCGTACTGCTGCGGGATGGTGGTCTTGAAGCGCGCTTCCTTCAAACTGGTCATGCGCAAGTTGTAGCCGCCGCTGTGCGGCAGCCGCACCTCGGTATTGGCGGCCCATCCGACGTTCCAGCCGATGCTCGTGCAGGTCAGCGCGCAAGCCGCCAGCATCCATGCGTTGCGGCGGTGCCTCATGGTCCGGCGCCCCCAAAATCCACCTTCACGATCATCGCGTTCTGGATCAGCACATTGGAACCGCTGTTCTGGATCACCGTGCTCAGGCCATTGGCGTTGGCGAATGCGCCATCGCTGATGGTGTTGGCGCCGGCGATCACGCCATTGGCCGTATTGCCCTCGACGGTGCCGTCGACGTCGATATTATTTTCCGCGAAGTCGTATCCACCACGCAGATCGGACAGTGCGCCTGGATCCAGGGGCTGGCCGAAGCCGAATCGGCCGATGGAATCGTCGGCATTGGTCGAACCGAGTTGTGGCGCGGCTTCGGTAAGCCTGGGCTGCTGGGTGGGCTCGCTACTTTCCTCGGCCACCGCGGTAACGGAACAAATCATCAGAGCTATCGCCGCCAACAACGGCGATAACGAAAAAAGAAACGGTTGCATGTCGATCTCCTTTGCCATGCGTTCGCGTTCGTCCGCGCGCTTGTGCGTTCCGCCGCGAACGGCGGAACGCATTCATGCACGCGCAGTAGATGCACCGGGAGCGCATTGATTCGGAACAGGTTCGGCCTGAAATCGGCCGAATCAATTCCCCCACCCTTACCCGTCCGGCTCGGCGAAGCACGCCGAGCGTTCGGATGGCCCGCGCGGCAATGCCGCGCAAGCGGTCCCTCCTCACCCCCCGCGACGCGAGAGGAAAACGAGAGTTGAGTGCTGCATCAATGGTGCCCGGCGCATCCGAAAGGCGCCGCTTACGGGCCTACGGTCAGGTTGGCCTGCACAGTGATGCCCTGCTGGATCAGCGAAGCGAATCCACTGTTCTGGGCCGCCACCATGATGCCCGCCGCCGATTGGCCGACGCTGGTCATGTTGTTGGACATGTCGAACGCTCCAGCATCGTTGGCCACCGATCCGCCCGAACCACCTGCGCCCCCTGATGCGCCAGTGCCCGAGCCTCCCGTGCCATCGCCACCGGTTCCTGCGGTGCCGTCGCCGCCCGCTCCGCCGTTGGCAGCAACCGAACCGCTATCGCCACCTGTGGCCGTGCTGTCGCCGCTGGTTGCCGCGGTGGCATCGTTGGTGCCACCGGCGGCTGTGCCAGTGCCGGTGCCGTCACCGGTCGTGCCGCCGGCTCCGCCAGCGCCACCCGCTCCGCCGCTGCCGCTGGCGTCGCCTCTGCCGCGCTCGCGAACCAAGCCGCCGTCGCCGCCGTTACCGCCATCGGCTCCGTCGCCACCCCAACCACCGCCATAGCCGTCACCGCCGCCTGCCGCCGCAATCGCGCCGGCATCGCCGCTGTAGCTGTCCGCATCGCCGCCGCGGCCGCTGGCTGCAAGCGCGGCTCCGCCGTTACCACCGTTGCCTCCATTGCCGCTACCGCCATCGCCATCGCCGCCGTTTCCGGCGCCACCGCTACCACCGCTGGCACCATTGGCATTGCCCCAGTTAAGGGCGACATTGCCGATGTTGCCGACGCTGATGCCGGAAACGCTGCCTTCAAGTCGCGTCACGGCCACGGCCGTGCTGACATTGAATGCGTTGGAGAAAGTGGCAGTGGACGTGCCGCCGTTATTGGCGGCTGCGGTGCCGAATCCATCGGCATAGGCTTCGCCGCTGTTATCGCGGTTGTCGCCATCGTGAGTACTGTTATCGCTGTTGTCGCTATCGTCATCAACGGCTACCTGGATGTTGCTTCCAGGTCCGTTTTCCGTATTGCTAGCTTGTGCAAAAGCCTGTCCTGTCAATCCAAGTCCCAATAACACCGCCGAAGCGATGAGAGTCTTCTTACCGATGCACATGATGTTCTCCTTGAGTGCCACTCAGCGGACCAGGGGCGGCCGCCAGAAAGTGACGGGCGTCACGTTTGCATAATTTTTGTTAAACGCTGGCCGCTTAATTGTTAGTTTTTTGGAAACTCACCTACCACTCGTCTGTATGACAAAAATGCTTCTGATACAGGGAGTTAGAGGCCAAAGCGTTCCAACGAGATTCGAGTGGTGGGCCGGACATGAGGGCGCGCTTTCGGAGACCGGAACTGCTTCCAAAAAAGCCGCAAAGACAAAAGCAGCGATCACCCGGAAACAACAAATAGCGGACTAGCCTGCGTTTGCAGTACCCCTAAGACAAGGACAAGGAGATAGTCATGATCAGCTCGCTTAAATCCCCACTTCGCGTTCTGGCCGCGAGCTTGCTCGTAGGTGGGTTGTCGTTTGCGTCGGTAGCCAGTGCGGAAAAAATCTTCGTCGAGACCAAGACTGGGACCAAAGATCAAATCGAGACTGCCTTCCAGGGCGAGTCCGAGAGCGGCGTCAGACCCACGATATTTCCTGTGGAGGTGGAACTCGGCGAGAACACCACCGTCAGCGACGTCAAAGCTCGAATGGAAGAAAAGACCGCGGTACCACAGGAATTTCAAGGATTGAGTTTTAACGACAAGCCCTTGGAAGATGACGGAAAGAAACTTAAAGATTACGGGATCAAGGACCAAGACAAGCTGCAATGGACAGCACCGTAACGATGTAATGACGCAGCCCGGATGTAGCACAGCGAAATCCGGGATTACTCTCCGAAGCCGTAGTTTCTTCGAGTTTCACAGCCAATCCGGAAACGGGCCGCCAGGCATCCATACACACCGATAGTCCGCCATGTCGGGCGTCCCTTCCCCGGATTCTGCTTCGCTGCATCCGGCTACAAGAAATGCCGCAACCTTTTTATCCCGGCAACCGGTCCCAACGCGCGCCGACGGCGTATCCCAGCCAGACACCTATTAGCCAGGCCGGCACCGAGACAATGATTATGCTCCCCGCCAACCGATAGTCGCCGTGCGCGGCGCTGGTCAGCACTTCGGCCGTGAACAAGGAAAAGGTGGTGAAGCCGCCACATATACCGGTCATGACGAAATGGCGCTGGGCCACGGAAACAACCAGCCGGCCACCGACACCAGTCAGCGCGGCATACAACCCGATGACCATCGAACCGGAAATGTTGATCGCCAACGTCGACCAAGGAAACGACGAGCTAGAGGGGGAGTCGAACAACTGGCCTACGCCCCAGCGTGCCATCGCACCCAACGCGCTGCCCAACGCGACCCATGCCGCCATGGGCATAGCATGCATCGCAGAAGCACGCGTCACAGGAGCGGTGCGCTTCATATACGAACCAGCCACCAGCCCAGCGCACCCGCGGCCAGGCCTGTGAGCAGTGATAAACCGACATAGGCCGCAGCCGCGCGCAGTTGCCCGTCACGGGCAAGCGACAGTGTCTGCAGGCTCAGCGAAGACACGGTGGTGTAGCTGCCGATCACGCCGACACCCAACAGCAACCACATGCCATGCGACGGTGTGCCACTCGCTGCGTTACCGAAAGCCGACGACCCCATCAAAAGCGCCAGCAGGAATGCGCCACTGGCGTTGACGACAAGTGTTCCCCAGGGGAAGGTTTCGCCGACGCGTCTGGCGAACCAACCTGAAACCGCGTAACGCAACGCACCGCCCAAAGCGCCACCGGCAGCTACCAGCAGCCACTGCTGCCAGTCGCTGCTCATTCGCCTTTGGTGCTCTTGCGAGCCGCCTGCAGCGCCTCGCGGCGAGCCTGCCGCAGGCGATCCAGCTTTTCTTTCAGCTTGATTTCCATGCCCCGCTCGACCGGCTCGTAATAGACACGTTCGCCCATGGCTTCGGGAAAAGCCGGTTGATCCAACGCGATACCGCCTTCGGCGTCATGGTCGTACTGATAGCCGGTGCCGTAGCCTAGTTCCTTCATCAATTTGGTCGGTGCATTGCGCAGATGCAACGGCACTTCCTGCGTGCCGTACTCGCGGACATCGCGCTTGGCCGCGCCAAACGCCATGTAACCGGCGTTGGATTTGGCCGTGCTGGCCAGATAGATGGCCAGCTGCGCCAGTGCCAGCTCGCCCTCGGGACTACCCAGGCGGTCGTATGTTTCCCAAGCTTCGATCGCCATTTGCAGGGCGCGCGGATCGGCCAGGCCGATGTCCTCCACCGCCATCCGGGTCAAGCGACGCGCCAAATAGATAGGGTCGCAGCCACCGTCCAGCATGCGCGTCAGCCAGTACAGCGCCGCGTCGGGATTCGAGCTGCGCACCGACTTATGCAGCGCCGATATCTGGTCGTAGAACTGTTCGCCGCCCTTGTCGAAGCGGCGGGTGCGATCGGCCAACACCTGCACCAGGGTTTGCTGGGTGATCTCGCCACCCTCGCCTGTCGCCAGCTCCGCGGCGATTTCCAGCAAGGTCAAGGCACGCCGCACATCGCCGTCCGCGGCGCCGGCGATTTCCCGCAAGGCCTCGTCGGAAACACGCAGGCCCAGCCCGCCCAGGCCACGCTCTTCGTCCTGCAACGCATGGCGTAGCGCCTGCAGGATGTCGTCGGCCGACACCGCTTCCATCACGTGCACGCGGCAGCGCGAGAGCAACGCGGAATTCAGTTCGAACGACGGATTCTCAGTGGTCGCGCCGACGAAAATAATGGTGCCGCGTTCGATATGCGGCAGGAAAGCGTCCTGCTGCGCCTTGTTGAAGCGGTGCACCTCGTCCACGAATAACACCGTGCGGCGACCGCCGGCGAAACGCTGTGCCGCTTCAGCCAGCACTTGGCGTACTTCGGGCAAACCGGACAGCACGGCGGAGATCGCCTTGAACTCGGCGTCGGCATATTTGGCCAACAGCAGCGCCAACGTGGTCTTGCCGCAGCCGGGCGGCCCCCACAGGATCATCGAATGCACGTGCCCGGATTCGACCGCACGTCGAAGCGCAGTACCCGGCGCCAGCAGACGGCGCTGGCCGACCATTTCATCCAGCGTGCGCGGACGGATACGCTCGGCCAACGGCCGCAGCGCATCGCGATCCACGCTCAGCAGATCGTCTTGTTCGTTGAAGGGCGTCTTGGCTTTGGCCACGCGCGCCATTGTAATGCGTGGCGCGGGTCTTGACCTGCCGTTGCCACATATGACTCCGAGACCAGCGAGGCTTTCGATGATGGG
Source organism: uncultured Pseudoxanthomonas sp. (assembly GCA_965653375.1). Classification (GTDB taxonomy): domain Bacteria; phylum Pseudomonadota; class Gammaproteobacteria; order Xanthomonadales; family Xanthomonadaceae; genus Pseudoxanthomonas_A. Next base: position 66,062 of record CBFGZY010000014.1, read on the forward strand.
CAATGCAAACCTCGAGACGGCAATGGCGGGTCAAGACCCGCCCTACGGGGTGTTAACGGCGGGCGTGATAGATGGGGACATTCCTTCGACGGAGAATCCCGATGCGCCGCATCTTGTCGCTTGCCGCCCTCGCTTTCGTTCTGTGGTCGCTGCCCGCACTCGCCCACCACGGCTGGAGCAGTTATGACGCCGGCAAGGTCCTGCGCTTCCAAGCACCGCCGACGGAGGTGCGGTATCGCAATCCGCACGCAGAGATAAGCGTGGACTACCAGGGCAAAACCTGGAACGTGGTGCTGGCCCCGGTCACTCGCATGACCTCGCGCGGGTTGAAGGAAGGCGATCTCGCCATTGGCAAGAGCATCACTATCGAGGGTTATCCCCGTCTCGATGGCACGCCGGAACTGCGCGCCGAACGCATCGTCGTGAATGGCAAGACTATCGAACTGCGCTGACGCCGGATTGCGTCGACGCCGACGATGACCATCGACTCGCTGGCGCAGTGGCTGGAGGCGTCGGCGTTGGGCGCGTGGATGCGCGCCGGTTGGGGCTATCCCTTCGCCAATGTCCTGCATCTGGCCGGCTTGGTGATGCTGGTCGGCCCGATCCTGTTGCTGGATCTGCGTCTGTTGGGGCTGTGGCGAAACTTGCCGCTGCCGGCGCTGTCGCGGTTGCTCACCACATCGTCCATCGCCGGACTGCTGTTGCTGGTGATTACCGGCGTCATGCTGTTTTCCGCCGATGCCACTGCCCTGGTCGGCAATCGCCTGATGCAGTTGAAACTGTTTGGCGTGGCATTGGCTGTAGCCAATGCGTTGGCATTTCGGCTGGCCTTTTCGCGGCAGTTGGACCAGTGGACATCACGCGTTCCGCTGCCAGCGCGGATTTCCGCGACGCTGTCGTTGATGCTGTGGCCCGCCGTGATGGTGGCGGGCAGAATGATCGCCTACGTATAAAAGAAAGGCCGCGATCGGTGTAGGGCGGGTCTCGACCCGCCATTGCCATGCTTGATTCCCGACGACAATGAGCGAAGCCGCTCGAACAACAGCGGCCGCTTTCGATGTTTATTAACGCAGTCGCCGAAATAGCAACGGCGGGTCAAGACCCGCCGTACGCTATTCCGTCGAGATCAGCTCAGAGGTCGCCGACCACGTCGACGCCGGCGGCCGGGGTGTATTTGAACGTGCCGGCGGCGAAGGACGGATTGCGCTTCCAGCCGCTGAAGCTGATATCGGTGCGCTGGCCGACAGCGTCCACCACTTCCATCCGTGCCAGTGTCTGCGCACTGAAACCCAGGCGTGCGGACTGGAAGCTGACATCGCCTTCGTCCTTGGGTGTCAGTTCCAGCCAATCCAGCCCATCTTTCTGGCCGACTTCCTTGACGTTGAACTGCTGGTCCAGCTTGCCCGGATCGATCAATGCAGTCAGCGGGCTGTTCTGCTCCTCGGTGCCCTGCTCGCGCACGGTGGCCTGCTGCAGATCGGGATCGTAGATCCAGACTTTCTTGCCGTCGGCGACCACGAGCTGCTCATAGGGCTTGTTGTATTCCCAACGGAACAGGCGCGGTGCCGACAGTGCGACGCGGCCCGTGGTGCTTTCCTTCAGCTTGCCGCCGCCGTCATAGACCTTCTGGGAGAACTGCGCGTCCAGGCCCTTCAGGCCTTTGGTGAAAGCCTGGAGATCATCGCGGGCGCCGGCGAAGGCAGTGCTGGCGAACAAAGCGGTGGCGAGAACGGCGTAGCGGGCGTTGCGAATCATGCAGGCATTCCGTAATGAGCAGGATGGTGTGAGTTTGGCGCGTAAAAACTGAATGCGAGTGGAGGAAAGGCTGGTTGCGGTGGAACGTGTTCAGCAGGGCTTGAGGCCTTTTTAGGGCTGTAGGAGTGGTGCCGGCATGCCGGCACCGGTGAGTCGCGATGAGGCTTTACTGGTAAAGCCT
>CBFGZY010000015.1:0-64136 GCA_965653375.1 uncultured Pseudoxanthomonas sp.
GGCGCTCCTACCAAGCGATAGGAGGTGAACGATGAATCATCGCGTCGCCACGATGATCGTCAACGCCTTGCTGGTGCTGCTTGCGATAGTCAGCCTGGGCCCGTTGCTTTGGATGCTGTCGGTATCGTTCATGCAGACCGGCGAAGCGGGGCACTTCCCACCGCCGTTGTTGCCATCCGCTCCCACGTTGCATAACTACCGCGAACTTTTTCTCCGCGCCGGGATGGGCCGTTACCTGGCCAACAGTTTCATCGTGGCCACCAGCGTGATGCTGTTGTCGCTGCTGTTCAACACCATGGCGGGATACGCCTTCGCCAAGCTACGCTTCAAAGGGCGCGACAGGACGTTCCGGGCCTTGCTGGCGGCCTTGGTCATACCTGCGCAGGTGGCGATGATGCCGCTGTTCCTGCTGCTGAAGCAGATGGGATTGGTGAATACCTATGCGGGCGCCATCGTGCCGGGCATGGCGGCCATCTTCGGTATCTTCCTGGTCCGCCAGTACGCGCGCTCCATTCCCGACGAGTTGCTGGAGGCGGCACGGATCGATGGCGCCAGCGAAGTGCGCACTTTCTTCCAGATCGTATTGCCGGGGCTTAAGCCCATCCTGGTAACGCTGGCTATTTTCAGTTTCCTGGGTGCATGGAACGACTTCATGTGGCCGTTGATCGTCTTGAGCGACGACAAGCTGCAAACCTTGCCCGTCGCTTTGGCCTCGCTATCGCGCGAGCACGTGATGGACTACGAGTTGATGATGGCGGGGTCGGTGGTGACCGTAATGCCGGTGCTGCTGCTGTTCCTGGTGCTGCAGCGGTACTACATCCAAGGTTTGTTGTTGGGGAGCGTGAAGGGATGAGAGGGGCGCAAGCGTTGCCAAGCCAAGTTCCAGCCGGTGCAGGAATTTTCAGAGCGATGTTGGTCGCCTGTGCCCTGGCAGCACCATCGGCGTATGCGCAATCGAATGCGCCGCGCATCCTCGACGATTTCAGCGACCCTGCGGCGTGGCGTGTCGTCACCTCCAATCAAGTCAGCGGCAGCATTCGCCAAGTCGAAGGCAAGAGCGGGAAAGCACTTTGCCTGGACTACAACTTCAACGGAGTATCCGGCCACGCCGCCATCCAACGTGATCTGTCGCTGGACTATCCGCCGAATTATCAGTTCGTCTTCCAGTTGCGGGGCGATTCGCCGCGGAACGACCTGCAATTCAAGCTGGTGGATGCCAGTGGCGACAATGTGTGGTGGGTCAATCGCCCGAAATATGAGTTTCCACAGCAGTGGACACCCGTCCGCTACAAGCGGCGGCATATCGACAAAGCCTGGGGCCCTGATCCCGAGAAGACGCTGCGCAGTAGCGCAAAGCTGGAATTCACTATCTACAACAATGTTGGCGGCAAGGGCTCGGTATGTTTTGACGACCTGATACTCCAGTCATTGCCCACCGACGACGGCGCACCGCTGCACGGCGTTGCGACGGCCAATGCCAACATGCCGGGCAGCGCTGCTGCCCATGCTGTCGATGGGGATGCCGCCACCGCCTGGAGCGCCGACTTCGCCGCCGATGTCGATCCGCAGCTGACGCTGGATCTCGGCCGTGTGCGTGAGTTCGGCGGTCTTAAGCTGGCTTGGAAAGAAGGCGAGTATGCATCCGCGTATCTGGTGCAATTGTCCGACGATGGCAGGACATGGCGCGATGCACGAACGGTGGTGGACGGCAACGGCGGCACCGACTATCTGCCGTTGCCGGAGTCGGAAGCGCGCTACATTCGGCTGCGCCTGGGGGATGGGCCGGAGTCCTCGGCCGGTCTTGCCGAACTGCAGGTGCAGCCGCTGGCATTCGCCGCGACACCCAACGATTTCATCACGTCGGTCGCTCAGGACGCGCCACGCGGCCGCTATCCGCGCGGCTTCAGCGGCCAGCAACCTTACTGGACCATCGTCGGTATCGATGGAGGCGAGGAGCAGGGCTTGATCGGCGAGGACGGCGCGGTCGAGTTTGGGAAAGGAAGTTTCAGCATCGAGCCATTCGTCATCACAGACGGTCAGCTGGCGACGTGGGCGGATGCCACCATCACACAGTCATTGCAGGACGGCTATCTGCCGATCCCTCAGGTGGATTGGAAGCATTCAAGCTTCGATCTACGAGTCACCGCTTTCGCGCAAGGCATACGCAAAACATCGCAGCTGGTTGCGCGTTATCGGCTGGTCAACACCACATCGTCTCCGCGTGACTACGTGCTGGTTCTTGCGGCGCGTCCGATGCAGGTCAATCCACCGAGCCAGTTTCTCAATACGGTGGGCGGCGTGAGTCGCATCGACGAATTGTCGATCGAGGAGCGCGACATCGTAGTCAACGGACAGCCGCGAGTGCGGCTGGGAACGACACCGGATGCTGCGTTTGCCAGCAGCTTCGATGCAGGCGATGCGGTCGCACGCGTCGCGGAAGCACAGTGGCCGCAAACCGGGGGCCCAGACCAGGCGACGGTGGCAGGGATCGCCGGACTTGGATCGACACAAGCACGTGACGTGGATGGGCTGGCCTCTGGAGCGGCGCTGTATCGGGTCCACTTGAGTCCGGGGCAAAGCTACGAAGTCGCGCTGCTTGCGCCGATGACCGGCGGATTCGACGCGGGTAGTGCCCAGGGCAGTTTCATCTCCGTGCGCCAGGCGCAGGCTAACCAACACGCTGTCGCCGAACAGTGGCGTGGAAAGCTGGATCGAGTGAAGTTTCACCTGCCGCCGCAGGGACAGGCGCTCGCCGATACCTTGCGCACGGCAACCGCGCATATGTTGATCTCGCGTATTGGTCCGCGTCTTCAGCCGGGTACGCGCTCGTACTCGCGTAGCTGGATTCGCGACGGTGCGATGATCTCCGAAGGCCTGCTGCGGATGGGGCGTGAGGACGTGGTGAAGGAATACGTGGACTGGTACGCCCCGTATCAGTTCGACAACGGCAAAGTGCCGTGCTGCGTGGACGATCGCGGTAGCGATCCGGTGCCGGAGAACGACAGCCATGGCGAGCTGATCTTCAACATCGCCGAGTACTACCGTTATACCGGCGACGATGCCTTCCTGCAGAAGATGTGGCCACATGTGAAGAGCGCGTTCGGCTACATGGAAGAGCTGCGTCTGAGCGAGCGCAATGAAGCCAATCGCCGCGTCAATCCCGCCTTCTACGGCATGATGCCGGCCTCGATCAGCCATGAAGGCTACTCGGCCAAGCCGGTGCATTCGTACTGGGATAATTTCTGGGCGCTGCGCGGCTACAAGGACGCGGCCGATGTGGCGCGGTGGCTGAGAAAGCCGGGCGAGGCGGAAAATTTCGCGAAGTCTCGCGATCAGTTCCGCGAAGATCTTTATGCTTCCCTGCACGCAGCGGTGGAACAGCATCGCATCGACTATCTGCCAGGCTCGGCGGAGCTGGGTGATTTCGACGCGACCTCCACCACCATCGCGCTGGCGCCTGGCGGCGAACAGGGACGGCTACCGTCAACGCTTTTGAACAGTACCTTCGAACGCTATTGGCGCGACTTCGAGCAGCGCCGCGACGGCAAGCGCGAATGGAAGGACTACACCCCGTACGAATGGCGCAACGTTGCGGCGTTCGTACGCATGGGTTGGCGCGAGCGCGCATGGAAGGCGATCGATTTCTTTTTCAAGGATCGCGCGCCGATGGCGTGGAATCAATGGGCCGAGGTGGTGTCGCACACCCCGCGCAAGCCGTTCTTCGTCGGCGATCTTCCACACGCCTGGGTAGCATCGGATTTTGTCCGCTCGGCGCTGGACATGTTTGCCTACGTGCGCGAAGTGGATGACAGCATCGTGCTTGCGGCAGGCGTGCCGGCGGATTGGTTGGAAGGCGAGGGCATCGCCATCGAAGGCTTGCGGACGCCGAATGGCCGGTTGACGTATTCGCTGCGTCGCGCCGATGGGAAGGTCGTGCTGGAAGTCGCTACCGGTCTCAAACCGCCGCCGGGGGGCTTGATACTTCCGTGGCCGTATTCGGGCCAGCCGGGCAACACCCTCATCAATGGCCGCGGTGCCGAATGGAAGAATGGCGAATTGCGCATCAATGAATTGCCCGCCAAAGTGGTGATCGAGGCGCCATAAAGCCTCGTCCTTGCCATGTCCGATTCCCATCAATCCACCCCGCTTTGGCCATTGCCGCTGTCGATCGCACTGCTGTTCCTGGGTGCGGTGCATCTTGCCTGGTGGTTGTCGGTGCAAACGGGGCATATTCCTGCCTGCATGCCGTATTGGGACGGCTGTACGTCGATTAGCCGGGCGGCACGGCATGGATTGGGTAATTCGTTGTTCCGGTTGGCGGTATTGCCCTGTGCGTTGCTGCACGCACTGAACTGGTGGCTGGCGCGCGCCTGGCTGCGGCGGCCTGCGCTGGCGCAGGATTTGCTGGCGGATACGATGCTCGCCCTAGGTGCGTTTTCGGCGCTGGCGTTGGCGGTATATGCGACCTTCCTGGGTACCGAAGGCGAAGCCTATCGTTTCCTGCGCCGATACGGGGTCGTGGTGTATTTCGGTTTCGGTTTTTTGGCGCAGCTGCTGTTTCTTCGTTTGGCGAAGCGGCAAGACAAGCTGATGGCGGGACTTGGGGCCGTGATGCTCGGCATCTGCGCAGCGATGCTGGCGCTGGGAGTGGGCAATGTCATCGCCGGTCTGGTGGTGACGGACGCGGTATCGAAAGACCACTGGGAGAACGCGCTGGAATGGCAGCTGGGCCTGCTGCTGGTCGCGTGGTTCGTACTGCAGGCGGTGCTATGGAAGCGTGCGCGCTTTGGGATAGTGCTGGTGCATCGACCAATCGGGTAGAAGCGACATCAGTTGCCGCAGACCGTACTTGTGGGAGCGACGTGAGTCGCGACGGAGCGGTTGGTGATCACAGCACATGCTTTCGTTGAACCGTTTCTCGCGGCGGGTTCGTCGCGACTCACGTCGCTCCCACAAGGTTAAGGATTGCGACCGCCAACAACGTTCCTACAGGGAGTATCGATCAGCCGCGGACTTTCTTCACGATGGCGGCGGCTTTGGCGGAGCTCTCGGTGACCTTGTCCCATTCGCCGGCGTCCAGCCATGCCTTGGGCACCATCCACGAGCCACCGATGCAGACGACGTTAGGCTGCGACAGATAGTCGGCCGCGTTGTCTTCGGTGATGCCGCCGGTGGGGCAGATCTTGAGGTCCGACAGCGGGCCGGCCAAGCCCTTCAGCATCGCCAAACCACCCACTGCGGAGGCGGGGAACAGTTTGCAGACGCGGAAGCCACGCGCCATCAGCGACAGCAATTCGGTCGGGGTCGCCGCGCCTGGTACGACCGGAATCGGCGCCTTGGCCAGCGCATCGGCCATTTCAGCCGGCGTGCCTGGCGTGACCAGGAAGTCGGCACCCGCCGCGATGGATTGCTCGATCTGCTCCGTGGTCAGCACGGTGCCCGCGCCGATCACGATATCCGGCAGTTCCTTCTTCAGCATGGCCAATGCTTCCATCGCCACCGGAGTGCGCAGGGTCAACTCGATGGCCGGCAGTCCACCTTTCAGCAACGCCGTGGAAACCTTGCGTGCTTCGTCCAGCGTATGCACGGTGACCACCGGCAGGATGCCTGCGGCGCGGAGGAGTTGTTCGGCTTTCTGCTGACGGGCTTCGATGGTCATGTTTGATGTCTTCTGGTGGTTGAGCCCCTCTCCCATCGGAAGAGGAGTTGGGTTGAGAGTACGGCGGAATCAGTGAAATCAAACATCATGGATTCCGCGTACCTCATCCGGCGCTTCGCGCCGCCTTCGCCCCGGAGGAGAAGGGAAATATCAGGCATCCTTCGCTTCATGCGGCGCTTCCGCGGCTACCGCCACGTCGCCCAGCTCGTACTCTGCGTCGTACTCCCAGGTGCCGTTGTGGTACGGCGGGCCGCAGGAGATCGACAGCGCGCCCTGATCGGCAGGCGTCACCACGTCGCGGCTGACCGCGAACAGGCTACGGCCGATGTCGAGCGCGGACGGCGTGGTATTGGGCGCTTGTTCGCGCATCGCCCATTCCTCGGCGGGGACGCGTACTTCCAGGATGCCGGCTTCGGCATCCAGGCAGATCATGTCGCCTTCGCGCAGCTTGCCCAACGGCCCACCGCGTGCGGCTTCCGGAGTGACGTGGATGGCGGCGGGAATCTTGCCGGAGGCGCCGGACAAACGGCCGTCGGTGACCAGCGCCACACGACGGCCTTGGTTTTGCAGCAGGCCCAACAACGGCGCCAGTGAATGCAGTTCGGGCATGCCGTTCGCACGGGGGCCCTGATAGCGCACCACCGCCACGAAATCCTGCGGCAGCACACCGGCCGCGTGCAATTTGTTCAAGGCACGCGGATCGTCCACGACCACGGCAGGCGCTTCGATATGGCGGTATTCGGGTTTGACGGCCGAAGTCTTGATCAATGCGCGGCCCAGGTTGCCGCGCAACAGTCGCAGACCGCCCTGTGGTTCGAATGCCTGCGCCACCGGACGCACCACGCTTTCGTCGGCGCTCTTGGCCAAGCCCGGCACGTAGTCCAGCTGGCCATCGTTGGAACGCGGCTCGTCGCAATAGGCCTGCATGCCGCCGGGCACGATGGTGGGCAGGTCGTGCATCAAGCCGGCTTCCAGCAATTCGCGGAACACGAACTGGATGCCGCCGGCTGCGGCGAAACGGTTCACGTCGGCTTCGCCGTTGGGATACACGCGTGCCAGCAGCGGCACGGTTTGCGAAATCTGGTCGATATCGTCCCAGGTCAGCACGATGCCCGCGGCACGCGCCACCGCTACCCAGTGAATGGTGTGGTTGGTGGAGCCGCCGGTCGCCATCAGTGCGGCCATGGCGTTGACGATGGCGCGTTCGTCGACCAGATGGCCAATGGGCCGGTAATCGCTGCCCAGCGCGGTGATGCGCAGCGCACGCTCGGTCGCGGCACGGGTCAGCACTTCGCGCAGCGGCTGATCGGGATTGACGAACGATGTGCCCGGCAATTGCAGACCCATCGCTTCCAGCAGCACTTGGTTGGAGTTGGCGGTGCCGTAGAAAGTGCAGGTGCCGGGACCGTGATAGCTGGCCGATTCGGCTTCCAGCAGTTCTTCGCGGGTGGCTTCGCCGGCGGCGTAGCGCTCGCGCACTTCGGCTTTCTTCTTGTTGGGAATGCCGGGCGTCATCGGGCCGGCCGGCACGAACACCGCCGGGAGATGCCCAAACGCGAGTGCGCCTATCAGCAAACCGGGGACTATCTTGTCGCATACGCCCAGATACAGCGCGGCGTCGAACATGTCGTGGCTCAGCGAGATAGCGGTCGCCTGGGCGATGGCATCGCGCGAGAACAGCGACAGTTCCATGCCGGGACGGCCTTGGGTGACGCCGTCGCACATGGCAGGCACGCCGCCGGCGACCTGCGCCGTCGCGCCGAGTGCGCGCGCAGTGTCGCGAACGATCTCCGGGTAGTGCTCGAACGGCTGATGTGCCGAAAGCATGTCGTTATACGAGGTGACGATGCCTAGGTTGGGGGTTGCATCCGCGCGCAGGCGGCCCTTGTCGGTCGGCCCGCAGGCAGCGAACGCATGGGCGAGGTTGCCGCAGCTCAGGCGCGTACGCTGTGGACCATCGCGGTGGGTAGCGTCGATGCCTTCCAGATAAGCGCGGCGCAATGGCGCACTGCGCTGGCGGATACGTTCGGTGATTTCTTGGATGCGAGGATGCAGGCTCATTGGCGTAGGCTAGGCTGCGAAACGTGGGGATTGCGTCTATTTATCGTTGCCGCGCCGGATGATTTCCATTTGACCGGATGTTCACCCGGACATTCATCCAGAGTGGGACACGGATATCCCGGGCTGCATGAAGAATCGGCGTGGAAGACGGAGAGAAAGCGGGAAGGAACACCAGATCGCGCAGCGACCGTGCGCGCGCATGAGGTTGATGAAGCCGACTGAATAAGCATTCTACTTTCTACTTGCTTTGCGCCGGCGGTGAAAGTGACCAAAGACAGACCATTCAACGCGCATGTACCAGCGGCGTACTTATGGATGCAGTGCTCGAAAACGTGCTCAAGAAATTCCGGTCGCCAAGGCTACGGCCATCCGATCGCCTTCGCTGAAATCCGCGCCTCATGCCTGTTTTGCCGGCCCGAACGATTCCACCGCGTAGGCAGCCGCGCCCAGCAGGCCGGGACGCGGATGCAGGATGGCCAAGGTCGGCACGCGCGCCATCGTCGGCGAAAAACGGCCTTTGTGTTCGAAGCGCGCGCGGAAGCCGGAATGCTGCAGGGAGGTCAGCAGTTTCGGCACTAGGCCGCCGGTCAGGAATACGCCGTCCCAGGCGCCCAACGTCAGCACCAGATCGCCGGCGATAGCGCCGAATACGGCGCAGAAAACGTCCAGCGCCCGCATGCAGCGCGGATCGCCGGCGGCGGCGCGGGCGGTGACATCGGCAGGCTGCAACGGGCCGGGATCTTCGCCAGCGATTTCGCTAAGCGCACGGTACAGATTGACCAGCCCCGGCCCGCAGATCAGGCGTTCATTGGAAACACGGCCGAACTGCGCCGACAGCCGCTCCAGGATGTCGATTTCTTCCGGCGTGCCGGGCGGAAAACTGACATGGCCGCCTTCGGTTTCCAGCGGGTAGTACTTGCCGTCGCGGACCATCAGGCCGCCTACGCCAAGACCGGTGCCGGGACCGATGACCGCGTAATTGCGCGGTTGGGAAAGCGGAGCAGGCGCCCACTGCGCGCCGCCTATCGGCACCACGTCGCGCGAAGTCAGCAGCGAAATCGCCATGGCCTGCGCGGCGAAATCGTTGACCAGTTTCAGGCCTTCGAAACCGAGCGCCTGTCGCGTGCGGTGTACCGAGATGACCCAGGGATGATTGGTGATGCGCGCTTCATCGCCATCCACACGCCCCGCCACGGCGAATACGCCGTTCTGCGCGACTGCACTGGTTTCGCTGAGGTAGTGCTGCGCGGCATCGGCCAGGGACGGAAAATCCGCGACCACGAACTCGCGCACGCTGTCCACCAGAAGCGGCTCCGGAGCGCTGGTATCGGCCAGCGCGAAACGCGCATTGGTGCCGCCGATATCGGCAAGCAGAACTCTGGCTTCGCTATTCATGAGCAGAAGTACTTATGGGTCAGATGGGCACTGCAGAAAGTATTCCGCTGCATTCGCTTCGCTCGTCCTCGTCCGCTTGGTTTGGGTTGGCCGTGATGGTGTGCAATCGCCGGATAATAGCGCGCGGGGGCGAGCGCCGCCCGTCTGCTGTGGGTATCTGTGCGAGCGGTACTGGTTTTACCTGCCGCAGGCTGGATCATTATTGAGGTGCTGCCGTGCGACCGCAGCACGCAGGGCTGTATTGAATCGATCCGCGAACGATATTTGGCGCGGCGATGCGATGTGGAATACGGCGTCGCAATCGAGGTGGTCCGTCATTGGTACGGATCGGCATGGGCGCTCTTCGCAGTCATTATGGGCATGCGTTGTGAAAACGATTACATGGCAGAATAGCGTAGGTCAGATTTCTGATAGAAGTTCTTGATTGAAGCAGCGGATGCCTTCGGCCTCCGCCTGCCACTGGGAGGGGCCCGGCGGCAGTGGCATGGTGGACAGCGGGCGCGGCCCGACCGGAGCGATGATGGCTAGTGTTCAACTCGACCGCGTGCGCAAGGTGTACGACAACGGCCAGGTAGCCGTGCACGGGGCCAGTTTCGAGATCGCCGATGGCGAACTGATGGTGTTGGTAGGACCGTCCGGCTGCGGCAAATCCACGCTGTTGCGCATGATCGCCGGCCTGGAAGAGATCTCCGAGGGCACGCTGTTCATCGGCGACCGCGTCGTCAACGAAGTGGCCCCCAAGGACCGCGATATCGCCATGGTTTTCCAGAGCTATGCGCTGTATCCGCATATGACGGTGGCGGAGAACCTGGCATTCGGCTTGAAGCTGCGCGGCCATCCCAAAACGGTGATCGAGCAGCGCGTGGCCGCTGCGGCCGAAACGCTGGGCATGACCCACATGCTGCAGAAATTGCCGCGCGAAATGTCCGGCGGTCAGCGCCAGCGCGTGGCGCTGGGGCGCGCCCTGGTTCGCGAGCCTTCGGTCTTCCTCTTGGATGAGCCCCTGTCCAATCTTGATGCCAAGCTGCGCCACTCCATGCGTACCGAAATCGCGAGGCTGCACCGCCAGTTGGGCGCCACCATGGTCTACGTTACCCACGACCAAGTGGAAGCGATGACGCTGGGGCAACGCATCGTGGTGCTCAAGGATGGGCAGATACAGCAGATCGATACGCCGATGGCGTTGTACGAAAAGCCGGCCAACCTGTTCGTCGCCGGTTTTTTGGGCAGTCCCGCGATGAACGTGCTGCGCGGCGAACTGGTGTGCGGCGAACGGCCTTGCCTGACGCTGAAAGACGGCGTTTCGCTGCCGCTGGCGCATGCGCAGTTGCCGCAGGCATGGCAGGGCAGGACGATCGCGATCGGCGTGCGCCCCGAGCATCTGCAGCCATCCTGGGCGGACGAGGCAGGTTTCGAAGCGCGAGTGGAAGCGATCGAACCGGTAGGCAACGAGATATTCGTCAACCTCAGTTACGGCGATCAGTTGTTGGTGTCGCGGGTGCCGCCACGCGCCTTGCCGGAACCCGGCGAAAACCTACGCATGGTGGTGGACGGACGCCGCCTGCATTATTTCGACGCCGACAGCGGATTGCGCCTGGAAATAGAAAAATAGAACGTAGGAGCGGCGTCCCGCCGCGAGCTCTTTCTTCGGTGCTTGGGATAAAAGCAAAGAGCTCGCGGCGGGACGCCGCTCCTACATCGTTATCAACCGCGGCTGACCGCGTAGACCGCTTCGGCGACCTTGTCCAGGTTCTGGCTGCTCAACGCAGCCACGCAGATACGACCGGTGCCGATCGCGTAGATCGCATATTCCTCGCGCAGACGGTCGACCTGCGCGGTGGTCAGGCCCGAGTACGAGAACATTCCCGCCTGCTGCTGGATGAAGCCGAACTCCGGAGCGCCCAGCGCTGCCAGCTTCGACACCAGCCCGGCCCGCAGCGCATGGATGCGTTCGCGCATGCCGCCCAGCTCGCTCTCCCATTGCGCACGCAGTTCATCGCTGCCCAATACGCCCGCCACCAGTGCGCCGCCGTGCGTCGACGGGCTGGAGTAGTTGGAGCGGATAGTGCGCTTGATTTGCGACTGCACACGCTTGGCTTCCTCGCGGTCGGCCGCAACCACCGATAGCGCGCCAACGCGTTCGCCGTATAGGGAGAACGACTTGGAATACGAACTGGCGACCAGGAACGAGCCCACGCCGGAATCGGCGAACAAACGAACTGCCGTTGCGTCGGCGTCGGTGCCTTGATCGAAGCCCTGGTAGGCCATGTCGATGAAGGGCAGCAGCTGGCGGTCCTTGACCAGTTCCACCACCTGCTTCCACTGCTCGGCGGTCAGGTCCACGCCGGTAGGGTTGTGGCAGCAGGCGTGCAGCAGCACCACAGTGCCGGGTTCCAGCGCGGCCAAGTCGGCCAACATGCCGGGGAAATCCAGGCCATGCGTCGCCGGGTCGTAATAGCGGTAGTCGCTGACTTCGAAGCCCGCGGCGGCGAATACCACGCGGTGGTTTTCCCAACTGGGGCTGCTGATGGCGATCTTCGCCCGCGGCAGTACGCGTTTCAGGAAATCGGCGCCGATACGCAGCGCGCCGCTGCCACCCACTGTCTGCGAAGTCGCCACGCGACCGGCGTCCAATGCGGTCGATTGCGCACCGAACAACAATTTCTGCGTAGCCAAGGTATAGGCGGGCAGGCCATCGATGGGTAGATAGCCGCGTGCACGGGCTTGAGCAGCCAATGCCTGTTCGACGATGCGGACGGATTCCAGCAGCGGAATGCGGCCTTGTTCATCGTAGTAGATGCCAACGCCCAGATTCACTTTGCCGGGGCGGGTATCGGCGTTGTAAGCCTCGGTCAGTCCCAAGATTGGATCGCCGGGGACGGTTTCGACGGATGCAAAGAAAGACACGTTAGTAATGGCCAGTTGGTGGTGGGGAAGGGGGTTTGCGCGGGGCAAACGGAACGATCCTAACAGGCATGGCCGACGCTTGCTCTTCCCGCCGGGTGCGACCTATCTCAATGGGGCTATCAGGCCTGGCTCACACAACGGGGAACGTGGTGACGCAGTCTGGGGACGACCTGATACAGTCCGGCGGCAAGCCGTTTTCGCAGAGCTGGCACCGTGGGGCCTTCCGCGGAGCCCATCGGGAGGATGAGCCATGTGGAAGTGGATCCGGCGTCGGTCCCTGTTGCTCGGACTGGTACTGGCATCGGTGCTGGGTTTGTATGCCGCCGTCGGTTTCTGGGCGGTTCCGCGGCTGGCACGCAGCCACGCCACCGATTACGTGCGCTCCGAACTGGGCAGGTCGCTGAGCCTGGGCGAGATACGCTTCAACCCCTTCACGTTTCGCGCCGAAATTGCCGACATGGCGATCCGCGAGCCAGGCCAACCGGCTGGCCAACCGCTGGTGGGCTGGCGGCGGCTGACTGCGGATTTCCAAGTGTCTTCGCTGTGGGAAGGTGCCTATACCTTCCGGGAGATTTCGCTGGAAGCTCCCTATGCCCAGGCCGTCATCCGGCCGGACGGCTCATTGAACCTGGCCGATCTGGTGCCGGACAGCCAGGATGATGGCCCGCCGCCCGCCCTTTGGATCCAACGACTCGCCGTTATTCACGGTGGTTTGGATTTCGCCGACCACAGCCGCAGGTTGGCGCCGACCAAGCGGCTTTCACCCATCAAGTTCGAACTGCGTGACTTCCGCACGGTGGCGTCCGGCGGCGGCTTTCAACTGCACGCGAAAGGCGACGAAGGCGAAAGCCTGGATTGGCAGGGATCGTTGTCGCTGCAGCCGTTCGCCTCGGACGGAAATCTGAAAATACAAAGCCTGCAGGCACGCAATGTCTATGAATTCCTCAGCGAGGAATTGCCGATGGAGCTGGCGGCCGGCCATTTCGACTTGGCCGGTGGCTACCGATTCTCGGTGCCAGCCAACGCGGGCATGCAGTTGGAAGCGAAGTTGACGCAGGCATCGGCGAGCGCACTGGCGCTACGTGGGAAGGGCTTGGAAACCGACTGGGTGACGTTGCCATCGGTGACCCTCGACAACACGCGGATGTCGTTGGCCAAGCAGGAAATCGCCATCGACGCGATGCGCATCGGTGGCATGAAAGCCAATGTCTGGCGACAAGCCGACGGCAGCCTGAACCTCCAGCAGCTGTTTGCGCCCGCAGACACCGCAAGCACCGACAAAGACGAACAACAAAAGGCAGCGGCTAACGGCGCCAACAACGAATGGCGATTCGACTTGGCCCAACTGCTGCTGGAAAAGGCCGAAGTCGATTTTGAGGACAGGGCAGTCAAACCGGCAGCGCGCTTCCGCCTGACACCGCTATCGCTGAGTGCCAGCGGCATCAGCCTGGACATGAATCGGCCGGTCCCGGTGACACTCCAGACCGGCATCAACACGGGTACGCGTTTGTCTCTCCAGGGTGAAATCGTTCCCGCGAATGCGTCGGGCGTGCTGCAAGTAGATTTGTCCGCGTTGCCGTTGCGCGACGTGCTGGGCTATCTGCCCGATTTCCCGCAGTTGGAACTACGCTCCGGCGATTTGGATGCGAAGGGGGAGCTAAAGCTGCCGCCGGCGGATGCCGCACCCTCATCGCTCAGCTTCAGCGGCGATGCATCCGTGGACCGCTTCAAGTTGATGGAGCGTGGCGAGCAGCGCGAGCTAATCTCCTGGCAGCGTGTCGATGCCTATGGCGTGGATTACCGGCAGATTCCGGCGTCGGTCAGCATCCGCCGCATCCATGCACGCAATCCCTTCGCCATCGTGACCGTACAGCAGGACCGGACACTCAACCTGGCGAACGTGTTCGCCGATCCGGCACCCGCAGCCACGTCTGCGCCGGTGACGCCGCCTGCGCCTGAAAAGCCTCAGCAAGCGATGGAGCCGGCCATGGCCGTGAAGGTCGGCGAGCTGCGGCTGGATGGCGGCACCATGGCCTTCGCCGACTACTCCATCGATCCCAACTTCCGCGCCCACATCGAATCGCTCGCCGGCACGATTCGCGGACTATCCACCACCACCGATTCGGTGGCCGATATCGAGCTGACCGGGCATATCCTCAATCGCTATTCGCCGGTGTCGATCCGTGGCGGCACCAATGTGTTCGCCTTCGACAAGCACACCGATATCGAGATGAAGTTCCGCAACATCGATCTGCCTATCTTCAATCCGTATTCCGGACGTTTTGCCGGTTACGCCATCGCCAAGGGCAAGCTGACCACCGAGCTCCACTACCGGATCGACGATCAGAAGTTGGAAGCGGCGCATCACGTGCTGTTGGATCAGTTGGAGTGGGGCGAGGCCACCGACAGCAAGGACAAGGTGTCGTTGCCGATCCGGCTGGCGACGTCGCTGTTGAAGGATCGTCATGGTGTGATCGATCTGGATCTGCCGATAACCGGTTCGCTGGACGATCCCAAGTTCCGGGTCTGGCCGGTGGTCTGGCAGATTCTGAAAAACCTGATCGTCAAGATCGTCACTGCGCCATTCGCGTTCATCGGCTCGTTGTTCGAAGGCGCCGAGAATGCTCAGTACGTCAGTTTCGCCCCGGGTTCGGCCGACTTGCCGGAAGCCGCTCGCGGCAATTTGGCGGCCCTGGCGAAGGGCTTGGCCGACAGGCCGGCACTGCGCCTGGATATTCCTGCGGGCATCGCCGCCGATGCCGATCCGGCTGCGATCGCGGAACGGCGCTTGATGCAGGCGGCGGCGGAGGTACAGAAAACGGACGTCGCCGGGTTCGCGGCTTTGCCCGCGGACGAGCAGATCGATGCGCTGGAAAAACTCTTCCGGCAGCAGTTGGGCCGCAAGCCGGATATTCCCGACACCGATTCCGCCCCCGAAGACGCCACCCGAAAAGAGAAGCGCGGCCTGCGCGATCAGGCCGCGCTGGCGTGGCTACGGACGCAATTGCTGCCGCACTACCAGCCCACATCCACTGAGCTTGTGGAGCTGGGCCGCGCGCGGGCAAGCGCCGTCCAGGACGCCCTGCTGGCGGGCGGCGCATTGGACCCGACACGGGTGTTCATCACCGCCGCAAAAGCGCCCAACCTGCATGAGGGCAGCGTGCGGCTGGAGCTGCAGCTGGAGTAAGGGAAGTGGCGCGGAATAGGGGCCGACACCTTCGCCGTCCCGACTCTCGGCGCCACTTCCACAGGAAAACCCAGCGAACCAACGTGCTTCCCGGCTCTCTGCTGACCACCTGCCCGCAACGCCCGGCTATACTCATGCGTTAGTGTCGCGAAAGCGGTACGCTATCGCCATATAATTCAATGATTTGGCGATAACAACTCATCCTGATTAACACTTGTGGCAGCGCGCCGGCCGGTTCGGTCGCGATGCCTCGGAAACCCACGCCGCATGCGCCTTTCCACCATAAAGCTGTCCGGTTTCAAATCCTTCGTCGACCCGACCACGCTGCATCTGCCCACCAACATGACCGGTGTGGTGGGCCCTAACGGCTGCGGCAAGTCCAACATCATCGATGCGGTGCGCTGGGTCATGGGCGAGAGCTCGGCCAGCCGCCTGCGCGGCGATTCGCTGACCGACGTGATCTTTTCCGGTTCCTCCGCCCGCAAGCCGGTCTCGCAGGCCACGGTGGAGCTGATCTTCGACAACAGCGATCACACCATCGCCGGCGAATTCGCCGCCTTCAACGAAATCTCGGTCAAGCGCCAGGTCAGCCGCGACGGACAGAGCAACTACTACCTCAACGGCACCAAGTGCCGCCGCCGCGACATCACCGATTTGTTCCTGGGCACCGGCCTGGGGCCGCGCAGCTACTCGATCATCGAGCAGGGCATGATCAGCCAGATCATCGAGGCGCGCCCGGAAGACCTACGCATTTACCTGGAAGAAGCCGCCGGCATCTCCAAGTACAAGGAGCGGCGCAAGGAAACCGAAACCCGCATCCGCCATACCCGCGAAAACCTGGAACGCCTCAGCGACCTGCGCGAAGAAATCGGCAAGCAACTCGAGCACCTGAAGCGCCAGGCCAAACAGGCCGAGCAATACCAGGCTTTGCAGGAAGAACGGCGCATCAAGGACGCCGAATGGAAGGCCCTGGAGTTCCGTGGCCTGGACAGCCGTCTGCAAGCGCTGCGCGAAGGTTTGTCGCAGGAAGAGACCAAACTGCAGCAACTGATCGCCGAGCAGCGCGAAGCCGAGCGCCAGATCGAAACCGATCGCGTGCGCCGGGAAGAGTCGGTCGAAGTCCTCAACAAGGCCCAGGCCGAGGTCTACCAGGTCGGCAGCGCGCTCGCCCGCATCGAGCAGCAGATCCAGCACCAGCACGAATTGGCCGAACGCCTGCGCAAGGCGCGCGAAGAAGCCGCTCACGCATTGGCCGAACTCGGCCAGCACATCAGCGGCGATGAGACCAAACTGGCCGTGCTGCGCGAGTCGGTGGCCGACGCCGAGCCGCAGCTGGCGCAACTGCAGGAAGACGACCTGTTCAAACAGGACGCGCTGCGCGAGGCCGAAACCAAGCTGTCCGATTGGCAGCAGCGTTGGGAAACCCACAGCCGCGAGTCCGCCGAGGCCTCGCGCGCCGGCGAAGTCGAACGCACCCGCGTCGATTATCTCGATCGGCAGGCGCTCGAAGCCGACCGCCGCCGGGAAGCGCTCGCCAGCGAGCGTGCGGGGTTGGACCTGACCGCGCTGGCAGATGCCTTCGAACAACTGCAAATCCAGCACGACACCCAGAAAGAATCGCTGGAATCGTTCAACGAGCAGGTAGAAGCCCGCAAGCAGGCCGCCAGCGACGTGCAGGAACAACAGCGCACGACCCAGGCCGAGCTGTCGGAAGTACGCAAGCGCACGCAGGAATCGCGTGGCCGTCTGTCTTCGCTGGAAACCTTGCAGCATGCAGCGCTGGGCCAGGAGCAGGGCGCTGCCGTGGCCTGGCTGAAAGCGCGTGGCCTGGACAGCGCCGCGCGCGTGGGCGAAAAGCTCACCGTCGAATCCGGCTGGGAAAACGCGGTGGAAGGAGCGCTGGGCCAATTGATCGAAGGCGTGCTGGTCGATGCTCCGGAAAGCCTGGTCGACGCCTTGGGCGAGCTGGGCGAAGGCCGCATCGCACTGGTATCCGCCGACGCGCAGCAGATCGATTTCGCCCCGACTTCGCTAGCCGCGAAAGTGCAGGGACCTGCCGCCATCCGCCGTTTGCTTGCCCGCCTGCACGTGGCCGAGGACCTGGCCGAAGCGCGCCGCCTGCAACCGCAGCTGGCCGAGGGCGACTCGGTCATCACCCGTAACGGCGAGCGCTTGGGCGCAGGCTGGATCCGGGTGTTGCGTTCCGGCGCCGCCAAGCAGGGCGCCTTGCTGCGCGAGCGCGAAATCCAGTCGCTGCGCGTGGAAATCGAAGAGTTGCAGCAACGCGAGGCCGAACTGGAACATCGCCTTGCCACGTTGCGCGACCAACTGCTGGCCGCCGAGCAACAGCGCGAAGACGCGCAGCGCGCGCTTTACATGGCGCACCGCAGCGTGTCCGAACTGGCCGGGCAGCTGCAGAGCCAGAAAGGCCGGGTGGAATCGACCGGCAACCGCATCGAAAAGATCGATCTGGAAATCGCCCAACTGGTCGAAACCCTGGACACCAGCCGCGAACAGGCCCGCGAAGCCCGCACGCGCCTGGAAGACGCGATCACCCGCATGGGCGATCTGGAATCGGCCCGCCAATCGCTGGAATCCGAACGCCGCCAGTTGGTGGAAGCGCGTGACCAGGCCCGCGAAGCCGCCCGCGCTTCGCGCGATGCCACCCACGCGTTGGCGCTGACGCTGGAATCCCAGCGCACCCAGATCGTGGCCCTGAGCCAAGCGCTGGACCGCATGGGTGGACAACGCGGCCAACTGGATTCGCGCCTAGGCGAACTGACCGCGCAACTCAGCGAAGGCGATTCGCCCGTGCACGAGTTGGAAGCCCAGCGCCAGGCCGCGCTGGAGCAGCGCGTCAATGCCGACCGCCACCTGGCCGAGGCCCGCGCCGCGCTGGAAGCCATCGACAACGAACTGCGGCAGTACGAACAAACCCGCCATCAGCGCGACGAGCAATCCCTGGCCCAGCGCGAACGCATTTCCCAACGCAAACTGGACCAGCAGGCGCTGGCGCTGAAGGCCGAGCAGTTGTCCGAAGCGGTGGTCGCTGCCGGCTTCGTGCTGGAAGACGTCATCAACACCTTGCCGGAAGTGGCCAATCTGTCCGACTGGGAACAGACCGTCAGCCAGATCGACGGCCGTATGCGCCGGTTGGAGCCGGTCAACCTGGCCGCGATCCACGAATACGGCGAAGCCTCGCAGCGCGCCGAGTACCTGGAAGCACAGAACGCCGACTTGAACTCGGCCCTGGAAACGCTGGAAGAAGCCATTCGCAAGATCGACCGCGAGACCCGCGGCCGTTTCAAGGACACGTTCGACCGCGTCAACGCCGGCGTGCAGGAATTGTATCCGCGCCTGTTCGGAGGCGGCCATGCCTATCTGGAACTGACCGGGGAAGACTTGCTGGATACCGGCGTGGCCATCATGGCGCGCCCGCCGGGCAAGCGCGTATCCAATATTTCGCTGCTGTCCGGCGGCGAAAAGGCGATGACGGCGGTGGCGCTGGTCTTTGCCATCTTCCAGCTGAATCCCGCGCCGTTCTGCTTGCTGGACGAAGTGGATGCGCCGCTGGACGAGGCCAACGTGGGCCGCTTTACCGCCATGGTGAAGGAGATGAGCGAGAAGGTGCAGTTCCTATTCGTCAGCCACAACAAAGCGACCATGGAAGCCGCACACCAGCTCAGTGGCGTTACCATGCGGGAGCCGGGCGTCAGCCGGTTGGTATCGGTCGACCTGGAAGAAGCCGCACGCTTGGCCGGAGCCGCCTGATTTTGAGCCGCCTGATTTTCAGTAGCACGATCCTAAGCAGCGTGATCCCAAGCAGCACGATCTTGAGCGGTGTGACCCCGGGCGGCATGATTCCGGGCGCAACGATCCAGACCCCAAAACCTTGCCGGAGAAACCCCTAGTGTCCGACATGGCAATGCTTCGAATCGGCATCCTGATCGCAGGTGCGATCCTGTTCGCCGCGATCTTCTTCTTCGGCCGGCCCAAGAAACCCAGCCAGGGCCGGCGCGTGGAACCCAGCGAGCGCGACAACACGCGGGTCGAACCCAGCCTGGCCGCGGACGATGCGACCGACCACGACTACAGCGACGACACGGTGACCCAGCCGGAGCTGGGACTGGCCGGCGGCACCCCGGTGCACGCCGAGAGCGACCTGGGCAAGCGCCCCAGCCAGGACTTCGACAAGATCGTTTCGCTGTACGTGGCGGCCAAGGCCGGCCACACCCTGCGCGGCGAAGACATCGTAGTGGCGGCCGAGAAGACCGGCCTGACCTTCGGCCATATGAACGTGTTCCACCGGCTGATCGAAGGCCACCCGGAGCGCGGCCCGATCTTCAGCATGGCCAACATCATGCAGCCGGGTAGTTTCGACATGGCGCACATCCGCGAAATGGAAACACCCGCCATCGCGTTCTTCCTGACCTTGCCGGCACCGATCACCGCACTGGAAGCCTGGGAAAAGCTACTGCCCAACGTCGAACGCATGGCCGAACTGCTGAACGGCGTGGTCCTGGACGACAGCCGCAACACACTTGGCCGTCAGCGCATCCAGCATATTCGCGAAGAACTACGCGCCTACGACCGCCAGCACGAAGCGCCGCCTCTGACCAAGACGCCGCGTTGGTAGCGCATAAGCCCCTCTCCCCACGGGAGAGGGGTTGGGGGCGCCTCGATAGCACATCCGACTCAACGATGACGAACGAGCCGCAGCGAGTCATAAAGTCAACGCATCGACTGTTCACTGATTCACTCGTTGTGGCTCGCGTTGCAATACCGATTTCGGGTGGGCGACTGCGGCACTCCTCATCCGGCGCTATACGCCACCTTCTCCCGAAAGGAGAAGAGAAAAGCAGAGCTTCCCGATGACAAAAAAAGATCCCGCCACCCGCATCGCCGAACTCCGCCGTCTGCTGGACGACGCAAACTATCGCTATCACGTGCTGGACGAGCCGAACATTCCGGACGTCGAGTACGACCGCATGCTGCGCGAACTGGACGATCTGGAATCCGCGCATCCGGAACTGGTGACAGAAGATTCGCCAACTAGGCGAGCTGGTGACGAGCCGATCAGGTCATTCAGGCAAATTCATCACGAAGTCCCAATGCTTTCTCTAAGCAACGCCTTCAGTGATCAAGAAGTAGCCGATTTCGTCCGTCGGATTGCAGAGAGATTGAAGCGTAAGAATTTGCGGTTTTCGGCTGAACCAAAGTTGGATGGGCTTGCTATCAGTTTACGATATGAGCAAGGGAAGTTTGTACGCGGATCTACAAGAGGAGATGGAGTTACGGGTGAAGATGTGACGAGGAATCTTCGTACCGTTAAGACAATTCCCTTGAACCTACGTGGTTACGGCTGGCCTGACCTATTGGAGGTTCGGGGAGAGGTGTACATGTCTCGCTCGGATTTCGATAGGTACAACCGCTACGCATTGCTCAACAACAAGAAGATTCTCGCTAATCCAAGAAATGGCGCGGCTGGATCTCTGAGGCAGCTCGATTCCAGGGTTACCGCAGAGAGAAAACTATCCTTCTACGCATACGGTGTAGGGGAAGTAAAAAATGAAGGTGTTCTGTTTGGCGGTAGTTCGGAACTTCCAGCCACTCACTCAGAGACTTTGGTTAGGTTAAGAGAATGGGGACTTCCCGTAAGTCCGCTATGTCAGGTGGTGGAAGGCCTCGACGGATTATTAGCTTACTACGAGAAGATTGGTGGAGAGCGCGACAAGCTGCCCTTCGACATCGATGGTGTGGTCTACAAGCTGGACGACTACGAAGGCCAGCGCGAAATGGGGTTCGTTTCGCGCGCGCCGCGCTGGGCCATCGCGCACAAATTCCCGGCACAGGAACAGATGACCACGGTCGAATCGATCGAGGTCAATGTAGGCCGTACCGGCGCGGTCACGCCATGGGTTCTGATGCAGCCGGTGCAGGTCGGCGGCGTCACCGTCACCCGGGCGACGCTGCATAACGCGGACCAAGTCGCACGCCTGGACGTACGCAACGGCGACACCGTCATCGTGCGCCGCGCCGGCGATGTCATCCCAGAAGTCGTCAGTGTCGTGCTGGATCGGCGGCCACCCAATACGCAACCTTGGTCGATGCCCAGTCATTGCCCGGTCTGCGGATCGGAACTGGTGCGCGAAGAAGGCGAGGCGGTCTGGCGCTGCTCCGGCGAGCTGACCTGCGCGGCTCAACGCAAGGAGGCCATCGGCCATTTCGCGTCACGCCGCGCGATGGATATCGACGGCCTGGGCGAACGCTACATCGAAGTGCTGAGCGATCTGGGTTACGTCACCTCGGTCGCGGATCTGTACAAACTGACGCTCGACGACTTGCTGGAAATGAAGCGGCGCGCCGATGAGCGGGATGGATCGACGCCGGCCGTTCCTGCCAAGAGTTCGGCGAAGCCCGGCAAGGTCGCGACCAAGTGGGCGGACAACCTGATCGAGGCCGTCGACCGCAGCCGTACGACCACGCTGGAGCGATTCCTTTACGCCCTGGGTATCCAGCATGTGGGCGAGAGCACCGCGAAAGCACTGGCGCTATGGTTCGGTGATCTCGAACTGATCCGGCGGATGCCTTGGCCGTTGCTCAAACGCGTGCCCGATGTCGGCGGCGAAGTCGCGCGCTCCGCTGGTCATTTCTTCGATCAGCCCGGCAACCAGCAAGTCATCGACGAACTACTGGAACGCGGCGTGCGTATCGTCGATGCGCATCCGCCTTCGGCCAAGCTACGGCCCGATTTGGATCTAGCCACGTTGCTGGTGGACCTGGAAATTCCCAAGGTCACGCGCGTGCGCGCAGAACAACTGGCCAACGCTTTTACCAGCGTGGAAGCGTTGCGCGACGCTCCCGTGCACAGTTACGTGACCGCCGGCCTGCCATCGGATTCCGCCAACGCATTGGCGGCTTGGTTGGAGGTTCCAGACAACGCATCGCTATTGATCCGCAGCAGCGAGGCATTGGAAAACCTGCTACGTCTTACGCCCGCCGATGCCGTGGTAGAGGCCGGCCCGCTGGATGGCCAGACAGTAGTACTGACCGGTACCTTGTCCGCGATGACGCGCGACGATGCCAAGGCGCGGCTGGAAGCCCTGGGCGCCAAGACCGCCGGCAGCGTGTCGAAGAAAACCAGCTTCGTAGTCGCAGGCGAAGAAGCCGGCTCCAAACTCGCCAAGGCGCAGGAACTGGGAGTCGATATCTGGGACGAAGCGAAGCTGCTGAGCTTCCTGGCCGAGCACGAATGAAGAGATTCCCAATATGTAGGAGCGACGTGAGTCGCGATGAGGCTTTACCGGTAAAGCTTCAACGCGACTCACCGGCGCTGTCATGCCACTGCCACTCCTACAAATAGGAAAGATTGCGATGAACTGGCACCCCTCCGCCTCCCTCGACGCCATCCGCCTGCGCGCACAACTCAATGCCGTCATCCGCGATTTCTTCGCCAAACGCGGCGTGCTGGAAGTCGAAACCCCCATCCTGTCGCAGGCCGGCAATACCGACCCCAATATCGCGTCGTTCTCGCTTGAGTTCGGCGGACATGTGGATGCCGGCCCGCGTAAGCGCTGGTTGCGTACTTCGCCCGAGTTTCCGCTCAAGCGATTGGTCGCGGCGGGAATCGGTGACTGTTATGAACTGGGCCGTGTCTTCCGCGATGGCGAAGCTGGCGGCCGCCATAATCCCGAGTTCACGATGCTGGAGTGGTACCGCATCGGTTGGGATCACCAGCGTCTGATCGACGAATGCATCGCACTGCTGCACGGTGCCCTTGCCTTGGTCGGGAGAGATGCAGGCCTGACGGTCGAGAAGATCGCCTACCGCGATCTGTATCGGCAGCGATTGGGGATTGATCCGATGTCGGCCGATATCGAAACGCTGCGCACGGCGCTCGGCGAAGTCCATGTCGATCCTTCCGGCTTGACGCGCGACGATTGGCTGGATCTGCTGATGACGCATCGGTTGCAGCCGGGGTTCCCGTCGGACCGGTTGCTGGCCGTCTACGACTATCCCGCCTCGCAATGCGCGCTGGCGCGGATTCGCCAGGATGAAATAGCGGTGGCCGAACGCTTCGAGCTTTATCTGGGACCGTTGGAACTGGCCAACGGCTATCACGAACTGGCCGATGCGAAAGAGCAGGGCGGCCGGTTCCAACGCGACATCGAACTGCGTCGCCAACGCGGGCTGCCGTCACCCGAGATCGATGCGCGCTTATTGTCCGCACTGGCGAACGGCTTTCCCGATTGCGCCGGCGTGGCATTGGGCGTGGACCGCTTGCTGATGGCAATGCTGGACACCACCCGCATCGGCGACGTGCTGGCATTCGATTTCGTTCGAGCCTGAGAGCCCGCTCACGATCCTGCTGTACGGCACGCGGCCCGTGTCCGGTGGTGCGACGCTCATCCCTCATATGCCGCGGGCAGCCGGTGCTGAGCGAAAGCAAAACGACGGTATGGCCTGGTTTGGCCGTAAACGATTTCTTGCATCCGCGTTCATCATGGCTGGGTAGATTCTTAGCCATCGACGAACGAAGGGGAATTGCCATGCGTGGTTTGACCGGTCTCTGCCTTGCTGTTGCGGCCTTGGCTGCGGGTGGCCACGCGACGGCGGCGCCTCAGCAATACGATGGCTACTACGGAGGGGGTGGCTACGGCAGCACCTTTCGCTGCGAGTCCCAGGACAATCGTTACCGCCACTGCGCCGTCGATACGCGCGGTGGAGTCGAACTGACCCGCGGGCTATCCAAGACCCCGTGCATCGAAGGACGCAATTGGGGCTACGACCGCGGCGGCGTATGGGTCAGCCACGGCTGCCGGGCCGAATTCCGTACGCGCGGTGGATGGAATGGCGGCGGTGGCGCGCAGATCGTGCGTTGCGATTCCAACGACGGCCGTTATCGCACCTGTGCCGTACCACGCGGCGGTTATGTCCGGCTGGTGCGCCAGATATCGAAGACCCGCTGCGTGGAAGGCCATAACTGGGGCAGCGAACGCGGTGCGATCTGGGTGGATCGCGGCTGCCGTGCGGAATTCGAAGTCGGCGGCCGCGGCGGTGGCTGGGGCGGAGGGGGAGGTTGGGACGGTGGCTGGAATGGTGGTCATGACAATGGCCAGATATTCCGCTGCGACTCCAACGATAGGCGCACGCATTATTGCGAAGTCGACGCGCGCCGGGTCAGCCTGGTACGCCAGGTCTCGAAGACCCCATGTATCGAAGGCCGCACCTGGGGACGCGATCGCCGCGGAGTCTGGGTTACCGAAGGTTGCCGCGCGGAATTCCGTGCTTGGTGATGGAGCAGTAACACGGCCAATTGCCGGCGCCGAGTACAATGGCGGGCATGAACGAGACCTTCGATTACGCCCGCTACGATCGCATTCGTCCTATTCGCTGGACCGGCGCCGCACTGGAACTGCTCGATCAGCGCAAGCTGCCTTTCACGGTCGAATACCTGACCTGTACGACCAGCGACGAAGTCGCCGATGCCATTCATAACCTGGCGGTGCGCGGTGCGCCTGCCATCGGGATTGCCGCGGCGTGGGGTGTGGTGTTGGCCGCGCGTGAAGTGATGGCGGCTAGCCCTGCCGAGGCGCTGGAAAAGTTGGAGCCCGCATTGCAGCGGCTCAACGCGGCCCGCCCAACCGCCGTCAACCTGGCCTGGGCGCTGGCACGGATGCGCGCGGCATTGAAGACCGCCGGTAGCGACTGGCGTGGTTCGCTGGAACTGGAAGCGCTGGCGATCGCCGAAGAAGACCTGGCGGCCAATCGACGCATGGGTGCACTGGGTGCGGCGCTGATCGAGCCCGGAAGCGGCGTGTTGACCCACTGCAATACCGGTTCGCTGGCCACCGCCGGTTTCGGTACCGCGTTGGGGGTAATCCGGGCAGGCGTTGCGCAGGAGCGGATCGGCAAGGTGTTCGCGGGCGAAACCCGCCCCTGGCTGCAAGGTGCGCGCCTGACTGCCTGGGAGCTGCAGCAGGATGGCATTCCCGCGACGCTTATCGCCGATTCCGCCGCGGCGCATCTGATGAAGACCGGAGCGGTGAAATGGGTAGTGGTCGGCGCCGACCGCATCTGCGCCAACGGCGATACCGCCAACAAGATCGGCACTTACCAGCTGGCGTTGTCCGCCCGCCACCACGGCGTCAAATTCATGGTGGTGGCGCCGTCCTCGACCGTGGACATGGCAACCCCCAACGGCGAAACCATCGAAATCGAAGAGCGCGACCCGGGCGAGATGTTCGGCGTGGGCGGTGTGCGTACGGTGGCCGAAGGCATCGTCGCCTGGAATCCGGTGTTCGACGTGACGCCGGCGGAACTTATCGATGCCATCGTCACCGAAAAAGGCGTGATAGAGCACCCCAACACCGAGCGCATGCAGGCCGCATTCGGCTGATTTCCGCTCCGGTCCTGGAGCCGAACCGCGCCTCGCAGCCTTACCGTACCGATAGCACTGATGCAGTCGCAACGGCAGACGGTAGCGAATAGCCAACGCACGCTCTTCGTAGAGCGGAGCTTGCTCCGCTGCTCTTGGATCCGCGTCTGTGATGCGAAAAGCACGAGCAGCGGAGCCTCAAAAGGAATTTGATGGGTTTGCTACAGAAAACCTTTTAAGCGGCTATTCGCTATCGTCTGCCGTTGCGACGGCCTCATCGCTACTGACTCGGTGCTATCGCGGGGCGCAGCTCCGCTCTACGACGCCCTTGTCCCGGAGCAAAAAAAGCCGCCGAAAGCGAACCCGGGCCGATGCCGGTCCGATCGCGCTAAGTGCTTGTTTCTGGGAGCCCTGAGCAGCCTTTTTAGTGCCTATCTGTGGTATCATTCCAAGGTTGAAAATCCCGCTGAAACATCCCACCGAATCCGGCCCGCCGACAGCATTTCGGCAGCCCGGCTTTTGGCCGAAGAACTGACAGAGCAACGGAAACCGAATGGCAGATCTCGCCAAGGAAATTATCCCCGTCAACCTCGAAGATGAGATGCGTCGGAGTTACCTCGACTACGCCATGAGCGTGATCGTGGGCCGCGCACTCCCGGATGTCCGCGATGGCCTCAAGCCCGTGCATCGCCGCGTCCTGTTCGCCATGCACGAACTCGGTGCACACAGCAACAAGCCTTACTACAAGTCGGCCCGTATCGTCGGTGACGTGATCGGTAAGTACCATCCGCACGGCGACCAATCGGTATACGACACGCTGGTGCGCATGGCGCAGCCGTTCTCGCTGCGGTACCTGCTGGTCGATGGCCAAGGTAACTTCGGTTCGGTGGACGGCGACAGCGCCGCCGCCATGCGTTACACCGAAGCGCGCATGGCGCGCCTGACCCACGAACTGATGGCCGACATCGACAAGGAAACCGTCGATTTCCAGCCCAACTACGACGAGAAGGAACAGGAACCCACGGTCATGCCGACCCGGTTCCCGAACCTGCTGGTCAACGGCTCGGCCGGTATCGCGGTGGGCATGGCCACCAACATCCCGCCGCACAATTTGTCCGAAGTCATCGACGGTCTGATCGCGCTGATCGATAACCCGTTGATCGATATCGACGCGTTGATGGAATACATCCCCGGCCCGGATTTCCCCACCGCCGGCATCATCAACGGCACCGCCGGCATCGTCGCCGGTTACCGCACCGGCCGCGGCCGCGTACGCATGCGCGCCAAGGCGGAAATCGAGGTCAACGACGACAACGGCCGCGAGTCGATCATCGTCACCGAGATTCCCTACCAGGTGAACAAGGCACGGTTGATCGAGAAGATCGCCGAGCTGGTCAAGGAAAAGAAGCTGGAAGGCATCAGCGAGTTGCGCGACGAGTCCGACAAGGACGGCATGCGCATCTACATCGAGATCAAGCGCGGCGAATCCGCCGAAGTGGTCTTGAACAATCTGTACCTGCAGACGCCGATGGAATCGGTGTTCGGCATCAACATGGTGGCGCTGGTCGATGGCCGTCCGCAGCTGCTCAATTTGAAGCAGATGCTGGAAGCCTTCGTGCGTCATCGCCGCGAAGTCGTTACCCGCCGCACCATCTTCGAACTGCGCAAGGCCCGCGCCCGCGCCCACATCCTGGAAGGCCTGACCGTCGCGCTGGCCAACATCGACGAAATGATCGAACTGATCAAGACGTCGGCCAATCCGCAGGAAGCGCGCGAGCGCATGCTGGCCAAGACCTGGGAACCGGGTCTGGTGGGCACGCTGCTGGCTGCCTCCGGCGCGGAAGCTTCACGCCCGGAAGACCTGCCCAGCGGCGTCGGTTTCCTCGACGGCATGTACCAGCTGACCGAGGCGCAGGCCACCCAGATTCTGGAAATGCGCCTGCACCGCCTGACCGGGCTGGAGCAGGAAAAGCTGACCGAGGAATACAAAGAGCTGCTGGAAACCATCGCCGGCCTGATCCGCATCCTGGAAAACCCGGACGTGCTGTTGCAGGTGATCCGCGATGAGCTGCTGAACGTCAAGGCCGAGTTCGGCGATGCCCGCCGCAGCGAAATCCGCCCCAGCGAAGAAGACCTGGACATCCTGGACCTGATCGCACCGGAAGACGTGGTGGTGACGCTGTCGCACGCCGGTTACGCCAAGCGCCAGCCGGCCAGCGCATATCGCGCGCAGCGCCGCGGCGGCCGTGGCCGCAGCGCGGCGGCGACCAAGGAAGAAGATTTCATCGATCAGCTGTGGCTGGTCAACACGCACGACACGCTGTTGACCTTCACCAGCAGCGGCAAGGTGTTCTGGCTGCCCGTGCATCAGCTGCCGGAAGCCGGCTCCAACGCCCGCGGCCGTCCGATCATCAACTGGATTCCGCTGGAAGCCGGCGAGAAGGTGCAGGCCGTGCTGCCGGTGCGCGAGTACGAGGACGGCCGCTACGTCTTCTTCGCCACCCGCAACGGCACGGTCAAGAAAACGCCGCTGACCGAATTCGCGTTCAAGCTGGCACGCGGCAAGATCGCCATCAATCTGGACGAAGGCGATGCGCTGGTGGGTGTGGCGCTGACCGACGGCGAACGCGACATCATGCTGTTCGCCTCCAATGGCCGCGCAGTACGCTTCTCCGAATCGTCGGTGCGGCCAATGGGCCGTACTGCCACGGGTGTACGCGGTATGCGACTGGTGGCCGGCAGCGATGGCGAGGCCGAGCCCGACGAGGGCGAGGTCGGCGAAGAGGGCGCGGTACCGGCGGTTCACGAGGAAGGCTCGGAAGTGGTCAGCCTGGTAGTGATCGATGGCGACGGCGACATCCTTACCGCCAGCGAGCGTGGTTACGGCAAGCGTACGTCGGTCGCCGAATATCCCCGCAAGGGTCGCGGCACTCGCGGCGTCATCGCGCTGAAGACCACGGTGCGCAACGGCAAGCTGGTAGGCGCCATCCAGTTGTCCGACCACCATGAAGTGCTGCTGATCTCCGACGGCGGTACCTTGGTGCGCACCAGCGCCGCGGGCATTTCCCAGGTGGGCCGCAATACCCAGGGTGTGACCCTGATCCGGCTGTCCGAAGGCGAGACGCTGCAAGCGGTGGAACGCTTGGACGCATCGCTGGAGGATGACGAAGAGGGCGACGAAGCCTCGCCCACGGCTCCCATCGAGCCGCAACCGCAGGCCTGATCGATCGGCTGTAAGCATCAAAGAACCCCCGGAAATCCGGGGGTTCTTTTTTTGGTAGGAGTGACGTAAGTCGCGATGGAGCTTTACCGTAGAACTTCGTCGCGACTCACCCGCACCGGCATGCCGGCGCTACTTCTACAACAAGCGGTCGCTGACCCCAAACCTACCCATTCCGCGTTCTATACTGCCGACAGCACCGGAGCAGGGACATGCACATGGGATCGGTAACGCAGATGATGGCCTTCAGTACGCGCGGCTTCCGAGTCAGCGCGTTTTTCTTATTGGCGTTGCTGATGCTGGGGGCATGCAAGCGCAACGACACCGGCCAGTTGCCGGAAGTCAGCGGCGAGCCGGTCCGCAGTGTGCGCGAAGAGATCAAGGGCTTCGCCTTGGTCAGTGCCTATCCCGACCAACACGACGGCAGTCTGGCCATCGCACTGGAATTCAGCCAGCCACTGGTCAGTTCGCAGGATTTCGATCGCCTGTTGGCGGTCACCGATGCCAACGGCGCGGTAGTAAAAGGTAGCTGGGTACTGGATGACAAAGGCCGGATCCTGCGCTTCCCGTCGGTGGAAGCGGCCAAGGATTACAACGTGCTGGTGCGCGCCGATCTGCTGGCGGCCGAAGGTAGCCGGCTGGGCAGGGAACTGACGCAGAAAGTCCATACCGGCGAACTGGAACCGGCCGTCGGTTTCGCCTCGCAAGGCAGCGTGCTGCCCGCCCGCGAAAGCCGCGGCCTGCCGGTGGTGTCGATCAACGTCAAGGAAGTGGACGTCGAGTTCCTGCGCGTCACCGAAAAATCCCTGCCGCGGTTTTTTTCCGAGTACCAGCGCGGCGGACGCCGCGGCAGCTGGGATCTGGATAGCGATTACGGCGATACCACGCCGCTGTCGGAATTGGCCGAGCCGGTTTACGTCAACCGCTTCGTGCTGGGCGGCAAACCGAACGAACGGCTATTGACCTACCTGCCGATACAAGAGGTCAGCGAACTGCAGGAACCCGGTTTGTACTTTGCGGTGATGAAGCGCACCGGCAAATTCTCCGGCGATTTCGAAACCGCTTTCTTCACCGTCAGCGACATCGGCCTGCACACACGTGCCTACAAGGACAAATTGTTCGTGCACACCGCCTCGCTGCAGAGCGGTGAATCGGTCGGTGGCGTCGAGCTACGCATCCTGGACGACAAGGGCGAGCCGTTTCTGACCGGCAAGACCGACAGCAACGGCAACGCGATGCTCAACTATGCGCTGGATGCCGGCCATGTGCTGATCGCCAAGCATGGCAAGGACGTGTCGTTGCTGCCGTTCAATCAGCCCGCGCTGGATCTATCCGAGTTCGCGGTCGCTGGACGCGGCCAGGCGTGGTTCGATGTGTTTGCCTGGTCTGGCCGCGACTTGTATCGCCCGGGCGAAACCGTACGCATCTCGGCATTGTTGCGCGACAACGACGGTAAGCCGACCGGAAAGCCGGGCAAGGGCGGCCAGCCGGTCTTTCTTCGCCTGAAACAGCCGGACGGCAAGACGTTCCGGGAAACGCGCATCGAGCCGGGCAGCCAAGGCTATTTCGCGTTCGAACAGGTCATCCCGCAGGAAGCGCCTACCGGGCGTTGGCAAGTGGAATTCCGCACCGACCCGGCCAGCAAGGAAGCGGTGCAGGGCATGAGCCTGCGCATCGAAGAGTTCTTGCCGGAGCGGATGAAGCTGGACTTGGAAACACCGCAGAAGGTGTTGAAGCCGGGTGAGCCGTTCAAGCTGGAAGCGGTGGCGGCGTATCTCTACGGCGCGCCGGCGTCCGGCAACCGCTTCACCGCCAAGCTCGCCGTTGCGGTGGAGCAGCACCCGCTGGAGCAACTGCCAGGTTATTTCTTCGGCGATCCCACATTGGAACTGCCGAAGGAAGCCAAGGACGTTGTCGACGCCAGCTTCGACGACAAGGGCCGCTATGGCGAGGACATCGCGCTGCCGTCCGAGGCCAAGCCCGTCAGCACGATTGCCGCCGTGGTTTCCGGCAGCGTCTATGAAACCGGTGGACGCACGGTCAATCGCACGCTCAAGCGCGTGCTGTGGCCTGCCAACGCATTGGTGGGCGTGCGCCCGCTGTTCGACGACAAGGACGGCCCCGACGCCAACAGCAACGCCGGCTTCGAGCTGGTGCGCGTGGACGCCGACGGCAAACCGCAGCCGGGCAAGGGCATCAAGGTCACGCTGGTGCGCGAGCACCGCGACTATCACTGGAACCACAGCGACGACGGCTGGGATTACGACTTCACCCGTCGTTTCGAAAACCTGGCGACCAAGACGCTGGACGTGGGCACCACGGCAGCCAAGTTCGATTATCCGGTGGAATGGGGCGAATACCGGGTGGACGTATTCGATCCGGCGACCGGGTTGACCATGCGTTATCCGTTCCACGCCGGCTGGAGTTGGGACGACCAGAACCGGGGCCTGGATGCGCGCCCTGACAAGGTCAAGCTGTCGTTGAACAAGACCGCCTACAAGGCTGGCGATACGCTGGAAGTGACGGTGACGCCGCCGCATGCGGGCCACGGCCTGCTGATGGTCGAAAGCGACCGCATGCTGTACGTGCAGGACATCGAAGTGAAAGGCGGCGAGGGCAAGGCAGGCAGTACGTTCTCGATTCCGGTCACGCAGGATTGGGAGCGGCACGATGTCTATGTGACCGCGCTGGTGTTCCGTGGCGGCTCGGTACCCAGCAAGATCACGCCGGCGCGCGCAGTAGGCGTGGCCCACGTGCCGATGGACCGCAAGGCGCGACGTGTGGCCGTGGGCTTGTCGGTTCCTAAGCAGATGCGCCCCGAGCAGAATCTGCCGGCGACGGTCAGCGTGCCGGAACTCGCCGGCAAGGAAGCGCACGTCACCGTTTCGGCAGTCGACGTCGGCATCCTCAACATCACCCGATTCCCGGTGCCGGATGCCAACGCTCATTTCTTCGCGCAGCGTCGCCTGGGCGTGGACGCCTACGACATCTATGGTCGCGTGATCGAAAGTTTCGAAGGCGGCAGTGCCAAGATCCGGTTCGGCGGCGACATGGCGCTCAGTGCGTTGCCGCAGGCCAAGCGGCCGACCTCGCGCGTGCAGACGGTGGATCTGTTCTCCGGATCGGTCAAGCTGGATGCCAAGGGCAATGCGCGCATTCCGCTGAAGGTTCCGGATTTCAACGGTACCTTGCGGGTTTCGGCGTTGGTGTATTCGGATCAGCGCTACGGAAACCGCGATCGCGAGACGCTGGTGCGGGCACCGATCGTGGCTGAAGCCAGCATGCCGCGCGTACTGGCGCCGGGCGACAAGAGCATGGTGACGCTGGACGTGCAGAACTTCACCGGCAAGCCTGGTGAATTCAAGGTGCAGGTGAGCGCCGAAGGTCCGTTGTCGATCACCGGCGAAGCCCGTACCGCCAAGTTGGCGGCGGAGGAAAAAACCACGCTCAGCTTCCCAGTCGTGGCGGGCGAGGGCTACACCACCGCCAAGGTGCGGGTGCGCATCGACGGCGGCGGATTCAAGGTGGACCGTCGCTACGACCTGCCGGTACGCGCCGCCTGGCCGGCGGTTCTGCGCGCGCAGACGCGGGTGTTGGACAGCATGTCTCCCATCGAGTTGGGGGCAGGATTCGCCGACGGCTTGATGACGGGATCGGTGAATGCGCGCATGACGGTCAGCGCCATGCCGCCGATTCCTTTCGCCAGCGCACTGCAAGGCGCGTTGGATTATCCCTACGGCTGCGCCGAACAGACCACCAGCAAAGGCTATGCGGCGCTGGAACTGGACGAAGCGACGGCCAAGATGCTGGGCGTGACCGGACTGGACGCCAAGCGGCGACGCGAGCGCATGGAAGGCGCGTTCGGTCGGCTGGCATCGATGCAGACCTCCAGCGGCCACTTTTCGATGTGGGGCGACAACGATGACTCCAATCCGGGTTTGACGCCCTACATAGCCGAGTTCCTGTTGGACGCACGCGAGGGTGGTTTCGCGGTACCGGATGCCGTGCTGCAAAAATCGCTGACACGGCTCAGTGAAGATCTGCTGGCCGGTGGCGCGCAGTTCTACGGCTACGATCGCCGCGAACACCTGAAGTTCGCCAACCAGGCCTATGCGGGCTACGTGCTGGCCCGCGTCAATCGCGCACCGCTGGGTACGCTGCGCGCGCTGTACGACAATCAGCGTGGCAAGAGCCTCACCGGTTTGCCGTTGGTGCATCTTGGCATTGCGCTGTCGCTGCAGGGCGATAAGCAACGCGGCGCCAAGGCCATCGCGGACGGCTTCGCCAAGACCGGCGAACGGCCGGAGTACTTGGGCGATTACGGCACTCGCCTGCGCGACGATGCGTTGATGATCGCGCTGGTGCACGAACGTAAGCTGGTCAAGCCGGAATACGATGCCCGCTCCGTCTCGCTGGGCCGTGAGCTGGATGCTCGCCGCAACAGCGGCTGGCTGTGGCTGAGCACACAGGAACAAGTGGCGCTGGCACGGTTGGGCAAAGCGCTTATGGTGGATCAGAGCAAACTGGTTTCCGGGCAATGGAGCGTTGGCGGCGACAGCGAAACCATTGCCTCGACCAAGCTCTTTGGCCGTGGCTTCGACTATGCGGCTTTGGCGCGCGGTGTACGGTTCGTGCCGGAAGGCACGCCGCCGCTGTTCGTCAGCATGGAAATCAGCGGCATACCGCGTACAGCGCCCGCGCCGGACAATCGCAAGGTAGGTATCGACCGCCGCTACTACACCACCGATGGCAAGGAGTGGACCGGCGGAACCTTGAAGGAAGGAGAAGCGCTGATCGTCCGCGTGGGCATTACGCCGGACGTCAACATGCCCGATGCATTGTTCACCGATCTGCTGCCGGCCGGGTTGGAAATCGAGAACTTCAACCTGGGCGACGCCAAGCAATGGGCGGACGTAGTGGTGGACGGCATCGAGATATCCGATCGCTCGGACGCCGCCGACGTCAAGCACGAGGAGTATCGCGATGACCGTTACGTTGCCGCGTTGAAGTTGAGCCGGGGCAGCACCGCCAAGGTGTTCTATCTGGTCCGTGCGGTGACGCCGGGTACCTACACGGTGCCGCCACCCTTGGTCGAGGATATGTACCGCCCGGAGATTCGTGGAGTGGGCAAGTCGACACCGGCGACGATCACGGTGGTGCAGCCGTGAGTCCAGATATCGCGATGTGCATCACGCCGGTATCTAGCACGCCGGTATCCAGCACGAGATAGATCTTCGGGAGTTATTACATCTGCCATCCTGTTCCACCGAGCAGGATGGCAGGGCAACCACCACGGAAATGCGAAAGTTTAGTCGTCAACGCCTGTTAACCTGGCTGCGCTGGAGCACCGTCGCCGTGCTGCTTACGTTGCTGGCGTTGGACTCCGCTTTTCCGCCGCCACTGCCCAAGGCACGCGATACCAGCACTTTGGTGGTGGCGCGCGACGGCACACCGCTGCGGGCATTCGCGGACCGCGATGGCGTATGGCGTTATCCAGCCGCACCCGAAAATGTCTCGCCGCTCTATTTGCAGGCATTGCTGAACTACGAGGATCGCTGGTTCTGGCGACATCCCGGGGTGAATCCCTGGGCACTGCTGCGTGCAGGCGGGCAATGGATACAGCGAGGACGCATTGTTTCCGGCGGATCGACGCTGACCATGCAGGTGGCGCGCATCTTGGATCGCCACTCGCGCACGCCATGGGGCAAGCTCAAACAGCTGTTACGAGCGTTGCAATTGGAAGCGCATCTGTCCAAGCGCGAGATCCTGACGCTCTATCTTGAACGCGCCCCGTTCGGTGGCACGATCGAAGGCGTAGAAGCCGCAAGTTGGGCTTATCTGGGTAAGCCGGCTTCGCAGCTGTCGCAAGCCGAAGCGGCTCTGCTGGCGGTGCTGCCGCAATCGCCCAGCCGTCTGCGTCCGGATCGCCATCCGGAAGCGGCGCAAGCCGCACGCGACAAAGTGCTGGCGCGAATGGCGAAGCTGGGAGTCTGGTCCGAACAGGACGTGTGCGATGCCCGCATCGAACCGGTGGTGGCGCGTTCGTTGCAGCCGCCATTGCAGGCCGCCTTGTTGGCCGAACGTTTGCGCCAGGCGCAACCTCGGGAAGCGCGAATCGAATCGACCCTCGATGTGGAGCTGCAGCGCACGCTGGAAGAACGCGTTTCCGCCTATTTCTCGACATTACCGGAGCGCACATCGGCTGCTTTGCTGGTGGTCGACAACGCGAGCATGGAAGCCCGTGCCTATGTCGGTTCGGTCGCATTCGGCGACAAGGCGCGACTGGGCCATGTGGACATGGTGCGTGCATGGCGTTCGCCGGGCTCCACCTTGAAACCGTTTCTCTACGGCCTGGCGCTGGACGATGGCTTGATTCATTCGGAAAGCCTGCTGATCGATGCGCCGCAGTCGTTTGGCGGCTATCGGCCGGGCAATTTCGATGCCGCCTTCAATGGACCGATCGGAGCGGCCGAAGCGCTGCGCCTGTCGTTGAATGTTCCCGCGGTGGATTTGTTGGACCGAGTGGGCCCGGCGCGTTTTTCCGCGCGTTTGGCGAACAATGGTCTGGCGCTGAAGTATCCACGCGGCGCGCAACCGAACTTGTCGCTGATTCTGGGCGGTACTGGCGCACGTCTGGAAGACTTGGTGGGCGCTTTCGCGGCGTTCAATCGCGATGGCCTGTCAGGGCGAGTGCGCTATACCGCCGCCGATCCTTCCTTGGACCGGCGCTTGTTGTCTCCGGGCGCGGCCTGGATCGTGCGCGAGATGCTGGAAGCCAATCCGCGCCCCGGCTACGGCATGGGCACGCTCGACACCGGCAGCCGGCCGCGGGTGGCCTGGAAAACCGGCACCAGCTACGGTTTTCGCGATGCGTGGGCAATCGGCAGCACCCGGCGCTACACGGTGGGCGTATGGGTCGGACGTCCCGATGGAACACCCTTGCCCGGCCAGTACGGCGCAGTCACCGCTTTGCCGCTGATGTTCGAAGTGATCGACAGCCTGCCGCGCACGCGTGGCGACGCGGTGCCGCGTCCACCACCTGCCAGTGTCGCGCAGACGGAAATCTGCTGGCCGCTGGGCGTGCCGCCGGACCCGCAATCCCCACAGCTGTGCCAACGCCGGATGCAGGCTTGGGCGCTTGGCGGCGCCATTCCGCCGACATTCGCCGAACGCGACGCACGGTTATGGAATGCTGGTCTTGAGCGTTT
The DNA here is from genome assembly GCA_965653375.1 of uncultured Pseudoxanthomonas sp. Lineage (GTDB taxonomy): Bacteria > Pseudomonadota > Gammaproteobacteria > Xanthomonadales > Xanthomonadaceae > Pseudoxanthomonas_A. Next base: position 36,016 of record CBFGZY010000015.1, read on the forward strand.
CCAGAAGGACGCGAAAACCGGACAACGCCTGTCCGCCGAATGCACGGCCACGCATGAATCGCAAACCGGCGAAATCGCGCGCTGGCCGGCCTTGGCGTCGCCTTGGCTGTCGCAGGAAGCACGGCGCGCATCGCGTTTGCCGCCACTTTCGCCAGACTGCACGGCTGACGGCCGCGATGCGGTGGAAGAACTCCGCATAGAAGGTTTGAACGATCAAGCGACCATTGCGCGAGCGCCAGGCAGCCTCCACGGTGCGCGACTGCAATTGCGTGCGCTGGGAACCGATGCCCGCGTTCAATGGCTGCTGGATGGCCGCTGGGTAGCTGAAACCCGAGGCGCGCGTGCATTCACGCGCGACTTCGACGAAACCGGCGCGCATACGCTGACGGCCCTGGCCGATAGCGGCGCGTGGACCCGCATCCGGTTCACTGTGTTGCGGTGAGCACCATGCACCGTCCGTAGAACGGAGCTGCGCCCCGGGACGTTCGTAGAGCGGAGCCGCGCCCCGCGCCAGCGTCGAGTCAGTAGCAATGAGGCCGTCGCAACGGCAGGCGATAGCGAATAGCCGTTATGGCGCTCTCGTAGAGCGGGCCTTCCGCTTTACGAGAGCAAAGAACCGAAAGCAAGATCAGCCGATCTGCTTCAACACATTCTCGGCGGAAGAAACCTTGTATTCGCCCGGCGCTTCGACAAACAGATTGCGCACGATGCCATCTTCCACATACATGGCGAAACGCTTGGCGCGGGTGCCCATGCCATAGGCGCTGGCGTCCATCTCCAGGCCGAGCGCGCGGACCAGGTCTCCGTTGCCGTCGGCCAGCATCTCCAACCCATCGGGAGTGTTCTGCGACTTACCCCACGCCTGCATGACGAAGGGATCGTTGACCGACACGCAGAACACTTCGATCCCGCGCTTGCGGAACTCGTCGAAATGCTCAACGTAGCTGGGTAAGTGCTTTTCCGAACAGGTAGGCGTGAATGCGCCTGGCACGGCGAACAGCACGGCGTTGCGGCCTTCGAACAGGGCACGGGTATCCAGCGTCTCGACGCCGTCGCGGATGCGCTTGAGGACGACTTCGGGGATCTGGTCACCGATTTGGATGGTCATGCGGGCAGTCCTTTATTTATCAGCTGAACGGAGTTTACCGCTACCGGGCGGCGCTGGCGTGACGGCCTTGAAATGCCGGAGGGAATACTTATTTTCCGGCTATCAGCGCCCGGATCGACCGGCGCGCATTCCGAACCGGAGAACCTCGTATGAGCAGTGTGCAATACAACCCTTGGTCCAACGCGCGTGGCTTGCAGGATGAGATCAAGCAGGTGTTCGATCGTTTTCTTGGCGATGACGGCGATCAGTCGAACGTCGTCACCAGTCAGTGGGTCCCGCGGGTGGACATTCGCGAGGACGGCGACCGTTTCGTGATCCTGGCCGACATCCCCGGCGTGGATCCGAAAGACATCGAAATCCATATGGACAAAGGCATCCTGAGCTTGCGCGGCGAACGCCAGTCGGAGAAGAAGGATGAAGGCGGGCGATACTCGCGAGTGGAACGCGCGCACGGCGTGTTCTATCGCCGTTTCGCCCTGCCGGACAGCGCCAATCCGGACGGCATCACCGCCACCGGCAAAAACGGCGTGCTGCAGATCGACATTCCCAAAAAGCCCGAAACCACACCGCGCCGTATTCAAGTGCAGTAAGCGCCTGTTTGCGTTGGAGAAGTGACTTCCGACCGGAAGCGCGCGCTCTGCTGATAGGCATGGGCGAGGGTTTTCCCGTCAGACTGCGATAGGAGCCTGCCTGTTCGCCATCCGGACGCGCTACGGCGCGTGCCGGTCCGGTGGCGTCGAGCGGCTGGCGCGGCGCGAGGGATCGGAACTGCGCGGATTGCCGTCAAGCCCTAGAATCATCGGCTCATAGCGTGCGTCCATGGTTTTCGCGATGGCCGCGATGCGATCTCCTCGAATCCGATCAGCAGTGGAGTTTTATGCAATTCAAGGATTACTACGCGGTCCTGGGCGTCGAGCCCTCCGCTGGCGACGCCGAGATCAAGACGGCGTACCGGCGGCTGGCGCGCAAGTACCATCCCGATGTCAGCAAGGAGCCCGGCGCCGAGGAGCAGTTCAAGGCCGTCAATGAAGCGTACGAAGCCCTGCGCGATCCACAGAAGCGCGCGGCCTACGATCAACTGCGCGCGCGCGGCTATCGTCCAGGTGAGGAATTCCGCCCGCCACCCGATTTCGGTCAGGGTGGATATGGCGGCGGGCAGGGCTTCGATTTCGAGGAAGTCTTCGGCAGCACCGGGGCAGGCAACGGCGGATTCAGCGATTTCTTCGAAGGCCTGTTCGGCCGCCGTGCGCGCGGCGACGGTGCGCAGCCACGTGGCTCACAAGGGCCACGCGATTCGCACGCCAAACTTGCGGTGCCGCTGCAGACGATCTACGACGGCGACAACGTCCGTGTGAACGTCAACGGCAAGCAGTTGGATATCAAGGTGCCCAAGGGCATCAAGCCAGGACAGGTGATCCGGCTGGCGGGGCAGGGTACCGGTGGCGGCAATCTGCTGCTGGAGGTCGAGTACGCCGCGCATCCGCAGTTCGAGGTGGACGGGCGCAACATCATCTTCGTGCTGCCGGTGACGCCCTGGCAGGCGGCGATGGGGGCGACGTTGAGCGTACCAACGCTGGGCGGCCCGGTGGACGTGAAGATCCCCGCGGATTCGGATTCCGGCCGCAAACTCAGGCTGCGCGGCCGCGGATTGCCGGGGGCACCGGCAGGTGACCAGATCATCGAACTGGAAGTCACCGCACCGCGTGCGAGCAGCGAAGACCAGCGTCAGGCATATCGCGATCTGGCCAAGGCATTCGGCGAAAAAGCTTCCTGACGCGAGCTTTTTAGGAATGGTGCTGGGTGCTGGCACTGGTAAGTGGCGATCAAAAAACCAGAGCTTGGACGCGGATCAACGCAGATAAACACGGATGGAGCATTCGATGCTTTATCCGCGCCTATCTGCGTTGATCCGTGTCTGAAAGCTTTTGCCTGCCATACCGTTCACATACGAAAAAAAGCAGGCTTTCGCCTGCTTTTTTGTTTGCGAACGGCTAACGAAGAAGAACTACGCCGCCGGCGGAGATGGCAATTCGCGCGCGTTGAAGACGCGTTCGATGACTTCGGCCAGTTCGTCTTCGGAGAATGGTTTGGTCAGATAGGCCTTGGCACCTTGCCGCAGTCCCCACATGCGATCGGTGTCTTGGTCCTTGGTGGTCACCAGGATGACCGGTATGTGCTTCGTCGTGGCTTCCCGGCTCAGCGTACGCGTAGCCTGGAACCCGTTGAGATTGGGCATGACCACGTCCATCAGCACCATGTCCGGCAACTCGCGCTTGGCGACATCCACGCCAGCGGCGCCATCCTCGGCGGTCAGGCAGGTATGTCCCAGTTTCTCGACGATGCGCTGGATGCCCAGCAACTGCGAAGGTGAATCGTCGACGATCAGAATTCTTGCCATGGAGTTCCCCAAGTTGTCCCCGCGTCGATTGTAGAGCGAGATTGGTACAACAGAAATGGGGGGAAACCTTACCGGCGCAGCCGGACCGGGTTTTATCCTATTTTGACCAGGGTTCGGCCGAAAGAATGGCCCGCCAGCATGGTTTTGAAGACCTCAGGCAGCTCATTCAGGCCAATTTCCCGGGTACAAATGGTGCCCAAATGCGCAGGTTTCCAGTCGTCGGCCAAATGCCGCCAGATGTCGTCTCGGATATCGCGGGCCGTTCCGGCCGAGGCAATACCGACCAACGACACGCCTCGGATGATGAACGGCATGACCGTGGCGTCCAGTTCATGGCTCGCGGCGAGCCCTGCGGTAGCGACATTGCCGTAGGGCGCGGTCTGCGCCAGCAGACTGGCCAGCATCGGACCGCCCACATTGTCCAGGCCGCCGCCAAAGCGCACCGATTCCATCGGCCGCGCGGTCGTCAGGACGTCGCGACCCAGCACTTCGCGGGCGCCGATGGATTTCAGGTATCCGCTGTTTTCGGGTTTGCCGCTGATGGCGTGCACTTCGAAACCGGCCCGGCTGAAGATATCCACGGCCAACGAGCCGACGCCGCCGGTCGCTCCGGTCACTGCCAGCGGCCCCTGTTCAGGCGTCTGCCGGTTGTCGCGCAAACGGTAGAGCGCCAATGCGGCGGTGAAGCCCGCGGTGCCCAGAATCATGCTTTCGCGCAAGCTGAGCCCAGCGGGAAGGGGAACGACCCACTTGCTCTCCAGTCGCGCGTATTCGGCGTAGCCGCCGTCGCGGGTCTCGCTGAGTCCGCAACCGGTAACCAGTACCGCATCGCCTTCGCGGAACTTCGGGTCCGTCGACGCCACCACGTGTCCCGCCACATCGATGCCGCCCACCAGCGGAAAGTGACGAAGGATCTTGCCTTGGCCGGTGCCCGCCAATGCGTCCTTGAAATTGACCGACGAGTAGGCGGTCTTGATCACTACTTCGCCGGCATTCAAATCGTCGAGCGAAATGGATTCGATACCGCTGCGATAGCCGCTGGCATCGTTGTGGATGCGGAAGGCGGCGAAAGTGTGGAGAGTAGTCATGGTCTTTGTCATCTAGCGGGTGCTGAAAACGCTTCTCAACAGCCGAAGGCTCTCATCCATTTTTGCGAATGCTTGAGATCATAGGATATCCGGGGTGAGATCGCGCCACTCCGAATTGGTGTCTTCGATCAGTTGTATTTTCCAAAGCCGCTTCCATGCTTTCAGCGATTTCTCGCGAAGAATGGCAGATTCCATCGTGCCGTGTACTTCATACCAAACCAGGGTATGCACCCGATATTTACGTGTGAAGCCTTCGACTTGGTCGTTCTTATGTTGCCAAACACGGGCTGGAAGATTTGAGGTAACGCCTATGTAGAGAGTTGCTCGCGCACCACTGGCTAGTATGTACACGCAGGGAATCCGTTCCCGGGTCATGGATATATTCCTTACTGCTTTGGCTTGTTTGCGCTTTTACTCGTCATCCCAGCGAAAGCTGGGATCCATTTGCCTTTCGCTGTACCTTCTCGCGCCTTTCAGGTAAATGCAAGAGCAAAATGGGTCCCAGCTTTCGCTGGGATGACGTTTGAAAGATTGAGGTGGAGGCGGATTTTTCGTACGAGGAATTCGAACCTAACGCAGCGACTTCCGCCGCTTTTCATCCATCCATTTGTCCGCCTGCGCGGGCGTGTAGTCGCGCATCCATTGCATCAACGCGTCCAGATCTTCGCCATGCCATAGATCGTTGCGCTGGTCGGGGTGAAGAAAGCGTTCCTCGACCATGCGGTCGATCATGCCGATCAGCGGAGCGTAGAAGCCTTCCACATCCAGGAATGCGCACGGCTTGTTGCCGATGCCCAGTTGGCGCCAGGTCAGCATTTCGAACATCTCATCCAGGGTGCCGAAGCCACCGGGCAGGGCGATGAAACCGTCGGCCAAGTCGAACATGCGCATCTTGCGCTCGTGCATGTTGGCTACGACATCCAACCGGGTGAGGCCGCGATGCGCGACTTCCCAGCCCACCAACTGCTCCGGGATCACGCCGATCACTTCGCCACCCGCTTGCAAGGTGGCATCGGCCACGATGCCCATCAGTCCGACATTGCCGCCGCCATAGACCAACTGCAGGCCTTCCTTGGCGATGCGATCGCCCAGGGCCATCGCTCGCTCGGCGTAGGCGGGTTTGTTGCCGGCGTTGGAGCCGCAATAGACGCAGATGCTTTTCATGAGGGGCCGGGAATGGGGAGACGGGAATAGGGAATGGTAGAAGCAAGGGCGGAAAAGCAAAACGCCGGCATTGCCGCCGGCGTTCCGTTTGAAGAATGAGTGGGTAGAGAAGGCTATTCCGATTCCCTATTCCCGTCTCCCCATTCCCGGCTCTCAATTAGCCTTGTGAATCGCGCGCTTGTCCACCGCCATCGCGGCGTCGTGGATAGCCTCGGACAGCGTCGGGTGAGCGTGGCAGATGCGCGCCAGATCGTCGGCAGAGCCGTTGAACTCCATCGCCAGCACGCCTTCGTGCACCAGCTCCGATACGCCCACGCCAACCAAATGCAGGCCCAGCACGCGATCGGTTTCCGCGTGCGCGATGACTTTGACGAAGCCGGCAGGCTCGCCCATCGCCACCGCACGCGCCACTGCGGCAAACGGGAAGCTACCGGTCTTGTACGGGGTACCTTCGGCCTTGAGCTGTTGTTCGGTCTTGCCGACCCAGGCGATTTCCGGCTCGGTGTAGATCACCCACGGTACGGTGTCGAGATTGACGTGGCCGGGCAGGCCGGCGATCAATTCGGCCACGGCAATGCCTTCTTCGAAGCCCTTGTGCGCGAGCATCGGGCCGCGCACGCAGTCGCCGACCGCCCACACGCCGTCGACGCCGGTGTGGCAATGTTCGTCCACTTCGATCTGGCCGCGCTCGTTGACCTTCACGCCGGTACCGTCGGCCAGCAGGCCGCGCGTCGCTGCCTTGCGGCCGACCGCAACCAGCAGCTTGTCGACCACGATGGTCTTTTCGCCTTCGGCGTCGCTGTAGGTGACTTCGACTTCCTTGGTCTTGCCTTTGCCCTTGATCTCGGTCTTGCTGACCTTGGCGCCCAGGCGGATGTCCAAGCCTTGCTTCTTGAACTCCTTGGCGGCGGTCTTGGCCACTTCGGCATCGGCCGCGGCCAGGAAGTCGGGCAGGGCTTCCAGGATGGTGACCTCGGCGCCCAAGCGCTTCCATACGCTGCCCAGCTCCAGGCCGATCACGCCCGCGCCGATCACTGCCAGGCGCTTGGGCACGGCGGCGAAATCCAGAGCACCGATATTGTCGACGATGTACTCGTTGTCGAATTTGGCGAACGGCAATTCGATGGAATCCGAGCCCGCGGCGATCACCACATTGGTGCCCTTGAGTTCGACTTCACTGCCGTCGTGTTGCTTGACCTTGACGACGTTGCCCGGCTGCAGCTGACCGAAACCGTAGTACGGCGTGATCTTGTTGGCCTTGAACAGCATGGCGATGCCGCCGGTGAACTGCTTCACGATCTTGTCCTTGCGGCCGATCATGGTGGCGACGTCGATCTTGGCGTCCTTGGTGGTGATGCCGTGTTCGCCGAACAGATGCTGCAGGTTGTAAAACTGGCGCGAGCTGTCCAGCAGCGCCTTCGACGGCACGCAACCCACGCGCAGGCAGGTGCCGCCCAGCGCCGGTTTGCCGTCCTTGCCCAGTGCGGCATCGATGCAGGCGGTCTTCAGCCCCAGTTGCGCAGCACGGATGGCGGCGTGATAGCCGGCAGGGCCGGCACCGATGACGACGACGTCGAATTGTTGTTGTTCGCTCATTAGCATTCGCTCACACGGGAATCGGGAATGGGAAATCGGGAATGGTGGGAAGCGCAGAAGCAGGAGGGGTACGGCGTGAAGCCATTCCCGTTTCTCTATTCCCGATTCCCGATGCTTCTCGGCATTACATGCCGAGGAGCATCCTGTGCGGGTTTTCCAGCTGATTCTTGATATCGACCAGGAACAGCACCGCGTCCTTGCCATCGATGATGCGGTGATCGTACGACAGTGCGATGTACATCATCGGGGCGGCGACGACCTGGCCGTTCTCGACGACAGGACGCTCCTTGATGGCGTGCATGCCCAGGATGGCGCTTTGCGGCGGGTTCACGATGGGCGTGGACATCAGCGAGCCGAAGGTGCCGCCGTTGGTGATAGTGAAAGTGCCGCCCTGCAGATCTTCCAGGCTTAGCTTGCCGTCGCGCGCTTTCTTGGCGTACTCGGCGATGCCCTTTTCGATATCGGCGAAGCTCTGGCGCTCGACGTTGCGCAGCACCGGCGTGACCAGGCCTTTTTCGGTGGACACGGCGATCGAGATGTCGGCGTAGCCGTGATAGATGATGTCGTTGCCGTCGACCGATGCGTTGACCACCGGGTGGCGCTGCAATGCGTTGGCAGCGGCCTTGGCGAAGAAGCTCATGAAGCCCAGCTTGATGCCGTTGGTCTTCTCGAACGACTCGCCCAGTTCCTTGCGCATCGCCATGACCTTGCCCAGGTTGACCTCGTTGAACGAAGTGAGCATGGCGATGGAATTCTTCGACTGCATCAAGCGCTCGGCGATGCGGGCGCGGATGCGGGTCATCGGCACGCGCTCTTCCGGACGGGCGCCGCCGGATACGCCGGCGGTCTTGCCGCTGGCGTAGTTGATCAGGTCTTCCTTGGTCACCGCGCCGCGGCGGCCGGTGCCTTCGACTTGCGCAGGATCGATACCCTGGGTGGTCGCGGTGAAGCGGGCGCCCGGCGGCAGTTCGGCAGCGCCCTTGGCGGCCGGCGCAGGAGCGGCGGCGGCCTGGGCCTTGGGAGCTTCCGCGGCTTTAGGCGCTTCGGCCTTCGCGGCTTCGGGCTTGGCTGCTTCAGCCTTGGGCGCTTCGGCGGCCGGAGCCGCGGTGGCGGCTGCACCTTCTTCGATGATGGCCAGCAACTGCTGGCTGGTCACGGTGGCGCCTTCCTCGAACTTGATTTCCTTCAGCACGCCATCGACGGGCGAGGGCACTTCCAGTACGACCTTGTCGGTTTCCAGGTCGACCAGATTCTCGTCGCGCTTGACCGCGTCGCCGGCTTTTTTGTGCCAGCTGGCGATGGTGGCATCGGAAACGGATTCGGGAAGAACCGGAACTTTGACTTCGGTGGCCATTGGAGAGGGCGTCCTGGTGTTTGTTGTTATCGGGTAAAGGTCGGATTACGGTTTGAAACTAGTATTTATTCGGCGACGTTGTCGCTGCCCAGCTTGTTGACCAGCGCATCGGCGACCAGCTTCAGCTGTTCTTCGACGTGTTCGGCGAAATGGCCGGCAGCAGGCGAGGGCGAACGTGGACGGCCGGCGTAATGCAGGGCTTGCTTGTCCGCCAGGCAGGCGTTGAGGTGGTGACGGATCTGGTACCACGCGCCCTGGTTCTGCGGCTCTTCCTGGCACCACACCACTTCCTTGGCGTTGGCGAAGCGCTTCAACTCTGCCGCCAGCATTTCGCGCGGGAACGGATACAGCTGTTCGACACGCACGATGGCGATATCGTCCTGGCCGCGTTTCTGCTGGTCTTCCACCAGGTCGTAGTAGACCTTGCCCGAGCACACCACCACGCGCTTGACCTTCTTCGGATCGGCGCTGGCATCGGGGATCAGGTGCTGGAATTCGCCGTTGGCCAGTTCGTCCAGGCTGGAAACCGCCAGCTTGTGGCGCAGCAGCGACTTCGGCGTCATCACCACCAGCGGTTTGCGCGTGGTCATGCGCATCTGCCGACGCAGCATGTGGAACGCCTGGGCGGGCGTAGTGGGCACGCAGACCAGCATGTTTTCCAGCGCGCACATCTGCAGGAAGCGTTCCAGGCGCGCCGAACTGTGCTCGGGGCCCTGGCCTTCGTAGCCATGCGGCAACAGCAGGGTCAGGCCGCTGATACGGCCCCACTTGGCTTCGCCAGCGGCGATGAACTGGTCGATCACCACCTGCGCGCCATTGGCGAAGTCGCCGAATTGCGCTTCCCAGATGCACAAGGTGTTGGGGTCGGTGGTGGAAAAGCCATACTCGAATGCCATCACCGCTTCTTCGCTAAGCAGCGAGTCGATGATGGTGGCGGTTTCCGGGTTTTCCACCAATTGCCGTAGCGGCAAGAAGTAACTGTCGGTCTTCTGGTCGTGCAGGATCGCGTGGCGATGGAAGAACGTGCCGCGGCCCGCATCCTGGCCAACCAGGCGAAGGCCATGGCCTTCCGCCAGCAATGTGGCGTACGCCAGGTTTTCCGCAAAACCCCAGTCGCCCGGCAATTCGCCGGCCGCCATCTTCACCCGGTCTTCGTAGATCTTGGCCACGCGCGGGTGCAGGGTGACGCCGGCGGGAATAGTGGTGATGATCTTGGCCAACTGGTCCAGCGAGTTGCGCTTGACCTTGGTGTCCACCGGATCGGCGAGCTTGCCGGTGACATATTTGGACCAGTCGATCGCCAGTTCGTCCGACTTCTGCTTGGCCACCTCGGTGGTGTACTGGCCCGAGTCGAGTTTCTCGCGGTATTCGTCCACCAGCGCCTTGCCGCCGTTGGCCGCGATCACGCCAGCGGTTTCCAACTGGGTGGCATACAGCTCGCGCGTGGTCGGATGCTTGCGAATGGCCTGGTACATCAGCGGCTGGGTAGCCGCCGGCTCGTCGGCCTCGTTGTGGCCGTGGCGGCGATAGCAGACCAGGTCGATGACCACGTCCTTCTTGAACTGCTGGCGGAAGTCGTAGGCCAGGTTGGCGCAGAACACCACGGCTTCCGGGTCATCGCCGTTCACGTGCAGCACGGGGGCGCCGATCATCTTGGCCACGTCGGTGCAATAGAGCGTGGAGCGGGCGTCGTCGCGGGCGCTGGTGGTGAAGCCGATCTGGTTGTTGATGACGATGTGCACGGTGCCGCCGACGGCGAATCCGCGCGCCTGCGACATCTGGAACAGCTCCATCACCACGCCCTGGCCGGCGAAAGCGGCGTCGCCGTGCATGATGATGGGCAATACGGCCTGGCGGGAGGCGTCGCCGCGGCGCTCCTGACGGGAGCGCACGCTGCCGACGACGACCGGGTCGACGATTTCCAGGTGCGAGGGATTGAAGGCCAGCGCCAAATGGACCGGGCCGCCCGGAGTGGCGATATCGGCCGAGAAACCCATGTGGTATTTCACGTCGCCGGCATGGGCCAGGCTGTCGTGTTCGAACTTGCCTTCGAATTCGTCGAACAGCTTGCGCGGGCTCTTGCCCAGCGTGTTGACCAGTACGTTGAGGCGGCCGCGGTGGGCCATGCCGACCACGATGTCCTTGACCTGGCCTTCGCCGGCGCGGCGAATGATCACGTCCAGCATCGGGATCAGCGAGTCGCCGCCCTCCAGCGAGAAGCGCTTCTGGCCCACGTACTTGGTGTGCAGGTAGCGCTCCAGACCTTCGGCGGCGGTCAGCCGCTCCAGCGTGCGCTGCTTGGCTTCGGCGTTGAGGCCGTAGTTGCCGCCGGCGGCTTCCAGCCGCTGGTACAGCCACTGGCGCTGCTCGGCCTGCGAGATGTGCATGAACTCGGCGCCGATGGAGCCGGTATAGGTCGCCTTGAGCCGCGTCAGCAGATCGCGCAGTTTCATGCGCGGCTGGCCAGCCAGGCCGCCGGTGCTGAACTCGCTGTCCAGGTCGCGCTCGGACAGATTATGGAAAGGCAGCCCAAGGTCCGGCGGATCGGCCGGCGGGGTCAGCCCCAGCGGGTCGAGTTTGGCGCTCAGGTGGCCGCGCGAACGGTAGGCGGTGATCAGCCGGCCGACATTGCGCCCATGCTCGTCGCCGCCCGGAGCCGCTACATGCCCGTTGTTGGCTGCTTGTTTGGCGGCATCGGCGATCTGCTGGATAACGACCGAATGGGGCACGTCACCCGCTTCATGGCCCTTGAAGCCGTCGAAGTAGGCCTTCCATTTGGGACCAACGCTATCGGGAGAGACCAGGTACTGCTCATACAGGTCTTCAACATAGGAGGCATTGCCTCCATTGAGCTGCGAGGATTGCGCAAACTGCTTCAGGAGATTGTCCACAATGGCGATAGCGTGCGATGGGGGGAGGTCGGATAGCTTGGAATGGTCTGATTTCCGGCGGGATTCTTGTTGGGTCCCGCACGGACAGGTGAAAACGCCCGAAATTATACCTGCATGCTGGGACCAGCGCCCAAACGTATTGGACTAAAGACGCAGGCAAGCATGTGATTCACCGCCGTGGTGCGCCAAGCGGCGCCTGGAATGTGACGGCGAGGCGGTTCTCCGGTATCCATTCGCTTGGACTCACAATCCGAGCGCGCGGTATTCAGCGCAGGGGCGCGAGCGTTCCCATACCCGTCCGAATTCCTCGCGCAACTGTCGAGCGCGGCCGGGGTTTTCCAGCTCGGCCTCGCCGTCGAAGCGGTGGCCGAGGGGACGGAAGTAATAGCCGCCACGGTCGTTGGCAATGAAGGCCGAGGGATACGCACGGTCCACCGGATCGCTCACCTCGCGGAAGGAGAATACGCTGGGCAGCCGTTGCGCCAAGCCGATCAACGGAGCCAAGGCGTGCTGCGGCGTGGCGGCATCCTGCAACAGGATTTGGACCTCGCCGCCGCGCGTGCGGGTACCGAAGCGGCGTAACGCTTCCATCACGCGGGGGGTGTCGAACAGGCCCGGGTCCAGCTCGCGCGTGTAGATGACGACGGCACGGCTGGCCTGGACAACGAGTGCGGTAGCGATGGCGATGGCGGCTTGCTGGTGTTCGATGGCCATGGCGCCGCTCAGGCGCCGACGCATCGACTGGTGCTCGATACCGGCTTCCCAGAAGCGTTCACCATAGGGCAGGAATCCGTGCCGCGCATAAAACGCTTCCGCACTGACCTGCGCGTGCAGCGAGACCTCCGGCCACTGTTGCTGGCGGGCCGCTTCGATCAATGCCAGCAGCAGGGCGTCGCCGACACCGCGTCCGCGCCAGTCGCGCAGTACCGCCATGCGGCCGATCTTGCGCTCCGGCGTCAATCGGCCGGTGCCGATGGGCTGGCCATTGTCGTCGCGGGCGATCACGTGGTGGCACAGCGGATCCAGCGCGTCCCATTCTTCTTCAATGGGTACCTGCTGCTCTTGTACGAACACGGTCTCGCGGACCCGGCGCAGATCCTCGACGCCGGTGGCGTAGTCGATGCGATCGACGCGGAACCCGGGCGTGCTCATCAGCCTTCGTCGTCCATCAACAACTGATAGTGGCCCAAGGCAATCAACTCGAATGCCGCGTCGCGGCCGCGTTCGGACAGCGAGGCATAGACGCCGCCATCCAGGGTTTCATTCGCGGCGAGCGCTTGCGCATCCTTGATGGGCAGCGGGAATTCCTGGCCACTGCAGAACAACGTGGCGCCGCCTTTGCACCGGCGCCAGGCCATGCGCGAAAACGGGTGTCGCTGGAGGACCGCGCCGTGTTCCAGATCCCATTCGACTTCGATCCGCGAGCGCACGGCATCCGGGGGAGCCACTTCGCCCGCGGCGCGATAGGTGGTGATGAAGCGGCCGAACCAGTCGCCCAGCTTGTCCGGGTCGTTCATGCGCAGCGCATTGAGCGCCTGGACCACCCGTTCCATGGCCTGGGCGTCGATTTCGTTCGGATCCTTGGGCGGCGCCAGGTCTTCGTCGTGATAGCGCAATGACTCGTCGGCATCGGCGACCAGGTTGTCCAGATAATCGCTGATCAGTTCGGCCGAGGAAGGCGCGCGCATGCCGAACGAGAAGGTGAGGCATGGATCCACCGCAACGCCGTGGTGTGGCACGCCCGGCGGCAAATACAGCATGTCGCCCGGTTCCAGCACCCACTCGTGGCTCGGAGTGAATTCGCGCAGCAGCTTCAATTCCACATCGTCGCGAAATGCCGTGGGTGGGTTGGGGCGCGCATCGATCTGCCAGCGGCGCTGGCCCTTGGCCTGCAACAGGAATACATCGTACTGATCGACATGCGCGCCCACCGAGCCACCCGTGGCAGCGAAACTGATCATGACGTCGTCGATGCGCCAGCGCGGCAGGAAACCGAAAGCGCCCAACAGTGCGCCTACGTCCGCATCCCATTTGTCCACGTCCTGCACCAGCAAAGTCCAGCCGTGGTCAGGCATCCCCGGAAATTCTTCCTCCGCGAAAGGACCGCTCCGCACCGTCCAGGCATCGCGCTGGCGGTCGTGCGTGATCAGGCGCGAGAGCGTGAACTCTTCGCACGCCAGGCCAGCCAGGTCCTCCGGTTCGATCGGCGATACAAAACCGGGGAATGCATTGCGGATCAGCAGCGGCTTTTTCTGCCAGTAGTCGCGCAGAAAATCGGCGGGCTTCATACCCAATGGCAAATGCTTGCGAGCGTCAATTTCGATCATGGTGCGACCTTGGCGGCTGCGGCGACGGCTTCATCGGCCAAGCGTGCATCCAGCCGTTTGCTGCCGGTTTCGCTGTAAGCCTGGCACGCCTTTTCGTTCACCAACGGCTGGTTCGCGCCGGGGCCCACCCGTGACCACAGTTGGCTGGCCGAGGGGTGCGGAGTGATCAGGATGTCGCAGGACAGCTCGGCCACGCGTGCCAGTGTCTGGCGGAAAGCGGCCAGATAACCTGGGTGCGCGTCGTCGTCGCTGTAGCGGTATTCGTCGTCGGAGATGGCGGTCAGGCTATCGGCATAGACGATCTGCCGACAGCGGCCTTTCTCGCACGAGCGCCATGTCCAACTGGTGCCGCCAGGCGTGTGGCCGGGCGTGGGGACGGCTTGCAATAAGAGCCGACCAACCTTGACCACTTCGTCATCGGCGATCGGCTGCACGTTGGCGACCGCGGCGAACGGCTCGAGGCTAAGAAGCTGGGGGTCGTTACGGTCGCTGGCACCGCGCTTGAGGGTGGCGACTGCCGGCTTGCGCGCCAGCACCGGTGCGCCGGTGGCCTGTTGCAGTTCTGCCAGACTGCCGACGTGGTCGAAATGCTCGTGCGAAAACACGATATAGCGCACGTCCTCGGGCTTGAAACCCAACGTGCGGATGTTGGCGATGATCTGCTTGCCCGCCTGCGGTGTGGCGGCGTCAATGAGGATATGTCCCTGCGGCGAGGTCACCAACAGGGCGGTGATGCCGCAGGTGCCGACATACCAGGTATTGCCATGGATGCGTCGCGGAGCGGCCGGATCGTTCCAGCCGGCGTCGGCGGCGCAAGTGGTTGCAGGCACGGCAGGAGCGGCTGGCGCAGTGTCAGTTGCCGAATGCGCCGGCACCGCCGCGGAGAAAGCCGCGGAAATGGGCAGCACGGCGCAGAGGGTGAGAGTGTGGAATCGCAAAAGAGTGTCCTTATGTCGAGATTTCATCGTAGCCGCGGCCCATGAACTGCAGCACGCACCAGCCATGGCCAAACGGATCGGCCAGCGTCACGATGCGGCCCCAATTGGCTTCGCGGATGTCGCTTTCCTGCACCATGCCGGCGGCGAGCGCGGTAGCCAATGCGCTTTCCAAGTGATCCACCACAACGTCCAGATGCGTGGGCGTCCAGTGGCGGCGATAGTCGCGTGCGGAGGACGCGGCGCCGGTGCTGCCTTGTGGTTTTTGTAGCAGGTAGATCGGAGCTTGCGCGCCGAGCAGTTCCACCATGTCGCCGCCGAAGCGACGACCGACGCCGAGCCCGAAAGCTTGGCGGTACAGGGACTCGGCGGCAGCCAGATCCGGTACGTCGATGTTGATCAGCAGATGCATGGTGGGCCGTAGGCGTACCGTCGTCTTTCGTTGTTGCTCTGCTTGGTTTCTTGTTCCAGCGGTTCGCCGGAAAAATCTTAGATTTCCCTGGCCAATTTTTCCGCCAAGCCGGTGTAGCCGCCAGGCGTCAGATCACGCAAGCGCTGCTTGGCGTCGGCCGGCAAATCCAGCGATTCGATGAAAGCGCGCATCGAATCGGCGGTAATGCCTTGGCCACGGGTCAGGGCTTTCAGTTGCTCATAAGGATTGGGCAGGCCGTGGCGGCGCATCACCGTCTGCACGGCTTCGGCCAGCACTTCCCACGCAGCATCCAGATCGGCATTGAGCCGCTCCGGCGCCACGGTCAGCTTGCCCAGGCCCTTGTTCAAGGAATCCAGCGCTACCTGGGTATGGCCGAACGCGGTGCCGATGGCGCGCAGCACCGTCGAGTCGGTCAGATCGCGCTGCCAGCGGCTGATCGGAAGCTTGGCGCTGAAGTGTTCGAACAGCGCATTGGCCAGGCCGAAGTTGCCTTCGGCGTTTTCGAAATCGATCGGGTTGACCTTGTGCGGCATGGTCGACGAACCGACTTCGCCTTCTTTCAGTTTCTGCTTGAAATAACCCAGCGAGATATAGCCCCAGATATCGCGTGCCAGGTCGATCAGGATGATGTTGGCGCGGCGCGTGGCGTCGCCGATCTCCGCTACGTTGTCGTGCGGCTCGATCTGGGTGGTATAGGGGTTGAAGACCAGCCCCAGGCTTTCGACGAAACGCTGCGCGAACGCCGGCCAATCCACATCCGGGTAGCTGGCGACGTGAGCGTTGTAGTTGCCGACCGCGCCGTTGATCTTGCCGGTCAGTTCCACCGCCGCGATCTGCCGGCGCTGACGCTCCAGGCGGGCGACGACGTTGGCGATTTCCTTGCCCAGCGTGGTCGGTGAAGCGGTCTGCCCGTGGGTACGCGAGAGCATCGGTTGTGCGGCCTGGGCGTGCGCCAGCTGGCGCAAGCTGGCGATCACGCCATCCAATGCCGGCAGCAGAACCTGGCGTCGCGCCTCCTCCAGCATCAGCCCATAGCTGAGATTGTTGATGTCTTCGCTGGTGCAGGCGAAATGGACGAACTCCAGCGCCGGCCCCAGTTCCGCGTCGTGCTTCAACTGTTCCTTGATGAAGTACTCGACGGCTTTGACGTCATGATTGGTGGTGCGCTCGATCTCCTTCACGCGGGCGGCGTGAGCGACCGAGAAGCCGTCCGCCAACTGGCGCAACCGCTCCGCCGCGGCGTGTGAGAACGGGGAAAGCTCGGCGATGCCGGGTTCGGCGGCCAGCGCCAGCAACCACTCCACTTCCACCTTCACCCGCGCCTTGATCAACCCGTATTCGGAGAAGATGGGCCTCAGCGCGTCGACTTTGCCGGCATAACGGCCGTCGAGCGGAGAAAGGGCGAGCAGGGCGGAATCCGACATGGCGGGGGCGTCGATCTGAAAAAGAGCGTTCTAGTTTACCGCGGGATGCGCGTAGCAGGCCGTGGCGTATTCTTTCTCTCTCCGCCAGCTCCGCGCCGGAGCCAGCCGTAGTCCCCACTCACGGAGATGGTGATGAGCGAAACCAAGGCAAAAGAAACCCGTATAGCGCAAACCCGTTTGGAGCACGACAGCATGGGCGAATTGCGCGTGCCCCGCGATGCCCTATGGGGGGCGCAGACCCAGCGCGCCGTGCAGAACTTTCCAATTTCCGGCCGGCCGATGCCACGCGGTTTCATTCGCGCCCTGGGCCTGATCAAGGCGGCGGCGGCGCAGGTCAATGCCGATCTGGATCTGTTGCCGAAGGGTATCGCCAAGGCGGTCCAGGCGGCGGCGCTGGAAGTGGCCGAGGGCCGGCACGACCCTCATTTCCCCATCGACATTTACCAGACCGGTTCCGGCACATCGTCGAACATGAATGCCAACGAGGTGATCGCCACGCTGGCGTCGCGCTCCGGCAAGCCTGGCGGCAAGCGTGGCAACAGCGTCCATCCCAACGACCACGTCAACCTGGGACAAAGTTCCAATGACGTGGTGCCCACCGCGATCCGTGTCTCGGCGCAATTGGCCGTGGTCGAAGATCTGTTGCCCGCGCTTGCGCACCTGCGCAAGACCATCGACCGGCGCGGCAAGGCCCTGGCGAAGGTGGTGAAGACCGGCCGCACCCATCTGATGGATGCCATGCCGTTGACGTTCGAGCAGGAATTCTCGGCCTGGTCGGCGCAACTGAGTTCCGCCGAAGACCGGCTGGAGGACAGCCTCAAGCGGTTGCGCCGACTGCCGTTGGGAGGCACGGCCATCGGCACCGGCATCAACGCCGATCCGCGCTTCGGCGCCAAGACCGCCAAGGCGTTGTCGGCGCTGACCAAGACCCGCTTCGAAACCGCCGCCAACAAGTTCGAAGGGCTGGCCGCTCAGGACGATGCGGTCGAGCTGTCCGGCCAACTGAGTGCTTTGGCGGTGGCGCTGACCAAGATCGCCAACGACCTGCGTTGGATGAATTCGGGGCCGCTGGCGGGCTTGGGCGAGATCGAGTTGCCGGCGCTGCAGCCGGGAAGCTCGATCATGCCGGGCAAGGTCAACCCGGTGATTCCGGAGGCCACCGTGATGGTATGCGCGCAGGTGATGGGCCATCACACCGCAGTCACCATTGCCGGCCAGACCGGCAACTTCCAGTTGAATGTCGCACTGCCGCTGATTGCCGCCAATCTGCTGGAATCCATCCAGTTGCTGTCGAACGTCTCCCGCCTGTTGGCCGATTCCGCCATCGCTGGTTTGAAAGTACGGCAGGACCGTATCCAGGAAGCGCTGGAGCGCAATCCCATCCTGGTCACCGCGCTCAACCCGGTGATCGGTTACGAAAAAGGCGCGGCCATCGCCAAACAGGCCTACAAGGAGAACCGCGCCGTGCTGGATGTCGCGCGGGACGTTACCGGCCTACCGGAAAAGATCCTGAAGGAACTGCTGGATCCGGCGCTGCTGGCCAAGGGCGGCATCCACGGCAAGGCGGGCGGTGGAGGCGGGTGATGGATGTTTCATCCGCGCCGTCTGGCGCATCGATCTGCTCGGTAGGAGCACTCCCCATGGAGGCGCTCCTACGGCCCTGCCTGACACATTCTCTAGCTGCGGCAATCGGAAACGTCGCCCAGGGTGATGCTGCCGTAAGGAGCAAAGGCCGGTAACTGCGCGGCCAGCGTTTCCTGCACGCGTTGCATGTTGGCCAGGCGGTCGCAGATCTTCATCGCCGCAGCTTCCACCTTTTTGGCCTCCGCTTCGACCTTGGCACCGATTTCGTCCGGATTGCCGCTCATCACGCCGGTGATCGCCGCGCCCATCGCTTTGCCCGCCAACGCCGCACCTTCTTTGCCGGTGGCAGCACCGGCCGCGCCGATGCCGTTGAGTTCCTGGTAATAGGTCACCAGCAGCGCGCGCTGAGCCGCGGTGACTGCCACAGGCTTGCCATCGATGCTGAAATCACCGGCCTCGCTGATCTCCGCCTTGGGCAGGCCGTGAACCTTGATGGTTAGGGTTTTGCCAAGGATGTTGAAAACCTGGCCGTCGCCGGTGTTGACGGTGATGCCAGGCTGGCAGCCGCTGAGTAGTGCCGCGGTCAGCGCCATCGAGGCAGCGAAGGAATAACGGTACTTCATGGTTTTTCCTTGCAGAGTTGTTGCGTCAGCGATCTTCAGGCAGATCGATCTGGCCGGCGACATCGGAGTGATGGATTGACCCGCTGCCCTTCGAACGCAGCGCCAACTTGCCGCGAACATCGCGCACGCTGACATCGCCGGAACCTATCGATCCGACTTCCACATCGCCGTCGACATTGCGGACCTGAGCGTTGCCGGAACCGATGGAGCCGATCTCCACGCGGCCACCGGCGCCGTCCAGTTCGAAATCGCCCGAGCCGATGCTGCCGACTTTGGCGCTGCCACGTACCCGCTTGGCGGTGACGTCGCCAGACCCGACCGAGATGACTTGCAGCGAGCCGACATCGTCGAGCTCGACATCGCCTGAGCCGACCGAGGCCGCAGCCAATCCACGAACATGCCGGGCAACCACGTCGCCCGAGCCGACATCGACGCTGAGCACCGGCATGCCGGAGACATCGGCATCGCCGGAACCGACCTTCAGCTGCACCGGAATATTGTCCGGAAGCGTCGCCTGCAGCTTCAGATAAGCGTAGTTGTCACCGAACAAACTGACGATGGATCGGCCGCCCTCGCGATGGGCTCGGACGATCAGCTTGTCGCCCACCCGCTGCTGGGTGAGATGCAGTCGCGCCAACTCCTTTTTCTGCGAAGCGCATGCCGTGCCCTGGATATCGGCTTTGGCGCCTGGGCCGGCTTTCAAGGTCAGGTCGTGCTGGGCCAGCTCAAAGACCACCGCTTTGGCCCCGCTCAGGTCCAGCGAAAGATTGCGTGGCTGCGAATGCTCGCAGTGGCCGTCCTGCGCATGTGCGGTTGGTAGGGCGGACAGCGCCAGAGCAGTCAACAGCGTGGAAGCGATGGTGAGATTGCGCATCTTGTTTTCCTTGTGCCAGGCGATTGCCGCGGTCGCGCAGCTTGCCGTCTCGTTGGACAGTGAAGTGGTTGGCGGATGAGGTCTGCTTCAGATGCTCATTGCTTCAAAAGTCGAAGTTATTGCCGTTCTCGCAATCGTCCACGTCGGAAGCGTCCGTCGTCGCGTAAGGTTTGAATTCGGGCACCGCTGCGGCCAAGGACTGCTGCGCCGCCAGAAGACCGGGCATGCGGCCGCACAGGCGTTCGGCCAATGGCTTGATTTTCTGCATCGCGGCGGCTTCGGCCTGCTTGCCCACGTCGTCGGCGGAGCCGCCGGAGGCGACGGCTTTCAGCGCGCTTGCCGCGGCGTTGATGCCCACCGAGGCGCCTTCCATGCCGATGGCCATGCCATCGCCGATGATGCCGAGCAACTGTTCACGGTATGCCAACACCAGCGCTTTTTGTTCCGGCGTGGTGGCCACGGGTTTGTCGTCGATCAACAACTCGCCTTGGGGCGTGATGAGCGCCTTGGGAAGCTGCTCTGCACCGCGACGATTGAGCGACAAGTCTTCGGTAGCCAGCTTTTGCCGCGCAGTGTCGATTTCCTTGCGTGCTTCCTGCAGGCCTTTGTCGGCTTCGCCCAAACCTTGCTCGATGCCTTGCTGCACTTTGGCAACGATGCCGGTAGCCGGTGCGGCGGCATCTTTTTTGTCTTGTTCGGGCTGGCATGCGCTCAGTAGCACGACGCAAACCAGGCACGCGGTGCGCATCGAGGCGGAGAGGAAAGTCATGGGAAGCTCCTTGGTTTGCGGATCTTGAGGAGAGCCGACGGCAGTCGAGAAAGACCAGCGACTGCTCGGGCGTTAGCGCGCGGCGAATTCGTTGCGGACGTCGCTCTCGCAGTCCTCGACGTCGTCTGGCTCGAGCGTGGCGTAAGGCCGAAATTCCGGCAGGCTGGCGGACAGTTGCTGCTGGGACGCCAGTACCTCGGGCAAGCGCCGGCAGATCTGTCGCACCATCGGCTCGATATGCTGCTTGACCGTGCGCTCGATGCGTCGTTCGAGACTTCCGGACAGGCCTCCCACGATTAGGCGGAACATCGAGACGTCGGCCGCCTCGATGGTGGCCATTGCCGCCGTTTCGCCCGCCTCGATGCCGTCCTTGGCGATATCGACGACCAGGCCGCGATAGCTGAGCAGTTGCTGGCGCTGCTTAGCATCTATGGCCACGGCCTTGCCTTCGATCAGGAAATCGCCACCCGGGGTGATTTCCGCTTTCGGCAGCGTGTTGTCGCTGGACGGTTTTCTTTTGCCGTCCTTTCCAAAATGGAAGCTGTTGCCGACTTCGAGGTTTTCGGTATCCAGCTCGGCGCGGGCCTTGCTCAGGTCGGTCCTCACCTCGCGGCGCGCTTCGGCCAGCTCCTGGCTGACTTCGCTGCCTGTCGTGCCGGCCTGCGCGCCCAGCGGCAGCACGAGCAGGGCGAGGGCCGTCGTAAGGAGGATTCTCATGAGGGTTCTCCAAGACGTCGGTTGAAGGGCATCAGTCAGCCAGCTCGCGCCAGCGGCGCAGATAGATGGCACCCGCCAGGCAGGCCACGCCGAACACCACGCCAATCCACAAATCCACGGTCGCGAACGCCTGCCAGCTGGTGGTGAGGTCGATCGCGTTGGCCAACTGGTCGGGAGTCTCGATGTCGACGTTCGGATCGGCCTGGTTATGACTGATCGTCGGATACCAGGCGCCCGGCACCACGCTCAGCAAGCCGCGGTAAACCAGCGTGTACCAAACCAGATCGTGGCGGACATCGAAGCCGGGCAGGATCGAGGTCATGCTCGCGATGACGCTGGTCAGCACCGGCAGCAGGACAGCCCACAGGAACGGCTTGCTGCGCGCCCAGGCCGAGCACAGCATCAGCCAACCGATCGTCGGCAGCGCCCACATGATGTAGACGGGCAGCGAACTCAGCACGCCGCCGATGATGCGGACCGGATGCGAGTCGGTGAACACCGCGGTGCCTGCACCCAGGCCATTCACCGTCAAGGTCAGTGCGGAGATGATCCATAGCACCAGGCCAATCACGATACCGATCGCCACCGCCGCGATGGGCGCCAGCACCAACGCCCAGAGCGTCTTCGAGAGAACCATCTTGGCATCGGATACCGGCAGCGATTTCCAGAACAGCACGCTGCGGTCGCGGCGGTCGTCGTAAAGCGAGCCCAGTGCGTAGAAAAACACCACGAACGCCAGCACTACGCAGGCCAACAACACACCTGCCAGCAGCACGCCATCACCGAATGCGCCGACGGCCTTGGAGACCTCTTCGGAGCTTCCGTTGATCACGAACCCGTTTTCGCCCATCGATTTGCGGCCGGCGATGCTGCCGATGACCGCCATCAGCAAATAAAGGAACGAGAAGATGGCGCCGGCAATCAGTGGCGCCCACAGGAACCCGCCACGGTTTTCCCAGAATTCGCGTTTCAGCAGCCACTTGAACGTATTGATTTTGTGGTTGGTGACGGCGTTCATGCGTAGGTTCCTTTCATGATGGCCACGAACAAGTCAGCCAAGCCGGGGGTGCGGATCTCGCCCAGGGTTTCGAGCTGTTCCTTGGGCGCGCCGTCGAACAGCAGCACGACCTTGCCGAAGGGCAGGGCGCGCTCGTCGATGGGCTTCAGGGCGCGCGCGGCGTCGGCTTTGTCGGCCGATGCCAGGACTTCCGTGTAACGCTCGGCCACGTCTTCCATCGTGGAAGTCAGCACGATCCGGCCATCGCGGATGAACATCACGTCGGTCAGGATGTGTTCGATCTCTTCCACCTGGTGGGTGGTGACGATGATGGTTTTCTGTTCGTCGAAATAGTCTTCCAGCAGACGCTGGTAGAACTGCTTGCGATACAGGATGTCCAGGCCCAGGGTGGGCTCGTCCAGCACCAGCAGTTTGGCGTCGATCGCCATTACCAGGGCCAGATGCAGTTGCACGATCATGCCCTTGGACATTTCGCGCACGCGCAGATTGGGCTTGAGCTGGGTGTTGGCGATGAAGCGCTCGCACTTGGCGCGGTCGAAGCGGGGGTGCACGCCGCCTACAAAGTCGATGGCTTCCTTCACCCGCATCCAGCGCGGCAGCACGGCCACGTCGGCGATGAAGCAGACATCCTTCATCAGCTCATCGCGGTCCTTGCGCGGATCCAGCCCCAACACCTTCAGCTGGCCCTCGAACGGGATCAGCCCCAGGATCGCCTTCAACGCCGTGGTCTTGCCGGCGCCATTGGGGCCTATCAGGCCGATGATCTTGCCGGCTTCGATGTCGAAGCTGGTGTCGTTGAGCGCAAGCTTGCTTCTATAAGCTTTACGCAAGCCGTGGCCGGAGACCACGGTTTCAGAGGTCATTCCCTCAGGAATCACGGCGCTCATCATTTACTCCCCTTTGATTGCAACAATTCTTCCATCGACAGGCCCAGGCGCTCGATGCGCTCGGCCACCGCCGGCCATTCGTCGTGCAGGAAGCGCTCGCGCTCGCTGCGGAGGAGTTTCTTGGACGCCTCTTCGGTGACGAACATGCCCAGGCCTCTGCGCTTCTCGACCAGGGCTTCATCGGCCAGTTCCTGGTATGCGCGCGAGACCGTGATCGGGTTCAACTGGTACTCGGCCGCCACCTGGCGCACCGAGGGCAAGGCATCACCCGGCTTCAACAGTCCGTCCAGCATCATCGCGATAACGCGATCCTTCAGCTGGCGGTAGATCGGAGCGCCATCGCTCCATTGGATGGAAGTCATGGCTTAGCCCCGGGGACGCAGCGACTGCGCAAAGGAGAAGTAGGGCATCGACAGCGAAGCGCGCGAACGGCGTTTGTGCGAGCGCTTGCCGGCGGCCTCTTCGGCAGCCTGCAGGGTTTCGGCTTCAATGGCTTCGGCCAAGGGGACGGCGCTAAGAACCGTGGGAAGGCGAGCGCTGGAGCCGCTGGACAGCAGTCCTATCAGTAGCAATGCGCCACCGGCGGTCAGGCTGGAGAGAGAGTTGGAATGTTTCTGGTTCATCGCGTACCCCCCTTTACTGGGTGAGTGGTGTTGTATGTAACTATAACACCGAAACACAGGCCGTCAATATGGGTTGTGGGTTTTTGTCACCCAACTGAAGGCATACTTGGCTCAACCCCTGTCCGGAACCCGGTTATGCGATCCAACCTATTGAAAACATTGAGTTTGACTGCCTTATTCGCAGTGGCGGCATCGGCTTTGGCGGCCGGAATACTGGACGTCAGCTACCGCCCGTTGGCGGGTAAGGCCCCCGTGAACCTGAAGGAGAGTTATGGCGGGCAGGTGCTGTTGGTGGTGAACACGGCCAGCAAATGCGGCTTCACCCCCCAATACGAGGGCCTGGAAGCGCTGCAGCGCAAATATGCCGGCAAGGGCTTTTCGGTACTGGGCTTTCCTTCCAACGATTTCATGGGCCAGGAGCCGGGCAGCGAAGAGCAGATCAAGGAGTTCTGCACGCTGACGTATGGGGTGAAATTTCCGATGTTCGAAAAAGTGCATGTGAAAGGCGAACAAACAACGCCGTTGTATCGTTCACTGACTCAAGCGACCGGCGTGACGCCGGGATGGAATTTTCATAAGTATCTGATCTCTCGCGACGGCCGCGTCGTCGCCAACTTCTCCAGCAAGGTCAAGCCTGATGATCCCGCGCTGCTCGCAGCTATCGAAAGCGAGCTCAAGCGCACAAAGCCGGCCAAATGATCCAGGCCGCATGGGATGCGTCGCGTGCGACAATAAGAATTCACGCCGTCGGTGACGGTGGATTTTCTCTGAGGAGCGAAGGATGAAGCGGTCGGTTCGCGGCGCTGCCGCGTTGGTGGCAATCACGGTTTCGGTATTGGGAGGCAATTTGTCAGCACAGGAAAAGACGACGCTCACGACAGAGCGGGACAAAGTGAGCTACGCGATCGGCGTGGATGTGGGTACCTCGTTGCAGCCGGTCGGTCCTTTCCTGGACGTTGCCGCGTTCGAGCGCGCGCTCAACAACACCTTCCAAGGCAAGCCGCCCTTGATCAGCGAAGCGGAGGCACAAGCGACCGATCAGGCGCTACGCATGAACCTGGCCGCGGCCGAGGGCGCGCAGGTTCCCGGCATGCCGCCGGGCAGCAAGCCGCCTGCGGTGGACAAGAGCAAGGTCGGCTTGTTCCTCGGTACCTACGTGGTTGGCCAGTCCTTGATGCCGTTCAAGGATGAGATCGACACCGCGGTATTGGCGCAAGCGTTGCGCACGGCCACTTCCGGCGGTACACCGTTGCTGACGGCCGAGCAGGCGAAAGAGGAAATGAAGGCCTACCTGACCAAGCGCCAGGGCGCAGCCGGCCAGCGCAACCGCGATGAAGGCGCCAAGTTCCTGGCTGAAAACAAGACCAAGAAGGGCGTGATCACCACCCCGTCGGGCCTGCAGTACATGGTATTGCGCGAAGGCAACGGCACCCGTCCGATGCCCAACAGCCGCGTTCGCGTCAACTACGTGGGCACCTTGTTGAATGGCACGCAGTTCGACAGCTCCTACGAGCGTGGACAGCCTGCCGAGTTCGGACTGAACCAGGTCATCCCTGGCTGGACCGAGGGCGTTTCGCTGATGCCCGTGGGCGCCAAGTATCGGTTCTGGATTCCTTCGGACCTGGGATACGGCCCCAATGGCGCACCGGGCGGCGTGATCGGTCCCGATGCCACGCTGACGTTCGACGTCGAGCTGATGGGCATCCTGCAGTAATCGATATGTCGTATTAATCCATAAACCATAGGAGCGCACGATGCGGGTAACGATCTTTGGCACAGGTTATGTCGGGTTGGTCACGGGCACTTGCCTGGCGGAAGTGGGCCATGAGGTCATTTGCGTAGATATCGATGCGGCCAAGGTCGAAGGTTTGAATCGCGGCGTGATACCGATCTACGAACCGGGTCTGAAGCCCATGGTGGTGAGCAACCACGCGGCCGGACGGTTGCGTTTCACCACCGATGCCGCGCAGGCCATCGTTCACGGCGAAGTGGTTTTCATCGCGGTGGGTACGCCGCCGGACGAAGACGGCAGCGCGGATCTGAAGTACGTGCTGGCCGTCGCTCGCACCATCGGCCAGCACATCCAGCGTCCGGCCGTGGTGGTGAACAAATCCACCGTGCCGGTCGGTACCGCCGACAAGGTGCAGGCGGCCATCGCCGCGGAGCTCAAGACACGGGGCGCCGACGTGGCATTCCAGGTCGTCTCCAATCCGGAGTTCCTGAAAGAGGGCAATGCGGTCAACGACTGCATGCGTCCCGACCGCATTGTCATTGGCGCGCGCGATCCCGCCGCCGTCGAAAAGCTCAAGCGCCTGTATGCACCGTTCAACCGCAATCACGAACGCATCGTGGCCATGGACGTGCGTTCGGCCGAACTGACCAAGTACGCCGCCAACGCCATGTTGGCGACCAAGATCAGTTTCATGAACGAGATCGCCAACATCGCCGAGCGTGTCGGTGCCGATATCGAACACGTGCGCCAGGGCATCGGCTCGGACCCGCGCATCGGCTGGCACTTCATCTATCCCGGTGCCGGTTACGGTGGTTCCTGTTTTCCCAAGGACGTGCAGGCTTTGGCCCGCACCGCTCAACAGCACGGCTATCAGCCGGCATTGCTGGACGCGGTGGAAGCGGTCAACGACCTCCAGAAGGGACATTTGTTCGAGCTGATCCAACGTCACTACGACCGCGGCGAAGACGAAGGCGTGCGCGGCAAGACGTTCGCGGTGTGGGGTTTGGCGTTCAAGCCCAATACCGACGACATGCGTGAAGCCTCCAGCCGCCGTCTGCTGAAGGAACTGTGGGAAGCGGGCGCCAAGGTGCGCGCGTTCGACCCCGAAGCGATGCACGAAGCGCGCCGCATCTTTGGCGAACGCGACGATCTGGTGCTGTGCGATTCGGAAGCCTCCGCCTTGCAGGATGCCGATGCGCTGGTGGTAGTGACCGAATGGAAGCAGTTCCGCAGCCCGGACTTTGGCCGCCTGCAGACAGCGTTGAAGGACGCGGTGATCTTCGACGGTCGCAATATCTACGAACCCGCCGAAGTGGAGGCTGCAGGCATCGCTTACTACGGTATTGGCCGAGGTCGTTCCGTCCATGCAGGGTGACCTTCTGCCAGGTAGCAAGCCTATGGACAGCGGTCCCTTGGACAGCGCGCTGGAGCAGCGCCTGGTGGAATTGGAAACCCGGTTGGCGTTCCAGGAGCACGCGCTCATGGAGCTGAGCGAAGCCTTGGCCGAAGCGCGCGCGGAGGGCAGCCGCACCGCCGAACTGTTGCGGCATATGCTGTCGGACCTGCGCAAGGTTCGCACCGAGCTGTACGCCGATCCGGTGGACGAACCGCCACCGCCGCATTATTGATACGCTGGGTCGCGCACGAAGGATGTGCGCACCGGTTCCACATTACGAAAGCATGCAATGAGCGATTCTCTACGCGACCAACTTCTCGGTCTGGGCTTCAAGCCTGTTCCCAAGCCCGAACGTAAACCCGAGCGAGCGCCCGAACGGAAGTCCGAGCGCAAGTCCGAACATAAGCCCGGCGGCAATTCCGACCGCCGGCCAGACCGGAATCAGCCGCCCAGGTCCGGCCATCGCGCCGATTCGCGCAAACCTGGCAACGACCGCGGTGCGGGCCAACGGCATTCTTCGCAAAATCCCGGCGGCAAACCGGCGCGTACCCGCGAAGAGATCGACCTTGCCAAGGCATATGCCATCCGTGCGCAGAGAGAAAAAGACGAGCGTATCGAAGCCGAGCGGCTGAAGCAGGAAGAAGCGCGAAAGCGCCGCGAGGCCAAGGCCCAGCTGGAGACGCTGCTGAAGGACAAGGCCTTGAACGATCCGGAGGCGGAGATCGCGCGTCACTTCCCTTATGGCGGAAAGATCAAGCGCATCTATGTCAACGAAGCGCAGTTGAAAGCCCTCAACGCCGGTGAGCTGGGCGTAGTTCAGCAGAACGGACGCTACCTATTGGTAACCGCGGCGGTACTCGCCGAAACCGAGTCGGTGTTCGCGCCGTGCGTCGCGCTGAAGGTCGACCCCAACGCGCCGGCGGAAGACGATCCATACTCCGATCCCCAGTACCAAGTGCCTGACGATCTGGTTTGGTGATTCACCACGGAGAGCGGAGCTGCGCCCCGCGCTAGCGCCGAGTCAGTTGCAATGAGGCCGTCGCAACGGCGGGCGATAATGAATCGCCGATACCCCGCTTTTTTGTAGAGCGGAGCTGCGCCTCGCGCTAGCGCCGAGTCAGTTGCAATGAGGCCGTCGCAACGGCGGGCGACAACGAATCGCCGATACCGCGCTTTTTTG
>CBFGZY010000016.1:0-63479 GCA_965653375.1 uncultured Pseudoxanthomonas sp.
GGCGTTTTCGGCAGGCACATGGATGTGCCTTCCGAAAATTCCCACCGGCGACACGTACCCCGAAGGGGCGCGCTGCCAGGGGTGTGCTTTCTTTGGTTACTTTCTTTGCACAAGCAAAGAAAGTGACGCCCGCGGCAGCGCGTAGACCATCAGTTTCGGTAGGGCGTCCGCTCCAGCGCCGAGAGCTAAGTGATCCGAAGCACTTGGACACCAAGTCGTGCGCACGGCGCACGCTACGTGCTCCCGGTCGCGAGCAGAAAGCTACGGCTCCAGCAATCGGGCGCCAGGGCCCTCCTCGCCCAATTCATCCCAAGGATTCCGCAACGGACAAACCTTCAACGACAAACAACCACAACCGATGCAGCTATCCATGTCATCCCGCAGCTGGGTCAAACGCGTAATACGTTCGTCCAGATCCGCACGCCAGCGCGACGACAGGCGCTTCCAGTCGGCCGCCGTCGGCGTGCGCCCTTCCGGCAACGATGACAATGCCTTCTGGATTTCCGCCAGTGGGATTCCGGTGCGCTGGGCCACTTTGATCACCGCCACCCGCCGCAGTACCTCTCGCGGATAGCGGCGCTGATTGCCGGCGTTGCGCCAGCTGCGAATCAGACCCTTGGCTTCGTAGAAGTGCAATGTGGATACCGCCACGCCGGCCCGCGCCGCCACCTCGCCTACGGTCAATTCCATTTCCACCTTTGCATGTGCCTTTCCAGCCATCACCAATAACCTCGATCAGCTTGACCTCAATATTAGTTGAGGTTTTAACCTGTGCGGCAATCATTGGCAACCGACGACCTCGATGACTCCCAAGCTCCACCTCGCCCTGATCTACGGCAGCACCCGCGAAGGCAGGTTCTGCGACACGGTCGCCAATTGGATCCGGGCCCGGATCGATCGTCGCAAGGATTACGAAGTCGACAGCATCGACCCCGCGGTGCTGGCGCTGCCTGCGCGCCATGGCGGCGCACCCAGTCCCGACCTGGTCAACCTGCAGCAACGCATCTGGCGCGCGGACGCTTTCGTGGTGGTGGTGCCGGAGTACAATTACGGCTATCCCGCCGCGTTGAAACACTTGATCGATTCTGTTCATGCGCACTGGCAGGCCAAGCCCATCGCCTTTGTGTCGTATGGCGGCATGAGCGGCGGTTCGCGGGCGGTGGAGCAGTTGCGGCAAGTTTTCGCCGGCCTGCATGCGGTGACGGTGCGCAATACGGTGAGCTTTCCGATGGCATGGAATATTTTCGATACACAAGGACAGCCGCAGAACGCTGATGCATGTGCCGCGGCGGCCACCACCATGCTGGATCAACTGGCTTGGCTGGGGCACGCGTTGCGGCAGGCACGCGCGGCGTGGCCATATCCCAGCGGCTGAGCGATCCGCGGTTGCTTCTGTCTTTGCTGGCGCCCATGTGGCACGAGACCCGCACAGACTTTCCCCATGGCGCGTTCGGCGCGCCTCATCATCAGGTTTACGCATGTTCCGATTCTTCGAACAACGGATCGACCCCTATCCCAAGGGCGAACCGACTACTCCGCCGCGGGGGTTGATCCCTTTCCTGCTGCATTATTCGCGGCCGCTGCTGCCCTGGCTGCTGGCGATGTCGGTACTGACAGCCGCCATCTCGGTGCTGGAGATCACCTTCTTCGACTTCATGGGCCAGCTGGTCGACTGGTTGGGCAAGGCGGATCGGTCGAGATTCATGGCAACTCATGGCGGCCAGCTGCTGGGCATGGCCGTATTGGTGGTGCTGGTCTACCCCCTGCTGGTGCTGGTGCAATCGCTGATCATCCACCAGACCATCTTCGGCAACTATCCGATGATCGCGCGCTGGTTGTCGCACCGGTATCTGCTGCGCCAGAGCGTGTCGTTTTTCCAGGACGAATTCGCCGGGCGCATCTCGCAGAAGGTCATGCAGACGGCGCTGTCGTTGCGGGAGACCGTGATGAAGCTGATGGACGTGTTCGTCTACGTCATCGTCTATTTCGTCGGCACCGTGGTGCTGGTAGGCCGCGCCGACATGTGGCTGACCCTGCCGCTGGCGCTATGGCTGGTGGGTTATCTGCTGATCCTGTTCTATTTCGTACCGCGCCTGCAGCGCGTGTCGATGGCGCAGTCCGACGCCCGCGCGCAGATGACCGGCCGCATCGTCGACAGCTATACCAATATCCAGACCATCAAATTGTTTGCCCACACCATGCGCGAACAGGACTATGCACGTGGGGCGATGGACGAGTTCATGCAAACCGTGCACGGGCAGATGCGCCTGGTGACGCAACTGACCGTCAGCCTGCATAGCCTGAATGCGCTGTTGCTGGCTGGCGTCGCCGGCATCGCGATCTGGGCATGGCTGCAATCGTCCATCACGCTGGGCGCCATTGCCGTGGCGATCGCGCTGTCGATGCGAATCCGTTCGATGTCCGATTGGATCCTCTGGGAAGTGGCCGGGTTGTTCGAGAATATCGGCACCGTGCAGGATGGCATCGGCACTATCGCCCAGCCGCTGGCTATCGCCGATGTGCCCGACGCGAAAGAACTGACGGTGCAACACGGCGAAATCCGCTTCGATCATCTGCATTTCCATTACGGCCGGAAAGCCAGGGTGATCGAAGACCTGACCCTGACGATCAAGCCCGGCGAAAAAGTCGGCATTGTCGGTCGCTCCGGCGCGGGCAAGTCCACCTTGGTGAACCTGCTGCTGCGCTTCTACGACCCCGAGGCCGGCCGCATCCTGATCGACGGGCAGGATATCGCCAAGGTCACGCAGGAATCGCTGCGCCGGAACATCGGCATGGTCACCCAGGATACGTCGCTGCTGCACCGGTCCATCCGCGACAACATCCGCTACGGTCGCCCGGATGCGGACGACGCCGAAATCGTGCAAGCGGCACAACGTGCCCATGCGGACGAGTTCATTACCATGCTGACCGACGCCAAGGGCCGCGTCGGCTACGACACCCAGGTGGGCGAACGCGGCGTGAAGCTATCGGGCGGGCAGCGCCAACGTATCGCCATCGCACGCGTATTGCTGAAGGATGCGCCGATCCTGGTGCTGGACGAGGCGACGTCGGCATTGGATTCGGAAGTCGAGTCCGCCATCCAGGAACAGCTGTACACGCTGATGGAAGGCAAGACGGTCATCGCCATCGCCCATCGATTGTCCACGATCGCGGTACTGGACCGGTTGGTGGTAATGGATGAAGGCCGGATCATCGAGGCGGGCAGCCACGAGGAGTTGCTGCAACGCGATGGCCTGTATGCAGCGTTGTGGCGGCGCCAGTCCGGCGGGTTCATCGGCGTGGATCTGGAACAGGCTGAGGTGTAGCCGTAGCGTGCGCCGTGCGCACGCTGAAACGCTTAAACGTAGGATGGATCGAGCGCAGCGACACCCATCGCTTTCATTGCGCTACCTGGACTGATGGGTGTCGCTGCGCTCGACCCATCCTACGCCGAACGTCGCTGCCCTAATCCAACCAACCTAATCCAACCAGCCCCGTATCGTCGCCTTCCGCGAATACACCCACAGCAACAACGCGATAGCCACCAATAGGACCGGCATCACCAGGCTTGCCGGCCCGTGTACCTGCCACATCGGCGTAACGGCGTAGGCACCCACGACCTGCACCAGCAAAGCCAGCAACGAAATCAGGAAGAACGTGACCGCCCAACGTTTCTTCAGCAGCAATCCCAATGCACCCAGCACACCGCCAAAAACCGCAACCGCGAATGCGATGTTCAGCCACACCGGCGTCGCCTCGTAGATTTGGCGCTGCTCGGCGGGCATGGCCGCCAGTGTTTCCGGCGTAGCGCTCACCTGCAGGAAAAATATCGCCACACCCAGCAGGTTCCACAGCAGCGCTGCGATGGCGATGACCCAGAAGCTCTTCGGACGTGCGGATACCGGATCGTTTCTCATCTTGACTCCCCCAAGGTTCGATCGAACGCGGTGAGCATACGCCCGCCGAAAGTGTCATGGCGCTTACACCCCGGATTGCTTGGATCGCCCTATTTCGGCGTCACCCGCCAAACGACATTGCCGACGTCATCGGCCACCAAAAGGGCGCCCGCCTTGTCCACGACCACACCGACCGGACGACCACGCGCATTGCCTTCGCCGTCCAGGAACCCTGTCAGCACGTCCTCGATTTGGCCCTGCGGACGGCCCGCCGCGAACGGTACGAACACTACCCTGTAGCCGACGGGATTGCTGCGGTTCCAGGAACCGTGCAGGCCGATAAAGGCGCCTCCCCGATATCGCTCCGGAAAAAGTTCACCGGTGTAGAACGCCAAGCCCAAGGCGGCGACATGCGCGCCAAGCGCGTAGTCGGGCGCGACCGCCTGGGCGACCAGATCGGGGCGCGGCGGCTTTATCCGCTGGTCCACGTTCTGGCCGTAGTAGCTGTAGGGCCAGCCATAGAACGCGCCTTCCCGCACCGAAGTCAGATAGTCAGGCACCAGGTGATCGCCTATCTCGTCGCGCTCGTTGACGACCGCGAACAGCACTCCCGTTTGCGGTTCCCACGCCAAGCCTACCGGGTTGCGCAACCCCGATGCGAAAACACGACGATGGCCGCTGGCGATATCGATTTCCAGCACCGCCGCGCGTTCGACTTCGTTCTCCATGCCTTTCTCGCCAACGTTGCTGTTCGAACCCACGCCCACATACAAGCGCTTGCCATCGGCACTGGCGACCAGGCTCTTGGTCCAGTGATGGTTGATGGGACCGCCAGGCAGATCGGCGACCTTCACTGGCGCGGCGCTGATGCTGCGGTCTCCCTCGCGATAGGGAAACCGCACCACCGCATCGGCGTTGGCGACGTACAGTTGGTCGCCCACCAGCGCCATACCGAATGGCGAGAATAGATTCTGCAGAAGCACGCTGCGGGTTTCAGCGATACCGTCGCCATCCGCGTCGCGCAGCAAAGTGATGCGGTTCGCGCTGGGAACGCCAGCACCGGCCTTCTTCATCGCACGCTTCATGAACCAGGCACGCAAACCCTTCTCGGCCGGCTTGGGCGGCGCATTGGTCTCCGCCACCAACACATCGCCGTTGGGCAGCACATAGAGCCAACGCGGATGCTCCAGACCTTTGGCGAAGGGTGTCACCGCCCAACCGGCCGCGGGCGTCGGCGCCGTGCCTTCCGGCCATCCAACCGCCGGGGCGATATTCACCTCTGGAATTCGCTGCCTGTCCGGGGCCGGTAGCACCGGTTGCGGACCGGTTTCGATCACCGCGCCGGGACGTTGAGCGCAACCCGGCAATGCCAGCACCAAACCGGCGATCAAGCCCTTTCCGAGCAAGGCCATTTTCTGCTTGAGCATATGCAGCTCCAGCGAAGGCTGGATATGCAGGTTAGAAGCGTGTCTGCAAAAAGCGTGTCAATCCGATGAACGCCGGCTTTCGCGTGGCAATGACACCCGCCCGAATACATTGGGTGGACTTCCGCAGGGGAAGATCAGGCTTGGAAACCGAGCGCGAGGGCGCCGCTGAGAGGAGTACCCATGAAGACCCGCCACAGTGAGCAGCAACCGCCGAATACGCCAGACAAATATCGGAACGAGAAAGCCAAGCGAAAAGAGCCCGATCAACCGGACCATACCGATAGCCGCAACGAACGTGACCCGGAGAAGGATTACCCGGACCAGGACGTTACCAGCCCAGGCCACTAATAGCTGCGTCAGGTGTCGTCTTCGCTGTGCGCACTAACTTGCGGCACACCCTCCTCATCCAGCTCAACATTGATGATGATGGGCTTGCAGCAGACATGGCAGTCTTCGGTGTACTGCTGGTGCTCGCCCATGGAGTTGTCGATGACGACCGTGATGTCCTCGCCACAGTACGGGCAGCGAATATCGGCGGAAGGCAGCGAGGACATCACGGTCGTTGAAGATCACGTAACTGAAAGGCACGGGATCAATCGGAACCCAGCCGCAGAATTTCGCTGATCTGGTCCATCCACAGGTAGTAGGATCGCGCAGGGTTTTGCCGATCGTCGATACGCACCACGGCATTGAAACCTTCCACCCCTTCCGCATTACGGAATACCTGCATGCTGGGCCGGACCGTCACCACACCTTCGACTTGCTGTCCGTCCCGCAATTGGATTCGCACAACGGCTTCATCCGGAAGTTCGACGATGCGTGCTTCAAGACGTTCTAGGTCTTCCTGTTGGGTATACACGAGTTGGGGAACCTCTTTCATGACTGCCGCTCGTTGCCTCCCGCCGGCCAACTTACCTGGGTCCGCGTAAGCGCCTGTGAACGCGATGTCGTAGAGCCGGAGTGTCGTAGAGCGGAGCTGCGCCTCTCGTAGAGCCGAGCTTGTGCTTGCATCCCCTTGGGGCTCGGCTGCTCTTCGGTCCGCACACGCGGCATTTAGAGCGGCGAGGCAAACTTCGCTCTACGAACAAGTTCCTTGCGAGTATTCATTGCCTCTCGCCGTTGCGACGGCCTCGTTGCTACTGACTCGGCACTATCGCGAGGCGCAGCTTCGCTCTACGAAATTACTCCAGCAACGCCAATATCGCGCGCGCGGCGTCTTCCGACGAAGCGGGGTTCTGCCCAGTTACCAAGTAGCCATCGGTAACGACATGGCTCTGCCAATCGGCGCCGCAGGTGTACTGGCCGCCATTGGCTTTCAGCATGTCTTCCAACGAAAACGGCACGACGTCGGTCAGGCCTACCGCCGCTTCTTCGCTATTGCTGAAGCCCGTCACCTGTTTGCCTTTCACCAGCGGCTCGCCGAGCGCACCCTTGGCGTGGCGCAGAGCTCCCGGTCCATGGCAGACGGCGCCCACCGGCTTGCCGGCCGCGAACGTCTTTTCGATCAAGCCAATGGAATGCTCGTCCTCGCTCAAATCCCACATGGGGCCGTGACCGCCGGGATAGAACACCGCGTTGATGTCTTCGTCGATCGCATCGGCCAGCTTCTGTGTCTGCGCCAATGCGGCGATGGCATCGGCATCGCCATTGAAACGCACCGTGGCGGCGGTCTGCGCATCGGGGGCATCGCTCTTGGGATCCAAAGGCGGCTGGCCACCCTTGGGGGATACCAGCACGATCTGCGCGCCGGCGTCCTTGAATACGTAGTACGGCGCGGCGAATTCCTCCAGCCAGAACCCGGTCTTCTTGCCGGTGTCGCCCAGGCTATCGTGCGACGTCAATACCATCATGATCTTCATGCGTTCCGCTCCTGCGTGGGACGCGGAATCTAACAGGATGCCCGCTAAATTTCGGTGATTCGTCTTCTTTCCTGAAATGTAGGAGCGACGTAAGTCGCGATGAAGCTTTTACGGGTAAAGCCTCATCGCGACTTACGTCGCTCCTACAAGGATAGATTAGGGTTTGGTTGTCCTAATCCGTCTTGATGCGGTGCCCACCGAATTCGTTGCGCATCGCGGCCAGCAGTTTGTCCACAAAGGAATCATCGTCGCGCGATCGCAGACGCTCCATCAAGGACAGCGTGATGACCGGCGCCGCGACATCCAGGTCGATCGCTTCGGCCACGGTCCAGCGGCCTTCGCCGGAGTCTTCCACGTAGGGCGCGATACCCGCCATGCTCGGATTTTTCTTCAATGCATCCGCGGTCAGATCCAACAGCCACGACCGCACCACGCTACCGTCGCGCCAGATATCGGCGATCTGATGCAGATCCAGACCGAACTCTGTCTTGTGCTGGAGTATGGAAAAGCCTTCGGCGTACGCCTGCATCATTCCGTATTCGATACCGTTATGGACCATCTTGGCGAAATGACCCGCGCCGCTCGGCCCCACACGGCCCCAGCCCTTGTCTGCCGCTGGCGCCAATGTCGCAAAGATCGGCTGCAGACGCTCGACCGTGGCGGCTTCGCCGCCGATCATCAGGCTGTAGCCTTCGGCCAATCCCCATACGCCACCGCTGGTACCGCAATCCACATAATGCACGCCGCTTTCCGCCAATTGCGCGCTGCGCCGCACCGTATCCTTGTAGAAGGAATTGCCACCGTCCACCACGGTATCGCCCGGCGACAGCAGCGGCAGCAGCGCTGCCAGGGTTTCGTCGACGATGTGTCCTGCCGGCACCATCATCCAGAGCACGCGCGGTGCCGGCAGCGTATCGATCAGTTCCGCCAGCGAAGCCGCAGGATGGATGCCACGCGTAGCCGCCGCCTCGCGCGCGGCCACGCCTGGGTCGAAACCGGCGACGCGATGCCCGCCTTTCGTCAACCGCTCCGCCATGTTGGCGCCCATGCGTCCCAGGCCGATCATTCCCAATTCCATGCTTATGTCCTCACGGTTGAATACGAAATCGTAGTACACGAATTGGGACTCATCGAGTCAGCCAATCGGGCAGTGCCATCTTCTGGCCATCACCGGGTCCATCTTCGGGCCCCATTTCAGGCAAGTTGCCGCGTTGACGGAACACATGTAGGCCGGCATTCGGAATTGCAATGCACAGGATGCGCGATTCCTCCTGTGCCGTCATCCTGCCGCGTGGCTCCGATAGCCCTCGCGGCATGCGAATGCTTCAATTCGGCACAACTGGCGGGGTAAATCGGTCCCTCGCGATTTTCTCAGCTTTAATAGTGGATAACCCCGGTGCATCGCAGACGATCCGTTCCACATGCGCAATGCATGGCGAGGCGTACACTGCCGCTCCCCAGCAAAGATAATGCCCATGCATGTGCTGATTACCGGCGGTTCCGGCTTTATCGGGCGGGCGCTGTGCCACCGGCTTTTGCAGGTCGGCCATACGCTCAGCGTGGTAACACGCCACCCGGAGCGCACAGCGAAGCTGTTGCCCGCGGTTCGTGTACTGAGCGACATCGGCGAAGCGTTCGATGTGGAAGCGGTAGTCAACCTGGCGGGGGAGCCGTTGATGGAAGGCCGCTGGAATGCGCGGCGCAAGCAGCTGATCCGCGAATCCCGGCTTGAGACCACCCGCCGGCTGGTGACGTGGATGGCCACGCAGGTGGTTCGGCCGCGCGTGCTGGTGTCCGGTTCCGCGGTGGGTTACTACGGACCGCGCAACGATACGCCGCTGGATGAGTCAGCCACTGCCGGCGACGACTTCGCTTCCCAGTTGTGCCGCGATTGGGAAACCGCAGCACTGGAAGCCGAAGTCCTGGGCGTGCGGGTTTGCCGCTTGCGCACCGGTATCGTGTTGGGCGCCGACGGCGGTGCGCTGGCCAAGCTGCTACCGCCCTTCAAGTTGGGCCTGGGCGGCCCTATCGGCGACGGCCGGCAATGGTTGAGCTGGATACATCGCGCCGACCTGGTCTGCCTGATCGAGTGGCTACTGGGAAACGACGCCGCAGGTGGTGCCTACAATGGCACTGCGCCCCAACCGGTTATCCAGCGCGAATTCGCGCAGATGCTGGGACGCGTGCTGCACCGCCCGGCGCGACTGTCCACTCCGGCGTTTGCGATGAAACTGATCTTCGGCGAGATGTCGGATTTGCTATTGACCGGCCAGCGCGTGCTGCCCACACATGCCACGACGGAGGGCTTTACCTTCCAGTATCCCGAACTGGAAGGCGCGCTGGAGAATCTGTTGCATTGATTGCTCGAACGGGTGCCAGTCTCGCTCGTAACGGCTATTCGCTATCACCTGCCGTTGCGACGGCCTCATTGCCTTCGATTCGGTGCTATCGCGGGGCGCTGCTCCGCTCTACATGAGCACGTTCATCCCGCGCCCACGCATGCATAACGTCCCGGCCTTTAATTTTCCCTGACGTGATAGCTGATGGATCAAGTCATGGCCAGCAAGAAACCCGTCAATCCGCCGCAGAAACAGAGCCGGCAGCCCGGCCGCCAGAAGTTGATGCATCCGGAACCGGTCACCATCCGCGACGACTATCGCGGCAGCGGCAAGCTGGACGGCAAGGTGGCGCTGATTACCGGCGGCGACAGCGGTATCGGCCGCGCGGTGGCGGTGCATTTTGCACGCGAGGGCGCGAACGTGGCCATCGCCTACTTGTCGGAAGACACCGACGCCGCGGAAACACAACGATTGGTGGAAGCCGAAGGCGCCGATTGCCTCATATTGCGCACCGATCTGTCCTCGCCCGCCAACTGCCGCAAAGTCGTGGAGAAAACGGCTTCCAAACTCGGCGGCTTGGACGTGCTGGTGAACAACCATGCGCAGCAATATCCGGTTGAGGAAGCGGAGGAACTGACCCCGGCGCGCGTGCGCAAGACGTTCGAAAACA
This sequence comes from uncultured Pseudoxanthomonas sp., assembly GCA_965653375.1. GTDB lineage: Bacteria > Pseudomonadota > Gammaproteobacteria > Xanthomonadales > Xanthomonadaceae > Pseudoxanthomonas_A. Next base: position 10,192 of record CBFGZY010000016.1, read on the forward strand.
ATCTGTTTTCGTTCTTCTACCTGATAGATGCCGCATTGGAACATCTGCCCGAAGGCGGCTGCATCATCAACACCGGCTCTGTCACCGGCGCGCGCGGGCATCGCACACTATTGGATTACGCCTCCACCAAGGGCGGCATCCACGCCATGACCTTTTCGTTGGCGCAGTCGCTGGCCGAACGCAACATCCGGGTGAATGCGGTAGCACCGGGTCCGATCTGGACGCCGCTGATTCCGGCATCGTTCGATAGCAAGCAGGTGGCCGAGTTTGGATCGGATACGTTGCTGAAACGCCCGGGGCAACCTGCGGAAGTCGCGCCGGCGTATGTCTTCCTGGCCAGCCAGGACGCCAGCTTCATCACCGGCCAGCTGATCCACATCAACGGCGGTGGCTATATCTCGGCATAGGAAGGCTTTGAGGTTCGAATCTGCATAGGGTGGGCCCCGGCCCACCATCGCCATCCCCGAGCTCGCGACACCATCCGGCAGAAACTCAAGAATGCCGAGCGCCGAACGCCGCGACCATCTTTCGAAGAGTTGTCCAGACAAACGACAAGATGGCGCCGGTGGGCCAGGGCCCACCCTATGCGAGGCCGTATCAGGACACATGGATTCCCGGCTTCCTATTCCCGGCTCCCCGTTTCCTGCTTCACCGGATGCGGCGTGACCTTCTTCTTTCCATTCTTCGCCCGGCGTGCGATCTCTTCGTAATGGCGGCGCAGTTCGTCGAGATCTTTTTCCTCCATATCCTCCAGATCCAACAACTGGTTGTTGGCGCGGCGGGTGACGCGGATCAGTTCATCCAGTTTTATGTGCATCGCTTCGGTGTCGCGGTTCTGCGTGTTCTGGATCAGGAACACCATCAGGAACGTCACGATGGTCGTGCCGGTGTTGATCACCAGCTGCCAGGTATTGCTGAACCCGAACAGCGGCCCGCTGACTGCCCAAGCCACCACGGTCAGCACGGCCAGCGAAAAGCACAGCGGACGGCCGGTAAAGCTCGAGGCAGCCTTTGCCAAACGAGTGAAGGTGTTCGGCGACGTAGACATGGAACGACTCCTTTTGAATGTCGATAGCGTTAACAGGCCCTAATAACCCACATCACATGTGAAGACAGCGCCCGTAGGCGCTGTCGACGATCCGGCTACGGTGTACGTCACGCCTACATCATGCGATCGCGCGCCTGCTCGGCACGGGCAGCCCCCATCTTCGATTCGACGTTCTTGACCTCTTCCGGAGGTGGCAGTACCGCCTGGAAACCGAGCGACTGGATCCACAGTTCCCGAGTCCAACCGGTGGTGTGGTACAGGTGGTGGTCCTCGTCCTTTTCCACTGCCTCGTGGGCGGACTTCAGCACCTTGGCCGAATCGCTGTTGGCATGGTTGGCGATATGGCCGATCAACTCCCAATTCAGGTGATCCTTGGTTTCCGCCAGCACCACGCATTCGCCCGCCACCAGTTCGGCGGCGGCTGGGTCGGCGTTTTCGCGGGCCATCTGTATCGCCTTCACCAGGGACTCGCCCAGGTGAGCGACAACTTGGCGGCCGGGGCTGGTCATCTCGGTGTCGATTTCCAGTAGTTCGAAGACGCGCGTCAGCACTTCTTCATGCTTGCGGGTTTCCTGCAGGTACTCGTTCCATTCCTTCTTCAGGTCCGGATTGACTGCGCATTGAATCGCGTTCTCATAGATCTTGATGCCCCCGCGCTCCGTTTCCAGCGCCTGCAGCAGTAGCTCGCGGACCTGCGTTGCGTCGTACTCTTGCGCTTTTCTGGCCATGGTTAAGTCCCTTCTCTGTTCCTTGGTGAAGTTCCGATTACCTTGCGCGTGGCGTCGTTCAACACCGGTGAAGTGGGGGTTAACCCAGCCATCACGACGCTGCATGTGCAACGTTGGATGGAGCCGTTCGAGAGCGGTGTCGATTCCATTCAACGCGGTTACGATGCCGCCATGAATACAGAACAACTCAAGGATTTCTGCCGGCGACTGCCAGGCGCCGAAGCGACGCTGCATGGAGCACCCGCCAACATCCTGACCTATACGGTGGGAGGCAAACGCTTTGCTCACTTCAAGACCAGCGAGCCCGAGCGATGGCGCTTCAGCGTCAAGGTCACCCCGGAGCGCTTCATCGAACTGACCGATGTCCCGGGCATCAAGCCCGCGCGCTGGCTGGGCCGCTACCGCTGGATCACCATCGTCGACGTCGCCAGCATGCCCACCGCCTATCTGTCCGAGCTGGTCCGCTGGTCTTACGACAACGCGCTGGCTTCGCTGAGCAAGGCACGCCGCGCGGATGCGCTTAGAGGCTGAGGTGCCGTGAGGTCGACCGCGGACGGCGAGCTTTCTTGACTGGCGCATTCCCGTTCCCCTCGGGGAGGGGTGGCGAGAGACGGTGACGGCATTGGAAACCCTGAGGCCGTTGGTTGCTCCACACCCTCACCCGTGGCGGTAGCCGTCTCGCCTCGAGCCGTCGGCCCGCGCGGGAAGCAGGCCAAGAAATTTTCCCCCACCTTGTCGATTTCCCTACCCCCGGTTCGTCGTACCGGTAAGAGCACGCATCCGGCCACCGCTTCCGGCCGGCATCGCGCTTGGACATCCTTCCTCAAGAGCGCAGCCCATGCGATTCATGATCCTGCTGAAGTCCGATACCCCGGCCGAAGCCTCCGCCGCACCGGACAAGACGTTGCTGGCGGAGATGTGCCACTACAACCAGGCCTTGGCGAAAGCCGGGGTTCTACTGGCGGCCGAGGGGCTGCATCCCAGCGCCCACGGCGCACGGGTCCGTTTCCACGGCCATCAGCGCACCGTGACCGAGGGACCGTTCACCGATAGCCAGACGCTGATCGCCGGCTTCTGGTTGATCCAGGCCAACTCGCGCGAAGAAGCGATCGAATGGGTCAAGCGCTGTCCCAACACGGGCGGCGCTGAACGGGAAATCGAAATCCGCCAGGTATTCGAGGCCGGCGACTTCTGCGACACGGTCGCTCCCGAATCGCCAGAGCAACAACCTTTGTACAAACGGTCCAGCACCTCGCACTGACCCACTCCATACCGCCAAGAGAACAAATGATGATCATCAACCCCTACCTGATATTCGACGGTCGCTGCGAAGAGGCCTTCCAGTTCTACGCGCAGTGCCTGGGCGGCACACTGGAAATGATGATGCCGTTCGGCGATTCCCCCGCCTGCGACTCCATCCCCGCCGATCACCGCGACAAGATCATGCATGCCCGGCTGGTGGTGAACGGACAAGCGCTGATGGCGTCCGACAATCACCCGGCCTATCCCTACGAAGGCGTCAAAGGCTGTTCCATTTCGCTGAACGTCGACAACATCGCCGAGGCCGATCGCATTTTCGCCGCGCTGTCCGAGGGTGGCAGTGTGCAGATGCCGTTGGAGAAGACCTTCTGGGCTGCCCGCTTCGGCATGGCGACCGATCGCTTTGGTGTGCCGTGGATGATCAATTGCGAGCACGACCGCTGAACATGCGACACCGGATGATCGGCAGGCGTGGGAGCGGCGGGACGCCGCGAGCTCTTGAGCAGATCATCATGATTCCGGCAAAAAGCTCGCGGCGGGACGCCGCTCCTACCCTCAAAACCCTTAACGCGATTCAAGGAACCCACCATGCGATTCATGATGCTGATGATCCCAAAGGGCTATGAAAGCGCGGCTCCAGGCACCATGCCCGAAGCCGATGCGGTGGCCTCGATGATGAAGTACAACCAGGAGCTGCAGGAAGCTGGCGTACTGATTGCGCTGGACGGCTTGCACCCGCCCTCGATGGGCGCGCGCGTTTCTTTTCATGGCGGCAAATCCAAGGTAACCGACGGTCCCTTCGCCGAGGCCAAGGAAGTGCTGGGCGGCTATTGGATGATCCGGGTCGATTCGCGCGAAGAAGCCATCGAATGGGCGCGGCGCTGCCCGGGATCGGACAACGAAGTGATCGAGATCCGGCAGGTGATGGAGTACGAGGATTTCCCGGCCGATGTGCAACAGGCCGCCGAGGGTCTCCGCGAGATGCAAGGCACGGCGTCCTAGGGCCTGTTAACGCTATCGGGATAGGCCACACGACCATGTTATCGCCAAGCGCTTCCGATGCCGGCCACCTGGCTGGCCACCTGACTGGCATGGAGCTGGGCGGGCCGCTTCCCTCCTCCGCGCCGGCGTGGTTTGATGCACGGATGACCGATTCGGCCACGCACCGCACCATCGATGCCGTCTGGCGCATCGAATCCGCCCGCCTGATCGCCGGCCTGGCGCGCATGGTGCGCGACGTGGGCCTGGCCGAAGAACTCGCGCAGGACGCGCTGGTCGCCGCCCTGGAAACCTGGCCGGAAAGCGGCGTACCCGACAATCCCGGTGCCTGGTTGATGGCGACCGCCAAACACCGCGCCATCGACCGCTTGCGCCGGCATACGCTGCAAGCGCGCAAGCACGAGGAAATCGCGCGCGAACTGGAGGACGTGCAGGCCGACACGGCGCTGGGGCCGGAAGCGGCGGCCGACGACGATATCGGCGACGATCTGTTGCGGCTGGTCTTCGTCGCCTGCCACCCGGTGTTGTCGATGGAAGCGCGGGTGGCGCTGACGCTGCGCCTGCTGGGCGGCCTGACCACCGATGAGATCGCGCGTGCCTTCCTGGTGCCGGAACCGACCGTCGCGCAGCGCATCGTCCGCGCCAAGCGCACCTTGGCCGATGCCCAGGTGCCCTTCGAGGTACCCAGAAAAGATGAACTGGCCGAACGCTTGGCGTCGGTGCTGGGCGTGGTCTACCTGATCTTCAACGAAGGCTATTCCGCTACCGCCGGCGACGATTGGATGCGTCCGGCCCTGTGCGAGGAAGCGCTGCGGCTGGGGCGTGTCCTGGCCGAACTGGCACCGACCGAACCGGAGGTGCACGGCCTGGTGGCGCTGATGGAAATCCAGGCTTCGCGCGCTGCCGCGCGTACCGGTCCTTCCGGGGAGCCGGTGCTGCTGTTGGAACAGGATCGCGGACGCTGGGATCAATTGCTGATCCACCGCGGTTTGGCCGCGCTGGAACGCACGGAGAAACTAGGCGGTGCGTTCGGGCCCTATGCCTTGCAGGCCGCCATCGCCGCCTGCCATGCGCGCGCACGTACGGCGGAAGAAACGGACTGGACCCGCATCGCGGCGCTTTACCAGGCGCTTTCGCAGCTGACGCCCTCGCCGGTGGTGGAATTGAACCGAGCGGTGGCGCTATCGATGGCCTTCGGCCCCGCCGCCGGCTTGGAACTGGTGGATCAACTGACCGACGAAACCAGCCTGCAGCGCTATCACCTGCTGCCCAGCGTTCGCGGCGATCTGCTCTACAAGCTGGGCCGAATGGACGAAGCCCGCGAAGAGTTCCTACGCGCCGCATCGCTGACCCGCAACGAGCGCGAAAAAACCCTGCTGCAGGAACGCGCCGCGGCTTGCGCGGCGAGCGGCGCTTAACCTCGTAGAGCCGGCCTGCGCTTCGCGATGCCCTCCTAGAGCGGAGCTGCGCCTCGCGATAGGGCCGTGTCAATAGCAATGAGGCCGTCGCAACGGCAGGCGGGAGCGAAGAGCCAGTTAGCCTTATCGTAGAGCGGAGATCCTATGGCGGCAGCGTCGGCATAGCCCTTGCCTTTGTACAGCTCGCTCCGCTGCCCTTCGATCCGGAACCCATAACGAAAAGCAGCGGAGCAAGCTCCGCTCTACGAGGTGCACCTTAGGGCTATTCCCTATCGCCTGCCGTTGCGACGGCCTCATTACTGACGCGGCCCTATCGCGAGGCGCGCTCGGCTTTACGAATAGTGTTACCCGATCAATTACCGCCTAAATAATCCTGCTTGCCCAGCGGCACGCCGTTGTGGCGCAGGATCGCGTAGGCGGTGGCGACATGGAAATACACGTTGGGGGTGGCGAAACCGAGCAGGTAGCCACGGCCGTCGAATTCCAGGTCGCCGCGATTGCGGCTCGGCACTTTGATCGGCCGCCCTTCGCTGCCGTCGATCTGCGCTGCTGTGAACGTACCCATGTACTCGATGGCGCGGTCCAATCGCGCATAGAGTTCCGCGTACTCGTTCTCGGTATCTTCGAAACGCAACGGTTCCACGCCAGCCAACCGCGCGGCGGCATTCTTGGCCAGATCGGCGGCGATCTGTATCTGCCGCAGCAGCGGCAACATGTCCGGGTAAAGCCGCGACTGCAATAGCACATTCGCATCGTAGCCCTGAGCTTCCGCGTGCGCTTCGCCCTTCTTCAATATCTGCTTCAGATTGCGCAGCGCGCGTATGAAGACGGGGACGGAGGCCTGATACATCGAGATCGGTTCGCTCATGTCGGGTGTTCGATAGGAAGGTCGGCCAAGCTTAGCCGCAGCGGGCACATTCGATTAGGTGGCCATAACGGGAGAATCTATCCCGAAATGACGTATCGCGATGTTGGTGCAAACCACCGCATCCGCGTCAAGCGGCAGGTGTCATGGCGCGCGTTCCACCGATAGGAAGCTGCGTCGCCTCTTTCCCTATTTGATCCACGCAAGCCGCGCCCATCTTCCTGTCACAACGATGGCTGTCCAGACATTTCGCCGGGGCCCATCGTCGATTGCATCGCTGCTCCCTCCCCCCGCGCGATGCCTAGGAGTCATGAAACATGAAAAAGAACAAGATTCTGGTCCCTATCCTTTCGGCCGTATTGTTTGGCGCCGCTGCGTTCGGCGCACAGGCGCAAGAGAACAAAGGCTTCTACGTCGGTGCCGGTGCCGGTCAGTCCTACGTCGACGAGTCGACCTACGACGACGAAGACACTGCTTTCTCGGTCTTCGGTGGCTATCAGTTCAACAAGTACTTTGGCCTGGAAGCGGGCTATGTGGATTTCGGCAAACTGGAATCCGACGGGATAGGCCGCGATCTGGAAGCCAACTCGGGCTACCTGGTTGCCGTGGGCAGCGTACCGTTCACCGATAAGTTCTCCGGCTACGCCAAGGCCGGCTTCCAGCGCTGGGATCTGGACACACCCATCGCCGCCACCGGCACGCGCGACGACACCGGTACCGACCCCACCTATGGCTTGGGCGTGCAGTACCAGTTCAACGACGCGTTCGCCCTGCGCGGCGAATACAGTCGATTCGAGGTGGAAGACGCGGACCTTGACCTCGCCCAGGTGCAAGTACGCTACAGCTTCTAAAGCAGTCCCTGCCGTGTCGAACGAAAGCCGCCGGAGCTATCCGGCGGTTTTTTTATGCAGCCCATTTTTGCTGACCATCCTAGACACCATTTCTCCCGCAAAGGGTTAGGATCATCGGCCCGCTCCTTCCGCACACTTACCGATGTCCGACTGGCACACCCTGATACGCGACGTACCCGACTTTCCCAAGCCGGGCATTCTGTTCAAGGACATTACCCCCTTGCTGGCCGATGCCGACGGTTTTGCCGCGGCAATTGCCGCGATGGCGGCACCTTGGCGCGGCATCTCGCTGGATGCGGTGGTCGGCATCGAGTCGCGCGGTTTCATCCTCGGCGCCGCGCTGGCGCACGCATTGGGCGTGGGTTTCGTCCCCGCACGCAAACCCGGCAAATTGCCGGCGCGCACGCTGACCCTCGAATATGCGCTGGAGTACGGGAACGACCGCCTGGAGATTCACGCCGACGCACTGCCCGCCAACGCGCGGGTGATCGTAGTCGATGATGTGCTGGCGACCGGCGGCACGCTGAAAACCGCGTTGGCACTGACACGCGCACAAGGCGCCCAAGTCTTGGGCGCCGTGGTACTGGTTGAACTGGGCTTCCTCAACGCGCGCGAACGTTGGGATGATCCGGCACCTCTGGTGGCGTCGGTGGCGTTCTAGGCCAATGCGATGCGCCTTTGGCGGCTGTCAGTCCCGTACCAGGGTGACGTAGGCGCCGGTGGGAACGACCTGGAAGGTTTCCATGTCCACTCGGCGGACACGGCTGCCATCTTCCAGCGAGTAGATCGGAGCGATGTCGTGGTCCTGCAAGCCCTTGTGTTTTACGTCTTCCATCGGCCCGCGAAAGACGTTGATCTTGTGGCGGTTTCCGGCTTCGTCTTGAGCGAAGAAGCAATAGGTACTCATGTCCGTCCTCCGGTGCCAAGTTTGCGTGAGCCTACGCCTGCTGACGTTAAGCAGGCCATAGCAAAACCTTAAATTATCTGTGCCTTGGCCTATGCTGCGTTACGGTGAGCATGCCCACAGCGGGCGGATTGCGTTTGGGAGAGCCGCCGAAGCCTACGGGGATTCAAGCAAGCCCTACATCGGAAAAGTCACTATCCGGCGTATCGTGTTTCCAGCCGGGACATGAACTTCGCCACATCGATCAGCGCACGCCGGTGGAGCCCGCCGCCAATGACACCGGCGTCGTCGCTGGCTTCCACTGAGAACGTGAGCATGCGCCCTTCGACAGCGATCAGTTCGACCTTGGCTTTGACTTGGCGGCCAGCGCAAGTCGGCGCATCGTGCGACACCGCGATCTCGGTGCCAACACTATGCTGTCCGGGCAGATAATACGGTCGCAACAGCTCGATACAGGTCTGTTCTATGAAGCCCACCAGCATGGCCGTGGCGAACACCGGCGGCATATCCGCAAAGCCCGGCCATCCGGATCCAACCGAAGGCACCAAGTGGCGGGTTTCCACCGTCATCACCGCCTCATGCTTCAGGCCCGCTGCAAGTTGGTTCAATGCGCTGGACATCGTGGTCATCTCGCCCATCATGGCGAGCAAAGCGTAGCGCAGCCCATCGACTCCGCGCCGTTAGCCATTCGTCTATGTTCGATACGATGGCCAATTGCCTATTGATCGCTGGTCAGATGCCACGAAATCCCACGGCCAAGGGTGCGCTCTACCACCGCAGATTGAGCCGATCACCAGCCGCAGACACAATCCCGCAATCGGACGGCGACTACACTACTCGTTCGAATACCTACCCGAATCCGTCGATGTCCTTGCTCCGCTCGCTGCTACTTGCCTTCTGTCTCATTGCCACATCCTTCTCCGCTTTGTCCGCGGAGACTCAGACGCTGCGCGTGATGTCGTTCAACATACGGCTTCCGGCCGAAAGCGATGGCGTCGACCGGTGGGAACTGCGCCGTGAACAGGTCATACGCATGCTGCGCACGCAGGATGCCGACGTCATCGGCACCCAGGAACTGTTCTTGGAACAAGGCCAATACCTGGCTGCGCAGATGCCGGAATACGCGTGGTTCGGGCGTGGCCGCGAAAGCAACGGCGGTGGCGAACACATGGGCGTGTTCTATCGACGAGACCGACTGCGGGTGATCGAATCCGGCGACTTCTGGCTATCCGATACGCCGGAGGTGCCCGGCAGCATCACCTGGGGCCATCCGCACCCGCGCATGGTGACCTGGGCCTTATTCGAAACGCTCACAGACGGACGGAAGTTCTATCTGTTCAACACCCACTTGCCGTATCGCGGCGAAGACGAGGATGCGCGCTTGCGCGGTGCGCAAGCGATCGCGCGACGTCTGCGCGCATTGCCGGGCGATATCCCGGTGGTGCTGACAGGCGATTTCAATACCACGCCCGAAAGCGGTACCTATGCGGAGTTCAAAGGACTCCTGCAGGATGCATGGGTCGCAGCAGCACAGCGGCAGGGGCCGGAAAGCACCTTCCACGGTTTTACCGGCCAGCCACAAAAGCGAATCGACTGGATCCTGATCCGCGGGCTGCGCACCGACCGGATGCGCACGGTGGACAGCCAGGAAAACGGTCGTTATCCGTCCGACCATTTCCCACTGGTTGTCGAGCTGGGCTGGCCCGCTGCCGCTACATCCTCGAACAGCATGTTCTCAAACAGCACGTCCTCAAGCAGCACGCCGGCGAGAAAGCGTCCGTCTATCGAACCGCCGCAACCGGCTACTGCAGAAGCCCGCGCCGAGCCGACCCGTCCATAACCGCCATCAGCGCCACACGCGTTCGCAACGGCGCTCGACAATGCGTTCGCCGCGGTCTTCTTGGCGGTTGCCTTGCACGTTGCGGCCTATGACGCCGCCCGCCACGGCACCGCCGACAGTAGCCGCTTTGCGACCGGAGCCGCTGCCGATCTGATTGCCCAGCAAGCCGCCAATCACCGCGCCCGTAGCGGTGCCGGCAATGCGGTTGGGGTCATTGGTACCGCGCTGTACTTCCACGTCCTTGCAGACGACCCGGCTGCCGTCTTCGAAGCGACGGCCTTCGTCTTCCGGACCATACACACGGCTGCCGCCGCTCGTTTGCGCGACCGCCGCAGTGGCCGTCATCAGCGCACCCAAACATAGAAACGTACGGATAGCTTTCATGATGCGTCCTCCGTTGTCGTTGGACGCGTCGCATTATCCGTGGCGCTTGCGAATGCCTGGTGAAACATGGCTCACGCGCATGACGGAAAGCTGAAGGTTCATCTTCGGTATAAGCGAATGCGCGCGATGTCGCTTTTTTGTAGGAGCGATGTCAGTCGCGATGAAGCATTACGGCAAAGTTCCATCGCCACTGACCGGTGCCAGCATGCCGGCACCACTCCTACAGGGTTTCGCGCGCACGCAATTGCACGGCTATGCATCCGTGTGCGTGCTATCCGTTTCGCGTGCGGATTCGATCAGTGCGTTGCAGCGTTCGCACGCAGCGGAGATCTTTGCGAGGTTACAAAGTACCGCGTCGCCAGCGCCCAGCCGGCTAGCTTTTTCAGCCATTTCCTTGGCCAACGAAATAACGTTGAGTTCGTTTTTTACATCATGGAGAAGCCGCAATGTATCCATCGCACCCCCCCTCGATAGTGGACCTCATTTATACCGCAAAAAGGCCCCCACAAGCGTAAAACAGCGGCTATTTGCCGCTCGGCGGGCATGTTTCCCCTTCTCTGTCCGGGGCGTAGAAAAAGCCGCCCTGGCTAGCCCTGATTCCCCGCCGCCGGCAACGGCAGTGTGCGGATGGCCTTCATCAGCCCCTCCAACGAAACCGGCTTGCTGATGTGCGCGGTGAAGCCTGCTGCCAAGGCGTTTTCGACGTCGCGACTGGAGCCGAAGCCGGTCAGCGCGATGGTGGGCGTGGCCGCGTAGGCGGGTCGCTGCCGGAGCGCCTTCATGAAGGCGTGCCCATCCATGCCGGGCATGCCGACATCCGACACCACCAGGCCGAACTGCTGCCGCTCGGTCAGCTCGAGCGCTTCCTGCCCGCTGGTGGCGCCGACGACCTGCGCGCCCTCCAGCTCCAGCAGGGCTTGCAGCGCCTCGACGGTCTCGGAGGTGTCGTCCACAAGCAGCACCTTCAGGCCCGCCAGCAGATTGCTTTGTTCCTCGGCATCAAGCTCTCTGGGCTTCTCGGCGAACAACGGAAGCCAGACGGAGAAGGTGCTGCCGCAGCCTATGCCGCGCGATGCCACCTCCACCTTGCCGCCATGGTGATTGACCAGCTTGCGCACCAGCGCCAGGCCGATCCCCAGGCCGGTCTGCTTGCTGGCCGCGCGGGCGGCCGCCTGTCCGAACATGTCGAACACCCGCGGCAGGAAGTCGGGGTCTATGCCCTGGCCGGAATCCTGCACGGTAAGCCGGCCGAACTCGCCTTCCGGTACCACCCGCACCACGATTTGGCCGGGCCCATGGGTGAACTTGATGGCGTTGCTGAGCAGATTCCAGACGATCTGCTCGATCCTGTGCACGTCGCCGCAGACCACCACCGGCCCGTCGGCCAGGAATTCGATGTTCAGCTCGACCGCCGAAATATCGGCACGGGCGCTTTCCACGATGGCTTCCACCAACGAACTCAAATTGACCGGCGCTACGTTCAGCCGCAACTTGCCGGTGCGCATGCGGGAAAGGTCCAGCAGGTCGTCGATGATCTGCGACTGCCCTTTGATGGCCCGGCGCAGCGTGGCGACGATGCGGGCGACATCGTCGGAAGCCCGCAGCTGCGGCATGCGCGCCAGCAGCTCGGTGTTCACGCTGATCAGATTGAGCGGGTGCTTGAGCTCGTGCGACATCACCGCCAGAAACTCGTCCCGCAGCGCGTTGGCGGCTTGCTCATCGGCGCGATGGCTGTGTTCTTCGGACTTGGCCCGGTCCTGCTCGGCCAGCTCCCGGCGCTCCCACAGCATCAGCACGAAACCGTCCTCGCCGTGGCCGATCGGCGTGATCAGCGTGCAGCCGAGAAACCGGCTGCCATCCTTGCGCGTGTACCACCGCTCGACGATGCCGGTTTCCTGGCCGGCTTGGCGGCCCAGTGCGGCGACCGTACCGAAGTCCAGGAACTCCTCCGGCGAGCAGATCCTGTCCAGCGTCTGACCCACCATCTCGCCCTGCTCGAAGCCCAGCAGGCGCATGGCGCCCGAGCTCCAACTGCCGACCCGTCCCTGCTTGTCCAGCAGGATCACGCCCCAATCGGAGCTATCGCGCGAGGCCAGCTCGATGGAGGCCGCCTGCGATCGCGCCTGCGCCTCGGCCTGGCGCAACATGGTGACGTCGACGAAGGTCAGCACCGCGCCATCGATGCGGTTTTCCGCAGTCCGGTAAGGCAGGACACGGGAAATGAAGGTCCTGCCGTCCGAGGCCCGCACTTCACGCTCGCGTACCTGCAGCAGACTGAACGCCGACGCCGCGTCGTCCGCCAGCTCGGGGTAGTGCAAGCGGTGAGTGATATCCAGCAGCCGCCGCCCGATGTCGGTGGGAATGATGCTGAAAATATCCTCGGCGCGCGGCGTGTAGCGTTTTATCCGCAGCTCGGCGTCGACGAAGACCGTGGCGATCTCGGTGGAAGCGATGAAGTTGCGCAGGTCATCATTGACTTGCGCGGCTTCTTCGACTTTCGCCTTGAGCTCGTGATTGACGGTGGTGAGCTCTTCGTTGACCGACTGCAATTCTTCCTTGCTGGTTTCCAGCTCTTCGGTAGCCGATCTCAATTCCTCGTTGATCGCCTGCAGTTCCTCGTTGGAGGCTTTCAACTCCTCGGTCGATATCTCCGATTGCTCCACGGTCGACTGCAGCCGCTCCTTGGTGCGCTGCAGCTCTTCCTCCAAGTGCATCAGCACCTGGTCCTTCACCACCTTCTGTTCGCCCTGGACCACCGGCGCAGCCGGGTGTTCGGATTCGTCGAACAGCACCAATACGAATTCGGCATCCGCCTCGGCATCCCTGAAAGGACGCGCGGTGATGCTGACATGCACGACTTCCTCGCCTCTCTCGAAGCGGATTTCGTTGGCCTCGACGCTCCTCTTGCTGTTGAGTGCCTGGATCAGCACGCTGCGCAAATCCAGTCGCAGCGACGGCTCGATCACCTTCAACAGGTTGTAGGTCGGTTCCCCACCCATGAAACGCAGATAGCGGCCCGCGTTTTCCGATGCGTGCACCACGTTGTAGTCGGCGTCCACCACCACGCTGGGAGGCGCGTACAACTCAAGAACGCGTTGATGGATGTCGGTGAAAGAAAAACCTTTGCGGCGACGCGGTGGCGGTGCCGGAGGGCTCACCATGCCAGGCCGCAATGGCAAGGTCGGCACTTGGATCGAAGCACGCGATTGGGCGCGGGCACGGAAGATGCGGTGTTTCTTGTCCACCACGTCGAAATACTGCGTCGCGGTTTCCGCCGACTCCGAGTTGCCCAGGAACAGGAACCCGCCCGGCCGCAGCGCGAAGTGGAACATCTGCAGCAACCGGCCCTGGATATCGCGGTCCAGATAGATCAGGAGATTGCGGCAGCTGATCAGGTCCATGCGTGAAAATGGCGGATCGCGCAGCACGTTGTGCATGGCGAACAGCACTTTGTCGCGCAGGCTTTTCTTTACCCGGTACTGGTGCTGTTCCTTGGAGAAATACTCCCGCAGCCGGCTGGGCGGCACATCCGTCACCACCGACGCCGGATACAGCCCGACACGCGCACGCGCGATCGCTCTTCCATCGATGTCGGTAGCGAAGACCTGCAGTGCAGGCGGTTCGGCCAGCCGGTCGGCCTCGTCGCAAAGCAGCATGGCCAGCGAATAGGCTTCCTCGCCGGTGGCGCATCCCGCCGTCCACACACGCACCGGGTTGGCCCCGGAGCGGCCAGCGAACAGGGTGGGGATGATTTCCCGCTCCACGGTCTCGAATGCTTCGCGGTCGCGGAAGAAGTTGGTGACGCTGATCAGCAAGTCGCTCAGCAGTGCCTCGGTTTCGCTATCGGACGCCTCCAGGAAACTGCGGTAGGCACGGACATCCCGCAGCAGGTTGACCTGCAACCGGCGCTCGATACGCCGCAGGATGGTGGCCTTCTTGTAATGATGAAAATCGTGGCCGGTGCGTTCGCTGATGATCCGCAGGATGTCCCGCACGGCGTCCTCATCGGCGCGCGTGGAATCGACTATGGTGGCGATGCTCGGTTCCGCGTCCTCGCCGCTTATAGGCAGCCGTATCTCGCGCGCGTTGCGCGACAGCTGCACCAGCTTCTGCGGTATTTCCGCCACCGGCAGCACGAAGTCCACGTTGCCCGTCGCAATGGCATTGCGCGGCATATCGTCGTACTCGGCGTCTTCCGGCAGCTGTGCGAGGGTGACCCCGCCCTGCTCCTTGAGCTTGGCGATTCCTATCGAACCGTCCGATCCGGTGCCGGAAAGAATCACGCCGATCGCGCGGTCGCGATGGTTTTCGGCGAGCGTACGCAAGAACTTGTCGATCGCCACGTGACGGCCGCGCGGGCGGCTGGCCGGCAGCACCTGCAGCCAGCCATCGACCACGGTCAGGTCAATGGAAGGCGAGATCACGTAGACGTGGTTCGGCTCGATCTTGGTGGGCAGGGAAGCCTGGATCACCGGCATCCGGGTCGAACGCTGAAGCAGCTTGTCGGCGCTGCTGTCGTGCTTGGGCGACAGGTGCAGTATCACCACGTAAGCCATGCCGGTGTCGGTCGGCAGATGGTCGAGGAACGTGGACAACGCTGCCAAACCGCCCGCGGACGCACCGATTCCCACTACCACCAACTCTTCTTTTCTTTGGCGCGGGAGATCCGAATCGGCCGGGCTGGAGCGTTCGTCGTTCATGAACCGGGGTGGTCTGTCTGTGACCAGACAATGCTAGCACCGCGGGTCTTATGGAAAGGAGAGAAGGGAGGTGGGAGGAGGGAGGTGGAAATGCTCCGCTTTTACTCCTCCCGCCTCCCGCCTCAGCCCTCCCTCAGCCAGCTTCGATCCCATAGCTGATCAGCAAGGGCTCGCTGATGGCGCCTTGCGCGTGCAGGTTGCGTAGCGCGTGGATCGCGGTGGCGCTGAGTTCGCTGCCGTGGGCCAGCAGCATCATGCCGCGCTTGGTGACCACGTCCTGCTCGATTCGCCAGCCGGGTATCAACTCGCGAATGCGTGCCTTGCGGGGGCCGCTGTCGACACTGAGACGAAGATCGCTCAGCGCTTCGACCATCTGATAAGGCACAGCCGGGTCGAGGGTCTTCAAGCTCTGGATGGCCTGGGCCATGGATTGCTTGCGCGCCAGGCAACGTATCAAGTGCTGCGAGGCGCGCAGCAACTGCGCGCCTCGAGCCACGTCGGCCGACGCATCCGCCGGCGCCGGACGCGCCTGGTAGCGGACCATCTCGGCGACGGCTTGCAGGCGCGGAATGGACGCCAGCAACCGATGCGCGACTTCCGGATGGGCATCGACCAGCTTGCGCTCGTCCTCGGACAGTTCGTCATCGGCAAGATCGCGCTGGATGACGTCGCCGGGCACGCTGATGCAGCCGATATGGCTGAGCGCCGCCGCCACTTGCACCGCCCAACCATCGGGCCAGGCCAACTTCTGGGTGACGTGGCGGACGCAGGTCTGCAGCATCGCCGAGCGTTGGAAAGCCCACGGCGCCACCATCGACAGCACTTCGCTCAGCATCTTGATCGTGCTGGCCAGAGTGGTGGACAGCAACTCGCGCTCCAGCAGCGTCCGGCGATGCACGTCCACCGCCTGCTGCAGCGTGGCGGTCAACTCGTCGGTGGGACACGGCTTGCGCAGGTAGCGAAAAATGGCGCCCTGGTTGATGGCCGCAATGGCCGATTCCGCATCCGCTTGGCCGGTCAACAAGATGCGCACGGTATCGGGCGCCCGCTCGCGCGCCTGCGCCAAGAAGGCAGCACCGTCCATGCCCGGCATCCGCATGTCCGACACGATGACGTCGAACGGCGTACCTTCCGACATTGCCATCAGGCCCGCCTCGCCGCCGATGGCGGTAACGACGTCGAACTGATCGAACAGGCTGCGCTCCAACGCCGCCAGCAAGTTGGGCTCGTCGTCCACGCAGAGGATGCGGGGCAGCTCGGGCTGGTTCAGATCTTGTTTGTTCAAAGACGGCGCACTCATAGATCGCCCTCGAGGAAATGGTCGGCTTCGTAAGCGGCCTTCCAGCGCGGGAGCTGTTCCGCGACGCCCATCTTGCCCAGGTACTCGTGGTCCGGTTCGATTCCTTTGGACAACGCCACCGCCACGTGCACCACGCCAACCGCATCGAATTCGCGGTGGCTGACGCGTTGCGGGCGATGGTGATGCGCCACCGCTTCCACGATGGCGCCCGGCAGGCCCCACATGCCCAACAGGTACGCGCCGACTTCGGCATGGGAAGGAAAGCCTTTGCCTTCGATATCCACTTCGTCGCACAAGCGGCCGACATCGGGCAACAGCAAACCGACATCGGCGAGGAGAGCCGCCGTGGTCACCGTCTCGCGAGTGGAGAACTGTTTGCCGAAGAAATCCTTGCCGATCTCACCGGCCAGCCGCGACGCCCGCACTGCGCGCGCCCGCATGGCATCCACTTCTGCGCTGGCGTCGCCGCGGAATACCTCGCTTGCCAGCACCAGGTTGCGCAGTGTGTTCAAGCCGATGTGGACGACCGCTTCGCTGATGGCGGTGACGTCGTGGCCTACGCGGAAGAATGCGCAGTTGGCCAATTGCAACACTTTGGCGGCCAGCGCCGGGTCGCCCTGGACGATCGCCGCGACTTCGCCGATGTCGGCGGTGCCGTCGCACAACAGGCGATTGAGTTGTTCGTACATGCGTGGCGCCGCCGGCAGGCTGCCGATACGGCCCACGACTTCCTGGATGGCCTTGTCCCGCAGCAGATTCTGCAGATCGACGGCGCGGTCGATCGACTGGATGAGGGCGTCGCCGTCGCAAGGCTTGGCGAGGAACTGATGCGCCACATCCAACGACCGCAATGCCGCCTCCTGTTCGGTATGGCCGGACAGGATGATGCGAATCGCCGATGGCCAGCTGTCGCGCACCCGGCGCAGCAATTCCGCACCGTCCATGAGCGGCATCCGCATATCCGAAACCACCACGTCCGCGGGCTGCGCAGTCAACTGCTCCAACGCATCCGCGCCACTGATGGCGAACGCCACGTCCCAATCGCGGTCGGCCATGAACACGGTGCGGTCGATACCGGCCAGCACTCTTTCTTCGTCGTCGACGAACATTACGCGCATGTCGTCAACCTCCCACCGTGGCGACAGGTGCGGGCGCCGACGCGGCGATCGGCAAGCGCACCACGAACGTGGTGCCGGCGCCAGCCTGGGTCTCGAAGAAGATCTTGCCTTTGTGCTTTTCAACCACTGTCGTATAGGCGATCGCCAGGCCCTGTCCGGTGCCCTTGCCGACGCTCTTGGTGGTGAAGAACGGATCGAAGACTTTGGTGCGGATGGCATCGGGTATGCCGGCGCCATCGTCGCTGACGCTCAAGTCGACCGCATCCTGGCCGGCCCGTTTCAACGATACGACGATCCGGCCTTTTTCCCGCTCGCCAGGCACCAGCGTATCGGCGATGGCGTGGGCAGCGTTGACCACCAGGTTCAACAGCACCTGGCCGATCTCGTCGCGAAGGCAGGCGACTTCCGGCAGACCCTCTTCGAAATCGGTCTCCAACGCGGATACGTATTTCCACTCGTTGCGGGCGACGGTGACCGTGGTATTGACCAGCGCGCGCAGGTCCACCGGTTCTTTCTCACCGGCCGACGGATGCGAAAATTCCTTCATCGCGCCGACGATCTTCGATATGCGGTCCAGCCCTTCCAGCGATTGTTCCAACGCCTCGGGCATCTGCTTGCGGATGTAGTCGAATTTGCCGCGACGAACGGTGGCGTCGAATACCGCGATCGGCTCGTCCAGTCCGCCTTGGGCGCGCGCGGCGGTGATCACATCGAAAGCTTTGCCCAGCATGTCCTCCAGCATCGCCATGCCCTTACGCACGAAGTCGACGTTGTCGCGCACGTATTGGGTCGGCGTATTGATCTCGTGTGCCACCCCCGCGGCAAGCTGGCCGATCGATTCCATTTTTTGCGCTTGCAGCAGCTTCGCCTGGGCGCGGCCCAGTTCGGCCAATGCCTGTTGCAGTTCGTGCCGCTCCTCGCTGAGCTCGCGCGTCTTCATCGCGACGATCTTTCCCAGCGCGATGTTCTGCTGCAGGATCGCCAGCGGCGATGCGGCGGTATCGTCGCGCGACATGACCCGCTTCTTCAGTACCGCAATCACCTTGTCGCGTGCGGCGAGCTTGCGCTCGAGTTCCGCCACCACCGCACCGGCCTCCACGCAACCGGCTTCTTCCGCCAGTTCGTCCCTGGCGTCGCTGTTCGTGCCGCTGAGCGATTCTCCGGCCATGTTCATCCCCCTATCGCCACACCGGTGAACGTCTGGTTCACATGCAGGCCATTGAACTGTTCGCCATAGGTCGAAAAACCAAAGACGCGTTGATGGGCCATGAAGTCGCCTACCCGCGCATCCATGTCGGTCTGTTCGAACTCGACCCGGCGCAGGATGCAGTCGCAGCCAATGACCAGTGCCGGTTCGGGAACGATCTTGCGCACCTCGCCGAAGCCGTTCACCAGCGTCTCCATCACGTCGACCGCCTTGCCCACCGACACAACCATCGCCTCGTCCACCGCGCAGTAGCAGGTCAGCGACAGGTCCTCGTTGACCCGCTGGATGGAACGCACGTACGGCTCGCCGGCGATGCTCAGCAATAACGGATAAGTGGAGAACACGACCGGGTTCAAGTCTTCGACCTTCATGCCGATCGCTTCGGCATAGGCCAATGCCGCCGGCTCGCCGTTCATTTCGCGGATCAAGCGCTTGTCCGGATCGGCGTCGGTGACCACCAGTTCCACATCGCTGGCGACGAAATGCTGCAGCTTGAAGGTATGGAAGAAAGTAGCGCATTCGAACAGCGCCAGCACCGCGGCGTCGGCCAAGAACCGGCCATCGTGATAGACATAGGTGCGCTCGAACTTGAGGTTGTCGCCGGCAGAGCCGCCGATCAGCGGCACGTTGCCGGTCATCTGGTACAACGCCGCGGCCAGATACTCTTCGCACGTGGACAAACCATCCACCAGCAGCAGGCCGAAGAAGCGATTGGAAGGCGAAGCGCCGGTGACCGAATGCACCGCATCGGCGACGATCGCCGCCTGCGCCTGCAGGTCGACAAGCGGCGCGATCAGGAACGGATTCACCTGCAACGCGCCACCGCGGATACCCGCGGCCAGGATTCCGCTGGCCTGGAACCCCTGCTCACCGATCTGGCCGGAGGATGTGCAGCCGACCACCGGGCAGGCAAACGTGGCCTTGATGGCAGGGCCTAGCGCTTCGAGATCGTAGTCCGGATCGCAGAACAGCAGCACGGCGTCCAGTTCGGAATTTCCCAGCTGGTCGACCAGCTCGCGAATCGCAGTGTCGATGTCTCGCGAAGAAGTCTCCGCATGCGTCACGTGAAGCGCCATGTTCCGCCGTCCTTGTTTGTAGTGTCCTCCTCTATCGGCCGGCAGGCATTGGTATTGAGAAGCGCCGCAGCGCTATGTGACGGGGTTTGCTAATCGATGTTGCTGAATGGGGCTTGGCGGCAGATACCGCTTGGGATTGGTAGCTGGAGCGCCCCTTCTCCCTTTGGAGCAAAAAATCTAGATCAGCAACGCCAATACCTGTTCGATCTCTTCTGTGCTCGCAGGCCTGACGACCCGGGCCAGTTCTCTGCCGTCGCGCAGAACGACGAGCGTTGGCCACAGCTTGATCCGGAACGACCGCCCCAGCGGCTGCCCTTTTCCGTCTTCCACTTTGATATGGCGCAGATCGGCATGCTTGGCCATGGCTTGCGCCAATAGCGGCTGAGCCTCCCTGCAGTAGCCGCACCAAGGCGCGCCGAATTCCAGCAGCGTATCGCCGGGCAAGGCGTCGACGTCCGAACGAATGGGCTCTTGTGCCAAGTAATCGGTGGTGAAAGCCATTGCGGTCTTCCTCTGCTGTTCCGGTCGGCCACGAGACTAAAGCATGGCGTGTCAAATCCGGCGTGAGCAATCAGATATGAATCCTTTCAACCCATGCATTGCAGGCTATCAACCACCGATGCCCGGATAAGCAATGCATGCTCCACGTGCCCTTAATGACGCGGGGCATACCGTGCCGACCATGGGCGCAAATCCCGACACGTTCACATGCTACTTGGCGATCCGCACGCCTCCGATCGGCGTGCCATTGGCCATCTACGCACAATCGACGGAGGGATTCTCGGAATGGTTTGAAGGCGATTTCGACGGATCTCATTGGCGCGCACGCGACCTACCGGCACGGCCACCGGAGTGGTATGTGCGCGGATGGCGCGAAGTCAGCATGCCGCTCGATGAAGACGACGAGATGGTGGATTGCCGGCAATTCACTCGCGTTCCTTCCATCAGCGATCCCCTGCTGATAAGCGCCGATCAAGAGGCATGATCCAAGGACCTGTTTACGATCCTACTGCGCTCGGCATTCGACGGATCGCAAACAGGTTCCAAGGCAAAACCCAACTCAGTCGTACCGCCCCGGCGTCTCGGTCATCCACTGTGTCTTTTCCGTGTCATGTTGGGTAAGACATCGAACCGACATAAACAGGGCATCGCCGCGCCCATGTCATATTAATTTCACATTCCATTTTTCCCCTACTCCGTAGGCTTTCCCGCCAAGTGCCCCCGCCATGACTGTGCCTATGCGCCACTATCATGTTGTTGTCGAGTTCGCCGAGCCCATCGGCCATGCGCGGGCATTCGCTCATATCAGCGAGTCGCAGGTAAGGCGCCATTTCATTCTTCCCTGGGCCAAAGGCGACACGCCGATCGGTCCGGACCGCGACGTCGTTGCCGCCGAGGTATCGCGCTTGCGGGTTTTTCGTGCGGTGGAACCGGAAGAGCTGCTGGTACCGGCAGGCGCAACCATGGCGACAGACGTTGCCCAGGATGTCACCGACCTTTTCTTGTCGGAAGCCGGCATCCGCACGAAGTCGTCCACGACACGTCAGTTGCTGTGGTTCGCCTCGGCAGCCGCCGTCGTCGCCGCGCTGGCGATGCTGCGCCTTTAAAGAGGCGGACGACGAGCGTTTAGCCTGTCGGGCGCAAGCGGCCGACCAGATCGATATCGCGTACCGCGCGCCCGACGCTGACGGTGCGTGTGTCTGCGGACTGCTCCACATGCGACGCGACGACCTCTCGGTCCTGGTGCTTGCCGGGATCGCCGCCAAATCCGTTGCGGCGCGCATAAATGGCGCACAAGCGCGCGAAGACATAGGGTTCGTCACCCGGTAGCGCATGCGCCCGGATAACACCGCCGCGGATGGCGAATTCGCGGCAACGCGTTTCAACGTCTGCGTAGTTCCGATAGAACAGCCGTGTTTCCCTTTCCAGTTGCGCAAGCAGTCTGTCCAGCTCCGTTCTGGTCAGATAGGTTTCATCTTTCATGAGACTCCTCCTGCAGCCCTTCCTTGGGAAGTGTCGCAGTCGCCGGCATCCCCATTGACCGGCTGAGAAGATTGGGGAACAGAAAAATAGCGCTTATCCGTCAACGCAATGTCAACGCCATCGTGCCCGCGATCACAGAAGACCGGCCGACCCGCGCGCGGTCGAAAAAACCGGTGTCATCGAGGCGCCCAGCCGCTCAAGGCGGCGGCCGGCGACTTCTTCCCGCCGGCCTCATGCGCCAAACCAGCCCTGCTCCCGCGCCTCTTCCAGTCGGATTTCCAGGTACTCCCATAGCGCCGGGCAACCTGCCTGAATAGGCGGGCCGACCCGGCGCACGACGCGCTCGTGGCTGATCCCGTTTTCGCGCCAGCTTTGACCATTGTTGGCGAGGTTGAGCAACACCGGCATGGCGCGGTCGGCAGCATGGGCGAAACGGGCTTCCGCCGACTCGGCCTGTTCGAACTCGTGCCATAACGACAGGAACGTCGCGCCCTGAGGCTCCGGCAGCACGCCAAAGATGCGCTCGACTGCCGCACGTTCGGCTGCCTTGCGCTCTTCCCACCCACCTTCGGCGAATACCTGCGTGTCGCCGGTATCGATCTCGCCGATGTCATGCACCAGCAGCATGGCGATCACGCGGTTGATGTCGATGGCCGGTTCGGCGAACGGCGCCAGCGACGCCGCCAACAAGGCGATCTGCCAGCTGTGTTCGGCAGAGTTTTCGTAGCGATCCAATCCCAGTGGACGCACCTTGCGGGTCACGCCCTTCAGTTTGTCCAGCTCAAGAATGAAATCGACGATCTGCTGCATGCCGGGCACCTGTTGGCAAAGAACCATTTTATCGATCGGCACGAGCCTGCGCGCGGCCGCCAGGTTTTCGCTGACGCGCTCTTTTTCCAATCTCAGCACTCGAATCCGAGCTCAAGTACTGACGGGGTGCAGACCCGACAACAGCGTGGGAATCAGTTCCGATACGGTTGGGTGGACAGGAACGGCCCATTTCATCTGCGCAACCTTCGCGCCGACACTCATCATGTCGATGACGCCGTGGATCGCTTCGTCGCCGCCGGTACCCAGGATGGCGGCGCCGAGGATTTCGCCACTCTGCGCGTCGGCGACTACCTTCATGAAACCCTGGGTCTCGTCCTTTTCCACCGCGCGGCCGACGCGCGTCATCGGCCGCTTGTTGACCAGCACCGATCTGCCGGAAGCAAGCGCCTGCTGTTCGCTCATGCCCACGCGTCCCAACGGTGGGTCGATATACAGCGCGTATCCCGCGATCCGCTCGTCCACGCGCCGGGTTTCGCCATCCAGCAGGTTGGCAGCGACGATCTCGTAGTCGTTGTAGGCCGTATGCGTGAAAGCACCGCGGCCGTTGCAATCGCCCAACGCCCAGATTCCCGCTGCGCTGGTGCGCAGCTCTGCGTCGACTTGGATGTAGCCGCGGGAATCGGTCGCAACGCCGGCCGCTTCCAGGCCCAGATCGTCGGTGTTGGGAACACGGCCAACCGCCAGTAGCACATGGCTGCAAGCGATCTCCTGCTCGTCCACTTTGGCCACGATACCCACGCCCGCCTTTGCAAAGCCGATCTTCCCGACCCCGGTATGGATATGGATGCCTTCGGCCTCGAGTATCTCGCGCACCGCGGTGGAGACGTCCTCATCCTCGCGCCCGATCAGCGCCGGTCCTTTCTCGATGACGGTGACCTGGGCGCCGAAACGCCGGTACATCTGTGCGAACTCCAGCCCGACGTAACTGCCACCTACGATCACCAAGTGCGTCGGCAAGGTATCCAACTGCAGGACCGACGTGTTGGTCAGATACGGAATGTCGTGCACGCCGGGCATATCGGGAATCAGCGCTCGCCCGCCGACATTGAGGAAAATCCGCTCGGCCACCAGCACATCGTCGCCGACACGGACCTTACCCTCGCCCTCCAGGCGCGCATGGCCGTGGATGATCGTGCAGCCCGGCATGCCTTCGAGCCAGGTCGCCACGCTGTGG
The DNA here is from genome assembly GCA_965653375.1 of uncultured Pseudoxanthomonas sp. Classification (GTDB taxonomy): domain Bacteria; phylum Pseudomonadota; class Gammaproteobacteria; order Xanthomonadales; family Xanthomonadaceae; genus Pseudoxanthomonas_A. The sequence goes on from CBFGZY010000016.1 coordinate 33,878, forward strand.
CGGGCGTTGCCGGAAATGGTGGCGGCACGCGCTTTCACCTGGGTCATGTCCACCGACACCTGGCCGACCCCGCGCACGCCGAATTCGTCGGCACGGCGCGCCACATGGGCGACCTGCGCGATCGCCACCAGCGCTTTGGTCGGCATGCAGCCTGTGTTGACGCAGGTGCCGCCCAGCAACTTCCGTTCGATCATCGCGACCGTCTTGCCGCTCTTGGTCAGCCGGTCCGCCAGTGCGGGACCCGCCTGGCCGGCACCGATGATGATGGCGTCGAACCGGCGGGTCATCGCAGCACCGCCAATACCAGCAATGCCAGCACGATGGCCACCGCATCCTCGATCAAGGCCGCGGGCAGATCGCGGCCGAAACGGCGCGCCAGGACCGCCCTGGCCGCATGGCCGCCCAAGGTCCCCACTACTGCTCCCACCAGGCCTACCAGCAAACCGATAAGCCACTGACCGCTGGCGAGAGTCAGTGCGATGCCGCACACCGCACCCGTCAGCAGACGCGTGCCGAACTGGATCGGCACCTTGCGGCTGGGTGTCCTGGGGAGTTGATCGGCGATCAATTCGCCCACGGCAAAAGCCGTCAGTATCCAAGCCGTGTAGATATGCCCGAGAAAGGCGAGGAATGTTCCCTCCAGCGGAATCCACCCCGCATATGCCGCCCAACTCACCGCTGCCGGCGCCATCATGGCCCGCAGACCCGCCACCACTGCAATCAGGAACGCGCACAGAAAGATCATGCCTGCCTCCACGCCGGTATTCCGAGTGAGAAGATCCCCGCCGGTGGCGATGTTACCCCGCACCGGCCGCGGGCGCGGATCGGTCTTTACGCCGGTAGGTTCCCGCAATCCTGCGACGCATTCGGCACCCGTCGCATCTTTATGAGGAATCCCGCCATCCCGGAGCTTCCATGCGTCCTCTTCTCCGTGCCGTCCTGGCATGCCTGCTGACGGCGATCGCCCTCGCCGCCCCGGCGCAAACCGCAAATCGGACTGCGGTCGATGGCATCGCGCAGGCGATCCAGGACCATTATTTCGACGCACAGCGCGGCCGAACGATCGCCGCCGATCTACGCGCCGCGGCGGCACGCGGGGAATTCGATGCGCTGACCGATCCCGCTGCATTGGCGACCACGCTGACCAAGAAGCTAAAGCCACTGGATGGACATTTCCGCGTGCGTTGGTCGCCGGACACGGCCACATCCCAAGAAGCAGGATCGACACAAGGCCCTCGGCGTCGGCCACGCGGCCCGGCGAGTCCCGGCGACAAGCAAGGCATCCGCGACGTGCAAGTGCTTGCTGGTGATATCGGCTATCTCAGTCTCGGGCTGTTCGCGCATTTCGAGTTCGGCGGCGGCGATCAACCCGCACGGCATGCGATCGACACCGCACTACAACGGCTTGCCGACACTCGCGCGGTGATCATCGATTTGCGCGGAACGCCGGGCGGGTCGCCGCACATGGTGGGCTATCTGGTCAGCGCCTTCACCGCGCCGGGCGCCGATATCTACAACACGTTCCATTCGCGCGAGAGCACGCTCAGCGAAGCTCCTCTGGAGCGGTACGCCCATCCGCGATTGGACGTGTCGCTCTATGTACTGATCGACACGCGCACCGGCTCGGCAGCCGAATCGTTTGCTTACACCCTCAAGAACGCCAAGCGAGCGACGGTGGTGGGAGAAACCAGCGGCGGCGCCGCCAATCCGGGTGCCGAAATGGCCGCGGGCGCGGGCTATTTCGTGTTCGTCCCGACAGGTTCACCGAAGAGCCCGATCACCGGGACCAATTGGGAAGGCGTTGGCGTGGTGCCCGACGTTCCCGCGTTGTCGCAAAGTGCGTTGGATGTAGCGGTTGATTTGGCGAAAGCACACTAGAACGCTCTGTAGGAGTGGCGCCGGCATGCCGGCGCCGGTGAGTCGCGATGGAGCTCTACCGGTAAAGCTTCATCGCGACTCACGTCGCTCCTACACCACAGCTTCCTCTACGCGCTCCACAGCCGCTTCGCTTCTTCGGCGATGAGGTCGGGGAATTCTTCCGGGAAGAACAGCTTCGCCTCCGGTACGTGGCGAACGCCTTGCGAATTGCCGAATGTCTTGTCCAGATAGCCCGGGCTTTCGGAAGAGAAGATGGTGTCGCCGGTTCCCCAGATGATCCGCGTGGGGAGGTCGCGTTGCCGCAATGTCGATTCCACTCCGGCCAATACATTGGCGTCCAAGCCCAATGCATAGGCATGCGTCCGCTCCGGACGCTCGACCAGCGGACGCAGGTACATCTCGATGGTTTCATCGCCAAGACGCTGCGGATAAGTGAAGGTCATCCCGCCCAATCCTTGCGACGACCGCGCCAACGCGCGATCGGCCAGCCAGGGCGCCAACCACTGCGCGACAAACTGGCCTTTGCGTGCCAGCTCGATTACCGGCTGCAGTGCCGGCGGCGGGCAGTCGATCTCGGCATCGCAGTTGGTCAGCAACAAGCTACGCACGCGCTGCGGATAGCGAACCACCAGCAACTGCGCGACCGCACCACCGCTGTCGTTGGCGATCAGATCGACCTGCCGGATATCCAGCTTATCCAGCAGTGCAATAAGCATTTCCACTTGCGCCGCTGGCGCAACGCTCTGGCCATCGGCCACTTCGGTGTAGCCCAGGCCGAGGAAGTCCGGAGCGATACAGCGCCGGTAGGGCGACAACCGCTCCAGCGCGCCGCGCCACTGGAAACCATTCAACGGAAAACCGTGCAGGAACAGCGCCGCCGCGCCGGTGCCGCGTTCGACATACGCGACCCGTCCTTGCGGCAGTTCCAGGTAACGGCGCGCGGCGTGCCATCTCGTTGCATCGAAAGGCGCAGCGGCGGTTTTGGTCGCCACTGCCTCCGCTTTCGCCGTCTCCGGCCACAAGCCGGTGAAAGCGCCCGCTGCCAGGGAGCCGATCGTCAGTTTCAGCCATTCTCTGCGTTGCATGATGTGTCCTCGTGGACGATGTGTCGGTGGCCGCCATGATTCGCGTCCGCTGGACCGGTCTCAATAACCTGCGAGGTCATGGCGGCGCTGACCTCACGAAGGCTATGCTCTGCCGCATGGCGACTCTCGGATCCCAGGCGAATTCTTTCTCGACCTCCAGCAGTGTTGGAGCGCTACTACGCGAATGGCGGTCGACCCGCCGGCTCAGCCAACTGGACCTGGCCTTGGCGGCGGACGTATCGGCACGGCACATCAGTTATGTCGAGACCGGCAAGGCACAGCCCAGCCGCGAGATGGTGGTGCGGCTGGCCGACACGTTGGAAATGCCGCTGCGCGAACGCAACGCACTGCTGGTCGCCGCCGGCTACGCTGCGCAGTATCCCGAAACTGCGCTGACCGCCCCCGAGCTGGCACGCATTCACCGCGCCATCGATTTCATCCTGGCGCAGCAGGAGCCTTATCCGGCATTCGTGATCGATCGCCGCTGGGACATCCTGATGGCGAATGGCGCAGCGCAGCGCGTCAATCATTTCTTGCTGAATGGCCGCGCCAGTCCGCATGCCAACATGCTGCGGCACGTATTCGATCCGGATGACCTGCGCGCGGCGCTGGTCAACTGGGAAGAAGTCGCTGGCGATCTGATTCGACATCTTCACAACGAGATCGCTGCGGCGCCTGCCGACACCGCAGCGCGCGCGCTACTGGACGAGGCGCTGGCATATCCCGACGTCCCGCAACGCTGGCGTACTCGCGAACCAGGCGTGACGCCCTCGCCGCTACTGACCACCGTGTTCCGCCGTGGCGAACAGGAACTCCGTTTCTTTTCCAGCATCACCACTTTCGCTGCTCCGCGCGATATCACCTTGGACGAGCTGCGCATCGAGTGCTGCTTCCCGATGGACGACAGCACCGCGGCGTTCTGCCGGAAGCTGGCCGACATGCCGGGTACCGCCTGACAGGATATTCCCGACGGGCGATGTGGAACCGTTTACTCTCGACCAACGATCCGCACGCTCAAGTTCGGCCCGGCCTATCCGATAGCGTTATTAAGCCTGTCATCGCCTTCGCACTCACCCCAAAGGCCATCACACGCTCTATCATTCGCTCCGGGGAGTAGGGGAAGTAGCATGAATCCGCTGGGGTATTTGCTGGTATCGCTGGAGTTCACCAGCCTGATGCTGGCTGCCGTTTTTCTGATTGCCTGGTTCAATTTCGGGCGGCGTCGCCACGCCTTGCTGTGGTCATTGGCATTTTTCATTGCCGCTATCCAGTGGTTGATCAATCTGACCGTCGCGTCGGCCATGCCTTATCCGGCGTACTGGCTGGTCGTCAGCCTGACCTCCATCGGCAGCCTGTCGCTGGCGCTGGCGGGCCACCGGTTGCGTGCCGGCCTGGATGCAGGATGGGGACCGCTCCTGGTTGGAGCGTTCGTCGTCGAGGGCTCGATCGCCTGGTTCACGCTGATCCAGCCGCATGTCGGCCTGCGCATGGCGATCGGGCCGTTCTACGGAGCGCTGACCCTGGGCTTGTGCGTTCCCGCGATTCTTCGCCAACGCGGCCTGGCACTGCCCTCCGAATGGGGCGCGGCCATCGTCACGGGAATCTTCGCGTTCTGCGAGGGCGCGGCCGCGGTTGCCATTCTTAGCGGCGGCGCCGAAGGCAGCAAAGCGTCTCAAGCGATCTACCAAGGCATCAACTTCCTGTCGATGCCGGCGGCGTACACCGGCATGGGCATGTTCACCCTGCTGGTGTTGGCCGCGGACATATCGCAGGAAATGAAGATGCTGGCGCTTAAGGATTCGCTGACCGGCGTGCTCAACGTGCGCGGTTTCGAAGAGGCAGCGAACAGGGCGGTGTCCGGTGCCCGTCGCCGTGGTACTGCGCTATCGGCCATCGTGTGCGACATCGATCATTTCAAATCCATCAACGATCACCATGGCCATGCCATCGGCGACCAAGCGCTGCGACGGTTCGCCGAGCATCTCGTCGGCGGCGCGCGCCCGCAGGACGTGGTCGGCCGGGTAGGCGGTGAGGAGTTCGTGGTCCTGCTGCCGAATACGCCGTTGGCGGCCGCGGTGGATGTCGCCGAACGGCTGCGCACGTCGCTTGCCTCATGGTCGGTCGATGCGCACCCGGCGCCGTTCCAGGTGCAGGCCAGTTTTGGCGTCGCCGATCTGGCTCCGCAGGAAGACAAGCTCGAAGCGTTGTTACGACGCGCCGATGCAGCGCTGTATGTTTCCAAGCACGGGGGACGCAACCGGGTCTCGGTGGCGCGCGAAGCGGAAGAGATCGGCGTTTTCGCCTGAGTGCGCCGTTTTGTCTTCGATGACGCCGCCATGACAGATGGCGGAGCGTTCATAAGGTAGTTTGTGTTGAAGGGCTTATGCGAGACTGTCGGCCCCCGACGGTTCGAAAGGCAGGTCTCGCTGATGCAAATTCTGTCCCACGTCCTGTACTTCCTGGTACATCACCCGTTCTGGTCGTTTCTTCTGATCATGATCGGCACTTCTTCGCTGGGCCGATTGATCGGCTGGCGCCGTCCCATCTTGTGTCTGTTCGTGGTGGTGTTCGGCTTCTTTTTCAGCCTGGCCAACATCTTTACCGGCCACTTCTTCAATGCCCTGTTCCTCAATGCGTTCGGTACGCCCGGCACCGCAGTGGTCGTTCAATCGGAACAGACCAATTCGACGCTCAATGATCAGTACATCTGGGACTACCACGCGATAATGAAGACGGCCGACGGGCGCGACTTCAAATTCACCTTCGACACCATGTCCGCCAGCATCTACCCCCTCCGCAATGCCATCCTGATACCGCCGGAGCGGGAAACGTTCGTCGTCAAATACATTCCGGGCGTGGAGCATAACGTCGTCATCATGAGCGACTTGTCGGATTACGGGAAACAGCGGCTAGTCCATCAGGCACGCGCACCCGTGGAGAAGGCCGCTGCCCAAGTGGCGGTAAGCCCCACCAACCCGGAGTTCATCGCCGAGTACCGGGACGCCTTGCAGACCTTCCTCCGCGACTACCGCAACACCGCCAATCCCGCGCTGGTCAAGGATTACGAGCAGAAGCTCGCGGCGCTGGAATCCGCACAACGTTGAGCGAAACTTTAGGAGTGCGCCCCCTTATGGATGCGGCACTTAAAAAGTGCGCTGCATCCAGGCTACAGCGGGCGGCCGACGCTCCGGATAAAGCGATCTATTTCCCCAGCAGATCCGCTGCCGCTTTGGCTATCTGGCCGTCTTCGCTGGAACGCACGCCGGATACGCCGATGCCACCGATGGTTTTGCCCTCCACCATCAATTGCAATCCGCCTTCGATGGGCATGCTGTCCGGCAGCGCCAGAACCACGTTATTGCCCTTCTCCAGCAGTTCCTGATGAAAGAGGGTCGGACGCCGATAGTTGGCGGCATGGCGCGCCTTGGCCATGGAGACGTCCACGCTGCTGTTGCCGGCGCCATCCATGCGCTGGAAGTGGAGCAAACGGCCTGCGTCGTCGACGATGGCGATCGATACGTTCCAGTTGTTCCGTTTCGCTTCGGCTTCCGCTGCGGCCGCCAGCTCCTTGGCTACCGCCAGCGTCAGTACCGGCTTGGTGTCCAGCTTCGCCGACAACGGAGTCTGCGCGAAACTCGTCCCGGATACGCCCAGCGTGAGCAACAGCACTGCCCATTTGAGTCGCTTCATGGAATCTCCTTTCAAAGAAACAATGGGTCCGTCGCAGCTATCTGGTGAATGCCACCGCGACGTGATGAATCTCGAGCATGGCCAACTTCGGGTTGGTACAGACGCTTCGTTACGACTTGCCAGCCCGGTACTCGGCCACCACATCATCCGGACTGGGATTGGCCTTGGCGCGTGTGCGGACAAAGACCACCGGGATGTCGCCTTGCATGACCGACATCACCCGGTTGGCTTCTTCCTGCGAGCTCAGGCTGCCGAAGTTGGCGTTTTGCGAACGCACGTAAGGCACGCCCTGCGCAGACAGGTGCTGTGCCAGTGCTTCCGCGCGCTGGGCGGCGTCGGAAGGACAATCGACGGGCGCAAAAATCACCACGCCGGATCCGGACTGCCCGTCGGGTAACGGCATCTCGACGAAACCGTGTGCGCTGCTACCGCCATCCGCTGAAGCCGATGCGACCTTGTCCGATACCTGTCCGGCCAACGCCGTGACCCCGCCCTCCGGCCCGTATTCGCGCCACACCAGTACACCCAGCGCGGCGACGGCCAGCACCGTTCCCACTTTGATAACGTTCATCCCCTGATTCCTTTTAGACACGTCTTTTTTATGACGTTTCCATGACGATCCAACTAGTAGGCCGCCACGACCCCGCGGCAATCTCCCATGCTTGCCTATCCAGTGCAAGGGTTTCTCGCTATCGATGCGTTCGCTTTACTCGGCGCGTCCTACGAGAAATCGGAGATGGACCGACACGGATGAACACGGCTGAAAACTTCAATGCCTTATCCGCTTTTTCTGCGTTAATCCGCGTCTAAAGCCGTGCTCAAAGCCGCGTGACCCACGATCCCCTACAGCTGAGTGACGAGCAACTCACTGGTTGCGATCGCGCGCCAGTCGGCGGGCGTATCGGTGTCCTGCAACTGCGGCAGCCATTGCGTTGGCAGCGCGATATGTTCGCCGTGTAAAGCAGCATGCAGCGCGCGCAGCGAACGGCCCGACGCCGGGCCATCCAATAGCGTTGCCAGCACCTGTCGAGATTCCTTATCCAGACGAAGGCGCAACGGCAGCGGCTGGCCCTGGAAACAAACGCAGCCGGCCGCCGAGGGCTCAAGCAGATATCGCAGCGGAGCGGTATCCATCAGCGGCATGTCCACGGGGACCACCAGCAGAGTCGTATCCGGCAACGCCTCGGCAACACTGGCCAAGCCGCCCAATGGCCCGAGATCGGCGAATCGGTCGGGTATCGCATCGCAATGCCGATAAGCACCACTGACCACCACACGCGATACACCCGCCCAGCGCAGGCACTGCTGCATGTGCGACAGCAATGTGTCGCCTTGCCACGGCAGCATGGCCTTGTCGCGGCCCATGCGGCTGGAACGGCCACCGGCCAGCACCACGCCGACAACGGTTTCATCCATGTCAGCCATCCGAACCGACCAGCGGTTGCTCGTGGCCAAGACTGTAGGCCTGTGCCGGATCGCCCGCTTGAAAGTAAGCTTGTCCCTCGGGCAGTACCAACCACGCGTTGGCTTGCGCCAGCGGCAGAATGCGGAAAGACTCCTGCCCCGGCAACGCCGAGACGACACAGCGACCACCCCCATCCAGCGCCACTCTTCCTTTGAGGTAGTGGCGGAGCGCAGGACGGTGATTGCTGGTTGTGGATGCCAGCGGCAGCCAGCAGGGCTGCTCAGCCGGCATACCCAACATGGCGCGCAATGCCGCCTCGACGAAGAAACGGAATCCCACCGCGCATGCCACCGGATTGCCGGGCAGGCCGAAGTACAGCGTGCCATTGGGAAGCCGAGCGAACAGCACCGGCTTGCCTGGGCGAATCGCCACCTTGTGGAACAGGATCTGCGCGCCCTGCTCCGTCAGTGCGTCGGGGACAAAATCATGCCGGCCCATCGACACTCCACCAGTACTGACGATCACTTCCGCACCGGCATCCAAGCTGCGTTGCAGCGCGCCGCGCCAGTTCTCCGCGTCGTCATCGACCGTGTCGGCATGGACCAGCTGCGCACCGGCCGCGCCCACGCGTGCGCAGAGGTAGGGACGGTTGGCGTTGCGTATTTGACCGTTGCGCAGCGACTGCGCCGGATCGTCGACCAACTCGTGCCCGGTACTGATCACCGCCACTTTCGGGCGACGCGCCACGGTGACGTTGACCACCCCCAATGCCGACATCAACATCAGCTGCGGTGCGCGCAGCCAGCTGGTGGCATCCAGTACGGTCTGTCCGGCCGCCACATCTTCACCGATGCAACGCACGTGTTGCGCGTGCCGCGTCAATGCTCGTAGTCGGATGCGTGCGGGTTCACCAGCGGCGTTGTGCGATAGCACTTCCACCTGTTCCACTGGCGTCACTGTCGACAAGCCGCGCGGCATGCGGGCGCCGGTGGTTATCTCCCAAGCGGTGTCGCGGCTTGCCGCAGTTTCGTCATGGCCAGCCGCCTGCCTGCCTTCCACCACGAACTCGGTCCCGGCAGGAAAATCCCCCGCCGGGAGCGCGAAGCCATCCAGCGCAGCGTTGTTGAACGACGGCAATGCCTGCGGGCTGAACACCGGCGCGGCCAACACCCGCCCCAAGGCTTGCGAAGCCGCACAGCGCTCCGGAACGGCCGCGGGCGAGGCATGCAGAATCAGTTCCAGTGCTTGTGCGTACGGAGTCGCCATTTAGAGCGTGTCATGGACTTTGGGACGAGATGCGCTCTGAGTGGGGACGTTGAACAGCATCAGGCTTGCGTCATCGTACGCGCTGTGACTTCGGCTGGCGCGGCAGATAGCATTGCCATTCCCAGGGCGGCACCCACTAGGATCACGCCGGGGCTTCCCAGGCCGGTTCGATGCGCGTCGTCGGTGAGCCGGCCCAGCGTAGTGAGCAATTGCGCTTCGTTGGGCTGGCTGGCCGATTGCACGATGGCGGCGGGCGTGTCCGCAGGCAGATGCATCAGCAACGAGGCAGCCAGCGACGCCATGCGGTTCATGCCCATATAGATCGCCAGGGTGGTGCCGGTGGCCGCCAGCGCCGCCCAGTCCGGCTCGCCGTGATCCTGCGTATGCGCAGTGACGAAGGTGATGCCGTGGCAATGATCGCGATGGGTCAGCGACACCCCCAGGCTGGCGGCAGCGGCGAAGCCGGCGCTGATGCCGTTGATGATGCGCACCGACATTCCGGCTTGGCGCAGGAATTCGATTTCTTCGCCCGCGCGGCCAAACAGCAATGCGTCGCCGCCCTTCACCCGCACCACGCGCGCGCCTTGCAGCGCGTAGCGCCGCATCAACCGGCAGATGAAGGCCTGCGGAGTGGAACGGCAACCGCCGCGCTTGCCCACCCGTATCACACGCGCCATCGGCGCCAGATCCACGATCTGCGGATTGACCAACTCGTCCAGCAGCAGCACTTCGGCCGCCGCGAGTGCCTTGGCTGCCTTGATGGTAAGCAGTTCCAAGTCACCGGGGCCGGCCGATAACAACACGACTTCGCTGGGAGCGCGGCGCGATTTTGAGGCTGATTCGCTGTACATGGATGCTCCGTTCATAAGTTGTTCTTTGTAGGGCCGAGATTGCTCGGCTATTCGCTATCGCCTGCCGTTGCGACGGCCTCATTGCTAGTGACTCGGTGTTATCGCGGGGCGCAGCTCGGCTCTACGAGATCACGCGCCGCGGAATTGTTCGTCATGCCCGCTGCGGTTGCCTGCACAACTGCGCCAACTGCGGCAGACACGATCCGCAGACCGTGCCGCAACCCAGGCGCTGCTTCAGTTCGACCACACCCGCGCCCTGCGCCACCTGCGTGCGTATCTGCGATTCGCGGACCTGCATGCAATTGCAGACCACTGCATCGCGGGCGCCGCCGCTACCGGAGTGCGCGAACACCGCCAAGCGCGAACCGCTCCACACGCGGCCGGACAACGCGGTATCCAGCAACGATTCGCTGTTGGGATTGCGCTGCGCATCGGTCAACAACAGACCGTCGATATGGCTGCCGTCGGCTTCGGTGCGCCAGCCCACTCGCTTGAGCAGGCCGCGGCGGGCATCGCGGTATTCCAACGTGTCGCCACCGGCCGCCAGATCCAACGCTTCGATCAGCGTCTCCAGCCAGGTTTCCGCAGGTGCGGCTTCGGCTGCTGCGCGCAGCACCAGCCATGCTTTTCCTGCCGGCGCATCGGTTTCGGCGTATAGCCCGATCGCAGCGAAGCCGCAGTCTTTCAGCAGCGGCTGCACTGCCGCTTGCAGTGCCAGCACGTCGCCGCGGCGTGCCGCCAGCAGATGCCAACCGAACTCGGCTTTCTCCACCCGCACCGCGGCGTGTTTCAGCTCCGGCTGCAACGAACGCGCATCCACCGCCGGCTGACTGACTTCGTTGACGCCGCCACTGGAAAGGAACTGCCCGCTCCAATGCATCGCGGCGAATACGGTGCCGGAATTCACTTCGTCCGACAGCTCCAGCGGCAGTACCAGCTCGCCGCGCTTGCTGATCACGCGCACCAGTTCGCCGGTTACCAGGCCGCGACGCGCGGCGTCTTCCGGTTGCATGCGCAAACCGGGCTCCGGACTGTGCGCGAACAAGCCGGGCACGCGGCCGGTACGCGTCATGCCATGCCACTGGTCGCGCAAACGACCGGTCAGCAGACGCAGCGGAAAGCGCGCGGAGGTCTGCTCGGCGACAGGCTTGTACGGGGTGACGTGGAAGCGCGCCTTGCCGCTGGTGGTTGGGAACACGCCATCGCCGTAGCGGCGCGCTTGCCCTTGTGCGTCATCCGCGCGGAACGGCCATTGCTGCGGCCCTTCGGTTTCCAAGCGGGCGTAGTCGATGCCGCCGATATCCAGGTCGCGGCCCGTAGTCAGACTGCGATGCTCTTCGAAGATGGCCGATGGCGCTTTGAACTCGAACATCGGCGCGACGCCGGGGGGCGCCAGCCGCGCTTCGATGCGGCGTGCGACCTCATTGGCGATCCACCAGTCCGGCCGTGCCTGTCCAGGTGCGGGAACCGCCTGGCGCACGCGCGAGATGCGCCGCTCGGAATTGGTCACCGTACCTTCCTTCTCACCCCAGGTTGCCGCCGGCAGCAACACATCGGCGTAAGGCACGGTGTCGGTATTGCGGAAAGCCTCCTGTACGATCACGTATTCGGCATGCTGCAAGGCTTCGCGCACGCGGCCGATGTCGGGCATAGAATGCACGGGGTTGGTGCAGGCGATCCACACCGCTTTGACCTTGCCGCTGCGCAACGCGTCGAACAGCGGCACGGCCGACAAACCCGGCTTGGGCGAAAGCGTATTCGCCGGCAGCCCCCACAGCTGCTCCACTTCCGCGCGGTGTTGCTCGTTGCCGATCTCGCGATGCGCCGCCAGCATGGTCGCCATGCCACCGACTTCGCGCCCGCCCATCGCATTGGGCTGGCCGGTCAACGAGAAAGGGCCCGCGCCGGGTTTGCCGATCTGGCCGGTCGCCAGGTGCAAATGGATCAGAGCGAGATTCTTGTCGGTGCCGTGCACGGACTGGTTCAGGCCCATGCAATACAGCGACAACGCAGCCGGGCTGCGACCGAACCATTCGGCGGCCTGGATCAGATCGGCAACCGGAATACCGCACAGGTCGGCGGCCATGCGCGGCGTGTAGTCGCGCACCAGCTGCTTGAGTTCGGCGAAGCCTTCGGTGTGGTTCGCGATGAATGCCGAATCGATCAGGCCTTCCCAGATCAGGTGGTGCAACATGCCGTTGAACAGCGCCACATCGGTGCCCGGCTGGATCGCCAGGTGCAGGTCGGCCATTACTGCGGTGTCGGTTCGGCGTGGATCGATGACGATCCAGCGCACATCCGGATCGCGTTCGCGCGCATCTTCCAAGCGGCGGAACAGCACCGGGTGCGCATAGGCCATGTTGCTGCCGGCGAACAGCACCGTCTTGGCCAGCTCCAAGTCTTCGTAGCAGGTCGGCGGACCGTCGGCGCCCAAGGCCAGCTTGTAACCCGTCACTGCGCTGGACATGCACAGGCGCGAGTTGGTGTCGATGTTGTTGGTGCCGATCAATCCTTTCGCCAACTTGTTGAAGACGTAATAGTCTTCGGTCAGCAATTGCCCCGAGACGTAGAACGCCACCGCATCGGGCCCGTGTTGCTGGACGATGCCGGCCAGGCGGTCGGCCACGGTATCCAACGCCACCGCCCAGTCCACCGGATGGCGCGGTTCGTTGCGCAGCCGCCGCAACTCCGGATGCGTGAGACGGCCGGTGAGATCGGCGCTGGTCTGCGGCAGGGTGCGGCCTTTGGTGCACAGGCGGCCGTAATTGGCTGGATGCTCGGGGTCGCCTTCGATGCCGACGATGCGACTTCCCACGCCTTCAGCATGCTCGGCATCGATCAGCACACCGCAGCCCACGCCGCAGTAGCAGCACGTGGAACGTGTGCGGGTGCGTCGTACGGCCGGGCCGGCGCCATCCATCAGTCCATGCTCCCTGGGGACGCGCTCTCAGGAGGCATGCTTCGAGGAAGCGTGCTGCTTGCGCGGGCAGGCAAATCATCCAGCGACAACCAGACTTCCCCCGCTTCCACGCGCGCCGGATATTTTCGTACGCAACCTACATCCGGAGCGCAGGCTTCACCGGTCGCCAGGGCGATGTTCCAGCTGTGCAGCGGACAGGTGACCGTTTCGCCGGCCACGATGCCTTGCGACAACGGCCCGCCCTTGTGCGGACAGCGATCCACTACCGCGAACACCTGATCGGTCGCGGTGCGGAACAGCGCGATGTTGTCCTGACCCGCACGTTCCAGCACGCGCGCGCCCAGCGCCGGAATGTCATCCAGCCGGCAGATGCGAACCCAGGTTTCTTCCAAAGCATCGCTCATCAAAGCATCGTTCATCAAAGCCGCGCTCATCTCAGCCCTCCACTTCGGCGGGAATGCGTTTGTCCAGACGCAACGGCTGGTACTCGCGCGGCTTCTCCCCGGCGATACGCGCCGCCCACGGGTCGGGCAGGCCTTCCAGCGAGAACAGCAAACGCTCGAACAAGGCCTGGCGAGTTTCCGCATCGTCGACCACGCGCTTGCGGATGTAATCCATGCCCACGCGATCGATGTAGTGCACAGTGCGGTCGAGGTAATACGCTTCCTCGCGATACAGTTGCAGGAACGCGCCGGTGTACTGCTTCACTTCGTCGCTGGTTTTCACCTTGACCAGGAACTTGGCCACCTCGGTCTTGATACCGCCGTTACCGCCAATGTGGATTTCCCAACCCGAATCCACCGCGATGATGCCCACGTCCTTGATGCCGGATTCGGCGCAGTTGCGCGGGCAGCCGGACACCGCCAGCTTGACCTTGTGCGGGCTCCACATGTTGGCGAGCATGGTTTCCAGATCGATGCCCATCTGCGTGCTGTTCTGGGTACCGAAGCGGCAGAACTCGCTGCCCACGCAGGTCTTCACGGTGCGGATCGATTTGCCGTAGGCATGACCCGATTTCATGCCGAGGTCTTTCCAGACGTCGACCAGATCTTCCTTCTTCACGCCCAGCAGATCGATGCGCTGGCCGCCGGTCACCTTGACCATCGGCACGGCGTACTTGTCGGCGACATCGGCGATGCGGCGCAGCTCGGAGGCGTTGGTCACGCCGCCCTTCATCTGCGGAATCACCGAGAACGTACCGTCCTTCTGGATGTTGGCGTGCGCACGCTCGTTGATGAAGCGCGATTGCGGATCGTCCACCGCTTCGCGTGGCCAGGTCGAGATCAGGTAGTAATTGATCGCCGGCCGGCAGGTCGCACAGCCGTTGGGGCTACGCCATTCCAGGAACGAGTAAACCGCTTGATGGGTCAGCAGCTTGTGTTCGCGGATCGCCTGCCGTACTTCGCCATGGGTGCGATCGGTGCAACCGCAGACTGCCTTGGTCTTGGGTGTTTCCTGGAAGTTGGAACCCAGGCTGTTCATCAGGATCTGTTCGACCAGGCCCGTGCAGGAACCGCAGGAACTCGCCGCCTTGGTGTGTTTCTTGACGTCGTCGATGGTGAACAGGCCCTGCTCGTTGATCGCGCGGACAATCGTGCCCTTGCACACGCCGTTGCAACCGCAGACTTCGTCGCTGTCGCTCATCGCACTGGCACGGTCCTGGCCGGCGGTGCCGGAATCGCCCAGCGCTTTCTCGCCGAACATCAGCTGGTCGCGGCGCTCATCGACACGGGCGCCGTCCTTGAGCAGCTTGAAATACCAGCCGCCATCGCCGGTATCGCCATACAGACAAGCGCCGATCAGCTTGTCGTCCTTGATCACCAGCTTCTTGTAGACGCCGCCGGCAGGATCCGACAACACGATCTCCTCGCTGCCGTCGCCACCCATGAAGTTGCCGGCCGAAAACAGGTCGATGCCGGTGACCTTCAACTTGGTCGAAGACACCGAACCGCTGTAGATGCCGATGCCGTAGCTGGCCAAGTGGTTGGCGCAGATCTTGGCTTGTTCGAACAAAGGCGCGACCAGACCGTATGCGATGCCGCGGTGGCTGGCGCATTCGCCCACGGCGTACACGCGCGGGTCGAAGGTCTGCAGGGTGTCGCTGACCACGATGCCGCGCGTGCAGTGGATACCCGCCGCCTGCGCCAATTGGGTGTTGGGACGAATGCCCGCGGCCATCACCACCAGATCGGCCGGCTCTTCGCTGCCGTCCGAGAATTTCACCGCGCGTACTTCGCCGTTTTCGTTGCCCAGCAGCTCGGTGGTGGAGGTGTTGAGACGGAACTTCAGC
Organism: uncultured Pseudoxanthomonas sp.; assembly: GCA_965653375.1. Lineage (GTDB taxonomy): Bacteria > Pseudomonadota > Gammaproteobacteria > Xanthomonadales > Xanthomonadaceae > Pseudoxanthomonas_A. The sequence continues at coordinate 49,263 of CBFGZY010000016.1, forward strand.
CCGCGATCGGTCAACGAACGCTCCAGCAACTGACCCGCCACCGGATCCAACTGGCGTTCCAGCAACCAGCCGGCCAGGTGCACCACGGTGACTTCCATGCCGCGCAACTTGAGGCCGTTGGCCGCTTCCAGTCCCAGCAGGCCGCCGCCGATCACCACCGCATGCCGCTTGGTCTTGGCGGTTTCGATCATCGTCTGCGTGTCGTAGATATCGCGATAGCCGATGACGCCTTTCAGATCCTTGCCCGGCACCGGCAGGATGATCGGCAGCGAGCCGGTCGCCAGCAGCAGGCGGTCGTATTCGGCCTCGGTGCCGTCGGCGGCGATTACCCGCCGCTGCACGCGGTCGATCTTGGTGACCTCCTTGCCCAGGTGCAACCGGATGTTGTTTTCGGTGTACCAGTCCAACGAGTTCAGCACGATGTCGTCGAAGGTCTGCTCGCCGGCCAGCACCGGCGACAGCAGGATGCGGTTGTAGTTGGGATGCGGCTCGGCACCGAACACCGTGATGTCGTACATGTCCGGCGCCAGCTTCAGCAACTCCTCCAGCGTGCGGATGCCCGCCATGCCGTTGCCCACCACGACCAATCTTGGCTTCTTCATCGTTTTGCTCCGGGCAGATTCAATTCGGTCGCGTCGGCGTTCAGACGCGCGCGGCGCTGACGGCCGACCACTGGTTGCGCCATTGATGCTTGATGCCGGACAGGAATCCCCACGCCAGCATCGCGACACCGGCGAACAGCCACAGACCCACCGAATAGCTGCCGGTGTGCTGTTTGACCACGCCCATGCCCGCCGCCAGCAGGAAGCCGCCGATGCCGCCGGCCATGCCGATCAGCCCGGTCATCAATCCGATGTCAGCGCCGAAACGCTGCGGCACCAGTTGGAACACGGCGCCGTTGCCGGCGCCCAGGCACAGCAGCGTGAGTACGAACAACGCGACCGTCGCGACAGAACCGCCGATGCCCATGCCCGCGGTCGCCACCAACACCGCCACCGCCAGATACACCGCCAGCAACGTGCGAGTGCCGCCGATGCGATCGGCGATGACGCCGCCGATCGGCCGCATCACCGAGCCGGCGAGCACGCAGGCCGCGGTGGCCCAGCCGGCGATCTTGGGATCGAAACCGAATTGGTCGTGGAAGTAACCCGGCAATGCGCTGGCGAACCCGGCGAAACCGCCGAAGGTGATTGCGTAGAAAAACATGAACCACCACGAGTCGCGATTGCCCAACAGCACACGGCCATAGTCGGACAGGCGCTTGCGCGATACCGCCGTCGGCGCGTCCTTGGCGCATGCGGCGAATACCAACAGCGTCAGCACCAAGGGAATGCACGCCAGACCGAACACGGCCTGATAGCCGAACGCCATCGCCAGCATCGGCGCGAACAGTGCGGCGAACACCGTGCCCGAATTGCCTGCACCTGCAATGCCCATCGCGGTGCCTTGGTGTTCCGGCGGATACCAGCGGGAGGCCAGCGGCAGTGCCACTGCGAACGACGCGCCGGCGACGCCCAGCATCAGTCCCAGCAACAGCACTTGAGCGAAGCTGTTCACGCCCAGTGTCCATGCGGTCAGCAACGACACGATCACCAGCACCTGCGCCAGCATGCCTGCGCGCTTGGCGCCGATGCGATCGGCCAGCATGCCCAGGAACAGGCGCAGTACCGCGCCGCACAGAATAGGCACGGCCACCATCATCGCCCGCTGCTGCGTATCCAGATGCAGGGCTTCGGCCAACTGCACCTGCAATGGACCCAGCAAGTACCACACCATGAAACTCAGATCGAAATACAAAAACGCCGACAACAGCGTGGGCGTATGCCCGGCTTGCCAGAAAGATCGGTTCATCCGCGCAGTCTCCGAAAGGGTTGCCGCTGCAACTTGCGATCCATCGCGGGCCACGGCGGCTTTGAGGGGAGAGAAACGAAAAACGGCGTCATCCGATTCGCACCGGAAAAGACGCCGTTGTCTTGGTATTGCCTGGTAAAGCGTGACGAGCCGCCGTTGACTCGACCTGCAGATTATTTTGTGGGCACGCCGTTGCACCCACGAGTTAGGGATAGCAATCGCCGTGCCAACTGTTGGCGGACTCGCCACAACGCAGCCATTGGTAGCGAATTCAACTACTTGGGCTCGGAGCGGCAGGCTAGGAGCGGGCCGAGCGACCCGGCCAGATCGCGCGCTTGCACAAGCAGCGTGCGTGATTGCACTTTAGTTGTGCATTGCATCAAAGGCCGGGAAGCGGGAAGCGGGAAGCGGGAAGCGGGAAAGGCTCCAGCTTTGCCTCCCCCTTTGTAAAAGGGGGATTGAGGGGGATTTGCTTTTGCTGCACATAGAGCGGAGCTTGTGCTTGCATCCCCTTGGGGGCTCCGCTGCTTTGAGTCTTGAACACCCAGAACGAAACCCATCCGAGCCCCAAGGGGATGCAAGCACAAGCTCGGCTATGAGAGCGCGTAATAACGACTATTCGCTACCGTCAGCGTTGCGACGGCCTCATTGCTATTGCTTCGGTGCTACCGCGAGGCGCAGCTCGGCTCTACGAAAAGCCGCCGCCGTCGAACAACAAATTTGCGCGGATGTCGTCCACCGGCACCAGCACGCCCACCTGCTCCGCCGCCTGGCGATAGGTATCCAAACGGTGCAGGTTGGCGAGCAAAGCATCGTCGCTGTCGGAATCGCCCGTCAGCCATCCCCAGCGGCGGAACTGCTGCAGGAACCAACGGCCGTCCGATAGCCAGGGGAAATTGACCCGGCCATCGGCATGAAAGCGCAGGCGGTGTTCCGCGTCGCCGGCGTCGACCGGCAACAAGCAGGCGGCGATGCGTTCGGCGGGCAACCCGATCACTTCCGGGTCGGCCAGCCAATCCACCGCCTGCCGGCGATTTGCCGGTTCATCCAACCAGCGGCAGGCTTCCAGCAGTGTGGCCGTCAAGGCGACCGCCACATCCGGCTGCAAGGCGGCGAACTCGCGCCGGCAGGCCAGCACCTTTTCAGGATGCCCCGGCCATATCTCTCCGCTGCGTATCACCCGCGCGCCGGCGCCCAGCGCCTCGGCCTGCACCGCCCACGGCTCGCCCGCGCAATAACCATCCAGCTCGCCCCGTGCCAATGCGTCCGGCATTTGCGGCGGCGGCAGCGTCACGCCCTGGATCGACGTCATCGGGTCTACGCCATTCGCCGCCAACCAGTAGTACAGCCACATGGCGTGGGTGCCGGTAGGGAAGGTCTGCGCGAACACCGGACGCCGCGGCAAGGTGGCCAGCAGCTCGGGCAACGGCGAACCTCGTTCCAACCCCTGCGCCAGCGGCGGCGACAACACGATGGCCTGGCCGTTCTGGTTGAGCGTCAACAGGATCGCCAGTTCCGCTTGCGGGCCGCCGATGCCGGCCTCCACGCCGTAGACCAGGCCGGCGAGCGCATGCACAGCATCCAGTTCACCCGACAGCAGCTTGTCGCGGATGGCGGCCCACGACGCCTGACGGTGCAGTTGCAGGCTCAAGCCATGGCGGCGATCCAATCCCAGGCGAACCGCCGCGATCAGCGGCGCGCAGTCGATCAGTGGCATGTAGCCCAGTTGCAGGGTTCGCAGGTCGATGTCTTGTTGTTGGGTCATGCGCGCCTCATCCCAGCAGATCAGCCATGGCGATGATTCGGCGCGCCACGTCCGCCAGCTTCAGTCCCTGCTTCATCGCCTGCTGGCGCAACGCCGCATAGGCCTCGCTTTCGCTCATCCCGCGCTTCTCCATCAGCAAGCCTTTTGCCCGGTCGATCAATTTGCGGTCGCCCAGCTGCTGCTGCACTTCGTCCAGCTTGCGGCGCATATGCGACTGCTGTTCGAACCGGGCCAGGGCCACCTGGATGATGGGCGACAGGCGTCCCGGCGCCAGGCCGTCGACCACGTAGGCGGTCACCCCGGCGCCGACCACCGAACGAATCAACTGGTCGTCGCTGTCCGCCGAAAACATCACCACCGGCCGCGGTGCGTGGTCGTGCATCACCGCCAGTTGCTCCAGCGTGTCACGCGAAGGCGAGTCGACGTCGATGATTACGACGTCCGGCTGCTGCGATTCCACCACCTTGAGCAGGCTGCTGGCCGAAGCTACTTCCTGCAACACTTCATAGCCGGCCGCCAGCAGCGCCTCGCGCAACTCGCCGATCGGCTTTTCGGTATCGTTGACCAGCAGGACACGCAGCATTGCCAATGGGGACCAGAACAGGAGTTCTCCCCATGTTGCCATGCAGCATCCCTCGGTGGCGAGCCACCCCTCCCCCGCCGCTTCCGCCCTTTTTCTTCCAGGAGCCTCCATGCCGCTGTTTCCATTGTTCGCCGATCTTTCCGGCCGCGAGGTGCTGGTGGTGGGCGGCGGCGAGGTCGCCCAGCGCAAGATAGAAGCGTTGCTGCATGCAGGCGCGCAGGTGCAGGTTTACGCACACGCACTCAACGACACGCTGGCGCAATGGCAGGCACAAGGGCGTCTGCGCCGCCGCGAAGGCGTTTTCGATCCGGCGTGGCTGGACGAAGTCTGGCTGCTGGTCGCCGCCACCGACGACCACGCGTTCAACGCCACCCTGGCGGCCGAAGCCGGCAGCCGGCGCCGGCTGGCGAATGTCGTCGACGACGCGGAACTCTCCACGTTCCAGATTCCCGCCATCGTCGACCGCGAGCCGTTGCTGGTGGCGATTTCCTCGGGCGGCGCGGCGCCGATGCTCGCCCGTCGCCTGCGCGAACAGTTGGAAACCCAGTTTGATCATGCCTTGGGAGACTTCGCCCGCCTGTTCGCGCGCTACCGTCCCGACATCCGCCGCGAATTGCCGGAACTGGCGCAGCGCCGGCGCTGGTTCGAACGCGTCATGGACGGTCCTGTGCTGCAGCTGCTGCGGACCGGGCAGACGGAAGCGGCCGAGCAGGCTTTCCAATCCGCCTTGCGCAGCAGCCAGGACACGCCGGCGGCCGGCAGCGTGATGCTGGTGGGCGCGGGCAGCGGCGATCCCGGATTGCTGACGCTGAAGGCTTTGCGCGCACTGAACCAAGCCGACCTGCTGGTCTGCGATGCCGCTGTCGGCGACGCCGTGCTCACGCTGGCGCGACGCGATGCGACACGCGTGCCAATGCCGATCGACGAAGAAGCGCGACGCGTTCTGCTGATCCACCACGCCAACGCGGGTCAACGCGTGGTGTGCCTGAAACCGGGCAATGCGTTCCAGCACGCACCGGATAATCGCCTTGCCAGCGAATTGACCACGCAAGGCATCGCTTGCGAAGTGATCCCCGGCGTTGAGACCGCATAGTGGGAGCGGCGTCCCGCCGCGAGCTCTTCTGGCAGATCCATGTGACCTCGACAAAGAGCTCGCGGCGGGACGCCGCTCCTACTAGAGTAAACAGCATAAACAGCAGTCAATCGCCATATGGCGCAGAAGAGAAACGATGATAAACAACGATGTCATGCGCAGCATTCGGTACATGCTGGACCTGAGCGACAACAAGATTGTCGAGATAACCCAGCTGGCCGATCCGGATTTCCCGATCGAAAGAGCGGACGTGACGGGATACCTGACAAGGGAAGAAGAGCCCGGCTTTGTCGCCTGCAGCGATCGCGTGCTCGCGCATTTCCTGGATGGGCTGGTGCTGTACTACCGCGGCAGGGACGAAAGCCTGCCGCAGCGGCCGGTGGAAGACCGCATCACCAACAACGTGGTCTTGAAGAAGCTCCGTGTCGCCTTTCAATTGAAAGACGTCGACATGCACGAGATATTCGACAACGCCGGCTTTCCCGTCTCCAAGCCCGAACTATCCGCCCTGTTCCGCCAGCCCGGCCATAAGAACTACCGCCCCTGCGGCGACCAGTTGCTGCGCAACTTCCTCAAAGGGCTGACGCTACGTTTTCGCGGCAACGGCTGAGATCGCGAACGTAGGGCGGGTCTTGACCCGCCATTGCCATGCGTGAGCTGCCGACGACAATCATCGAAGTCGGCTCGAAACCTTCGCGATCCAGCTTTCGGTGATTGTCTTCGCGCGCGTTGGGATGACAATGGCGGGTCTTGACCCGCCCTACTTCAGCGGCGGAAATCGACTGCGAACGCGAGCAGCGTCCCCGGTATGCGCGCCATGCCGGTCGGGCATTCGCCATCCAGCGGCACGTTGGCGACGCGCTCGCCGCTGGCACGGTTGACGCATACCTCGAACTGCTCGCCAGCGCCGGTTTGAGTCACGCTGTAATCGTTGTCGCTGCCGATCAGCACCAGATGCCGGCCGTCGGCCAAGCGCGGACCGATCGCCAAGCCTTCCAGTTTCTCCGGAATGTCGCGTGCGCCGGCGGCGCGCAACTTGGCAAGTACGTCCACTTCTTCCACTTTGCTCACCGGCACGACGCCGGCAGGCAGATCGTTGCTGCCAGCCAGCGACAGCGCGGAAATATCCGTCGCTCCCGCAATCGAAATGCGATAGACACGCTTGTGCAGCGGCGCCGCGGTGACTTCCACACCAAGGCCGCGATTGTCGCGTTCCAGCACCAGGAACTCGGTGTCGCTCAGCGCATGGATCGCGCTCAGGCCGATGCTGCGCCCTTGGTTGGTGGCGGAGAAATCATCGGCGGTGGACGGATCCACCGCATTGAGTGCGGCGATGGATTCCAGACGATACGCGTACTGTGCAGTGGGCCTGCCGCTGGCGAGATAGAACTCGACCACGCGCAGATGACGGCTGCGGCGGCCATCGCCGTTGCTGCCCTCGTTGACCAGCGGATCCTGCATCACCGCATACAGTTTGTTGCCGGACGCATTGAGTGTCAGCCCTTCGAAGCCGCGGTTGTCCTGGCGACCGTTGACGATGGCAGGGCGGCCGCTGACATAGTCCGCTGTGCCCGTCGCCGTGCGGGAGACCAGATTGGCCGGCGTGGAGAACGCACGGATGAAGTGTCCGCTGGAAGTGAATTCGAAAATGCTGGGGCCGTATTCATCGGCCACATAGAAGTGCCCACCCTTGCCGATCGCCAAGCCTTCGGGGTCGAAGCTCGTGCCCAGGACCGATGCGTCGCCGTTGAGCAACTGCGGATTCAGGCCGTTGAATACCGCACCGTCTTCGCCCCGGAACAAGATGGTCTTGTCGATCACCGGTTCGCCGATCCGGCCGGTGGCGGCGTCGGTAGGAATACGCAACCGCTGTACGCGCGTGGCGTAATCGATCAGCCCACCGCCAGGGCCGCGGTCGGACAATGCATACCAGTAGCCGGTCTTTACGTCATAGACCAGATCGGAATAGAAGCCGAAGCGATTCAGATTGGCCGAGTCGGCGGCGCCTTTCGGCATCCGTACCGCGTCGCGGGTGGTGGCCGACATTTCCAGCGTATCGACCAGCGTCCACTCGGCGGCGCATGCCGAGGTGGCGATAACCAGGGACAGTGCGGCAGCCAGGGCGGTACGGATCATCGTCGGCATCTCATGCGGGGGAAGCGCCGACGCTAGGCAGGAATTGTTGCAGCTTCGTGACGCCAGCGTAGGGCGGGTCTTGACCCGCCATTGCCATGTCTGAACTCCCGGTGCCAATTATCGAAGCGGGCTCCAAACCTTCGCGATATGGCTTTCGGTGATTGTCTTTGCGAACGTTGGGATGGCGATGGCGGGTCAAGACCCGCCCTACGGCCTTCTCTCAATCGATGCGATAGACGCGCGCCTTTGGCATGTCTTCGTCCACCTGCAAAAACCAGCGACCGGCGATGCCTGGCACCACTACGATTTCCGGCGCGTCCAGCGTCTTGGGGAGTTTCATGCTGCCCTTCAACACCTTCCACTGTTGGCCGTTGTCCAAAGCGAAGACGGTGCCGGGCTCCCACCCGCTCACCTGACCACGCACTCGGCTTTTGATCGGCTTGTCGTCCAGGCCGATGAACATCTTCTGCGTCTGGCCGTCGCCGCCTGCCGCAATCGCGGCGCTGGCCGTGCTGTTCGCACCAGGATGAGAGCCCTGCCTCTCTTCTGATGCTTTCTCTTCCGATTCGCGCAGCATCTTGTTCAGCAGGTCCAACTGCGCCGGCGTCAAACCGACCTCGCGCAGTTGCTCTTCGCTCAAGCGCTGCTCGATGGGCATGTACGGCGATTGCGCCACGGCGGAAAACGCCACGAACCACAACCCCAACATCCATCCCGCGGCCATCTTCTTTCTCATGCTTGCCTCTTTGGATTGGCCGCGGCGCCCCATCGACCTAACCGACGACTTTGCACCCATGATATTTCCGATTTATGACAAAACATTCCTGCAAAAAAATATAGGGCGGGCTCAAGCCCGCCGTATAAAGAATTACGGTCCTGGAGCTGGAATAGGGGCCACATCCATTCAACGGGAGATGGCACGGGACATTGCGGTTCTACCCGACGGGGCATGGCGGCATTCGGCGGGCTTGAGCCCGCCCTACGCGATGTCTTTTTTTCACTCGCGTTTCGCGCCCGCTGCGTAGAGTCGCAGGCTCCTGTTTTGAAAAGGAGCCCACCATGCTGCAGAACAATCCCCTATACGCATACCTGCCCGTCACCGATGTCGCCCGGGCCCGCAAATTTTACGAAGGCACGCTGGGATTCAAGCCGGGCGAGGAACTGGGCGACGGCGTCACCTATCATTTCGGCGGTGGTACTGCCGCTTTCCTTTACTCGACGCCCAATGCCGGCACATCCAAGGCCAGCCAGGCTTTTTGGCAGGTAGAAGACATCGAGCGGGAAGTCGCCGATTTGAAGAGTCGCGGCATAGCGTTCGAGCACTACGACATGCCCGGGATGCACGCGGACGGCGACATCGTGACCGCCGGCGGCGCCAAGGCGGCTTGGTTCAAGGACACTGAAGGCAACATTCTGGCAGTCATTCAGGAACTCTAAGGACAAGTACGGCTTTTTCACCGTCATTTCGCACCCACTGCGTAGAGTCGCAGGCTCCTCTCTTGTTAAGGAGCCGAACCATGCCGTTCACCTTCATCAAGGCGCGGTTTGCCGCGTTGCTCTCATGACGCCGCTGGACAAGCCGCTGCGCCGCGAGGTCGTGGTCGGCGACACTCATTACACGCTGATGATCGATCCCGACGGTCTCAAGCTCACGGAGAAAGGCAAGCGCCGGGGCGTTGAGCTGCAGTGGAAGGATCTGGTCTCCGGCGACGCCGGTTTGGCGGCCGCCTTGCAGGCTTCGGTGCCGACATCGCGCTGAAGGTATGTCCTCGCAGGCGCCGCGCTAACCGTGCAACGCCCGAGCAGTGACCGTCCAGCATGCCGCGGTGAAACGGACTTCGGCGCCGTGCACGTAGGCGTCGAAAGCTGGGCGAATGGCTTCGATGACTTTTGCGCGAGTCGGCTCGTCGACTTCTTGAAGCGCCAACCCGACCGGGCCGAGTCGAGTCAGGTAACGAAGCAGCTCGCTCTCGGCCAGCGTGCAGACGAGATCAACCGGGCGAATATCGATCTCGCGCCAGCCGCTCGCTTCCAGAATACGGCGGACGCGGTGCTGGTCCGCGAAAGCGAACTGTCCCGGCGCGTCCGGTCTACGGGCAGGAAGGTTGGGCAATAGCGGGGCGGCGATACGCTCCGCGGTGGTCATGAACGGATTTTCCGCGGCGCTGCGCCAAGCGGCGAAGTCGAGTTCGGCGCCATCGCGCGCGGCCTGGCGCAGATTCGCGAAAGCCTGCACGGCGTCGTCGAAGAACATCACGCCGAAACGCGAAACGATCCTGTCGAAGGTCGCCGGCCCGAACGCATGCGTCTGCGCGTCGGCACAGATGAAGCTTGCCGGTGTGCTTTCCAGCTCGGCGCGGGCACGGGCGGCGGCGATCATCGGTTCTGAAATATCGACGCCGACGCACCAACCCTGCGCACCCGCCCGTCGCGCCGTCGCGAGCGTCACCGCGCCGGTGCCGCAACCGACGTCGAGCACTCGGCTCCCGGAACCGGTGGGTATCGCTTCGACCAACAGGTCTTCGAACGGTTTGAGCACCTGGTCGAGCAGCTCCTGTGTTTCGACCCAGGCGTGTCCGGCGGGGCCATTCCAAAGCGCCATCTGCTCGTCGTGGCTCTGTCGTGCGGATTCCATGTTCACTCCTTCACTTGCCTTCAAGCGGCCGAGGCTGCAGTGTGCCAGCTCAAGTCGACTTGAGGTCAAGAGGGTGAAGGAAATCGATATCGCCGAGGTGGCGCAGCGCGCTGGCGTCCCCGCCTCGACACTGCGGTTCTACGAGGAAAAAGGACTCATCGCGTCCTTAGGCCGGCGCGGTCTGCGGCGTGTGTTCGATTCCGGCGTGCTGGAGCGGTTGGCGCTGATCGCCTTATGGCGGGACGCAGGCTTCTCGCTCGACGAAATCGCGCTCATGTTCGCGCCGGATGGGCAGCCGCGCATCGATCGGCAAATGCTAGCGGCCAAGGCGGAAGAACTGGACCGTACGATCCACCGGTTGAGCGCCATGCGCGACAGCTTGCGGCACGCTGCCGCCTGCCCCGCGCCCAGCCATATGGAATGCCCTGCGTTTCGTCGCTTGCTGCGGGCTGCTGCGTCTGGCGCGGCGAGGCCGCGGAAGGTTCCGCGGACATTAGGGAGTTAAGCCGAGAGGCTACGACGAAAGACGGGCCTGGGCCCGCCCTACGGTAGGGTGAATTTGCGGGTGGCGCGCAGCGGCCAGAGTGAAGTGAAACGCGCGCCGCCCACCAAACGGTAAGCGGCGGACACACCGTTCACCACGCCAATCTTTTCCAGAACATTTCGCACGCGCCGGAAGGTATCTTTCGGCTCGGCGGTCATCATGAAGAGATTGATCTCTTTCGGGCTGACGTCATAGCCTTCCAGCTCGACCGCGTTACCCAGTGCCTGCTTCAACTCGGCTTCGATGGTCGCGAGGAATCCCTCATCGGCCAGGGATTGGCGCCAGAACTTGATGATGAGTTGATATTGCATCGACGGATTGTAGCGCGTAGGGCGGGCCCCGGCCCGCCACCGTACTCCGCTGTGCAAGGGCACGGATAGACTCCTTGCAGGAGTGGTGCCGGCACGCCCGCACCGGTAAGGCGCGACTGGGAACATCAACGTCGCGACTCACGTCGCTCCTACAAGGACGATCTCCGCTCTACGTCAACAACGTATATCGCGCTGATTGCCTCAGGCGCTGAAGCCACCATCGACCGAGATCGCGGTGCCGGTAACGAAACGGCCGCCCTCGCCCGCCAGCAATGCCACCATGGCGGCGACATCGTCGACGTGGCCGTAGCGCTGCAACGCCAATCCTTGCCGCTGCGCTTCCGCACCCGCGCCGTTCGCAGGATTCATATCCGTGTCCACCGGCCCCGGCTGAACCACATTCGCGGTGATGCCGCGTGCGCCCAGGTCGTGCGCCAATCCTTTGCTGAGTCCTATCAAAGCGGCCTTGCTGGCAGCGTACACGGTCATGTTCGGACCGCCGACACGTTCGCCAAGGCAGCTGCCGATGTTGATGATGCGGCCACCGTCGCGCATATGGCGTGCCGCCGTCTGTGCAGCGACGAACGAGGCACGTACGTGGATCGCCATCGTCCGGTCGAAGGTTTCCAACGTGACCTCATCCAGTGGCCCGTAGGGAAAGATGCCGGCGTTGTTGACCAGGATGTCGATGCGGCCGAGTTCGGCCACGGTCCGTTCGACCGCATCGATGACCGCCTGCGGGTCGGCGCTGTCGGCGGCGATCGTCAACGCTTTGCGCCTCGAGTTTTCGATTGCCGCGGCGACGATGCGGGCATCGCTCGCGGCGCTGGCGTAGGTCAATGCGACATCGGCCCCGTCGCGTGCCAGCCGCTTGGCGATCGCCGCCCCGATACCGCGGCTGCCGCCAGTCACCAACGCAACCTTGCCGTTCAGTTCTGTCATGGTCGTTTTCCTTTATGTACCGATTGGTAATTTAATAATGCATCATTGATTTCCAGCGTCAAGATATTTATGTTCTGACTGGTATGAAAAGGATCGCTCCATGACTGCGCGGGGTCGGCCCCGCGGCTTTGACCGCGACGTTGCGCTGCGCGCGGCGATGCTGGTGTTTTGGCAGCGCGGCTACGAAGGCGCTTCGCTCGGCGCGCTGACCGAAGCGATGGGCATCAACAAGCCCAGTCTGTACGCCGCTTTCGGCGACAAGGAAGCGCTGTTCCGCGAGGCGATAGCGCTATACGAGCGCGAAGAGGACGCAACCGCCCGGGCGATGCGCGAGCAACCCACTGCGCGCGCGGCGGTCGAGTCGATGCTGCGCAACAACGCCGATTCCTATTGCAGCACCGAGACGCCACGCGGCTGCCTGGTCGTGCTGTCGGCGGCCGGCTGCGCGCCGGAGCACGAGACCGTCCGTAAACAACTGGCCAGCAGTCAGCGCATGGTGTTCGACGCGCTACGACGCCGACTGAAGCGCGCGGCGACCGATGGCGAGCTCCCGGCCGACACCGATATCCCGTCGCTGGCGGCTTATTGCGAAACCGTACTGCAAGGTCTGTCCCTACAGGCGCACGCCGGCGCAACACGGGCACGCCTGCACCGCATTGTCGACTACGCGATGGCCGCATGGGACGCCATGGTTGCCGACGCGGAACATCCGCAACCGGAAACGGCTACGGCCGACCGCAGGCACCGGCGCAAGTCGCGCGGTAGGCAACGTACGTACCCTGCGATGCAGTGAGACGCGGCGCACGCGTCGTTCGCAACTGATCATGCTCACAATCGATGCGGTTCGCCGTGCTCGGCACATCCTACGGACCGCTCGGGCTGCCAGTTGGACGCATCACCTTCGAAGCTGGCGCCAATCTTCCAGGCACTGCCCCATTCGCCTTGATTTATCGACTGATAGCGTTACCTCGATTACGGCCTAGCTCCCGAATCTCAGAGCACATTCTTGGTGATGAGGGTGCGTATGAAAGTGTGCCGTGGTTCGAACAATGGGAAAATTCCGCGCGCTTTGCACGAATTTTGCGCCTTCGATGCATGCATCGCCGCCATCGCGAAGGCATGCTACGGCACTAGTTGCTACGGTTCGCAATACGGGGATCTCTGACCTTTTTTTCACCATTCCGGTGCAAACACGGAAGAGGGGAAGTGCGGTCAGGGCGTTTCGAGGGACGCGTTCGAGAAATGCTCCAGTCATCGCGTGATCCTCGAGTTGGCGGCGCCGACTCATGCAACGGCTCTTTTCTAACAGCCATCTAGGAAACCCATGTCTTTCTCGCGCTCCGCCTTGGGCGGCAATGAAGGTATTTCGCAGCTACCACCGCTATGGCAGCAATCCATCCTCGACAACGCGCGCGAACAAGCCGAGCGTGAGCTGGCGCAGCGGCGGCTGAAGACGCTTTCCTTCTCCATCGTCACTGCGCTGGTGGCGGGGGTGGCGGCCAGGCCCGCCGCGGTGCAGGCGACCGATTACAAGGACACGATCACCGGCGTCGCCGATAACGACCGCACCGGTGGCAGCGGCAATTACGTCCCCGGTTACGACATCGCGAACGAGAACGGCACCCTGCACTATCGGTTTGCCGATGGCGACAGTGTGGCGCAGCAAGGCGTCGACCGCGACGTGATTGCAATGTCCGTCACCGGCGGCAACCCGCCCGTCGTCCTGGACGTCGTCGGCGGCGGCTGGGTGAATCTGTCGGCGGTCCGCCCGGATAGCACCATCCGCGGGATGGCGATCGGCATCCTCAACGACGGCAACACGGTCACCGTCAATGGCAACACCAGGATCTCCACCAACGCCCGCGACACCGACCACGGCGCCGGCCTCGGCAATGGTGCGTACGCGCTGATCGCCCGCGGCGGCAGCACCACGGTGTTCAACGGCGCCACCGACTTCCACTCACGTACGCAAGGTTTCGCGCGCGCGGTCTGGGCCTCGGGACGCAGCACCATCGTCTTCAACGGCCCGACCACCATCCTCGCCGAAAGCCGCGGCACGCTCGACGCGGTCTACAACTCCGATGGCAGCACCATCATCTTCAACGGCAACACCAGCATCTCGGCGCTATCGATCTGGCCCAGCGACAACGCCCATGCCATCTACAACGACAACACCAACAGCCGGCTGACGGTCAACGGCGACCTGTCGCTGACCACGGTCGCCGCGGGTTCGACCGCGTTCGGCGTGCGCAACCAGGGCGACATGGAGGTCTTCGGCGACGCCACCGTCAGCGTGACGGGCACGCGCTCCACGCATGGCATCGCCAATACCCATCGCAACGCGTGGATGATCTGGC
>CBFGZY010000017.1:0-59134 GCA_965653375.1 uncultured Pseudoxanthomonas sp.
AAGCTTTACCGGTAGAGCTTCATCGCGACTCACGTCGCTCCTACAAAAGAAAGAGGGGCAGCGCGAATAACGCCGCACCGATCACGAACAGTACCGTCAGTACATGCACCATCGGCCGGTTGACGCGTAGAAACACGAACTGCTCGATCGTCCGTCCTACCCAGAACAACGACATGAACACCAGCAGCGCCCGTCCCAGCGGTGTTGTGTGCAGTTCGCGCGTGAACAGGAAACAAAGTGTGCCCATTCCCAGGAAAACGTAGATCAAGCGCAAATTGAGTATCTGAGTAACCGCGCGAGTCGCTTGGCCAACCTTAGCCAGTTCGCGATCCCAGCGGAAGAGTTTCCAGAAGCCGATATGGAACAGGGCGAACGCGAAGCTATGCAGGCCGGCGAGTTGGATTAGTAGATCGCGAGACATGACCGTTCTCCTGTGTCGTCACGTCAGCGAGGCGGGCGTGACGGTTTGGGGGATACCCACATGGCGATGCGGGCGCGGAACACCGTATCGCCTGCCGGATCGGCTATCGCTATGTCCATCGGCAGCTCGTAGCCTTCGGCCGATTCGTGCGGCGGGAAGGCCGGTGTGGCGATGGCATGCATCGTCCCGACGGCCTTCTTCAGATATTCGACGGTCATTCCCTTCGGAATCCAACGCATCGTGGCGGGGATGCTGACGTCGGTGGTTAGCCCGCCGATGAATTCCGCCAGGTTGCATAGCGCGATGGCATGCACGGTGCCCAGATGGTTGGTGACCTTGCGCCGATGGGCGATGCGCGCCTCACCGCGATTCGGCTCCAGCACCAGGATGCGCGGGCCGATGCTGCCGAAGTAAGGCGCCTTGAAACAGATCAGTTTCGAAAACAGCCATTGCCCGAACGGCTTGCGGCTCAGCTTGCGATAGACATGTAGAACGTCGGCGCTCATTCGGTGATCCCGGTTTCATCCGTCCTTCGCGCAGCAGGAACGGGTCGCGAGGGAAGGGATCCAACGCTTGATAGCGCATCCTTGCCGAACGCTCGCGAGTCCCGTCTTATCCCCTCCCGATCTCCCCCTGCAGTGCAAGGGGAGGGTCTGGATTACGCCGCGTGGCGCGATTTGTCTTGCGGTTTGTGCTGGTCGTAGTAGCTGGCTGCCCGCAGTTCATGCGGATCGAAGTCGTCCACGGTAATGGTGTCCAACGTCATCGCACGCAACTCTTCCAATTGCTTGCGCTCTTCGGCGGTGATCCAGCCTTCGCGCACGGCTTCTTCCAGCTGCGATACGAAATCCAGCGCCTCGATGCCCTTGGTCTTCAGCGCCTTCAGGAACTTGCGCTCCACCGGTTCGGCCAGCACGGCTTTGGCCAGATAGCTGTCGATGCGGCCGGCCGGATTGTTCTCGCACGGCGTGGTGAACACGCCCTGGGCCAAGCGGTCGCGCGCTTCGTTCGGCGTCATCAACAGCGCGGCGGCGCGATGGCTCAGGCGGTCGCCAGGCGCTTCGGCACGGCGGCCCCACGGGAAGATCAACGCCCACATCAGCCAACCGACCGGACGGATCGGGAAGTTGCGCAATGCCGCCGACAACGCCAGCTCCATCTCGTGCACGCTGTTGTGGAAAGCCCACGCCAGCAAGGTGCGGTCGGCGACCGGTGCGCCCTCATCCTGATAACGCTTCAGCATCGCGCTGGTCATGTACAGATGGCTCAGCACATCGCCCAGGCGTCCGGACAGCGACTCCTTGAACTTCAACTTGCCGCCCAGCGTCAACATAGAAATGTCGGCCATCAGCGCCAGGTTGGCGGAATAGCGATCCAGCTTGCGGAAGAAGCGACGGGTGTAGTCGTCGCCCGGCGCACTGCCGAAGCGGGCAGCGGTCAGGCCGAACCAGAACGAGCGCACCGCGTTCGAAATCGCATAGCCGATATGACCGAACAAGTTGCGGTCGAACTCGTCGATGCCAGCGGCGACGTCGGGATTCTGCGCCGCCTTCATTTCCTTCAGCACCCACGGATGGCACAGGATGGCGCCCTGCCCGAAGATCAGCAGGCTGCGGGTCATGATGTTGGCGCCTTCCACCGTGATGGCGATCGGCGATGCTTGCCATGCGCGGCCGACGAAGTTGCGCGGCCCCAGGATGATGCCCTTGCCGCCCACCACGTCCATCACGTCCTTCACCACTTCGCGGCTCATCGACGTGCAGTGGTATTTGGCGATGGCCGACGGCACCGCCGGCTTTTCGCCGCGATCCACAGCGGCCGCCGTGGCCTGCGACAGTGCGCTGATCGCATAGGCTTTGCCGGCGATGCGCGCGAGTGCTTCTTCAACGCCTTCGAAGCGGCCGACCGACAGTCCGAATTGCTTGCGGATGCGCGCATAGGCGCCGGTGACGACTGCGCCAAGCTTGGCGCCGCCGCTGGCGGTGGAGGGCAGGGTGATGGAGCGGCCAATCGACAGGCACTCGCTGAGCATGCGCCAGCCTTCGCCGATGCCTTTTTCTTCGCCGATGATCTGCGACAACGGCAGGAATACTTCCTGCCCGCGCACCGGGCCATTCTGGAACGGCGAATTCAGTGGGAAATGGCGGCGACCGACTTCGACCCCCGGTGTTTCGCGCGGCATCAGCGCCAACGTGATGCCCAGGTCGCGTTTGTCGCCCAGCAGGCCGTCCGGATCGTACATGCGGAAGGCCAGGCCGATGATGCTGGCGACCGGCGCGAGCGTGATGTAGCGCTTGTCGAAGGTCAGTTTGATGCCGACCACCTTTGCGCCATTCCAGTCGCCTTCGCAGACGATGCCGTAGTCGGGAATCGAGGTGGCATCGGAGCCGGCGAACGGGCCGGTCAAACCGAAGCAGGGCACTTCGCGGCCGTCGGCCAGGCGCGGCAGGTAGTAATCCTTTTGTGGCTCGGTGCCGTAATGCATCAGCAATTCGCCCGGGCCCAACGAGTTGGGCACGCCGACGGTGGAGCTGACCACGCTGGAAACCGAGGCCAGCTTCTGGATGACCTTGTGATGCGCCAGCGCGGAGAAACCCAGGCCGCCGTAGGACTTCGGAATGATCATGCCGAAGAACTTGTTCTTCTTGATGAAATCCCACATTTCCGGCGGCAGGTCCGCATGGACATGGGTGATTTCCCAATCGTTGGTCATCCGGCACAACTCTTCCACCGGGCCGTCCAGGAATGCCTGCTCTTCAGCGGTGAGTTCGGGCTTGGGCTGGGACAGCAACTGGTTCCAGTCTGGGTCGCCGGAAAATAGTTCTCCCTCGAAACCGACCGAGCCCGACTCCAGCGCAATCCGTTCGGTCTGCGACAGCGGCGGCAGGATCTTCCGGTAGAAGCCCAGCAGCGGCGCGGTGATCAGCGGTTTGCGAATACCGGGGATCAGCAGCGGCACCGCGATGACAGCCACGATGATCGCGGCGATGACGGTCGCCGTGGCATTCGCGCCCAGCAGCCAGCAGGCCACCAGCAAGGTGGCGGTGATCGCAGCCCAGTAAGCCAAACGCAAGCGATGGTAAGCGGCGAAAGCGCCCACCAGCAGGAAGGCGAGGAAGGGGGCGACGATGCTGAAAAGCGAACTCATGGGCTTGCTCCGGTGACGGATTCGGTAACGTCTTCGGCGACGTCGGATTCGTTTGCGACGCTGGCGGTCCGCAGATCGGCCAGGTATTCCAATACGGCGGCGCTGAAAGCGTCGTTGTCGTCGCCGGCCACCATGTGCGTGGCCTGCGGCAGGTGTACGTGGCGCGCATGCGGCACCAGCGATTTGAATTCTTCGACGGTCGTTTCCGACACCAGGTCGCTGCGCCCGCCGCTGATCAGCAGTATGGGGCATTGGATGGCGCGGGCCGCATCGGCGATAGCATCCTGATGCTGGGCGCTGTCGCGCGCCAGTTCGTCGACCAGGCGAGGATCCCAGTGCCAGCGCCAACGGCCGTCTTCGCCTTCGCGCAGCAGCTCGCGCAATTCTTCCGGCGACTTGCGCGAGCGGCGGTGCGGCAGGTACGCGGCGATCACTTCGCTGGCGTGGTGCAGCGAATCGAAACCGTCGGGAAAGGCGGTCATGAAACCGAGGATGCGCTGCATGCCGGCTTGTTCCCAGCGCGGGGTGATATCGACCAGCACCATGGCGCGAAACAGTCCGGGCCAACGCGCTTCGGCGATCAGTCCGAACAGTCCGCCCATTGAGGCTCCGACCAGGACCGGCGGTTGCGCGCGCTCACCGGCGACGATGATCAGGTCGTCGGCGAACTGCTCGCCCGCGTAGGCCAGATCGACAGGATTGCGTTCCGATCCGCCATGGCCGCGGGCGTCGTAGGCCAGGCCGGCATAGCCATGGGCGGCCAATTGTTGGCCGGTACGCGACCAAGCCCCGCGGGTCTGGCCGAAACCATGTGCGTAGACCAGGGCGGGATCCGACTGAAGCGTGGCGACGGGGGAAGGAAAGGCGGTCGCGGCCAGGGAGATTCCGCCGGCCCCGCTCAGGCGCAAGGCAGCCGCTTCACCCGGCCCGGGAAACGACTCGGCCGATGGGTATTCATAAGGGGACTGAGACGTAACCATACGGTCTAGTATGGGCTTTGAAATTTAGAGCAGTCAATCGGTTTCTCTCGTCCGCCCGTTCTACAAGTGCATGATTTTCATTAAATTTATGCTGCATCGCAGCAAACGTACCGCAACAAACCTCGGCGTATGGTTAAATGCCAAATATGACAACACCTGCCTCAGAACCCACCAGCGCCCCACCTGCCCGCAGTTCTCGTTTGAGCGCGGAAGACTGGGCGCAGGCCGCTCTGGACCTGATTGCCGAGCAGGGCGTTTCCGCCGTGGCGGTAGAGCCGCTGGCACGGCGCCTGGGCGTGACCAAGGGCAGCTTCTATTGGCATTTCCCTTCCCGCGACGCGTTGCTGCAAGCGGCGCTGGAACGTTGGGAAGTGGTCGAGCAGGAAAGCGTGTTCGGCAATCTGGAAAAAGTGCCGGATCCCCGCGAGCGCCTGCGCGCGCTGTTCCAGTTGGTCGGCCACGAAGTCAAACCGCACATCATCTACAGCGAGTTGTTGAAAGCGCTGGACCATCCGGCGGTGCAGCCGGTGATCAACCGTGTGTCACAACGACGGCTCGAATATCTGGTGGCGTCTTTTCGGCAAGCGGGGCTGGGCCGCACCGATGCGCACCATCGCGCCCGCCTGACCTATGCCGCTTACGTGGGATTTCTGCAGCTATCGCTGCAACTGCAACAACCACGGATGTCGCACGATGAGTTCGAGGCGTATCTCGAACACGTCATCTCGACGCTGATTCCAACCTAGACCAGCTTCGCCCCTCGTATAGCCGAGCTGCGCCCCGCGATGGCGTCGAGCCGGTGACAATGAGGCCGTCGCAACGGCAGGCGATAGCGAATAGCCGCCACGCGTTTCGTGGAGCTTGCTCCGGTGCTTTTCAGAAGAGATTCCAGCACGGCTGATCACGCGGGCTCGTCTGAGTTGCCCACGCTGGAAGTCGCAGCCGGAACACCGACGCCACGCTTCAACTCGGACAGTCTCACCATCACGTAGGCCAGCAGCGCCACCACGAAGAACGCCAGCAGCATCCACGCAATACCCTGCAAGGTCTCGATGACGGTGCGATAGACCTCCAATACCCACCGCTCTGGGGTCAATACGATGATCTTCGCTTTCTCCGACCACTGCGGCGCGGTGATGTAACGCTCCAGCTCATGGATTCGCACACCCGATGAAATGCCAACCACCAAGATGGCGAACTTCATGTATCGCAACCATGCGGCGCTGATGCTGTCGGCGATGATGCGGCTGAGAATGCGTTCTATCGGCTGCGAGAACGCGCGGCTGACGGCCCAGGCCACGACGGCGGACAACAGCAAGGTGACGGCAAGAAGAGTCAGGAACATGGAGTGGTCCTAGGTTGGAAAAGTGTTTTTTACGCAGGTCCCGGCTGTGCCTGCAGTCGTCCGTCACGCCATTCTTGTTGACGTTCGATATATCCGGACCGGTCCAGATATCGAAAGATCGAACGCACCGTTACCACCGGGTAGTCGCCCGACAGTCGTGTTGCAACGGAGTGATCGGTGAATACGGTGTTCGCTGAAAACAGCCCGCCCAATACACGTTTTGAATACGGGATATGGATCGTGTCCGGTACGAAGCCGTCACTGCGGACAAACGTGTAAGCGGTAGCACGATCATAAAAAGCATGATCGGCCAATGCGCTGGCCATCACTTCAACGATCCACGCGGTGGAGTTCTGATAGTCGCGGCTGCCTGGACGTGCGATCAGGTTATACCGCGGGTGATGCAGGCTGTGGCGAGGCATTTTTTCGATCCGCTCGGCCAGCCGGTTCGCCACCTCGGGCTTGAACCATACGATTCGTAAGTCCTGGTTGACCAAGTCGTCGGAAAAGAAATTGACTAGTCCTTGCGCATAAAGACTGGAGCGGTCGCTGCCGCATTCGTTCAGTAGATGCACGACCGTCCAGCGACCATGTGCATGATCGCGAACAGCGAACCCGGCGTGACTGTAGACCAAGCCTTGCTTGGACAAGTCGGTACCGACACGGGCGATCAGCGCCACCTGGGCGTCGGCCTTGTCCAACGCCGCGGCCGCCAGCAACGCGGTCTGCGCCGCCACGGCGACCTTGTGCGGAGCGACTTGTTGTTCATCGCAGCCGCCGCCAGCGTATGTATTGGTTGAGAGCAGCGATGCCGACAACATGGCGATGGCGATGAGTGCACGAATCATCGTACTTACCCGGGGTAGCGATGGCTGTGGATATGCGGGCGCGCGGCATCATTGGCGATGAAGCACAAGGCTTCTCCGGCGGCACTCAAGATCCAGCCGGTGGCGACCACGGTGACGCTGATCGCCGTGCCCACTGCAATTCCCAATCGGCGAATCGCTTCCGCCGACAGATAGACGACGAACGAGGCGCCGACTGCCGTCATGGAAACAGTGACAGCTACGCTTCCGCCCACTGCCGCGACACCCGAGACCACAGCAGCAGCGCCATGCGAAAGCGCATGCATGACGGCGATGGGTACTTCGACCGAGGCGGCCAGGCTGGCCTGCGACTGCCGGCTGGCGCCGTCGGATTGAGGTGCGGCTGTCGTGGGAAAAGCTAGGCCCATCGCGGCACAGGCAAGTGCTGTCAGAAGCAGGGACCTCGGGCTCGCCATAAGAGTGTTCTCCATCGATGCCGGAGAGTGGGCACGCGCCAGGCCGATGCTCAAGCATTATCGACAAGGTAAGCTTCTATGGAGCGATAGGTATAGGAATCCGCTACTCATGGCCGTCTCTGTCGACCTGATTGACGCATTGAAGCGCTGCCTGCGCGCGCAGGGCATGACGTATCGCGACCTGGCGGGACGGGTGAAGCTCAGCGAGGCCGCGGTGAAGCGGATGTTCTCGCAGCGGGCGATGAGCCTGCGCCGACTGGAGCAGATCTGCGATGTGCTGGATGTCGGACTGGCCGAGTTGAGCGCCGAGGCGGCGCGCGGGCGCACCGCCATGGCGCGCCTCAGCGAGGCCCAGGAGCAAGCATTGGTCAGCGAACCGACGCTGCTGCTGGCGTTGTTCCTCACCCTCAATCGCTGGCGTCAGGATGATGTGCTGGCGCATTTCGGCTTCACCCAGGCGCAATGGACCGGACTGCTGGTGAAGCTGGACAGGTTGGGCATCATCGAGTTGATGCCGGGCAATCGCGGGCGCGCGTTGACCGCGCGCAATTTCCGCTGGCGTGCGGATGGCCCGATGGAACGCTATTTCCGGCACACACTGCTGGGCGACTACTTCGCCGATCCCTTCGACGGCGAGCAGGATGCACTTTTGTTGCTCAGTGGCAGTCTGAGCATCGATGGCGTCAAGCAATTGCGCCAGCGGCTGGAAGAGGTCGCCCGTGAATTCGACGCGCTGCTGGCGCGCGACGCGACCCTATCGGCGCAGGAACGGGTGGGCGTCAGCCTGGTGCTGGCGCAGAAGCCCTGGTTGTTGCAGCTGTTCCATCCCTATCGGCGGTCGCAGGCCTAGCCGGTTTTCGCACAGATGTTTTAACTCCGCGGCCATCGTCGTTCCAGACGCAAACGGCCCCGGTGTCTTGCGCTTCGGACAAGCAAAAAGCGGCAGCCGTGCGCCCGCCCGACCCCCATGATCGGTCCGTCCTGAATATCCGCGCGTCGGCTGTTCACGATTGTTCTCGCATGTTGACCCGGGACATTGGTATCATTTTGGTCTGACTTATTGAGGGTAGGGCATGAACGCAGCGGTCGACCATTTCAAGACGAAGGATTCCCCAGGCAGCGAATTGGAGGCACTGAACACCTGGGTTGCCGAAGTCGCCGCCCTAACTCAGCCCGACCGCATTCATTGGTGCGAGGGCAGTGATGCCGAATATGCCGCTTTGCTGGCGCAGATGCAGTCGGATGGCACCGTGCTGCCGCTCAATCCGCAAACAAATCCCAATAGCTGGTTGCACCGCTCCAGCCCCAACGATGTTGCCCGGGTCGAGCACCTGACCTTTGTTTGCACGCCGCAAAAGGAAGATGCCGGCCCCAACAATCATTGGATGGCACCGGCAGAAGCGCACGCCAAGATGGATGCCTTGTTTGCCGGCTGCATGCGCGGCCGCACGCTCTACGTGGTGCCTTACTGCATGGGGCCGATCGATTCGCCGCTGGCACGCTGCGGGGTGGAAATCACCGACTCGCCTTACGTCGTCGCCAACATGCGCATCATGACCCGCATGGGCAGCGCGGCGCTGTCGCGTATCGAGCAGGAGGGCCTGTCGGGTGGAACGTTCGTCAAGGGTCTGCATTCCATCGGAGAACTGGATCCCGACCGCCGTTTCATCATGCATTTTCCCGAAGAGCTGACCATCAAGAGCTACGGCTCCGGCTACGGCGGCAACGCGCTACTGGGCAAGAAGTGCCATGCGCTGCGTATCGCGTCGTACCAGGCGCGGCGGGAAGGCTGGCTGGCCGAGCACATGCTGATCCTGGGCATCGAGAATCCGCAGGGCGAAACTCACTACATCGCCGCGGCGTTCCCGTCCGCGTGCGGCAAGACCAATCTCGCCATGCTGATTCCGCCGGAAGGCTATCGCCGCGACGGTTGGAAGATCTGGACCATCGGCGACGACATCTGCTGGATGCGGCCCGGCAGCGATGGCCGGCTATACGCCATCAATCCGGAAGCCGGTTTCTTCGGAGTGGCGCCGGGTACGTCTCAGAGCTCCAATCCCAATGCGCTGGCGACGTTGGCGCACGATGCCATCTTCACCAATGTCGCTCTGACCGATGACCAGCAGCCGTGGTGGGAAGGCTTGGACGTCCGGACGCCGGCGACCGACTGGCAGGGCCGTCCGTACGATCCTGCCAACGGCCCGGCCGCGCATCCCAATTCCCGGTTTACGGTATCGGCCAAACAATGCCCGAGTTATTCGCCGCGTGCCGAGGATCCGCAGGGCGTACCGATTTCCGCCATCGTCTTCGGGGGCCGCCGTGCGTCGCTGGTGCCGCTGGTGTTCCAAGCGCGCGACTGGACGCACGGGGTGCTGGTCGGCGCGGCCATGGGCTCGGAAACCACCGCGGCCGCCACGGGTGCGGTGGGCGTGATGCGCCGCGACCCGATGGCGATGAAGCCTTTCTGCGGCTACAACTTCGCCGACTATTTCGCGCATTGGCTGTCGTTCGATCAGCCCGGTGCGAAGCTGCCGAAGATCTTCCACGTCAATTGGTTCCGCAAGGGCGACGACGGCAAGTTCCTGTGGCCCGGCTTCGGCGACAACTTGCGCGTGCTGGAATGGATGGTGGGCCGCGTGACCGGCCGTGCCGAGGCAGTGGAAACACCCATTGGCTACTTGCCGGGTCGCGACAGCTTGAATCTGGAAGGCGTGACGCTATCCGAGGAGGCCCAGGCCAAGCTCTTTGGTTTCGACGGGGCAGGCTGGCAGGCGGAGTTCGCCAGCATCGGCGAGTTCCTCGGCGAGTTCGGCGAGCGCACGCCGCAAGCGCTCAAGGACGAGCAGCAGCGCATAGCGGCCTTGCTGGCGGGTTAAACCTACCCCCTGGCCGATCTTGATGGCGCCCGCTCACCGGGAGCTCCATTTCCTGTAGGGGCGCCGTCTCGGCGCGAGCTCTTCGCTTCCATCGTGGCCGGGTAGGAAAAGCTCGCGGCGGGACGCCGCTCCCACGATGTGGCTTCTACCGAAAAAGCCCCGCCTGGGTGGAGCGCGCAACGCGCTCTAAACCCCAGGGCGCTCCGGCGCATCCAAGTCGTTATGCTGAACTCAGCCGTGAGCGACTTCATGACCACTACGACCACCGATGAGGTGGCCGCCGAAACCGATGCCCTGCTGGTGCGTTCAGCGGCGGGTGGCGACATGCAGGCCTTCGAAGCCCTTTACCGTCGCTACGCCGGCCGCGTGCATGGCGTGATCATGCGTCTGGTCGGTGGACAAGGCGTACGCGCCGAGGACCTGACCCAGGAAGCCTTCGTGCGTGCCTGGCAGGCATTGCCGAAATTCCGGTTCGAGAGTGCCTTCTCCACCTGGTTGCATCGGTTGGCGGTCAATACCGCATTGATGGAATTGCGCAGCCGTCGCGCACAGCCGCGTTTCGATGACGACGAAGACGCCCTGGACGATCTGGGCATATTGGATTCGGCGGGGCAGGGCACGGCGCTGTCCATGGACCTGGAACGGGCGGTCGCGGCGTTGCCGCCGCGTGCCCGTGCCGTGCTGGTGCTATATGACGTGGAAGGCTGGAAGCATGAGGAGATCGCCGCTGAGTTGGGCATGGCGGTCGGTAGTTCAAAAGCCCAGTTGCACCGTGCGCGCCATCTGTTGCGCGGCCGGTTAGGAGTAGAAGCATGACGACACAAGACGATTCCCTGCGCTGGCAGTTGCGGGGCCTACGCCAGGACACCCCGCCGCAACGCGATCTGTGGCCCGGCATTGCCGAACGCATCGCGACGGCGCCGCAAGTGGCTGAGCCTTCCCGATCGCCCCCTGTCAGCTCGCTCCACGTCCGCCGCCTGGCACCGTGGGCCGTGGCGGCCTCCGTGCTGCTCGCAGTCGGACTGGTTTGGCAGAAGCAGGCGCTTCCGGAGACCGAGGAGTCGCTGTTCCAGCGCGAAGCTGTAGCGCTTACCCGCGAGTACCAAGGAGCCCTGGCCCAATTCAACGATACCCAAGCGCCACCCGAGTTAGTCCCGGCGCTGGCCGCGCTGGACCGCAGCGCGGCCCAGATACGCAGTGCCATCGACACCGATCCCAATGCGCGCTTTCTGTTGGACCAATTGCGCCGCACTTACGCAAGACGCCTGGCATTGAGCCAGCGCGCCGCCATGATGACTTGAGGAGTTTCCATGTCACGCATCTTCATTCGCTCGTTGAGTCTTCCGTTGCTACTGCTGGCAGGGGGCGCTTTCGCTCAGACACCGATCGACCAGACCCGTCCGCTGGACGCGCGCGGCCGCATCGACATCGAAAACGTGAAGGGCCGCATTGAAGTGCGCGCCTGGGACCGGGACGAAGTGAAAATAACCGGCACGCTGGGCGAAGGTGTTGAAAAGCTCGCTATCGAAGGCGACCGCCAGCACCTGATGGTGCAGGTGCGGTATCCGAAGAGCGGCGGTTGGGGCGGCGACAAGTCGGGGCCCACGGAGCTGGTGCTGACCGTGCCGCGCCGCGCCGATCTGGAAATCGAATCCGTGTCCGCCAACGTCCACGTCACCGGCGTTGCGCCGTCGATGCTGTCCATCGACAGCGTCAGCGGCGATGTCGCGGTAGCTGCAGCGCCGGCAAAGGCCAGTCTGGCAACGGTCAGCGGCGACCTCACCGCGACGCTCAACAGCGCTGACGTCGACGTGCAATCCGTAAGCGGCGACATGATATTGCGGGGCCGCTTGAGTGGCGACATCGATGCCGAATCCGTCTCCGGCAACGTCGAAATCGCGGTCAACGGCGAGCGTATTCGCGGCTTGAAAGCCAATACTGTCAGCGGCGACGTGGCTATCCAGACCGCCTTGGCGCCCAAAGGCGAGATCCGGCTGGAAACCGTCAGCGGCGACCTGCTGCTGCGGCTGCCCAAGGACGTATCGGCGCAAGTCCGCGGCGAGAGCTTCAGCGGCGATTTGAAAGCTCCCGGCGTGACCGTGGAAAAGCGCCGCGGTCCCGGCTCCAGCTTCTCCACCCGCTATGGCGATGGATCGGGCGAGATCAGCATGCAGACGTTTTCGGGGAGTGCGGAGATCAGGTTTGAATAGCGGGTTTAAATGAAGCCAGAGGGTTTGAACGAAGCCTCGGATTGAAGACCGGATGCTGTTCTCCCTTATCATGCTAATCGTCGATTAGCCGATTCGGGAGTACTGATTCCATGACGAGCGCAGCGTCCTATATCGCTCAGTCGCGTCGTCATTTGGAATCGGGCAATGCAGCGCAGGCGTTGGCGGCAAGTGAGCGCGGTTTGGCTATATCGCCTTCCGATGGAGAGCTCCAACTCCTGCGTGCGTTGAGCCTGATGGCATTGGAAGAATATGCGCAGGCAGCGGAATCGTGGCGTTCCCTTACCGCGACGAATAGCGAAAATGATGAAGCTTGGCTGAGGTTGGGAGCCTGTGAGGCCCGGCTGGATAATCCGCGAAGCGCCGTCGAAGCCTTCGCCAAGGGGCTGCAGAGACGCCCGGATGCCTTCCTGGCCCGTCTGCAATATGGCGAATGCCTGCTTGCATTGGGCGATCAGGATGCCGCGCTCGCCGAGACATTTCGTGCGGTGACCACCGCGCAGTCGAAAGGTCGCTGGTTGAACGACCAAACCACCGCGCCGGAATTGCGGGCGCGAGTCAAAGCGGCCATGGCGCGAGTGGATCAGGGTCGGCGCGACCTGTTTCTATCATCGATCGCCCCGTTGGTGGAAACGTACGGCCGCAGTGAGATGGCACGGATCATCGCCGCGTTGGAGATCTACTTGGGTTTGGTCAAGGGCGGCAGCCCCGACCCACGGCAGCGTCCCACGTTCCTGTATGTGCCCGATCTGGAGCCGACGCCGTACTTCGCCCGCGAGTTGTTTCCTTGGTACGCAGCGCTGGAGAGTGCGACTCCGCAAATCGTGTCGGAACTGGAGGCCGTGATTGAAGCCAGGGAAGGACTGCAGCCTTTTCTGACATTCGACAACGGCGCGCGCAAAAGCGATTACCTGGGCAGCAAGGAAGGCGACGCGGCTTGGGACGCCTATTTCTTCTATCGGCACGGCGAGGCCTTCGTCGAGCATCTCATCGCTTGTCCGGCCACCGCCAAAGCGTTGGAACAAGTTCCACTAACCCGCATCGACGAGCACGCGCCTGAAGTGCTGTTCTCGTTTCTGTCGCCAGGCACGTTGATAAAACCCCACTATGGCGTTACCAACAGCCGTGTAGTGACTCACCTGCCATTGATAGTGCCCGACAACTGCGCGTTGGAAGTCGGCGGTGTGGAGCACCGTTGGGAAGTCGGTCGCTGCGTGACCTTTGACGACTCCTACACCCATCAGGCTTGGAACCACAGCGACCGGCTGCGCGTGGTAATGATCCTGGATAGCTGGCACCCACAGTTGCGCATGCCGGAAACGCTAGCGCTCAAGCAACTGGTGGAAACCATTGGCGCATTTAACAAAAAGGCAGGTATCGGCTAGGAGTTCGCGCCCATGCAGGAAAAGGACTGAATTGCCGCAGGCGATGAGAGAAGAAGGGCACTGATATCTCTCTGGGGAGGTTTTAATGAAAGAACCATTGATTCTTATTTATGGATCGGAGCTTTCTCTCTTTAAGAAAAAAGAAGATGTGGAAAGGCATATTGAATCTCCAGATCTAGAAGATTACGTTCTGTTTGACGCGGCGGGGGCGCGGCTTTCATTTTTTGTCAACTCAAGATCACCGCGCGGATCAGTGCCTGGCTGGGTGATGAGGGTTGATCCAGTTACCGTAGTCGGTGGAGAGTCGACTGATGAGACGGCAGCTTTGCTTGCCTCCCATCTTGAAAAATATCTACTAAGGAATAATCGGAGTATTAAGAGTAGATCGATCGAATATTTGATAAATGAAGCGGCATTGATCGCCGGCTTTGAAGGATGAGGATGCCGCGGTCCAGCCAATCGAAAAAACCAATTGCTGGTGACTTGCTCGTGATTCCGTCTCCTCATGGGGTTTTCTACCTCGCCCAGCTGGCGGATACGAGTCTAGAGATCGGTTCTTTGGCGATGTTCTTTTTCGATGTGTGTGTCGAGGGAATCGAAGAGTTGCGAAGCTTGAATCCTGACGGGTTGAGAATTATTAGTGCGTCACTCATAACGCCAGAGCTCGTTAGGCGTGGTCAATGGAAGGTGTTGCGTTCGTCTCCAGTGCGCTCACATGGATTCTTGCATGAGCTGAACAGGCTCAAGAATGAGGGCTATGTTGGTGCTGTGATCGTCGGCGCAGGACTTGCGCTACATTATTTGGATACGTACTTTGGCTACAAGCGCGCTACGGAATGGCCAGACATTAAATATGTCCAAGACTTCTTCGAGCCCGGCGTCTTCAGTGTAGATGGGCGGCCTAGCAGTGCGCACTAGTTGCAATTTGTTTGAAAGCTATTTGGTGTCAGATGTACTCGACTACTCGTGCGTGTGTTCAGCGCCACCTGGACGGTCGAACAGCAGATAGGTCGACAGGATGTACTTGTCGTTGGAGATCGGCGGATTTCCAACGTGTTGAAACATCCAATAGGGCGGAAACATCATCAATCGCCCCGCCTTGGGTACGACTTCCACATCCAGGTCCATGAAGCGGGTGGTGCCGCCGGTTTCGACATCATTGAGGTACCACAGGAAAACCATGTAGCGGCCCGCCACTTCGTCCACAGAATCGAAATGCGGTTGGAACCGGTCGGTACCGTTGGCTTTGTACTTTTTCAAGGTAACGCGATCGATTCTGGGCCTCAGCGGGATTTCCAAGCTCAGTGACAGGTCGGCGTTATAGCGAGCCAGATACGACTCGATCTGGGTCATGAAGTAGCCAAGGAAAGCCGGATCGGCGAGCCGGCTGATGTTGAGCTCGGTCCAGCTGCTCTCATCTAGCGCTGGGCGGATGCCGCGTCCATTGGGCTGCTGAAACTGCGCCGAAGCTTCAAAGGCGTCGATCAGCTGTCGGCAAAATGCCGCCGGCAGGGCATCGTCATAAACGCGGATATAGTCGGCCAGGGCTTTCATGAGGCTTATCCTACCGCCAGATCGTAGCCCCAGTGATCCGCCACGGGCTGCAGGATGGGCAGGGCCGGGCGCAGCCATTCGGCGTACGGTCGCCAGCGGCCCACAGCGCGATTGTTCACGGGTTCCACCACCTGCGAGTAACTAGGGGTACTGATGTAACCCTTGCGCGCTGCGTGCGCGTTGAACTGCGCCAGAAAATCGCGGTCGTCGATGCCCAGGAACTCGCTGATGCGGTCTACCTGTGCGGGGAAATCGCTGACGGTATCTTCATAACGAAGAACCAATGTGTCCGGTGCGAGCAGCGCTTGATGATGGATCCAGAAGCGCATCGCGTTGACATAACTCTTCGCAAGCCGCTCCAGGCTGGAGCACAGGACCATGAAAGCCGGCGAGCGGAAGTTCTGCATATAGCAACTCAGCAGCACATCGCAAGGATGGCGCAATGCCAGAATGATTTTGGCATTCGGGAAAAGCCGCAGAATCATCGGCAGTCGCAACATATTCAGAGGGTTCTTATCGACCAACTGCTGGCCCGGTGCCAGCGTAATCACCTTGGCCACTTCCGTCCAATAGACCTGCCGCAGGTCGTCTGCGGTGGTTTTGTCCAGTGTATTCAGGTCGTGCGGATATTCCTTCTTCTGCGACTCCATGCGCTCGATGCAGCGCTGCAACGTTGCGCGCTCGTCCATCGACGCATAGCCCGGATGGGCGTCCAGCATTTGTTCCAGCATGGTGGTGCCAGAACGAGGAAAACCGACGATAAAAACCGGCGAGTCTTTTTCCGCTGGCGCTTCGGGATCAAGACGAAAACCGCACTCGTCCGGCTTCAGCCATTTGCTCGACACCTGCAGTGGCTCCGCGCCGGAGTAGGCGATCTCGGGCACGATATCCGCAGCGAGTTTGAAGTGGATGGCATGGGCTTTTTCAAGATGGGCCATCGCCAGCGCGGGGTTCTTCTGCTTGTCGGCAATGCTTCCCAACGTGAAGAGCGCGTTTGCTTCGGCTTGGACATGAGGCTGCAAGGCGATGATCGACTCTGCGGCGGTGCGAGCGTGTGCATAGTCCTTGTCGCGCATTGCCAGCGATGCTTCAAGCTGGAGTAAATCGATCTGGTCCTGTCGGCCTGCGGTGCCGAAGGATGCACGTGCCTGGTCCAGCAGGCCGCGGGCTTGTTCCACACGGTTGGTGCGTTCGTTCAACTGAGCCAGCCGGATCACGCCTGACAGTGATTTGTCGATGCCAGGCGCCGTGAGGAGGTCTTCTGCTTCCTGCGTACGCCCCACCTGCATCAGTGCGGTAGCCAGTTCTTCTCGGAGGTGGCCCGATAGCGCTTGCCATTCGGCCACGGGCGGAATAAGGGCGGCGGCACGTTGTGCATCACCGCATTCAAAGCAGGCCTGTGAAGCATATATGCGCGCTTCCGCCAGTCCAGGCTGCAGATCAACGGCGTCCAAGAAGCGATGACGGGCGTCGGCGATGCGCCCCATATCCATCAGGAGCAAGCCGAAATCAATCAGAAAATCGGTATTGTCCGGCGCCACAGCCAGGGCGCGTCGGTAGGCTTCCTCTGCTCGTGCGTAGTCACCAAGACGGCGCAGCGTCACGCCAAGATTCGCCCAATGCGCCGCAGTACCGGGATTGGCGGCCGCAAGCTGGTGATAAAGGGTGGCTGCCTCGTCATCACGCCCCAAATTTTGCAGGCTCATGGCCAGCAGAGTGGCAAGGCTTTCATCGCCAGGGGTCTGGGTGAGCGCCTGCTGGCAGAGCAGTGCCGCTTCTTGAAAGCGACCAGTTTGGAACAGGGTGACGGCGTGCTGGATCGCGGGTGGGTTCATCATTCGAATTCTATCGCGGCAATAAAAAGGCCGCGCGGGGTGAACCGCGCGGCCAAGATGACGCAATTACCAAGCTGTTCTTAGAAGTTCATCGTGTAACGCGCCCACAGGTAGCGGCCCACGGTGTCGTAGGTCTGCACGTCGGTGTTCGCATTCAGGACGTTGTTCTGGAACAGGATCTGCGGCTGCTTGTCGAACGCATTGTCCAGGCCCACTTCGATCTTCGAATTGAACCAGGGCAGCGAATACGCGGCACTGAAGCTGTGGATCAGGTAATCGTCGAAACGACGTGCGTAGCAGTACTCCAACGCAGCCTCGCTGCAGCCGCCATCGGCGCTGTTGCCCTGACGCAGGTCGTTGCTGCCGATGTCGAAGCCGCCGACGTAGCGCGCACGCCAGCTCAGGCCCAGGTCACCCTTCGACCAATTGACGAACAGACGAGCACGGTTGCGAGCGAAGTTGCCGTAGGACGGATTGTAGGTGCCGGCGATGTGCTGGACGGCATCGTCATCACTGTCGGGGATCACGTCGTTGTCGTAGCGGGCGATGTACGTGGCATCCAGACCGAAGACCCAGCTGCCCCAGTTGGTTTCAGGCAAGCGATAACGTACCGCCAGATCCCAACCCTTGGCGTCCAGGCGACCCAGGTTCACCATCGGTTCGCGGATGAAATCCACCTGGCCGTCGGGAAGACGATTGATCAGGTCGCAGAACGGATGGTTGTCATCCGCGTAGCAGACGTCCACGACGGTTTGCGCGTCGGCACGGGTGATGGTGTCGTTGAGGTACATGCGCCAGTAGTCCAGGCTGACCGACAGGCCCGGTGCCCACTGCGGATCGTAGACCACGCCCCAGGAGAAGGATTTGCCTTCTTCCGGCTGCAGGTCGTACCCGACCATTGCAGAGCCCGACCAGATGCCGTTGCTCTGCGAGGTCGGTTGGGGACCGATACCGGTGGCCGGAATGGCAGTAGCACCGGAACCCGCGCCGCAGGCGTTCTCGTGGTTCAGCGGCGTACCGGTCGCACCGTACCCTTCGCAGAGGTCGCGCAGCTGAGGCGAGTCGCCCTGCGGGCCGGCGTAGATATCCTGGATGCGGGGAACGCGGAACACTTCAGCCACGGTTCCGCGGAACAGCAGGTTCTCGATCGGACGCCATTCGACCTGCAGCTTGCTGTTGGTCGAATCGCCGAACAGGCTGTAGTCCGAATAACGCGAGCCCAGCGTCACCGACAGCAAGTGCGCGAACGGCATCTCCGCCAAGATCGGCACGTAGAGCTCACCGTACACTTCGGTCACGTCGTACTTGCCGCTCAGTGCGGAACCGCACGCTTCCTGCGAAATGTCGCAACGAGCGCTATCGTCGGCGATGGCAACGAAATCGACCTCATTGCGTTGGTACTCTTCGCGATACGCTGCGCCGAACGCAAGCTGGACGGCACCGGCGGGCAGATCGAACAGTTCGCCGCTGGCGTTTGCTTCGAACGAGCGGCTCTGGCGCATGGTGGAATAATGCGGACGCGCCTCGTACTCACTCAGCGTAGCGATGGTCTGCGGATCGAACGTGTTGAAGATGTTCAGCGGTACGCAGTCGGCGATGATGGCGCCTGGAGCGCCGCATTTGACGACGCCGTCGGTGTCCATGAACGATGGGCCCAGTGCGTCGCGCAGCTGGTCATAGATCACGTAGCCGTAGCTGGTGTTTTCACTGAAGTAATGGCCGTAGTTGTAGACGGCATCCCATTTCCAGCTGTCGCCAATAAAGCCTTCCAAGCCGACGACGACCTGCGAGGTCGTGGTGTCGTAATAAGAACGACGCTGGCCCAGCGAGGTGAAGCGCGACATGAACTGATTGTTGTCAGGCTCACCATCGCCGTTGTCATCTATGCCAGAGGGGCCGAAGTTCTGGCCGAACGGGTTGTAGAAGTTGTCTGCCGAGATCACGACGCCATCGCTGTTGGCATCGAACGGCAGTGCCGCGATAGCGAAGTTGGACGAAGTCTTGTTGTGGTAGACCTCAGCAAAGGCATTCAGGTTATCGGTGATCTGATAGTTCGCCAGGAAGAACGCATTGGTGCGCTCCTGCGGCGTCATGATCAGATTGGTGCGCTGATAGTTGTAGGAGTCGCGTGCGCCGCTGTAGCAGCGGTAGTCGCCCTGCGAAGCACCGGTGGTGCCCGGAGTCAAGGTCACCGAACCGCAACCGTACTGGTCGATCAGCGGGCTGCCTTCGGGGAAGAAGATGCGGCCACCCGGGTTGCGGCTGGAGCCGGCGACGGACACCGCACCGCTGTACAGGTAGGTGGCGTCCTTCGAGAAGTCGCGATCCGCAGACGAGATACCGTCGAACTTGTTGTAGTTCAGGCCGGCGATGATGTTTCCTTTTTCGCCCACCTGACCGAAGGTGACCGAACCGCCGCTGCGCTGGCCGTCCTGCTTGCTCGGGGTGATGCCGAAGTCGACCGAGGCAGTCAGACCTTCGAAGTCCTTGCGCAGGATGAAGTTGACGACGCCTGCGATGGCGTCCGAACCATAGACCGCCGAGGCGCCGCTGGTCAGGATTTCAATGCGCTCGACCGCTGAGGCGGGAATGGAGTTGACGTCCGCGTTGACGACGCGGCGGCCGTTCACCAGCAGCAGGGTGCGCTCGGAACCCAAGCCACGCAGATCGATGGTCGAGGAGCCGTCACCGCCGCCGTTGTTGACTTGCGGGTTGGTAGGAGCGCCCGACATGGAGGGCATTTCCTGGATCAGATCGCCGAGGGTCAGCTTGCCGGTCTGCTCGATGGCAGCGCGGTCAAGGATAACGACCGGGCTGGCGGTTTCCGTTTCGACGCGTGCTACGCGGGAGCCGGTGACCTGGATGGCGTCTAGGGTCTTGGCGCCTTCTTCGGTGGATTCCTGTGCGGATGCGATACCCGAAACAGCCAGGGTGGTCGCGCCCACGGCGAGGGCGAAGCCAATGGCCTCGCGCAGCTTGGTGGTTTTACAGTTCATTCTCTCTCCAAATGAGTCTGGTTGAAGCACTGAGGAGCCCGGCCGGCTGCCAAATAACGGCCACACAAAGCGGGGGTAGCCCGATCATAGACGGGGTGACGGAAGAATTAAAGTGTTGTTAAGCCGCAACAGCGGTATATCCAGGCAACTTTCGGTGTCTAGCGAAAAATTCAGTTCGGCAAAGCTGAACGGAGTCGCCGTTTCTTTTCCTGAACGAAGTGGGGACAACGGTCGCCAGCAAACTCGGATTATTAAAAAAGCAGGCTGCTAGGGTCTTAAATTACTGATTTATAAAAGAACACGGCCCCAAAAAGGGGCCGTGTTGCTTTCACTCAACCACCGACAGCTATCAGAAGCGCTGCTGGTATTTCATGTACATGAAACGACCGATGTCGTACTGACCATGGTAGGACACGTTGGCACTGGGCTGGCTGTAGAACTGCGGCCCTTCGCGGTCGAACAGATTGTTCGCGCCAACTGAGATGGTGGCGTTCCACGGTGCAGTCCAACGTACTTCCAGATCGTTGAACGTGATGGAACCCATCTTGTTGATTGCACGAGTCTGCGCCGGGTTGGCAGCGATGAAGCCAGCATCGTTGCACTCTTCCGGGAACAGCGCTGCCGACAAGCAGGTTTCCTTCTGCGAGGAGTAGTAACGCGTACCCCAGGTAGCGCCCCAGGAACCCATGCTCCACGTTACGTTGGCATTGGAACGGATGCGGAACGTACCCAGGAAGCCGGGCGACGTCGAATAGCCGACCAGCTGCTGCGGCAGAGACGCCGGGTTGGAGTCGGTCTTGATCTCATCCTTGCTGGTGTACGTGGTCTGCCAGGACAGGTTGAATGTGCCCAGGCTGTCGGTAGCCAAGCGGTAGCCCAAATCCAGGTCGAAACCTTCTGCTTCGCGGTAACCGGCGTTGATGCTGCCGAAGGTCAGGTTGTTGACGTAGCCCAGAGCCGGGTCACGCGTGAACTGCGAGCAGCGGATCGGGTCGCCCGCGATGTAGCAGTCGTTCAACATCTGCGTCGGGCTGTCCGCCACGATCGTGTCGTCGATGCGGATGTTCCACCAGTCCAGGCTGACGTTCAGGCCTTCCAGGAAGCCCGGGCTCCACACCACGCCCAGCGTCTTCGACTCAGACGTTTCGGGCAACAGGTTGGGGTTTGAGCCGCTGAAGAACGCCACCGGCGTCTGCGCATTGCCCGAACCAACCGGGTTGAAGCCCTGGCCGAGCTGGCGGTACGTGTTGGCCAGCGGACCCATGGCGGCGACGCAGTTTGCGCGCGTCGTAGCGTTGGAGGCCGAGCTGCCGAACAGCGTATCGCAGGGGTCGGTGAAGAACGAGAACGTCTGCGAACCGCCGCCATACAGATCGGCGATGGTCGGAGCACGGAAGCCCTCGGCGTAAGTACCGCGGACCAACAGCGATTC
The DNA here is from genome assembly GCA_965653375.1 of uncultured Pseudoxanthomonas sp. Classification (GTDB taxonomy): domain Bacteria; phylum Pseudomonadota; class Gammaproteobacteria; order Xanthomonadales; family Xanthomonadaceae; genus Pseudoxanthomonas_A. The sequence goes on from CBFGZY010000017.1 coordinate 21,483, forward strand.
GATCGGTTTCCACTTGAAGCCGAACTTGCTGTTGAGCGTGTCGCCGAAGGTGTCGTAGTCGGAGTAGCGCGTAGCGACGCTGAAGCTGAGCTCCTGCGCGCCCGGCAGATCCGCCAGCACCGGAATCAACAACTCGGCGTAGATTTCGTCCACCTTGTAGCTACCGTCGGTCCGACCGGCGGCTAGCGTGGTCGAGTTGCCGGTCGCAGCCTGCGAATCGGGAACGAATTCGCCCGATTCCTTGCGGCTTTCCGCACCGATCGCGAAGCCCAGATCGCCGCCCGGCAGGGTGAACAGCGAACCTGCCAAGTTGGCGCTGAATACTTCGGTTTCGGTCTCGCCAGTCGAATTCAACGTCTGGAACAAGAAGTCGATCAGCTGCTGATTGTCGGTCAAACCGCCATCGCCTACGCGACCGAACGGAATGAACGGATTCCACGGCACGCAGGCCGCGAAGCCGATCGGAGCGGCGGCGGTACCGCACTGCACTTGACCGTTGGCGTTAAGGAAGGACGGACCCACGGCCTGAGCGACGCGGGACAGATTGAGGTTGCCGTAGTTCTGCTGGGTGACCTTGTTGTTGTTGTACAGGTAGCCCACGTCCCAGTCGAAGATGCGCTCGCCGATATCGAAGCTGCCTTCCAGGCCGGCCGAGAAGCGCCACGTGGTGGAGGTCGGACGGTCGACGCGCGGGATTTCCCAGGTACGGCGCCAGAAATTGGTGGTCTGAGGAGTGGCGAAGCCATGGTGCGTGCCGACCGGGTTGTAATAGCTGTTGGCCGCCATGGTGATGCCGAAGGACGCACTCTGGAACGGATAGCCCGCGACCTGGCGTTCTGCATCACGCTGCGAGTACATCACGTTGCTGCGGAAGCGCACCATATCGTTGATGTCGAACACGCCATCGACGAACAGCGAGCGGCTTTCCAGCGGCGTGCGCAGGTGGGTCTGCTGGTTGGTGTTGCTCTTGTCGACGGTGGAGCCGTTCGGATCAGCCGCCGAAGTACCGGTGTTGGTGTTGAGGGCGTGATAGTTGGCGATGTTGCGCCAGTCCGCGCCTGCGTTTAGAACGCGGTTGCCACCGAGCGCGGCGGGCAGGTTGATGACGCCCCACTGGCTGACTGTGGTCCAGCCGCGCGTCGGATGCCACTGGCCTTGCGGATATGCCGAGAACTCGCGGTCGCCCGACATTACTTCTTCTTCTTTGCGGTATTCCACGGCAGCGGTCAACGAACCGCGATCGCCTGTGAAGCCCATGACGAAATCGGCACGCGTGGTTTCACCGTCGCCGTCATCGTACTGACCGTAATAGGCCTGTGCCGTAGCGCCTTCGAAGTTGGAGCGAGTGATGATGTTGACTACACCGGCGATGGCGTCAGAGCCGTAGATCGACGAGGCGCCGTCCTTCAGCACTTCGATGCGCTCGACCGCGGCGGTCGGGATTAGCGACACGTCCTGCAGGCCGCTGGTGCTGATGCCCAAGCGCTTGCCGTTGACCAGGATCAACGTGCGGGTGGTACCCAAGTTACGCATGCTGATGAATTGGCCGCCAACGTTCTCGCCAGCGGACAGCGGCTGGGCGCGACTGATGGCCGGTGCGCCCACTGCAGAAATGTTCTGCAGGATGTCGGCAACGGATTGGAAGCCTTGCTTTTCGATATCCGCGCGGCTGATGGTGAGCACAGGAGCGGCGCTTTCCACATCGACTTGGCGAATACGGGTGCCGGTGACTTCGATGCGATCCAGCGTGGTGGTTTCAGTGGCTTCCTGTGCAAAAGCACCGCCCGCACCTGCAACAGCTCCGACGGCGAGCGCGAAGGTAATCGCGTCGCGGAGTTTGTTCGTTTTGCAGTTCATTTGTCTCTCTCTCCCGAAGGGGGTAAATCCCAAAGTTGCCCTTAGCACAGCGAAAAGTCGAAAGCTGCAAAGTAAGGGGTAGCCGGATACTAGTCGGGTTTGAGAAAGAATTAAAGATCTGTAAAGAATTAAGAAATGTTACGTGACGCACTAATTCGCGATCAGGGCGCAGTAAGGTAGAAAATCGTGATAGCCGGCCCGGAATAGGCGGCATTTATGTGGCAAGCGCCGGAGAGGCGTTAGAGGTCTTGCTCGTACCGGACGTAAGGCACGGTGCCTTCGTCAGCATTCTCATTGGTGAGTGAGAAGGGGTTTTTGCCGCGGGTGACGACGTTCTCGGCACCGACGGTCAACTGGCCGCTCCAAGGTGTACGCCAGGTCAGGCCCAGGCCCAGGCCTTCCACTTTGCCCGGTTGGCCGGGTACATCGATCACACGGCCCACGATATTGGCGCTGAAGGGGCCATAGCCGCCGCCCAGGCTGATGCTTTTGCTGTTCCAGCGGTCGGCAAGCGCCGGCAAATCGGAAGCCGGGACCAGGCGGGCTCGGGCGACATTGCCGCCGATCGAGACGAAGAAGCCTTCGTTGCCGATATCTTTCTGGCCGAAAACAGCCAAGTCATTCTGTTCGACCTGCCCGCCCGCGTTTCTTCCGGCGGAGAGCCATGCGGGAAGCGTATCGCGGCCAGTACCGGCCGATAAGCCCAACTTGCCGCCGGGACGGCTCAGCGTGGCGCCAATGGAAACACGCTGGCTTCCGCCGTTGTCGTCATCGCCGAGCGTGGCCAGCATGCAGTGGCTGGCCAGACTGCCGATGCTTCCGACGATGCCGCTCTGGCGGTTGCAGACCAACCCCAGCGAATCGTCCGCATCCAGGCCGAATGCAGCGCTAAGCGTGTTGCCGCCAAGCTTCCAGCGGGCGCCGGCCGAAGCCTCGCCCGTGGGTTCCAGCAGCAATACCGCTTCCACTTTCCCGTTGCTGTTGTTCCAAACGGGCAGGGCGGTGGTGGTGTTCCGTTTGGCGACGGGAGCCTTCACTGGCGCGGACTGCGCGTGCGCGCCAGCTGCCACGCCAAGGGCGAGCAACACAGCAAACGACAGTCGCAGACAACGCAGTTTCATGGCTCGCTTCAGACTCCCGATAACGGACGGAGTTCCCACCCAAGGGGGAACCAATCCTATGCGATTTATGTTTCTTTAACAAGTCCCTCTAGGCCGTGGAACCCCACCCATCTGCCTTACTGGAGCCTCGCCGGGGCATCCAATCCGACAGACGGTAACGCGAAGAGTTCCCCGATTTCGGTAGGCGAGAACAGGTACCGCTGTCCACAGAACTCACAACGCACCTCGGCAACATCCCCGGTCAGCGCGGCGGTAGCCTCTTCCTCTCCCAGTGACTGGAGCATGCTCGCCACTCGTTCCCGAGAGCAAGAGCAAGCGAACCGAATTGGGCGCTCGGTCAGTATTTCCGGAGACTCTTCGTGGAACAGGCGGTGCAGCAGCTGGTCCGTGGACACCTCCAGTAGCTCGGTTTCGCCCAAAGTGTCGAACAATGCGCCTGCCCGCACCCAGCCGTCGGAGTCGCCTTCGTCGCCCGGCAGCTTCTGCAGCATCAGCCCCGCGGCCCTGTTGCCGTCGGTCGCCAGCAGCAAACGGGTAGGCAATTGCTCGGACTGACGAAAATAATCTTCGAACGCTTCGGCCAACCGGCTGGCCTGCAGCGCCACCAAGCTTTGGTAACGCTGCGGCTCGCGCGGGTCCAGGCCGGGATTTTCGATGGTGATGGCCAGGAGCGCGTCATCGCCCAGTTGCCGCAGATCCCGCGGCGCGTCGCCGCCGTCGGTCAGCTGCGCAATGCCGCGAATGGTGCCCGCGGCGGTGCACTCGGCAAACAAAGTGCGCAAGTCGCCCTGGCTGCGGAGCTGGATGGAAAGCCGTCCATCCACCTTGGTGTGTCCAGTGAACAGTACGGCCGCAGCGCACGCCTCGCCCAATAGTTCGGCAGTGGCTTCCGGGTAGTCGGTACGCCCGCGCACCGTGCGCCAGGCCTCGTCCAGATGGACGATAACGCCGCGTACGCCGGCTTTCGGTAGCAGGAAGCGAGTCAGTGCGTCGGTGTTGGCGGTGCTTGTCATTGGAAGTGCCTTTGGAATTTGCTGCAGGTGGCCGTGTCGCATCGGCATAATGAGGCGATTACGAACAGGCAGGAAAGCATCACGATGGGGGCGATGAAGACCATCCTCAACCTAGAGGCTGCCTCGACAGCTACTCGGGAGCGCGTGTGAACTTGCCTCCTCCTCATACCCCTCGTGCCGGCCGCACCGGTCTGCGGCGCTGGCTGCGCTGGCTGCTTGCGTTTCCCTTTTTATTCGCGGCGGCCAGCATCCTGCAAGTAGCGGTACTTCGCTTCGTCGATCCGCCGCTTTCCGCATTCATGGTGGCGCGGCAGTTGGAAGCTTGGGGCGAAGGCGATTGGCGATTCCTGGTTTCCTATCGCTGGCGGGATATCGAGATGATTGCCCCGAGCCTGCCGGTTTCGATGGTCGCGGCGGAGGACCAGAATTTCGCCGAGCACCGGGGCTTCGACCTGAAGGCGATCCAGAAGGCGCGAGTCAATAATGCCAAGGGACGCAAGGTGCGCGGCGCCAGCACCATCAGCCAGCAGGTAGCCAAGAACCTATTCCTTTGGCAGGGCCGTAGCTGGCTGCGCAAGGGCATCGAAGCCTGGTACACCTTGCTGATTGAAATGATGTGGCCGAAAACCCGGATATTGGAGGTCTACGCCAACATCGCTGAGCTCGGTGACGGTGTCTACGGCGCACAGGCCGCGGCACGCCGCTATTGGGGCAAGGATGCGTCGCGGTTGACCGCCGACGAAAGCGCGCGCTTGGCCGCGGTGCTGCCTTCGCCGCGCCGGTACGATGCCAAGAACGCCGGTCCCTATGTGCAGCGGCGGGCCCGCTGGATACAGCGCCAGGTGCGCCAGATCGGCGGCGCCGGCTACTTGCAAGCTTTGGATGATTGAAGCGGACAAGCCGGTTTGCAATCGTCCGAATCAGCTTTAAGGAAGGCCATCAATGGAACGTCTGACCGTCGTCATCGCTGCGCACAACGAAGCCGAATCGCTGCCGCTGCTGCATCCGCGCATCGCATCGGCGCTGCGGCAACTGGAAGCGATTGATGGATACGTGCTGTATGTGGACGATGGCAGTACCGATCGCACCTGGGAAATGTTGCAGCGATTGGCGCATCAGGACGACAGGGTTTCGTTGCTGCGCTTGTCGCGGAATTTCGGCAAAGAGGCGGCGTTGACCGCCGGTCTGGATCAAGTGGAATCCGGCGCGGCCATCATCCTGGACGCAGACGGGCAGGATCCGCCGGAACTGATCCCCGAATTCGTGGCGCGTTGGCACCAGGGTTACGACAACGTGCACGGCACCCGCATTCAGCGCGAGGGTGAAAGCTGGTTGAAGCGATCCACGGCCCACCTGTTCTATCGCGTCATCGGCCGCCTTTCCAAAACCCCCATTCCGGCCGATACGGGGGACTTCCGGCTACTGTCGCCGCGGGCCTTGGAAGGGCTGCGGCAGTTGCGCGAGCGCCATCGCTTCATGAAAGGCTTGTTCGGCTGGGTAGGCTATAAGCAGATCGCCATCCCTTACCGGCGTGAGCCGCGTGTCGCCGGCAGCAGCAGCTTCGGGCTCTGGAAGTTGTGGAACTTCGCCCTGGAGGGCATCACCAGCTTTTCGACGGCACCGTTGCGGGTGGCGACCTACCTTGGCATAACGACGGCGCTATTCGCCTTTGCCTTCGGGTCTTGGATCGTGGTGAAGGCGTTGTTATGGGGCGATGCGGTGGCAGGTTGGCCGACCATGATGGCGGTGATCCTGTTCCTGGGCGGGATGCAACTGGTCGCGCTGGGCATGATCGGCGAATACCTGGGCCGGTTGTACGAGGAATCCAAGCAGCGGCCGCTGTACCTCGTGGACGTGTGGCAACCGGGCGCAGCAGGAGTATCCTTTGGACAATCCAGCGTAAAGGGAGAGTCTCATGCGCACGGTACGTCAGTTGTTGGGGGCCAAGGCTCCTGAAGTATTCGCGGTAACTCCGGACGATTCGGTACTGGATGCGATCAAGCTGATGGCGCAGAAAAGCATCGGCGCAGTGCTGGTGATGCGGGATGCCCAATTGGCGGGCATCGTTTCCGAACGAGATTACGCACGCAAAGTGGTCTTGCAAGGGCGCTCGTCTTCCGACACTCCGGTGGGAGACATCATGACGGCCGATGTGGTGACGGTACGTTTGAACGACACCGTCGACCATTGCATGCAGATCGTCACCGACCGACGCATCCGCCATCTTCCTGTCGTCGAATCCGGCAGTGTGATTGGCGTGGTCTCCATCGGCGACCTGGTGAAGGCGGTGATAGAAGATCAGCAACTGGAACTGGACCAGCTGCAGCGATATATCGCCAGCTAGTTGTGGTGGGAGCTGCGAACCTCATTTCGCATACTCGCCGCCGCACGGCGCGTCCTTGCCCGGCCCCAGTTCCAGCGTCGCCAGCAAGGCAGCGGGCGGCGCGATGCTGCCAAGCGCAAGCGCAGTGGCGCCACGCAGGCCGAGGCGTTTGAAGTCGGGGCGGAAAGAAGGGTCCTTGAACGTGCCGCCGACCACCAGCGGCGACCGTAGCGCCAACAGGCTGCGATCCTTCGGACGTGGCCGCAGTTCCAGGTCCAGGGTTTCATCCTTCAGGTTGATCTGACCCTTGCCGACGATGATCGTGTCAGTGGAATCGAACGCTAACCTTCGCGCATCCATCAGGCCGTCCTTGACCGCGAAATCGCCAAAGGCGCAGCGGACGGGGATCGTGCGGTCCTTCGTCACCATGAACTTCAGCGCTTCGGCGATATCGATACCCGCTAGCTCCATCAGCAAATTGCTGATCTGGCCCTGACCCATACCCAGCGCGATGTCGCCGTCGGCGCTGCCGAGAATCTGCGCGATGGAATTGCCGTTGCCCACAATGGCGATATCTCCGCCGATGCGGCCAATGGCGGTCCGGGTAATTTCCGCATCCGGGAAAAGCTTTCCCAGGTTGAGCCGGCGAACGGCTATCTGCGCTCGCGTTTTAATGATCTGCCCGCGTGCGTCCATCTGGATGTTCGAACGGATGTCTCCATCGGCAACACCGAAGTTCAACGGTTCCAGGCGCAGCATGCCGGCATCCAGTTTCAAGTGCGCATCCATGTCGTCGATAGGTAACTTGGGTGCGTTGATGCGAGTGGCTTTCCAACGCACATCCGCATCCATGGAGCGCAGCTTGGTCAGGTCGTATGGCGTATCCGGAAGCACGCGCGCGTCGGCGTTTTCCCGGGCGGCCTGAGCTTTCAGTTCGGGGTTGCTGGTTTCTTCGCCACCGCTCTGCGGTGTCGCGCCGACGAAACCCGCCAGGTCGTCGAAATCCAACCGTTTGGAAGCCAGATTGGCTTTCAGTAGCGGCCGCTCGCGTCCCACGGTGACGCTGGCCGAACCCCCGAGATCGCTATCGCCGACCTTGCCGGTGAAGTCGTTGTAATGCCAAGTATCGCCGTCGCGAGTAAAACGACCATCCAATCGGTATGGCGGCGTCGGCGGCAGGGCGATGCCGAGGAGTGGATACAGATGCTCCAGGTTTTGTCCGGTCAACATCAGTTTCAGGTCGAAATCGCGCAAGCGCAGCGGATCCAGCAAGGTGCCGCGCGCATGCGCTCGAGTCGGCCCAGCCGCCGCGTGCAGGTCGATGCGGTACGGCTGGTCGGTACTGCGCAATTCCAGCGGCGATTCTGCTCGGCCTTTGAGGGTAAAAGAGCTGCCGGTCCAATGCCCTTTGCCCTCGATGTCGACCGGTGGCGCTCCGCCGGGTTGGTTGGGTTGGGCACTATCAAGCCGGATGTCGATGTCGGTCTTGCGTGCGGCATCGAGAAACTCCAGCCGTCCGTCGCCGATCCATAGCCGCCGAAAAACCATCCGGCTTTCGCCATCCTGTTTTCCGAATACCCAATTGCCTTTTCCCTCGGGCCCGGTTTCCAGGCGCAAGTGCGGCTTGGTCAAACGTATTTCGGGGATGCGGGTCTCGCGCTGGAAAATCAGTGGCCACACTTCGATGTCCATTTCAGCGTGGTCCGCAGAAGCCATGGTCGGTTCGCGAGACCACGGGGCATTGCTAAACCGCAGCGCGCTCGCGCGTACCGTGGTTACCCGGCCGAGGTCGACGTCGAGATCGCCGCCGATCGTGAATTCGCGCCCGGTCGCTGCACTGACACGGCGCTCGAGCGGTCCCTTGAACCAGTTCCAGTCGAACAGTACGACGAGCACGATCACGGCCACTGCCGTCACGGCTATCGCGACCAGGGCTTTGCGGGACGGGCGCCACGCGAAAAGAGGCGTCGTACGGGAACGATCGCGCTTCATGCCGCCAATATAGGAATGGCGTGTTCAGATACCGCGAAAGCTGTGTCTGTGGGTTCATTCCACGGACACGACCCGTTCAGCCCCGCGGGATGCAGCCTAAGAGGTCGCCAGTCTGGGCAGAAGGACTTGTTCGGTAACGGCCACGAAATGGCAAACGCTGCCGCCGATCACGAACAGATGCCAAATGGCATGCGAATAACGAATGGATTCGCGATGGTAGAAGTACGTGCCCAGCGTGTAGAAAATGCCGCCGGCCAGCAGCCAGCTCAGCGTCCAGCTATCCAACGAAGCCAACAGCGGTTTGATCGCTACGACCACCAGCCAACCCATGGCGATATAGATCAGCGTCGACAGCAGCTTGAACCGGCCGGTATAGAACAGTTTGAAGATCACTCCCGCTACCGCCAGCGTCCAGATCGCCGTGAACAGACCCCAGCCCCAGGGGCCGCGCAAGCCGATCAGCGTGAACGGCGTGTAGGTGCCGGCGATCAGAAGATAGATGGCGCAGTGATCGAAGACCTTGAGGCGGGCCTTGGCGACCGGATGCTGGATGGCGTGGTAAAGCGTCGAGGCGACATAAAGCAGCAGCAAGGTCACGCCGAAGACGATGGCGGCGCCCAACTGCCAACCATCGCCGTGCAACGCCGTCAGGGTGATCAGCACCGCGCCTCCCGCGAGCGCCGCGGCGGCGCCTACGCCATGAGTCAGTGCGCTGGCGATTTCATCGCGCATGTCGGCGAGGTGATCCGCGCGCTGCCGCGCGTGCATATCGTGAGGGGGAGTCGATTCGTTCATGCCAAGAAATTACCGCACTGCGTCATTTGATGCATCTGTACGCTGGCGAAGGTTTCAGCATGGAGGCCGGCAGTGACAGCATGATGTCCTTGTAGGAGCGACGTGAGTCGCGACTGAAACATCAACGTCGCGACTCACCGGTGCCAGCATGCCGGCACCACTCCCACAAGGGATTCATTCGTGCCGCCGTTCCCTATCAATCCACCGCAACCGCGTGCGCATGCTCGCGGGTAGCGTGGAACCTGACATCCGGCGCCCGTTCCTGGGCCAATTGCAGATTGACGCGGGTCGGGGCCAGATAGACCAGTCCGCCAGCCGCATCCAGCGCCAGGTTCATCGCGTTCTTGTCGCGGAATTCCTCGAGTTTCTTGCTGTTGTCGCAATGCACCCAGCGTGCGGTCACCACGCCTACCGGTTCGAAGCTGGCATCGACACCGTATTCGTCTTTCAGCCGGTACGCCACCACATCGAACTGCAGCGTGCCCACGGCACCCAGGATCAGATCGTTGCTCATCAGTGGACGGAAGAACTGGGTAGCGCCTTCTTCGCTCAACTGCGCCAAACCCTTTTGAAGCTGCTTCAGTTTCAATGGGTCACGCAGGCGCGCGCGGCGGAACAGTTCTGGGGCGAAGTTGGGGATGCCGGTGAAGCTGATCGCTTCGCCCTCGGTGAAGGTGTCGCCGATGGAAATGGTGCCGTGGTTGTGGATGCCGATCACATCGCCCGGCCATGCTTCGGCCGCGATCTCGCGGTCGCTGGCCATGAACGTCAACGCATTGGCCAACTTCATTTCCTTGCCGGTACGCACATGGAAGGTCTTCATGCCGGCCTCGAAGCGGCCGGAACACACGCGCATGAACGCCACCCGGTCGCGATGCTGCGGGTCCATGTTGGCCTGGATCTTGAACACGAAGCCGCTCAGCTTCTCTTCCGCCGGCTGCACCGTGCGGGTGGTGGTCGCGCGGGGCAGCGGTGAAGGCGCGTGCGCGACGAAGAAATCCAGCAACGGCTGCACGCCGAAGTTGTTGACCGCAGAACCGAAGAACACCGGTGTCTGCTTGCCGTCTCGATAAGCCTGCAAGTCGAACGGATGCGAAGCGCCCTGCACCAGTTCCAATTCGTCGCGCAGATTGGCCAGCATGTCGGCGCCGATCTTCGCTTCCAGTCCTGGGTCGTCCAGCGAAGCGAAGATGGTGGAGTCCTGGCGCGTGAAATTGCGGCCGGGCTCGTACAGATGCACTTCGCCGCTGACCAGGTGCACCACGCCTTTCAGGCGCGATCCCATGCCGATCGGCCAGGTGACCGGTGCGCATTGGATACCCAGCACGCTTTCGACTTCGTCCAGCAGCTCGATGGGTTCGCGGCCTTCGCGGTCCAGCTTGTTGATGAAGGTCATGATGGGCGTGTCGCGCAGGCGGCAGACTTCCATCAGCTTGATGGTGCGTTCTTCCACACCCTTGGCCACGTCGATCACCATCAGGGCCGAGTCCACCGCCGTCAACACGCGGTAGGTGTCTTCGCCGAAGTCGGCGTGGCCGGGCGTATCCAGCAGATTGACGATCTTGCCTTCGTACGGGAACTGCATCACCGACGAAGTGACCGAGATCCCACGCTCTTTTTCCAGCGCCATCCAGTCGGAAGTCGCGTGGCGTGCGGCCTTCCGGCCCTTGACCGATCCGGCCATCTGGATCGCACCGCCGAACAGCAGCAACTTTTCCGTCAGCGTGGTCTTGCCGGCGTCGGGATGGGAAATGATGGCGAAGGTGCGGCGGCGCGCGGCTTCGGTGGAGACTTCGGACATGGCGACGGCGCCTGCGAGGGCGCTGGAAGGAAGCGGAAAGGTCAATTATAGCGTCAGCGAGCCCGAAGCCCGGACATTGTTAGTGCGGGCGGTTCAGCGCGGTGCCTGGCCTGCGCCCATCACCGGTGCCGATTCCCGGTCCTGTGTCCGGCTGGGGAATTTCAGCTGCCCCAGCGGGCCGAACATGCGAAAGGGGATCGATTCCAGCTGCATGCCGCGATTCGCCTGCACCACAAAATGCAGGTGCGGTGCCGTGCTGAAGCCGGTATTGCCCGACAAGCCGATGCGCTGGCCCTTGCGGACATACTGGCCGACTCGCACCTGCGCGCCTTCCGGCTTCAGATGCGCGTAGACGGCCATGCTGCCGTCGCCATGCAGGATACGGATGAAGTTGGCGCGGCCGCCGTATTTCTCGCGGTTCAGGCCGGCCTTTTCGAAATCCGATTCGACCTGCATTACCACGCCTTCGCGGACCGCCAGGATGGGCGTACCTTCGGGCACCGCAAAATCGATGGCGTACAGATTCTGCGTGTCGTTATGGCTGAAGCTGCCGCCGGGCCCCTGGTCCACACGGACCCGGCCGTAATCGAACGGCAGACGGTAATCGTAGTCCTGCGGCTGGCTGGCTGGATCGCCTGGCAGTCCGTCCAGCAACAGCTCGAAATCACCGCCCCGGATGGGATCGGTCATGGCGATCGTGGCCACCATTATGCTGCTGCGCGCGGGTACCACAGCGCGCGCGGGCAAGGCCGGTGCGCTGCGCACATTGCTGTTGCGCTTGAACTTCAGCATGACTTCGACCGGGCCGTGCATCAGATTGTCTGCCCAGGCCTGATAACGCAGACCCTGCTTCTCCAAGCGCAGGCGGATCAGTGCGCTGGGCGTATTGCGAAAGCGCAGCACGGATACATCGCTGCTGGGCAACTGGTCCGGTTGCGGCGGTTGATCGCCGTACTGCGTATAGCCTTCTTTGTCCTTCCAGCGGTACAGGCGTGCGGCGTCCGCCGGGAGAATGGCGGTTGTCAGCAACGCCAGCCCGGACAACAACAGACATAGTCGCCGTAAGGTACTCACCGCACGCAATTTTCTTTCAAGTGCAGCGCGTTGGCCACATCGCGCAGATCGAAGGCTGCCAGCGACTGGTCGTTGTGCAACGCGAACAGCGCGCCGGCGGGAAAGCGCCGTGTGGGCGATGCATAAATCGTTTCGCCATCGGTATTCGCCACCACTTGTCCGGAAAAAATGCCCTGTGGCGCCAGTGTCGCGCGGTCGAAGACGCGGAACAGGGTGGGTGTCAGCTGATCCACCGCGATCCAGTAACCGTCATCGCCATCGCAGTCCCACAGCGCCACGCCTTCGGCATCGGCATCGAAAGTCGGCAGGCTATAGCCGCGGTAATGGCCGCCCAGGGTGTAGTCGCGCAATGTCGAGCCTACACGGCGGTCTTCTTCCGCAATCAACAGACGGTCGCGCCTGGCGTCGCCGGCAATCGATTCCACCATGCGTAGCGCACCGGCTTCGCCGATGTCGCCGAAGTCGCCGCGGTATTGGGCACGGAAGCTGCCGTCGTCGTCGAAATCGATCTGGAAGCGTTTCACGCGATGGCTCAGTTCCGCCATCGGCGGCAACAGGCCGGTTCGGAAGTCGGCCATGAAGCTGTCGGTGACGAACAATTCCAACTGACCAGGGCCGATCTCCCGCGTCCACAGTCCATACGGCACCTGCAAGACGTCGGCTCCGAAATCGCCCAGCGGCGTGAAATCGGGCAGGCGGAAAACCTGAATGCGGTGGTTGTCGCGTTCGGCGACAAACACGATGTCGCCGAATACCGAGATGCCATTGGGCCGATTGAACTGGCCGGCGCCGGTGCCTGGTTCGCCGACCGTACGCAGCCGCTGGCCGCTGTCGGCATCGTAGACGACCAGGCGATGGGTGGATTTGGCGGTGGCGATCAGCCAGACCTGGCCGTCTTCGGTCGGCCATGCGGCCAGTGAATCGAGCTCGTCGCCGGGCACGGGCTCGGAAATCCAGGCCTCGGCGATCCGCGCGTCCGCCTCCGTGGTCGGCTTGGGAGCCGGCGGGGTAGAAGTGCGAAGGGCAGGAGCGGTGGCGCAGGCGGTCAGCAGCGCCAGGCAGCCGCCGGCCAGAAGGATTTTCCGATTCATTAACAAATTATGCGGTATCGCGGCATCGCCGGCGAGAGTGGTATCAGCTGAAACCATCTCTTCATCCGAATAAAGCGATTGACACCCCGAAACGGGGGTGGCAAGCTGGCGCCACCATCGAGACCGGCAGAGGGACAGGCCCAAAGAAGCCGGGGCAGCCAGCGACGCGCAAGCGCCGTGTAGGTGCCAAATCCTGCGGAGACCACGCGTCTGCCGAAAGATGGTTCGTACCGTGCCACCGCACGGCGAACGCGAGCTCCGCGAAGCTCGATGGTCGTAGTCCAGTTTTCCATCGGATACCGCCATGAGCTTCGTAAACGCCAGCTTCATAAGCACGACTCTCCAATCCGTCGCCGCGCCTGCACAGGCCCTCGGTGAAGAATCTATTTACGTGGAAGCCCCACGTGCTCTGCGCGGTGAGGTCGTTGTTGAACTGGCGATGCGTCATGCGGGAGTCCGCACAGTTACCCTGCGCTACGAACTGCAAGGGCCGGCGAACGCGCCAGTGGTGTTCGTAGCTGGCGGCATTTCCGCGCATCGCCACCTCGCCCCCAGCGATGTTTTTCCCGAAGCGGGTTGGCTGAATTCGCTGGTCGGTACAGGGCGCGCGCTGGATCCGGAGCGCCGCCGACTGCTGGCGTTCGATTTCATCGGCGCCGACGGCAAGCTGGATGCGCCCATCGATTCGTCGGACCAGGCCGATGCCATCGCGCAACTGCTGGCGGCATTGGATATTCCCACCTTGCACGCTTTCGTCGGCTACTCCTATGGGGCGCTGGTGGGATTGCAGTTCGCGCTGCGGCATCCTTCGCGGTTGCGCCGTCTGGTGGCGGTGAGCGGTGCTCATCGCGCACATCCCTATGCGGCCGCTTGGCGCGCGCTGCAGCGCAAGGCGGTGTTGCTGGGCCAGTTGCAGTGCGCCGATGCGCAAGGCCTGTCGCTTGCGCGCCAGTTCGCCATGCTGAGCTACCGGACGCCGGAAGAATTCGAAGAGCGCTTCGATGCCGCGCCGGAGATCGTCAACGGCCGCGTGCGCTGTGCTGCCGAAGACTACCTGGATGCCGCGGGCGCGCAGTATGTGGCGCGCACGCCCATCAATGCCTATGTGCGCTTGTCCGAATCCATCGACCTGCATCGGGTGGAGCCGGCCGATATCCGCGTCCCGACAATCGTTGTCGCGGTGGAAGGTGATCGGCTGGTCCCGCTGTCCGACTCGGTTGCCTTGGTCGAAGGCCTCGGCACCAGCGGACAGCTGCGCGTACTGCGCTCCCCTTACGGCCACGACGCCTTCCTGAAAGAAACCGATCGCATCGATGCGATCCTGCAATCCGCCCTGCGCGGCAACGGAGAAAACGCATGAGCAACTTTGACGCCGAATCGGGCACGCCTCCCTGTAGTTCCGCCACTGCGGCGGTGCGAGCCGGCATCGATCACGACACTGCCTATGGCGCGGTCACCCCGCCTATCGTGCTGTCGTCCAACTTCAGTTTCGATGGCTTCGGCAACAAGCGGCAATACGACTACACCCGCAGTGGCAATCCCACCCGTGACTTGCTGGCCGATGCGCTGGCCGAGCTGGAAGGCGGTGCTGGCGCGGTCGTCACCTCCACCGGCATGTCGGCGATCACGCTGGTGCTGAATGCGCTGTTGCAGCCGGGTGATCGCCTGGTCGTGCCGCACGACGCTTATGGTGGTAGCTGGCGCTTGTTCAATGCATTGGCAGCCAAGGGCCATTTCGAACTCATCACCGCCGATCTGACCGATCCGCGTTCGCTGGCCGATGCGCTGTCGCAGTCTCCCAAGCTGGTGCTGATAGAAACGCCTTCCAATCCGCTGCTGCGCATCACCGATCTGCGCTTCGTCATCGACGCCGCGCACAAGGCCGGCGCGATCACGGTTGTCGACAATACGTTCCTGTCGCCAGCCTTGCAGAAGCCCATCGAGTTCGGTGCGGACTTGGTGATCCATTCCACGACCAAGTACATCAACGGCCACAGCGACGTGGTGGGTGGTGCGGTCATCGCGCGTAGCGCGGAAACCCATCAGCAGCTGGTGTGGTGGGCCAACGCACTGGGGCTGACCGGTTCGCCGTTCGACAGCTTCCTGACCTTGCGCGGGCTTCGTACGCTGGATGCGCGCTTGCGTGTGCACCAGGAAAACGCCGACGCCATCGTGGCGCTGTTGGACGAGCATTCCGCCGTAGCGAAGGTTTATTTCCCCGGGCTGGTATCGCATCCTGGCCATGCGGTCGCTGCGCGCCAACAACGCGGTTTCGGCGCCATGATCAGCTTCGAGTTGTACGGTGCCGATGCGGCGGAACAAGAACAGGCGGTGCGTGCTTTCGTCGATGGTCTGCGCTATTTCACCCTGGCCGAATCGCTGGGCGGAGTGGAAAGCCTGGTGGCGCACCCAGCCTCCATGACCCATGCTGCGATGTCGGCGGAGGCGCGCGCCAAGGCTGGCATCACCGACGGCCTGCTGCGTCTTTCTGTGGGCATCGAGGCGACAGCCGATCTGCTGGCCGATCTGGCCGCGGGCCTGGCACGCGCCGAGCGCGCCGTCGCCGAATCCAAACGCAAACTCGCAGACGCATGAGCAGCGTCATCCGCTTGGTGCCGACGGAACGTCGGGCGCCGCGATTGGCGCTGCTGGGCACCGGCGTAGTCGGCAGCGCATTTGTCGCGCGCTACCAGCGTCTACAGGTGGGCGAGTCGCCGTTGCCCGATTTCGCTTGGCTGGCGAACTCGCGCGCCGTCCACGCCTGCGTGCCGTCACAGGGCGACTTTTTGGGCGAAGCCCTGGCCTCGGCGAATGCCGCACCACCGCGCTCCGATTCGCTACCGCCGTGGGCGGAGACCGAAGCCTTGCGCGATGGCGACATCGTGATCGACGCGACCGCCAGCGAAGCGGTGGCCGATTGGCACGCGGAGTGGTTGGGACGCGGCGTCCATGTGGTCACTGCCAACAAGCTGGGTATCGGCGGCGGCCTGGTCCGCGCGCAAGCGATCCAGCGCGCGCGCCGCGAAGCAGCGACGCGCTATGGCGACAGCGCAACGGTCGGTGCAGGCCTGCCGTTGTTGAGCAGCCTGCGCGCACTGGTGGCCGGCGGCGATCGTATTCACCGCGTCGAAGGGGTGCTGTCGGGTTCGCTGGCATGGCTGTTCAATCACTACGACGGCAGTCGCCCGTTTTCAGATCTCGTTCGTCAGGCGCGGCAGAGCGGATACACCGAGCCCGACCCGCGCATCGATCTTTCCGGTGAAGACGTGCGCCGGAAATTGCTGATCCTGGCTCGTGCCGCCGGACTGGCGTTGCAAAGCGAAGACGTGCGAGTGGATTCCCTCGTACCCGACGCGTTGGCCGCATTGCCGCTGGCTGCGCTGGACGGCGAACTTGAGTCGCTGGACGCACCGCTTGAGCAGCATTTCCGGGAGGCCCAGCGTGAAGGCGCCAAGCTGCGCTTCCTAGGCCGTTTCGACAGCGACGGTGCCAGCGTCGGTTTGCAGGCGTTACCGGCTGACCATCCGCTTTGCGGCGGCGGTGGCACCGACAACCGCGTGGCCATCTACAGTGATCGCTACCCCGATCAACCGCTGGTGATCCAGGGGCCTGGCGCAGGTGCGGAGGTTACCGCCGCCGCGCTGCTGGATGATGTGTTGGGCATTGCCCGTCACTGAGCGACACTTTCTCTTTCTTGTAGGAGTGGTGCCGGGCATGTCGGCACCACTCCTCCAAGGCGAGGCTAGCGACTTAGCGCTCTCAACAGGGCCGCATTGAAGCGGGCCGGGTCTTCCACCTGTGGTGAGTGACCCAGGTCTTCGAACTCGACCAGCACCGCGCCCGGTATCGCCTCCGCGGCGCGCTTGCCCAGCGCGGGATAGTTTCCAATACGCTTGGCGACATCCGGCGGTGCGCGGTCTTTGCCGATGGCCGTGCGGTCGCGCTGGCCAATGAAGAGCGTCGTGGGCACCTTCAGGTTCTGGAATTCGTAAACCACGGGTTGGTTGAACACCATGTCGGAGGCCTGTGCCTGATTCCAGGCAACGCGCTGTTTGCCAGGGCCGGCGTACATGCCTGCCAGCATCTCTACCCAACGATCGTATTCGGGCTTCCATTGCCCGCTGTAATACACGGCAAGCTGATAGCGCTTGATGGATTCGAAGTCGGTTTTTAGCTCGCTGGCGTACCACTCCTGGATATCCCGCCAAGGCACACCTTCCGTTTTCCAATCCTCCAGGCCGATGGGATTGACCAGCGCCAGCTGTTCGACCGCGGCGGGATACTGCAGTGCGTAGCGTGCCGCCAACATGCCGCCCATCGAATGGCCGATGACCGTGGCGCGTTGGATACCGAGCGACTTCAGCAGCGCCTGCGTGTTGGCTGCCAATTGTGCGAAGGAAAATTGATACTGCTCCGGCTTTGTGGATTTGCAGAAGCCGATCTGGTCCGGCGCGACCACGCGATAGCCGGCGGAACTCAGTGCTTCGATGGCCGATTCCCACGTCGCCGCGCAGAAGTTCTTGCCGTGTAGCAATACGACGGTCCGTCCGTTGGGGGTGCCTTTCGGCGCCACATCCAGATAGGCCATCGACAGCGATTGCCGTTGCGAGTCGAAAGCGAAATGCTTTACTTCGTGCGGATAATCGAAGCCTTCCAGCTGCGCGCCATACGTTGGCCGTTGCGCGGCTGCGGCGGCAGGCAATAGCGTGACTGCGGCAATGAGTGCGATTGAAAGTCGGCGCATGGAATGGATCAGGGAGAGCAGGGGAATGCCAATGTTAGCGCGGGTATTGTCTACGCTGGGCAACGTCCGGATATCGTCGTGCGCGCGCCACGGCGACTCAAGCGGGACACTTGCCCGGTTGCAGCTTCGGCGCGACATACCCGGGCGGGTCGACATCGTCGGTCGCTGCGCGCAATTGGATGATGCGCTCCTTGAGTTGTGCCACTAGCGCTGCGTGCTCGGGCTTGCCGACCAGGTTGACCATTTCATTCGGGTCGTTCTGCAAATCGTATAGCGCCCATTCGTCGGGCTGCTCCCAGAAGTGAATCAGCTTCCAGCGTTCGCCGCGTACGCCGCGATGCTTGCGCGCGCAATGAACGGCCGGATACTCGAACCACTCGTACAGGAAGTCCTTGCGCCAATCGTCGTCCTTGCCTGCCAGCAGCGGCTTCCAACTGTGGCCCTGCATCCAATCCGGCACATCCGTGCCCGCCAGATCCAACAAGGTGGGTGCCACGTCGACGTTCAATACCATGTGTTCTGCGTCCACTTGGCCGGCACGGATGCGCTTGGGCCAACGCATCAGCATCGGAATGCGGATGGACGGCTCCAACATCAGGCGTTTGTCGTAGAAGCCGTGTTCGCCCAGGAACGCGCCATTGTCGGAGGTGTAGACGACGATGGTGTTTTCGGTCAGTCCATTCGCATCGAGATAATCCAGCACCCGGCCGACGTTCTCGTCCACGCCCAACAATACACGGTAGTAGTTGCGTATATAGGCTTGCAGTACCGCGCGTAAGCGCTCCTGTTCGGGTAGGTTCTTGTCCACCTGAGCCTCGCGGCGTTCGTTGCCGCGAAAGAAATCGCCCATGTCGCCGATTTCCTGAGTGGTCTTGGAGAATGCCAGCGGTGCGCTCTCAGGCTGTGGTTCGCCGAAACCGGGCGGCAACGGAATTTCGACGTCCTTGAAGGCGTCGTAGAAACGAGGATCAGGCTCCCACGGGCCATGCGGTGCCTTGAACTGATAGCACAGGCAGAACGGCCGATCCTTTGGACGCTTCTGCAGATAAGCAACTGCCTGATCGCCGATTACATCATCGGTGTGGCCGCGGAAGCGCACGTTTCCGCCGTTGACGATGAACGCCGGATCGAAATAGCTGCCTTGCCCCGGCAGGATCGCCCAATGATCGAAACCTGTCGGCAGCGACTTGATATGCCACTTGCCCACCAAAGCCGTGTGATAGCCCGCCTTCTGCAGCAGCATCGGGTAGGTGATCTGGTCGTGCCGTAAGCCCATCTGCTCGTACCAGCCAGGCTCTTCGCCATTGCTGGTGACGCCATGGGTGTGCGCATAGAGGCCCGTCAGGAAGGACGCGCGGCTGGGTGCGCATACCGAAGTGGTGACAAACGACTGGCGGAACTGGATGCCTTCCTTGCCGATCCGATCCATGTTGGGCGTCTTCAGTATCGGGTTGCCGTAGATACTCAGTGCGCTCTGCGCTTGGTCGTCGGTCATGATGAAGATGATGTTGGGCGCATCACGCTTGGGTGCCACGGCGGGAGCGTGTGCCGGTTCGCCGGCAAGCAAGCGCAGCATGGAAAGTCCCGCTGCACTGCCGCCTAGCAGTTTGAGTGCGCGGCGGCGGTCGGGATCTGTGGCCATGAGAGCTCTCCCTGGTCGTCGAGCTGCACGCTTTGTATAGCCGTGGAGACGAAGGCTCGTGCAGTTCGTGTATCAGTCCATTGCGACGTTATCGCGATGTGGAAACGATTACATGCTGCGATGCGGGAGTACCGTTTCGGTGCTGTAGAAGCCGGCCCGATCGCCATCGAACGCTCTGCGTAGCTATCGCGGCGCGGTCGCTTTATAGCTGTAGTCGGATTTGTGCCGTCAGCATTCGATGACGTTCACCGCCAAGCCGCCGCGGCTGGTTTCCTTGTACTTGTCCTGCATGTCGCGGCCGGTGTCGCGCATGGTCTTGATGACTTTGTCCAGGCTGACTTTGTGCTTGCCGTCGCCACGCATCGCCATGCGGCTGGCGTTGATGGCCTTCACCGCGCCCATCGCATTGCGTTCGATGCAGGGGATCTGCACCAGTCCGCCGATGGGGTCGCAAGTCAGGCCTAGATTGTGTTCCATGCCGATTTCGGCGGCGTTTTCGATCTGGCTGCTGGTTCCACCCAAGGCCGCGACCAGTCCGCCGGCAGCCATCGAACAGGCCACGCCGACTTCGCCCTGGCAACCGACTTCGGCGCCGGAAATGGAGGCGTTCTCTTTGTAGAGAATGCCGATGGCCGCGGCGGTCAGCAGGAAGTCGAACACGCGCGCTTCGTTCGCGCCGGGAATGAAACGATCGAAATAATGCAGCACGGCGGGAATGATGCCGGCCGCACCGTTGGTCGGGGCGGTTACCACGCGCCCGCCCGCGGCGTTTTCCTCGTTGACGGCCAGTGCGTACAGATTCACCCAGTCCAGCGTCGTCAATGGGTCGCGCATGGCGGCCTCTGGCTTGCTGGACAGTTCGCGGTAAAGCGCGGGCGCGCGACGCGATACGTGCAGGCCGCCGGGCAGGGTGCCTTCCTGGCGAATGCCGCGTGCTACGCAGCTTTGCATGGCGTTCCATATCTCGCGCAGGCCGCTGCGGATCTGTTCTTCGCTGCGCCAGACTTTTTCGTTCTCGAACATCAGCTGGGCGATGCTCAAGCCGCTGCTGGCCGACTGCGCCAACAGCTCGTCGCCACTTTTGAACGGGAAAGGCAGGGGTGTGCTATCGGCCACGATGCGGTCGACAGCCGCATCGTCCTGATTGACGACGAAGCCGCCGCCGACGGAGTAGTAATCGCGGGTAGCGATGGGCTGGTCATCGGCATCGAACGCACTGAACCGCATGCCATTGGTGTGATAGGGCAGCTTCTGACGCTTGTTCATCAGCAGGTCGCGCTTCTCGTCGAAGGCGATCGCATGGGTGCCCTGCAGGTAAAGGCGCTTCTCGTTGCGGATGCGCTCAAGCGCCGACGGAATGATGTCCGGGTCGATCTGGTTGGGGTAGTGGCCTTCCAGTCCCATCAGCACGGCCTTGTCGGTGCCGTGGCCGCGACCGGTCAGCGCCAGCGAACCGAACACTTCCGCACGAATCCGCGCCACATCCTGCAGGCGTCCAGGCTCCTCCAGCCAGCGCGCCACAAAACGCGCCGCGGCCCGCATGGGGCCGACGGTGTGGGAGGAACTCGGCCCGATGCCGATCTTGAAGAGGTCGAACGTGCTGACTGCCATGCGTCTATTCTATGCCGGCAACGCAGAATCACCCTGCCGCGCCGCAACAGATTCCATTGTCGAGACTTTCCTGTGCCGCTGACTCTTTACCAACGCGATGACTGCCATCTTTGCGACCTGGCGCTGGAAGTGCTGGCCCAGGCGCGGGTGCCCGAGTTCGAAAGCGTGTTCATCGACGAAGACGATGCGCTGGAGGAGCGCTATGGAACCCGCGTTCCGGTGTTGCGCCGGGAAGACACCGGCGCGGAACTGGATTGGCCGTTTGATCAGGAGCGTTTGCGCAGGTTTTTGTAGGAGCGCCGTCCCGGCGCGAGCTCTTCGCTTCTATCGCGATGTGACAGGAAGAGCTCGCGGCGGGACGCCGCTCCTACGTAACGCGGAGCGTTACTTCACCGGCTTCAGAATCACCTTGGTGCTGACCGCTACGTCATTGGGGATGGTCTCGGTGTCGGCCCATTCGCCACCGCCCACGCCAAAGTCGAGGCGCTTGACCGTCGCCTTGCCGTTGAGCACGGGCTGCGCGCCAGGGGTCCAGGTGAAGGTCAGCGTGACTGGTTTGGCCACGCCGCGCAACGTCAGTGTGCCGTCGGCGGCGTATTGGTTGCCGCCGAGGGAACGGAACTTGGTGGCGGTGTAGCGTGCTTGCGCGAACTTGGCGACGTTGAAGAAGTCGCTGGTCTTCAGCGTGTCGTCGCGGTCGCTGTTGCCGGTTTGAGTGCCCGCCAATTGAATGGTCACGTCCAGTTTGGAAGTGTCCAGCTTGGCCGGATCGAAGCTCAGCGTGGTGTTGAAACCGCCGAACTTGCCGGTGAAAACCTCGCCCTGGTAGTTGCTCGCGAAGACCAGGGTGGAGCCGGGAGCCTGCACGTAGTCGGCGGCAAAGGCGGGTGTGGCGATCAGCAGCAGTCCTGCCAGCGCCAAGCGTGAGCGGTTAGACAGCATCATTGGAAGGTTCCTTGGGGAGGGAGGAAGAAGCAGCACGGCGACGACGTGGCAGCATTCGGCTCAGTGTGTCGTCGTTCTGGAACAGATGGTGGTAGAACGCTGCGCCGGCATGCGCCAGCACCAGCACCACCAATATCCAGAACATGGTGGAGTGCGCCGTTTCGGCCAAGGCTTTCAGGTCCTCGTTACGGGCTGCGATAGCCGGCAGGTTGAACAGCTTGAACCACTGCAATGGGTAGCCCGCCGCGGAATTGAACAACCAGCCCGACAGCGGCATCGCGAACAGCAGCACATACAAGCCGAAATGGGTGAGCGAAGCGATGCGGTGCTGCCAGCTCGGCGTGCCGACCACCGGCGTTGGCGCGCCGGCGTACAGCCGCCACAGCAACCGCAGCGTGACCAGCGCAAGGATGGTCAGCCCGATCGACTTGTGCAGCGCATAGATGTTGATCTTGCGCGGCCCGTTGGGTAGGCCGGTCATCGTCAGTCCAAGGTAGGCGATGAGCAGGATCAGTACGACGATGATCCAGTGAAACAGTTGACTGACCGCGCCCCAGCGCTCTGCCGTGTTCTTCAAGGTCATGGTGTGGGTTCCGGTACGGGTACGGGAGGAATGGGAGGTTCGGCTGTTTCCGGGATGTTCGCCGCATCACTGGGCTCGGCATCGTCCCCGTTGGCCCGGCCGGTGCGGATGGCTTCGGCCTCGATGCGCAACTCGACATCGTCGCCGATCACATTCTTCCACGCCGTGATGCCGAAGTCGGCGCGGCTGATCCGCGTCGTCGCCGAAAAGCCAGCCGTGCGGCGGAACGGAGGCATCGGATGCCGCTTGACCGCATTGAGCGTCACATCCAATTTCACCTCCCGGGTCACGCCACGCAACGTCAGCGAACCATAAACAGAGGCGTGCTGGACGTCGATGGGTTCGATGCTGGTGGATACAAAGGTGGCGGCAGGAAAATCGTTCACGTTCAACAGGCTGCTTTTGCCGACGGCGCGGTTCCAGTCTTCGTCACCCATGTCCAGCCGCGCCAGCGGTACCGAGACCTCCAGCCGGGCGGTCTTCCAGTCGTCAGGATCGAAGACCAGGGTGCCGGTGCTGCCGGACACGGTGCCGATGGCGCGCGAAAACCCCGCATGTTCGATCGCAAACATCACCCGCGTGTGAACCGGATCCAACCGATATTCGGCCGAGGCAGCCTGCGCCAGCATCGGCGCTGCCAGGCACAGCAACGCCACCAACGCCGACATGCAGGCAGAACGAAATGGAGCGGCAAGGCGCTGAAGCATCATGGGCGGGATTCTAGGCGGCTGCCTGGAAAGATACCCCGTTTGCCCATGCAACGGATCGTTGCGGAACCGATGAAACGCAGCCGGGGCCGGCCCCGGACGCGACGGCCGTTGGAAGCCTTGAAGCGACACGGCGGACTCCGGTTCGTGATGCTCTTGGCGTCGGACCGTACTCTTGAATAGCTGCGCGGCGGATCGAAGAGTTCATGTGATTCGCTCCCTTCACTCAACGAATGAGAGAACCCGCGCTTCTCTTTCATCGGTTGATCGAAATCGCAAGTCCGCGTGCAGGTTGGGTACCAGAGCGATTTCAGGAGTGTTGGCACTCGATGCGTTTCTCACGAAATCATGGGAACCGAGATCCATCGCCGGCGTCGCTGCTTATCGGATGCCTACTTAAGATCGCCGCCAGGCAATGACGTGCTATCAAACAGAGGCCATGTTATTAAATGCGGCCAAACGCCAGGTTTGTGGGTTAGTAGCTGCTGGCGGCGGTGGGGTTGGAAAGGGTGAGAACTGTCCGTGCCGGAGATGCACGTAAGGGAGGGGCCTGTTGATGCTTATGCAATACGCCGTGCTACGCCTATCGATGCATGAGCGTTGTCGCCGCGCGGCGGCCATCGGCATAGGCGATCTCGTTCTTGCTTGCTCCCTACGCCCCTTGTGCCCCGCGCGGCATACTCCATAAAGGCCTGGACGGGGTATGAAGGAATTGCTTCGAATTGCCTTACTGCTGGTTTGCCTCTTGGCGGCAAACGCCAATGCCGGGCTTCCGGAGACTCCGCAGTTGCGGCAACTGACGGTTGCCGACGGCCTGCCTTCCAATGTGATCTACAAGATCGCCCAGGATAAGAACGGTTACCTGTGGTTGGCCACCGCGGATGGCTTGGTGCGCTATGACGGCACTGGCTTCCGACTTTGGCAGCTTGGTGAGGGCTTGCGCGAAAACGTGCTGAGCTGGGTGGCGGTGGATGCCGAAAACCAGATTTGGGTGGGCACGCTGGGCGCCGGAGTGGCGCTGCTGGATCGGGAGCGCAAGCAATTTCGCTATTTCGACAAGCGAAACACGCCCGGACTGGGCGAGGACAATATCTGGTGTGTTCTGCCGACAGAGGACGGCACGGTTTGGATCGGCACCCACGACGCTGGCCTGCACAAAATGGAGCGCAACGGGCGCATCACTCGCTTCATGCCACGGCCAGGCGATGTACGCAGCTTGCCGGGCAAAGACGTGACCAGTCTGCAGATGGCCCCCGACGGCAATTTGTGGGTGACCACCGATCAGGGCGTTGCGCGCTGGACGGGAAGCGATTTCGAGCGAGTACCCGAAGCCGCGCTTCCTACTAAGTACGTGCTATCGGCACGCTTCGATCATGCCGGCAACTTGTGGATGAACACGATTCACGGGTCGAGTATCTATCGGCCCGATGGCACTTGGTCGAAGGATCCCTGGGATCTGCATCGGCAGCTACCGTTGTATGGCTTGTTGCTGCAGGACAGCGCCGGCGTTCACTGGCTGGATACTTACGATGGTTTGCGCCGCAGCGACGGAAGCGTGACGATCGAGGTGCCGCTTTACAGCAATCTCACCCGGGGACGGGTCAAGCCGCAATGGGTTGACGCGCTACAGGATGAAGAAGGCGGATTGTGGTTCGCGTCGATGGACTCGGGCCTGTGGTACCTGCCGCCCACATGGCATCAATTCTCGGTGCTGACCAAGGTCGAAGGCGTGCCTTCGTCGCTGGGCAATCCTCAGGTGTTCGACGTCGCACCTTCGGCTAGCGGTGACATGTGGCTGGTCGGTTCCTCCGGCGTACTGGACCGGTTGGATCCGGAAACCGGCCAGGTACGGCACGTGCTTCCCGACGTAGGTAACGGCACCGTGGCTAATTCGGTTGTCGAAACCGCCGATGGCCGGGTGTGGGTGGGTTATCCGAGCGGGCTGCTGCGCTACGACCCGGTTTCCGGTGCCGTCAAACGCTGGGACTGGCAGTCCGATACCGACGCCACGGCTTCGGTCGACATCGACGCGATGGCACAGGCGGCGGACGGAAACCTGTGGATCGGACAAGATGTATGGGGCTTGCAGGTACGCAATCCGGCAGGTCAGGTAATCGACAACATTCACTTTGATGGCAAGCGAGGCCTTGCCGCTGGAGACCACTACAACCAGTTGGAGCGGGGTCCGCAAGGCAGCATCTGGCTCGCTGGATCGCATGGGATATCGGCTTGGGATTCTGATGCGGGCCGATTCATGCCGGTACCCGGCTTGCCGAGGGGGGAGGTTCATGCGTTTGCTTACGACCAAGCGGGGTTGCTATGGCTCGCGCGGGTAGGTGCCTTGGAAGGCTACCGCGCACAAGCGGGCCGGTATCGGCGAATCGAGCGGCTGGACGCAGCCGCGGGAATACCGCAGGTGATGTTCCGAGGACTGACGGTGGACCGCCGCGGCATCTTGTGGGCTGCCAGCACGCGCGGACTGACCCGAGTGGATCCGGCGCAACGCACGGTGCGGGTCTACGGCATCCACGATGGTCTACCCGGGCAGGAAATCCTGTCCGGCCCGGTCGAGCGTCTGCAGGATGGGCGCTTGATCGTCAGCGCTTCGCACGGATTGGCGATCTTCGATCCGATCGCATTGCGGCCGGCGACCAAGGCACCCTCCCTGGTGGTGGATGCCATTACCGTGCGCCGCGCTTCGGATCAGTTGGTGCTGCCGACAGGGCAGCCGTTCCAGTTGGAATACGACGATCGCGATCTGCAAGTTGTCGCCCGGTTGATTTCGTACATCAACGTTCAAGGGCATCGCTACCGTTTCCGATTGTCCGACTTCGACAGCGATTGGGTCGAGGCTGGCGGCGCCAGCGGCGTGCGCATTTTCTCGCAGCTGCCGCCGGGCGACTATCGGTTGGATATTGCGGGCAAGACCGCCGATAACGTGTGGTCGCAGACGCAGACCATCGTCTTCACCGTGGCGCCGCCATGGTGGCGCGCCCAATGGGCCATCGTTGCTTGGTCGGTGCTGGCGATAGCGTTGCTGGGCTGGATCGCGTGGGCTTACCGCCGCCGCCTCCGCCGTCGCAGCGCCTGGCAGTTGGCGATGCACAAGCACGAGCTTGCCGAGCAGGCATCCGAGGCCAAGACACGCTTCCTAGCCACCCTCGGCCATGAAGTGCGCACACCGATGACTGGCGTGCTGGGCATGAGCGAGTTGCTGCTGGCGACGCCATTGAACGAGCAGCAGCGGCGCTATACGGACGCCATCCAGCGTGCAGGTACCCACCTGGTACGCCTGGTCAATGACGCATTGGATCTGGCGCGCATCGAAGCCGGCAAGTTGGACCTGCAGGAGGTGGATTTCGATCTGCATGTGTTGATCAACGACATCGCCGCGCTGATGGCGCCCGTGGCGGAAAAAAGCGGATTGGCTTTTTCCAGCGAAATTGCCGCGGGCGTGCCGCACATGGTGCGCGGTGATCCGCTGCGTGTACGTCAGATATTGCTCAACCTGATCGGCAATGCCATCAAGTTCACCGGTCGCGGCGATGTCTCCTTGCGGGTAGCGCCGCTATCGCCGGAAAGCGTGCGGCTGGAAGTCAGCGATACCGGCCCTGGCATCAATGCCGAACAGCAGGCGCGACTGTTCCAGCGCTTCGAGCAGGCGGAAGGCGCGCGCACCACGGCGCGGTATGGCGGCAGCGGCCTGGGCTTGGCGATCTGCCAGGAACTCGCGGTGGCGATGGGCGGGCGCATCGGCGTGGACAGTTCGCCCGGCGTCGGCGCGCGCTTCACCGTCGACCTGCCGATGCCGCGATCACTCGCCGCCGAAGGCCGCGCCGATATGCCTGTCGGCGAGCGCGTTGTGGGGGATCACACTGTCGACCACGGCCGCACCTTGAAGATTCTGCTGGTGGAAGACGATCTGACCGTGGCCGAAGTCGTGGCCGGCCTGCTGCGTGCACGCGGCCATCATGTGGTCCACGCCGCCCATGGGCTGGCCGCGTTGGGAGAAGCGTCGGCTAGCGAGTTCGATATCGCGCTGCTGGATCTGGATCTGCCCGGCTTGGATGGCCTGGCGTTGGCGCAGCAATTGCGGCTGCGCCGATTCGCCGCACCGCTGGTCGCGATCACCGCGCGTGCTGATCGAGAAGCGGAAATCCAAGTGCAAGCGGCAGGCTTCGACGGCTTCTTGCGCAAGCCGGTGACCGGCGACATGTTGGCCGAAGCGATCGAGCGCGCCATGCAAACGAACGCCGGACAGACCGTCGCTGAAATCCGTACCGACGTGAACGAGTGATATCGGAAGCGATTCCGATATCACCTGCATAGGGCGGGCCCCGACCCACCTACGGATATCTGACGCGGGGATGCTCCTAAGGGCCGGAGCTCACCGCGCGCTGAACTCGTGCACCGCGTCCACGAGTACGGCCACATGCTCCGGGTTCATGTCCGGCGACATGCCGTGTCCCAGGTTGAAGACATGGCCTTCGCGGCTGCCATCGGCGCCGGCGGCATAGCTGTCCAGCGTCTGCCGGACCTGGCTGCGAATGGCCTCGGGCGAACCGTACAGCACGGCGGGGTCCAGGTTGCCTTGCAATGCGACCCGGCCGCCGGTGCGGCGGCGCGCTTCGGACAGCTCCACCAGCCAGTCCACGCCCACGCCTTCCGCGCCGCTGTCCGCCAGATCTTCCAGGTGCGCGGCATTGCCTTTGCCGAACAGGATCAACGGCGTCCGTTCCGCGCCTTCACCGCGCTGCAGTTCCTTTGCGATCCGCGTCAGGTACGGCAGCGAGAACTCCCGGTACATCGCAGGCGACAACACGCCGCCCCAGGTATCGAATACCTGCAACGCCTGCACACCCGCCGCGCGCTGCGCGGACAAGTAGGCGATGACGGCATCGGTGTTGACCGACAGCAGTGCATGCAGCGCGGCAGGCTCGTTCAATGCCATCGCCTTGATGCGTGCAAAATCCTTGCTGCCGCCGCCTTCCACCATGTAGCACGCCAGCGTCCATGGGCTGCCGGAAAAGCCGATCAACGGAACCTTGCCGTCCAATTCGCGCCGGATAAGCCGCACCGCGTCCATCACATAGCGCAGTTCGGTCTCCATATCCGGTACCGCCAGCTTGGCGGCATCGGTGGCGCTGCGCACGGTATGGCGGAATTTCGGGCCTTCGCCGTCGACGAAATAAAGCTCCAGGCCCATCGCGTCGGGGATGGTCAGGATGTCGGAAAACAGGATGGCCGCATCCAGATCGAAACGGCGCAGCGGTTGCAAGGTGATTTCGCAGGCGATCTCCGGGTTTTTCGCCATGCCCAGGAAGCTACCGGCTTGCGCGCGCGTGGCACGGTACTCGGGCAGATAACGCCCGGCCTGGCGCATCAGCCAAACGGGGGTGCGATCCACGGGTTCGCGCTTGAGCGCGCGCAGCAGGCGATCGTTCTTCAGTGGGGTGGTCAAGACAATGTTCCTTGATTGAGTAACGTAGAGCGAGCTCGCTCCGCTGCTTTGCTCGATCATCGCCACTCAGTTGCCCGAAGACAGGAGCAGCGGAGCAAGCTCCGCTTGCGGGGTTATCTGGGAGCCTCGGCGCCACGGACGAAGGTGACTTGAAAGCCGCGCTTCACATGGCTGTCGCGGGCTTTCTCGAAAGCAGCGGTGGCTTCGTCCTGCAACAGATATTGCTCCCGCTTGAGCTGCGCACGGCCGCCGATCTGGCCGGTTTCGCGCAGCAGCTCCCAGCCGCCGAACAGATCGGGCTGAAGGGTCAGTTGGACGTAGCGGGGCGCTTCGCCCGCGGTGGGGCGTTGCTGTAGGAAGACTCGCATGCCGTCATTCTAGAGCGTGTTATGGACTTTGGGATGAGATGCGTTGCCCACCAGCGCCGTTGCAGCAAGGCGGCCGGCGCCGTCCTTGGGTGGTGCCCAAGGCCAGCCGGGCAACGCGGCTGCGGCGGCGCTGGTGGACAACCCCCGTATCAAGTACGGGGCAGGCTCTCCGGGAAGGCCGCTGTTGCGGCGCCATGCTGTGTTGCGCGCCTTGGCCAGGCGGCCAGCCTGCCCGGCAGCGCGCGCCTTGCCTGGCACCGCAACGCCAAACCCTATAAAAGCCGCCTTCGCACTCACCCCAAAGTCCATAACACGCTCTAGCCGGAGAGCACCGCCAAAACGCGGGCTTCGTCCACGTCGGGTACCACTTCGGCCTGGCCGATACCCCGCCAAAGCACCAGCCGCAGCCTTCCGGCCAGGTTTTTCTTGTCCAGGCGCATGCGCTCCAGCAGTGCTTCCGGCGCCAGTCCGGCGGGAATGGCGGTGGGCAGTTCGAAGGCCTGCAACAGCGCGGCCAGCCGATCGGTGTCTTTGGTGCTGGCCATGCCCAGGTCGGCGGATAGCCGTGCCGCCAGCACCATGCCTACCGCGACCGCCTCGCCATGGTTGAGATTGTCGTTGCCGGTACCGCCGTAGCCTTGTTCGGTTTCGATGGCGTGGCCGAAGGTGTGGCCCAGGTTGAGCAATGCGCGCTCGCCGCGTTCCAGCGGGTCGCGTTCGACGATTTCCGCCTTGTGCTCGCAACTGCGCGCAATCGCTTGCGCCAGCGCGGCCGGGTCGCCGGCCAGCAATGCCTCGCGCTGATCCGTCAGCCAATCGAAGAACACGGCATCGCGGATCGCACCGTACTTGATCACCTCCGCCAATCCGGCTCGCAGTTCGCGTGGCGGCAGCGTGCGCAACGTGCCGGTGTCGGCGAAGACGGCCCGCGGCGGATGGAAAGCGCCCACCAGGTTCTTGCCTTGCGGGATGTCCACCGCGGTTTTGCCGCCGACCGATGAATCCACCATCGACAACAAGGTGGTCGGCAACTGCACGCAATCCACACCGCGCATCCAGCATGCGGCGGCAAATCCAGCCAGATCGCCGACCACGCCGCCGCCCAGGGCAAAGATGCAGGCATCACGAGTGGCGCCCAAGGCGGCCAGCGCATCGATAGCCGCACCGAAATTGGCCAGGGTTTTCGATTGTTCGCCGGCGGGCAACACATAGGTGCCGATGCGCAGGTCCGGACGTGCGGCATGCAGCGCCTCGCGCACCGCGGCGGCGTAGCGCGGCGCCACGATCGAATCGCTCACCAGCAGCGCATGCCGGCCGCGGACCTGCTTTGCGAGGGCGGCGCCGTCGTTCAGCAAGTTGGGACCGATGGTGATGGTGTAAGGATGCTGGCCGCCGACGGCGACAGTGCGGGAAGAAGCGGAAGCGGTCATGCGAAATTCTCGGTGCGTTGCCAGCGGCTGGCCAGCAGCCTGATCAGCCGTGCGGTGGCTTCCGGCGGCATCAGATGATCGGTGTCCAGGGCCAGATCGGCAACCTCGGCATAAAGCGGTTCGCGAACGACAGCCATTTCCCGCAGCACTTGTTCGCGGTCCGGCCGCTGCAGCAGTGGCCGGTTGGTGCAGCGGCCCAGCCGCCGAAGCTGCGCTTCCACACTGACCCGCAGATAGACCACGAATCCGCCCTGACATATCAGTGCCCGATTGCCGGCGTCCAAAATCGCGCCGCCGCCTGTGGCTATCAGCCGCCTTTGTTCGCCCAGCAGCTCGCGCAGTACGGTGCTTTCGCGTTCGCGAAAGCCGGCTTCGCCGACGTTTTCGAAGATGGCGGGAATGGTGGCGCCCGCGTGCTCGGCAATGGCTTGGTCCACGTCCACGAATTGCAGCCCAAAGCGCTCGGCAACGCGTTTGCCGATGGACGTTTTACCGGCGCCGGTCGGGCCGACGAGGATGAGATTGGAGGCGGGATTCATCAGGACGGATGCTAGCACTCTCATGGCACACGCTTAACAGGGGCAGGCATAGGGTGAGCGTCCCGGCGGAGCCCCGCCCTGTAGCGAAAGGATGTGCCATGTCAGTCGCCAAGATCATCGAAGTGAACGCCTCCTCCAACGTTGGCGTGGAAGATGCGGTGAAAGCGGGTTTGAAGAAGACGGCGGAGTCGGTCAAGGGCATCAAGGGCGCGTGGGTCAATGAAGTTAAAGTGGTGACCGACGATGGCGGAAATATCACCGAGTGGCGGGTGAACATGCGCATCAGTTTCGTGGTGCAGTAGTCGGCACGATCCCTGCAATCGCCAATACCTTGCAGGAGCACCGTCTCGGCGCGAGCTCTTCGACAAATCTGCATAATCCAGCCAAGAGCTCGCGGCGGGACGCCGCTCCCACATCGGAGCCTAGGGTTCGACCGGCTTGCGGTGCGCATCCAAATGGATGGTGCGCTGGGCGATGGCCGGCAGCGTGCGCAGCGCCTGCCGGCTGACGCGTTCGAACAATTGCACGAAGCGATCCACTTGCGGCCGAGTCATTGGTGCATTTGGCGGGCTGGCGTGGTTCGACCGGGCGGCGCGCTGCAGCGACTGCTCCTGCTGCCATCGCCACGCTGGAACCATTTCAAAGCCCGGTCCTTGCAGGAACCACAGCGCATCCAGTTGGCGCCATAACGCGGGATAGTCGCGCTCCAGCGCCCGGTTGCACCAGCGCCGCCAAAGACCTTGCGGGTCTTCATCGCGTTCCAAGGCATTGATTGGCTGCTCTAACGCGTCGGCAGATTCGGCGGGCGTTTTCAGGCACCAACCTTCGAAAATCACCAGGTCGACGCGACCATCGACACGCGGCCATTGCGTTTCCGGCAGACGGTCGTCGCTCAGCTTGTCGAAGCGGGGCAGCGTCACCGACCGCCCTGCCTGTAGGGCGTCCAAGGTGTCGCAAGCCAATACCGTGTCATGTGTGCCGGGTGGTCCCCGTGTCGCCAACAATGGATGCACCTGCTGCGCCAGCGTTTGCCGCTGCGCACGGGTCAGATAGAAATCATCCAGCGAAAGAACCGCTACAGACAAGTCTCGCGCCTGGGCCGCATTCGCTATTTGCGCGGCCAGCGTGGATTTGCCACTGCCTTGTAAGCCGGCGATGGCAAATACGGCAGGGTGGGCCTCGATGGCCAGCGCGGCCGTCAGTGCTTCATCGACGAATGCGGCATCGAAGCCTTCTGGCGGTGGATGCGAGGGCGGCATCGCGACACAATAGCGCATGCCGCCGTGTCCTACGACGGCCCTTCCCACGGTGTCCCATGAGCGACCTGTATACCGAAGCGCTATCCACTTTCACCACCCTGTTCGATGAAGCCGCTGCCAGCAGCGAGATCGAACCCAACGCCATGGCCTTGGCGACCGCAACGCCGGATGGGCGTCCGTCCGTGCGCACCGTGCTGCTGAAATCCTTCGATCGGCAGGGATTCGTTTTCTACACCCATCTGCATAGCCGCAAAGGCCATGAACTGGAAACCAATCCGCGCGCGTCGTTGTTGTTCCTGTGGCGCAGTCTGCGCGAGGCCGGCATCCAGGTGCGGATAGAAGGTGCGGTGGAGCAAGTCGACGATCACGAAGCCGACCTGTATTTCGCTTCACGCCCACGTCTGAGCCAGATCGGCGCGTGGGCGTCCGCTCAATCCGAAACGTTGAGCTCGCGGGAGGAATTCGAAGACCACATTGCCAAGGCGGTGGCCGAATTCGAAGGCCGCGATGTACCGCGCCCGCAAGGCTGGAGCGGCTACCGCGTCGTCCCGGAGGCCATCGAGTTCTGGTACGGCGCGCAGTTCCGACTGCACGAACGCTGGCGCTACGAGCGCGACGGCATGGGTCAATGGTCCAAGCGGATGCTGTATCCATGAAAGCACGGGAACCGGGAGCAGAGAGTCGGGAATCGGGAAAGCCGGAGCCCAGCGCACCCGACGATTCCCGGTTTCTTGCTCCCCGTTCCCGGCCTTCAGGGCCGCAGCGCATCGTTTGCCTTACCGAAGAGCCGACCGAAACGCTCTACGCGCTGGGGGAACAGCACCGTATCGTCGGTATCAGCGGGTTTACCGTTCGTCCGCCACAAGCACGCAAGGAAAAGCCAAAAGTCAGCGCTTTCACCAGTGCCAAGATAGGCGAGATACTGAAGCTGGAGCCGGATCTGGCGATAGGCTTTTCCGATATCCAATCCGAGATCGCGGCCGAGTTGATCAAGCAGGGCGTGGAAGTCTGGATAGCCAACCACCGTAGCGTGTCCGGCATTCTGGATTACATCCGCCGGTTGGGCGCATTAGTGGGCGCGCATGATAAAGCGAATGCCTACGCCGACGGACTTGAACGAGGACTCGAAGAAATAGAACGGCAATCGGCGCGGCTGTCGCACCGGCCCAAGGTCTATTTCGAGGAGTGGGACGACCCGCCGATCACCGGGATTCGCTGGGTCGCCGAGCTGGTTCGTATCGCCGGCGGCGACGATGTTTTCCCGGAACTAGCCGTCGAGTCGCTCGCCAAGCACCGTATTCTGGCTGACGGCAGTGAAGTGATACGGCGTGCGCCCGACATCATCCTGGGCTCCTGGTGCGGCAAGCGCTTTCGCCCCGACAAAGTCGCCATCCGTCCAGGCTGGGATGCGATTCCCGCAGTACGCCAGGGCGAATTGCACGAGATAAAGTCGCCGCTGATCCTGCAACCCGGCCCGGCAGCACTCACCGACGGCGTGCGTGCCATCGCGGATATCGTGCAGGCATGGGCAGCACGATAGGAGCGGCTCAGGGAAGATGCTCCTATGGTATTCAGGTGTTCTTGTAGGAGCGACGTAAGTCGCGATGAAGCTTTACCGGGAAATCCTCATCGCGACTCACCGACACCGGTAAGTCGACGCCACTCCTAACACATTTGGTCTTCTAGAAATTCCGCTGGAACTGCAACGTTTCCTTTCGGCCGTTCGCGATGATGGTGACATCGAAACGATAGGTGTTGCGTTGGGAAATGGTCGCGGTGCCGATGTGATCGGTGTAGTCGCCGGTATCGATGATGCGCAGTGGAATCTGTTGGCGGGTGCCGGCCAGATCGGACGCTTGCGCAGTCACCTCGCCATCGGTATCGACTTCTTCGCCATTGCGCAGTTGACGCAGCGCGATCAGCACCAGCGCCGTATCCGCGTCTCGTTCGACACCGTACTGCTTCGCCACCGGTTCGCTCAATGCCATCGTGGGCAGCGCGTTGTAGTGCACGCGCAGGTCGCCGAAATCGCTATGCGCAGGCGCAGGCGGCACGAACTCGGCCGCGCGCGGTGCGTCGCCATTCGAGCAGGCAGCAAG
Organism: uncultured Pseudoxanthomonas sp.; assembly: GCA_965653375.1. GTDB lineage: Bacteria > Pseudomonadota > Gammaproteobacteria > Xanthomonadales > Xanthomonadaceae > Pseudoxanthomonas_A. Next base: position 55,938 of record CBFGZY010000017.1, read on the forward strand.
CGTTGAGGCTAGGACGAAGGCAGCAACGAGAAGACGGGAACGGGAAGCGGCGAGCCGGGAATGGGGGCGTATCAGTGTTGTGATTTTCATGCTTGTTCCAGATTTGGATGCTTTGGGTTTGCAGGCTTTGGGCTGTATCGATGTTGCCGCCACTTCCGTTACACCTACTGAGCACAGCTCAATCATTCGCCGCCGACAATTCCCGGCCGCGCTCCGTTGCCGCACGAATGGCCTTGGCGACAAGCGCTTCGAAGCCCCCAGCCTGGAAGGTTTCAATGGCCGCCTGGGTAGTGCCGTTGGGCGAAGTAACGCGACGGCGCAGCTCGGTGGGATCGGCATCGGATTCGGTCAGCATGCGTGCCGCGCCCAAAAGTGTTTCCAGCACCAATGTGCGTGCGGCTTCGTCCGGCAGGCCCTCCGCCTTGGCCGCGGCCTCCATCGCTTCCGCCAAAAGAAATACGTAGGCAGGACCGCTTCCGGAAACCGCGGTTACGGCGTCCATCTTCGCTTCATCGTCGATCCACACGGTCTTGCCGGCGCTGGACAACAATCCTTCGGCGCGCGCACGTCCGGCGGCGTCCACCTGTGCATTGGCGAACAACCCGGTGACGCCGGCACCCAGCAACGCCGGCGTGTTGGGCATGCAGCGGACCACCGGCAGTTCGCCACCCAGCCAGGTCTGCAACTGCGTGGTGGTGATGCCTGCGGCGATCGATACCATCACCGGATGCTGCGCCAACGCACGCGCCGACAGCGATTGGCAAACATCGCGCATGACCTGCGGCTTCACCGCAAACAGCCACATGTCCGCGCCATACACGGCCTCGCCGGTGTCCGCGAAAACCTGCACGCCAAACTCTGCAGCCAAGGAAGCGCGCAACGCTTCCACCGGCTCGGCCACGCGAATCTTTGCGGCATTCGCGCCGCCGGCGACCAGGCCGCCGATCAGGCTGCGCGCCATGTTGCCGCCGCCGATGAAAGCGATGGGATGAGCAAGCGAGAAGCGGGAAGTGGAAGAAGGGGTTGTCATTCGTCTTGATGCCTTTGAAAGTGATTCGGGGTGTCCAGTAACGAGTCGTGACATGGAACGCGGGGGCATACCAACGCCCCATTTTCCATTGCCTACTTCCGGCTTCTCGGGCCAAACAACGCCGTACCGATTCGAACCATGGTGGCCCCTTCGGCGATGGCCAGCGGGAAATCACCGCTCATGCCCATCGACAGCGTGTCGACCTGCGGATGATGCGCTGCCAGTTCATCGAAGAGCGTCTTCATTTGCCTGAAGGCATTCGGTTGGAGATCAGTTTGGGGGGCAGGAATGGCCATCAGCCCACGCAGCGACAACCTGGGCTCGGCGGCGATGGCCCCCGCCAAGCTGGTTACTTCTTCTGGCCGGCAGCCGTGTTTGCTGGTCTCGTCATCGATATTCACTTGGATCAGCACATTCAGCGGCGGGCGGTCGGCAGCACGATACCTCGACAAGGCCACAATCAATTTGTGACGGTCTACCGTTTGTACCCAATCGAACACTTGTGCGGCGATTTCGGCCTTGTTGGACTGCAGGTGGCCAATCAGGTGCCATTCCAGGCCCAGCGCCGCCAATGCGCGCGCCTTGGCCTGGGCTTCCTGCACGTAGTTTTCACCGAATGCACGCTGGCCTGCGGCGGCCAGGGCGGCGACTGCTTCGGCCGGTTGCGTCTTGGAAACCGCCAGCAGGCGCGGCACTGGCCGATTGGCGGTTTTAGCCGCGTTTTCAAGGTGTTGCAGGGTCTCGCTTAGGGTGTCGGCGAGCATGGTGGTCCAACCGTTGGATATCGTGGCAACAGCGCTATACTGCCTGCCGGGGTTGTATCGTTCCAGCTCGCAGCATTTCGGGGAAGCAGCGTCATGGATATCGCCGAGCTCTTGGCGTTTTCGGTAAAGAACAAAGCATCGGACCTGCACCTTTCGGCCGGTCTGCCGCCAATGATCCGCGTGGACGGCGACGTCCGCCGCATCAATATTCCCGCACTGGATCACAAGCAAGTGCATGCGCTGGTGTACGACATCATGTCGGACAAGCAACGGCGCGATTTCGAAGAATTCCTGGAAGTCGACTTCTCGTTCGAGATTCCCAGCCTGGCGCGCTTCCGCGTCAACGCTTTCAATCAGAATCGCGGCGCCGGCGCGGTGTTCCGCACCATTCCCTCGGAAGTGCTGACCCTGGAAGACCTGGCGTGCCCGCCGCTGTTCCGCCAGTTGATCGAACAGCCGCAAGGATTGATTCTGGTCACCGGCCCGACCGGTTCCGGCAAGTCGACCACGCTGGCGGCGATGGTCGATCACATCAACAAGAACGAATACGGCCACATCCTCAGCGTCGAGGATCCGATCGAATTCGTGCATACCTCGCAGAAGTGTCTGATCAACCAGCGCGAAGTGCATCGCGACACGCACGGCTTCAATGAAGCGTTGCGCTCGGCACTGCGTGAAGATCCGGACTACATTCTGGTCGGCGAGTTGCGCGACTTGGAAACCATCCGCTTGGCACTCACTGCCGCGGAAACCGGCCACTTGGTATTCGCCACCCTGCACACCAGCTCGGCGGCCAAGACCATCGACCGCATCATCGACGTGTTCCCCGCCGGCGAAAAGCCGATGGTCCGCTCGATGTTGTCCGAATCCTTGCGCGCGGTAATCTCGCAGGCGCTGTTGAAGAAAGTCGGCGGCGGCCGCACCGCCGCCTGGGAAATCATGGTGGGCACCCCCGCCATCCGCAATCTGATCCGCGAAGACAAAGTGGCGCAGATGTATTCCGCCATCCAGACCGGCCAGCAAAGCGGCATGATGACCCTCGACCAACACCTGCAGGACCTCGTCAAGCGCAGCCTGGTCACCCGCCAGCAGGCCAAGGAATATGCCAAGGACAAACGTTTGTTTGAGTGAGCGGCCAATGGTGAGCGGTGAGCGGCGAAAGCCGGGCTTCGCTCTTTTCCGCTGACCGCTGACCGCCATCCGCTCACCGGAGACACCCATGAGCACCATCGATTTCACTTCCTTTCTCAAGCTGATGGCGCACCAGAAGGCGTCGGACTTGTTCATCACGTCCGGCATGCCGCCATCCATCAAGGTGCATGGCAAGATTTCGCCGATCACGCAGACGCCGCTGACCAGCCAGCAGAGCCGCGACCTGGTGCTCAACGTGATGACGCCGGCGC
>CBFGZY010000018.1:0-58080 GCA_965653375.1 uncultured Pseudoxanthomonas sp.
GACCACGAACGGCATAGCGTTCGTACTGCGCTACGCCTACACCCTGGCCGGTCAGTTGCAAGCCCTGGTCTATCCGGGCGGCACTACCGTGGACTATGTGCGTGATGCACAAGGACGCACCGCGGAAGTCGGCGTCACTCGCACCGGAAGCTCACGCGACGTCCTGTTGCACCAGGCCAGCTACCACCCCTTCGGCCCGGTGGCGGGGTGGACCTACGGCAACGGAAGACAGATGACACGCTCACTGGATCAGGACTATCGCCCGCTGGCCGTGCAAGACCCCGGCACCGGGGGACTGTCATTGAACTTCGGCTTCGATGCGGTCGGCAACCTGACCCAGCTGACCAGCGGCACACCGCCGCCGCTGAGCTTCGTCTACGACCCGCTGGGCCGCCTGACCGAAACCCGCGACGGCCCCACCCAGGTCGCCCTCGACACCTATAGCTACGACAAGACCGGCAATCGCACCGCCCACACCACGGCCGCGGGTACGAGTAGCTACGGCTATCCGACGAATAGCCATCGCCTCACCGACGTGGCCGGAACCATCCGTGGCTACGACAACGCCGGCAACACCCTCACCATCGGCAGCGCGAAGGAGTTCGTCTACAACGCCGCCAACCGCATGAACCAGGTCAAGCAAGCCGGCACCGTCGCCATGAACTACGCCTACAACGGCCGTGGCGAACAAGTCCGCAAACACCTCGGCGCCAACAACACCTACATCGTGTATGACGAAGCCGGCCATTGGCTGGGCGACTACGACAGCAGCGGCGCCCCGCTGCAACAAGCCCTATGGATGGACGACCTCCCGGTTGGCCTGCTCGCCAACGGCAACCAACTGCACTACCTCCAACCCGACCACCTGGGCACCCCGCGCGTAGTCATCGAAGTGGCTCGTGACGTCCCGGTGTGGACCTGGGATGTGAAAGGCGAAGCCTTCGGCAATACGGCACCGGATCAGAATCCGGATGGGGATGCGAACAACTTCGTGTTCGACATGCGACTTCCGGGACAACGCTATGACAGCGCATCCGGACTTAACTACAACTATTTCCGGAATTACGACGCAGGGAGTGGACGGTACCTTGAGAGCGATCCGATCGGGCTGCGTGGAGGCATGAGTACCTTTGCTTACGTTGGCAGCTCTCCCCTCGTGTCCATTGACCCACTTGGCCTCCAACGCATAATGACGCGCAAATATCCTGGCCCTGGATATTCAGGCACGGGTACCGATCCAGCGCAGAACTGGGGCCCTACGACTAGCGACGCTTGGGAAGGTCTGATTCAACTCATGGCCGATCTCGCAGGCACGCGTCCGCGAAACATGACGCCAGAGCAGGAAAGCGTCTATGATAAATATTGCAAGGGCCAAGATGACAAATGCGCAGCGCTCAAGGCTGCAACCCAAGCTCGCATTTTTGAAGCCAAAACGAAGATGGCGCAAATGTTCTTCGACAAAGTTTTATACAAGTACGCGTTTCGTACTCCCGACCCTGTTGCGACTGGTGGGCATAACACTACTTGGCTGGGTCATGGTGATCAACTTACAGATCGCATTAATAGGATTCGCGCGATGATCTCGCTAGGAAAGCTCATGAGTTGCGATATGTCGATGGAAGAGCAGCAGGCTCGCTATTTATTTGTTCCGAAAACACCTTTTGGATACTGACATGCTAGTGAATGTAGATATTTCGGTGTTTAGCTCGCCCACCACTTCGTTTGCGACGATCTGGGGCGAGCTTGATCTGCCGGTGGAGCCTGGCGTGGGGGACGAGATGTCATTTCTATTCAAGGAAAACGATTCGATGCCGCCAATCGAACCGACCGTAGGGATTTACGTAGCTAGTCGACGTATAGACGTCGGCCGTACTCCTTCGCTCTCCATTCAGACGTCGGATATAGTTACCGAGGGCGAACTTGCTGCGGAGGCGGTCTGTAGCTACTTCGAGCAAAAATTCGGGCTTCACGTTGATCGATATGCGCAATTTAAGTCGTAGATCCTTTGTGATATGAAGGGCGCCCGGAATTGAAGCCACCAGAACTTTTCGTTCCTGGCTGTGATTGATCAAGCAAGCAGCCGATCAAGCTGCCGCTTAGGATTGCCAAGGAAGGCTTTTGTCACAAGGTAGTGTTCGGTGTCTTCGTATTGTGTAGCGTGAATCCCGTCCTCACTAATCTGATAGATGCGCGCGTCGGGATAGGCCATAAGAATGGGAGAGTGAGTCGCAATTATAAATTGCGACTTCATCTGTACGAGTTGGTGCAATCGCGCAAGCATCGCCAGCTGACGTTGCGGCGAGAGTGCGGCCTCTGGCTCATCCAAGACATAGAGGCCATGTCCTCCGAATCGATTCATCATTAAGGAGAAGAATGATTCTCCATGTGACTGCTGATGTAAGGACACCCCGCCGTAAGAATTGATAATTGGAGGACCTCCGGGCGCGTCGTCCAGTCGTTCAATCTCAGTAGCCAAGTTAAAAAAGCTCTCGGCACGCAAGAAGAAACCGTCTTTGGCGCGACGAACGCTTTTCGAAAGTAGAAGATATTCGTAAAGAACGGAATGCGACGCTCGCGTCTGAAACCTGAAGTTTTTCGTTCCGCCTTCGGGATTAAATCCCCAAGCCGCGGCAATCGCTTCTAGCAGCGTGGATTTACCACTGCCGTTCTCTCCAACGATGAATGTTACTTTTGGATGCAGTTCCAGTGCATCGAGATGACGTACCACCGGAATAGAAAAAGGGTAGCAACCAAAGTCTGGAACTTTTTTTCTCTTGAGCTTCACCTCTAACAGGTAGTGCTCTGCGTCAAGTGCCAGCATGGTTACTTCCAATTGCGATAAGATTGATTAGCGCGCCGAGACGCTCTTGGTGCGGTGCAGCCGCGTCCAAGATGAGATCTCTGTTGTCCGATGATAGGGTATGGGAATCTTCGCAGCTATCCAAGACTGCTGTCTCAATCTCCCAGGGATCCTTCGCTTTACTCAAAATGCATGCCGTGTTCATGTGGGGGCCAAAAAAATGAAAAAGGTACTTTTATTGCTGGCTGGCTTTGTTGTTGGGGTCGCGGCTTCAACGCTTATAATTCGAACGTCTCCTCCCGTTCGTGCCCTGGCCGATCTGCACCAAAGCATCATCGAAACAGACATCGGCGCGCTTGACAGCCTTAGCAAGGGGGATGAAGCCACAGCCAAACTGATGCTGGCTTCATCAGTAAATTCGAATATTGTTGTGTGGGAAAAACTGTCATCTGCGGATGACAAACGAAAGGACTTATCTGAAAAATGGCGCCGCCAGATGAGCGTCTATAACGCGCAGACTGGGCTATCGTTGCCGGACAAGCGACCTGAAGATGACTCGAAAAATTAGCCACAAGTTGGCGACACATTTAGACCGGCACTGAAATCTGAAGCCCCGCACGGCGGGGCTTCTTCGTATCCGCTGTTGGTCGTTGACAGGTGGCGGCGTCCCCTTCCCCCGTTTGTGTCAGTGAAAGAACTTCATGCGCACTAGAAAACAGGGGTCGGAGTACCTTTTCCTTTCCAGGTCGTCCGGGGCGACCTAGCCCCACTCGCCGCTGCAGTTGTTGCTCGATCTGTGCCTAAATTTGTCGGAACCTAATGCGCGCTGTCGCTGGACATAACAGCGTATCGCCTCCAAATCGCCATCGGAGATGGCCTGGGATACGAGTTCGCGATACAACGCGCACCGCTCGGACGTACTTCTGGCAATCCGTTGGTAAAGCTCATGCGGATTCACCAATGGGTCGTGCTCCCCCAGACCATTGGCTCGAAAGCTTGACCAACGGTAGTCCGCCGGCTCCGCCACCATCCCGGCACGTACCGGATTCAATTCTGTGTAGCGATAGCAGGTCATCACGTAGTGCTCATCGTCGACCAGGCTGGCCTTTTACCGGCCTTCCCACAATGTGCTCGTGCAAAATGGGGGTCAGAGTGCTTTTCTACTTAGAAAACGTACTCTGACCCCGTTTTTCAACCTGGCATCGCAGCGGCGATTTTTTTCATTGGACCCATAGTTATTGTCCGTTCTAACCTGCCCACAGGACGCGGCCCTGCGCGTTTTCTGCGGCCGCTGTCCCGGGTCGCCCAAAGGTATAGGAGTGGTCCGTGCATCAATCGAGCTTTCTGCGCCTTCTAGCCGTCTTGCTTCTCGCAGGCTGCTTGTCCGTGGCGAATGCCGCGGCGATCGCCGCGACGCCATCGGACGATTTCCGTCAGTGGGCCGCCACGCCACCCATGGGCTGGAATAGCTGGGACGCCTTCGGCACCACGGTGACCGAAACGCAGATCAAGCAACAGGCCGACTTCATGGCCGCCAAGCTCAAAGCCCATGGCTGGCAATACATCACGGTGGACATCCAGTGGTACCAGCCCACCGCCAAGGGCCACGGTTACGAGGAAGGCGCCACGCTGGCCATGGACGAGTTCAGTCGCCTTGTGACGGCGCCGGAGAAGTTTCCATCGGCCGCCGATGGCCAGGGCTTCAAGCCGCTGGCCGATTACGTGCATGGCAAGGGACTGAAGTTCGGCATCCATATGATGCGGGGCATATCGCGCCAGGCGGTCAAGCAGAACACACCGATCCTGGGCACCGATCTGCGCGCCGCGGACATTGCCGATACCAACAGCATCTGCTCCTGGAACCCGGACATGTACGGCGTGGACATGTCCAAACCGGGTGCGCAGGCGTATTACGACTCGCTGATGCAGCAGCTGGCCGACTGGGGCGTGGACTTCGTCAAGGTGGATGATCTCAGTCGCCCGTATGACCAAAACCGGGCGGAAATCGAGGCCATCCGCAAGGCGATCGACAAGACCGGCCGGCCCATCGTATTCAGCACCTCGCCGGGCGAGACTGCTTTGTCCGCCGGTGATCACGTTAACCGGCATGCCAATATGTGGCGAATCAGCGACGATTTCTGGGATCGCTGGGAACTGCTGCTGGCTCAGTTCAAGCGCCTGCATGATTGGACGCCGTACCGGATTCCCGGCGCGTGGCCGGATGCGGACATGTTGCCGTTGGGCATCGTCGAGTTCGATCGGCCTACCCGTTTCACCCGCGACGAGCAGATCACGCTGATGACCTTGTGGAGCATCGCGCGTTCGCCGCTGATCCATGGTGGCGACATGACCCGTACCGATCCTTTCACCCTGTCCTTGCTCACCAACGACGAGGTGCTCGCCGTCAATCAACACAGCGCGAACAACCGCCAACTGTTCCGCACCGACGACGGACTGATCGCCTGGGTCGCCGATGCGGCGGACGGCAGGTCCAAGTACTTGGCGGTGTTCGATACCCGCGATGCCACCGCGGCAGGCGGTAGTCGTCCGGTCCCGGTAGAGCTGGCCGCGCTCGGACTGCGGGGGCGGGTGCAGGTGCGGGACCTATGGAGCCACACACAGCTGAAGCCAGTTAGCGGAACCTTCAAGCCGCAGGTCGCACCGCATGGCGCACGCCTGTTCCGCCTCACTTCCGATGCCGACTCATCGGCGTCGAAGCCGTGACGACGTCGCATCGCAGCGGCCGAACAGTCGCGCAGCATGCACTCGCAATGATCTAACTCCCGTAAGGCGTTAAAACCCGCCCTACATGGAACATGATTTGCGTAGGGCGGGTTTTAACCCGCCTTACGGCACAGACGATATCCGTTGGACAGGCTTTACGCGGACATTCTGCGTTCCGCGGTGCGGCCTTAGGCTTGCCAGGCTAATTGCTGGATTCAACGCCCAAGTTCTCAGATAGGAAAGCAGGAGAAATTGGGGCAGAGTATTTCTCGTCAAGTCGAAGCCGCTTTGCGGCCAAACAACAGGAGCTAGCCGCCATGAGATTCGTCTTCGCATCCGCCATTCTGGTGCTTGCGTTCATTCCCGCGGATGCGGCGGCGTGTAGCTGCATTCCGCCCGGCACCGTGGAGCAATCACGTGATCAAAGCAGCCGGGTTTTCCTGGGGCGGGTGACATCCGTCGAAGAACGAACTCCCGAGATGGACAAAAGCTGGTTGACCGCCGCTGCCGATTGGATAAAGCAAATCTTTGGCGCGCCCAAACCCCCTAGTCCCCAGGATTTTCCCTATAAGCGGGTGAGCTTCCTGGTCACCGAAACATTCAAGGGCCCCTCGGTCAACCGCGTAGACGTGAGGACAGGGCTGGGCGGCGGCGACTGCGGTTACTCGTTCGATCCCGGCAAGGAATATGTTGTCTATACCTATGGCGAGGCAGGCACGTTACATACGGGCATTTGCTCTCGCACTGGGCTCAGCTCGGAACCAGGCGCGGGGTTGTCGATCTTGCGCAATCAAAAACGGGATCAGAGTACGTTTTCTAAGTAGGAAAGGTGCTCTGACCTCGTTTTTATCTGCACGCGAGGTCGAGGGCAGAGTCCTTGTATGGCATCGGCGGTAACCGACTTTACCCGAGGATGCCTATTTCAATTCGCAGCTACCATCGCCGGTGCCGGATCAGCCTTCGATCGGTTTCCAAAGTTCAATGACGTTACCCTCGGTATCTTCCACGAATTGCAGTATCCCGCCCGCCGAACTCAAATCTATTTTATCGCTGACCTTTTTACCGCCTGTCGCAATCACCGCCTCCAAAGATTTGTCTAAATCATCCACATCAATAAGCACAGTCGGATGCTGCAGACCCATGCTTCGCTTCACGATACAGCCATTGACTCTCCCGGCCGTTAGCGGGGCGTAGTTTGCGTCGCTCTCAGCCGTAAGCGCCGTGTGGTAGCTCAGATGATCATCGGCTTCTCGGGAAAGCGGCTGTAACTCCCAACCGAACACTTCCTTATAAAAGGTGACGGCACGTTCCAAATCATCGCTTGGAATGTTGAACCAGGTTACAGGTTTCATGATCTTCCTTTTCGCTGTCTCATGAGGTTGATGAAACGGCCGGATTCTAGACAAGAAAGCGCTTTTGCCGGATGAAAAAAAGATTCAGCTAACGTAGATCGGATAGGAGAAACGAAAGAACGGGGTCGGAGTACATTTTCTAAGTAAAAAAAGCACTTCGATCTCTTTTTTCTTGCGCCGTTATGCGCACAAGCATCGCTGATGTTCCTGTTTCTCCTTGAAGGAGGATGCACAGCGATCCAACAACAACTCCACCCAGAGGTAGGTCCGCTTGAAGGATTCCTCTCGCTCCATTGCGGCTTTGACGGTTCTCTTGTTGTTGTCCTCTTTTACGGCCTCAGTCCTCTTGCGCTGGAAAGCGCGGGCGCTCGATGCGGAACGTGGGGGGAGAGACTTTTGGGGCGGCGGCGCGCGGGTGCGGCCTGGTATCTGGGTGCGATGACCGCCGAGCAGGGGCCGCGCACGTATCGTTGGATTTCCTGTCAAAGGACCGCTACAGCACGACGGTCTGGAAGACGGCGATGCGCCAAATGAAGCGCTGCGTAGCGAACGTATCGTGACCGCGCTCAATGATCTTGCTTTGCGCATGTCGTCAGCGGCGGGCTGCCGTTATTCTGGAGCCGCCCGACCAATGAACACCAGGCTTCGCGCTGCGGTCACTGCCGCGGCGCCATCACGAAACCATGACTGATTTTCCGTAATTTGGAACAAGCGATGACACAGCGATATCTGCGGGGCACGGTGGCCTTGTCCGTTCTGTTTTGCATGGTGGCCGGCCTGCCGGGCTGCGGAGGTAGCGGAAAGTCGTCACCGGCTGCATCTAAACCAACCGCGGCAAACGCAACCGCCATTACAGCCGCTGCGGAACCCGCTACTTCGTCGCCCCGGATAACGGCGGGCCCCCTTCCTGCGCGGTTGGCCCCGACCAGCTACCGCTGGGGCAACGTCGCGATGGGTGGCGGCGGCTACGTGTCGGCGGTAATCCCCAGCAAGACAGAGCGGAACCTGGTCTACGCCCGCACCGATGTGGGTGGCGCCTACCGATGGGACCAAGCTACGGGCCGATGGGTTCCCTTGCATGATTTCCTCTCGGAAGAGGATGTAGGCCTGATGGGAATCGAGTCGATTGCGCTGGATCCCAAGAACCCGGCCGTGGTCTACATGCTGGCCGGCACCTCGTACTTCAGCGGCGGCAAGACCGCGGTGATGCGCTCCAGCGACTACGGCGCCACCTTCGCGCGCGTGACCGACGTGACCGCGCAGTTCCGCGTCCACGGCAATGGCATGGGCCGCGGTAACGGCGAGAAGATGCAGGTCGACCCGGGCAACAGCAACGTGCTGTATGTGGGCTCGCGCAACAACGGGCTGTTCAAAAGCACCGATGCCGGCGTGAGTTTCGCGCGCGTGAGCTCGTTGCCGGTTACCACCACACCCAACGAGGCCGGCATCAGCTTCGTGCTGCCGGATCCGTCCAGCGTCGCCGGCGGCGTGGCGCAGCGCATCTTCGTGGGCGTGTCGCGCTACGGCTCGGTGGGTCCCAATCTCTATCGCAGCGACAACGCCGGCAGCACCTTCACTGCCGTGGCCAGCGCGCCAGCGAACTACATGCCGCAGCGCGCGGCGCTGGCTGGCGACGGCAACTTGTACCTCACGTATGGCAACGGAGCCGGCCCGCACGGCAACGGGAGCCAGCCCGAGCCCATGGATGCCGGCCAGGTGTGGCGATACAACGTTGCCAGCGGCGGCTGGACCAATGTGACGCCCACCGGCATCAACGGGGCGTTCTCCGGAGTGTCGGTCGACCCGAACAATCCGCAGCGCATACTCGTTTCCACCATCAACACCTGGATGCAGCAAGGCAACAACTGGGGCGACCAGTTTCTGCTCACCACCAACGGCGGCAGCAGCTGGACCAACGTGGTGGCGCGCGGCTTCGTGCTCGACACCGACGGCGTGACCTGGATCGGCGGGAACAGCATCCATTGGGCGAGCAGCATCGAGTTCGATCCGTTCGACACCCGGTCCGCGTGGGTGACCTCGGGCAACGGCATCTTCCGCAGCGCCAACATCGAAGCCAACCCGGCTACCTGGACGTTTGCGGTCAGGGGACTGGAAGAGACCGTGCCGCTCGGGCTGGTCAGCGTGCCCGGCGGGCCGCTGCTGTCGGTGATCGGCGACTACGACGGTTTCCGCCATACCAACATCGACGCCTATGCGCCGATCCACACACCGCGCATGGGCACCACCACCGGACTTGCGGTGGCCGCAGCCAACACGCCGGTGGTGGTGCGCGCGGGCATCAAGCAGGTGTTCCGATCGGCCGACACCGGCGCCACCTGGACCGCAGTGGCGACGATGCTTCCGAGCGACAGCAGCAACACCCGCGGCAGCGTAGTCGCCCTTTCGGCGAACGGCAGCACGCTGCTGCACGGCATCCGGATCGGCGACACCACGACGACCTACCGTTCCACCAACTTCACCAGCGCGAGTCCGGCCTGGACCGCGGTGACCGGCCTGGGTACGAACGCCCTGCGCCCGGCGGCCGATCCGATCAATGCGAACAAGTTCTATGCCTACGACAACAGCAACGGCGCCGTGCTCGTCAGCACCGACGGCGGTGCCAGCTTCGGCGTGGCGGCCACGCTGGCGACCGGTGGCTCCACCTTGATCCGCGCGGCTCCCGGCCGCGAAGGTGATGTGTGGGTGGCGCTGCGCTCGGGCGGGCTGAGCCGTTCGACCAACTCTGGCGCATCCTTCGGCAAGCTACCCAATGTGACCGACTGCAGCGCGGTGGGCTTCGGCAAGGCGATGAGCTGGGCAAGCTACCCGACCGTGTTCATATGGGGAGCGGTTAATGGCGGCAAGCGCGGTCTCTATCGGTCGACCGATCAGGGCGCCAGCTGGATCCGCATCAACGACGACGCCCATCAGTTCGGCGGCCCGGGCAACGCGCAGTTCGTGGTCGGCGACATGAATACCGAAGGTGTGGTCTACATGAGCACCGTCGGGCGCGGCATCGTCTACGGAGCACCGGTGGTGCGGAAAGCGAGCGCACTGAGCCAGTCCAAAACCGTGCCATTTCGCAGCGAGCCGCTCAAAGTCGAGCGCGGCAGGTGAACGAGGAGCCGGCCGGTAAGAACACGCGAACCGGCCGCCATCCACCAGAGCGACGTTGCCCCGGTTTTGAGTAGCGCAAGATCGGTCGGGCATTTCGCAACGCCATCAGCCAATCTGGTGCTGCCACAACGGATGACGACGATGACGGCGCTGGACTATTACCGGATCAGGATGCGCAGGGTGCTGGACTATGTTGAGCGACATTTGGAGGACGACCTGGACCTTGAGACGCTAAGCCGAGTCGCCGCGTTCTCGAAGTACCACTTCCACCGCCAGTTCAAGGCCTTCTACGGCGTTTCGCTTCACCGCTACGTTCAGTTGGCGCGCCTACAGCGTGCGTCGAAACAATTGGCCGGCTTGCGAAGCCAGAGCATCATTGAGATTGCCTTGGGCGCTGGCTACGACACGCCCGATGCCTTCGCCCGTGCGTTTCGGCAGAGGTTCAAGCAGTCGCCATCGCAGTTCCGCAAGTCTCCCGATTGGGAGCCGTGGCTCCAGGCCCTTGGGCCCCTCAACGCAGCCAGGAGCAAGATCATGGACAAGACCTATACCCCCGACCAGGTGACCATTCGCGAGGTCGCGCCAACCCGCGTGGCGGTTTTCGAACACCGCGGCGATCGCCGCACCATCGATGCGACGATCCAGCGGTTCATCGCCTGGCGTAAAGCCGCAGGGCTATCGCCGCAAACCAATCCAACGTTCAACGTCTGGTACTCGGAGCGCGACCCAGTCGATCCTGCCGACTACAGAATGGATCTTTGCGTCGGCATCGATGCCGATTACCCGATCGATCCGCAGGATGAGAGCGTCAAGGCCGGCGAGATTCCCGGCGGCCGATGCGCCGTGCTTAGGGTGACCGGAGATACTCACAACCTGGAGCCGGCCGCGCTCTATCTGTACCGGGAATGGCTGCCGAGGAGTGGCGAGGAGATGCGCGACTTTCCCATCTACTGCCAGCGCTTCTTCTTGAACCAGCCGGAACAAGGTACTGCGGCAGATTTGTTCCTGCCCTTGCAGTAGCCGGCGTAGCCCGGCTAGGCACGTGCACCTGAGGCGCTTTACGCGTAGCCCGCCCCGTCCCCCAGGCTCGTAGGATGGGTTGAGCAAAGCGATACCCATGCCGTGACCAGCGTAACCAGCAAGGCCGGTTAACTCCCCCTTGGTGAGGAACAAACGCTATCTGGCAGCTTGTCTTCGAACCGGTCGAACTATTCGGGCCTTCCGCCACTGCATTGGCATCTACGGGAGATTGGCTGTCGTTTAATGTTGTTGTGCCTGATTGCTTAGACACCCATGGCTATTCCTGGATGACATCGATCCAAAATGCCCATACAGGTCGACATGGCTATTTACCACTTACTGAAAGTTCGTTAGGTCAGATGGATCTCATGAGGCTTGGAAAACTACTACATTCCTTCGGAGGACGACGAGGAGCTAGGAATAAGCCGGCGACGCTGGTGATACGCAATGCAGAAAGATCGTTATGAACTTCTTCAAGAATCATGCTGCCAGTGGAAACGATACGAATTTCTTGGATTGGAAAAGCGTTGGGACGCCGAGTTTCCTAAAGACACAGGACTTTAGTTCGAACGAATCGTACATCTCATGCACCTAAAACTGCGTCAAATACAGTCATTCATCATGATGGCGTATCTGAGGAGGCGCTTAGAAAAAAGTTGGCCTTGAATTGTGCTAGATAGCGTATACGCCATGGTAAGAGAGGCGTATCCAGTAGGGTACATTCGAATAGGAAACCGACGATGAAGACTATCTTGGGACTTCTGTTGGCGATGGTGAGTTGCGTGTCATGCGCAGCTACGGTGGAGAAAACAGTCGATATATCGAGTCTCGTTTCGATCTACGACAGGAAGCAACCAGTACGCCTGACGCTGCAGAACAAGAGTCAAGCGATGGTACGCACGTACGTCAATCTTGAAGTTCAGGACGAGGGTAGGCAGTGGACAACGTGGCCGTTTCGTGCGGAGGATGGGAGGCTTGGCGCCACCTCGAAGATTTACGCTTTGAATCCATCAGAAGCAACAACGATAACCTTTGATGTTCGATTGACCGAGCTTCCTCCTATTCCTTCTGGACAAAGCAAAAAGCTGGCGGAGCAACTTAAGTTTCGCTTTCGTATAGTGGTGCTCCATGCCACAAGCGACAATAGAGAGGGGGAGTTCTTCTCTCAGTCGTTCACAATCAAGCATCCCTATGGGTAAACTATTCCGCCTTGGGATGAAGATATGAACTACAGCAATGGCAAAGTGGTCTTGCTCGGCGACCAAGTTGGCCTGGGTGGAGGTATGACTGGAGTTGTGGTGGCGGTGATCGAAACTAAGGATTTCGCCAAAGGATACATTCCAGATGAATGGATCTATCTCAAAACCGGCGTGCTAGTCGAATCGCCAGAAGCCGGTATCGTTCATTACCCTCAATTTCCTGAAGACGTTGCCTTGATCGAGCACAAGACTCCATAAACCAGAGCTGGAAGCGGTGAGCTAGCGTTGCCTGGGTAAGCGGAATGCATCAGGATCAGAGGCGTCAGTGATCCGGAGCCGGCCCAGAAAACGGAGAACGGAGCATGAGCGTGCTCTTTCTTAGAAGAAGCTACTGATCGAAAGATACTTTTAGAGATGATTCGGTGCCGGCGATGCGGATCATCAACGGGCAGATGCACGAGCCTGACACAATCTGGGGACATGTCAATTAATGAATGGATCATTCTGATAAAATGGACATCGTTGTCCTTCTGAAGAAATTTGAGCGCGCATTTTCTTGGCGTGCAGTTCCGATGCATGCCGTAGAAGCACAACATCAAGATACGGATATCTACGAAGATGCGGCCAAGTTTAACGGGAGGAAATGGCAGAGCCTTACTTGCGATGAGATTGAGGATTCGCCAGCAGCAACTTCTGGGTTTAGTCCTGAGGCTTTCTGCTATTACCTGCCAGGAATTTGCTCGGCAGGTATTCGCGAATCTCGACCCGATCTCCTGGCAAATACTTCCTTGATATATATGCTTGACAGAAGCAATACACCTTCGTCGTGGGACAGTTTCTTTCTAGAGCGCTGGCCATCTCTTACTCGAGATGAGTTTCTTGCTGTTCAAGCGTGGATACTTTGGTTGTCTGAGTCCGTTCCTCAAGAATTTTCCGATAGCGAGGTGTCGAGAGCTTTCGATACCATTGGTGTTCTACTCTCCGCAGGCGGAGCGACACCAATTGCCCGAGGGAGGAGAGGTGGAAAGCCATGACGGAATCGGAAGGTCTATCGGCAGCCAGCGTAGATAGTCTTATTCGGGTCGAGCCGTGTAATGCGGATCGAAGGATTGTTGAGCTCGGGCCAGCGAGAAGCGCGCAGGAATTCGAGGAGTGCATGATGGGTGATCGCGGATGAAGCCATTTGGTGGCGTAATCTTACTTGTCGGACAATGCCTGTCTGGATGTGTTGCAGACGCGCAGATAAATGTAACTGGAAGTGCGGACCAGGCATCCGAATGCTTGTTCAAAATGTACACGGATTCTGCCCTCGTCGAATCTTTCCAAATAAGCGGAAAGTTCAGAGAGATATATGCGGTATCTTCTGCTTCCGAGAAGCGTATCGAGATAACATGCAAAGGATCGCTAGTTGCGGAGAGGACGCTAAGTGCGATCAAGGGTGACGTGGATTTTGGCAGGCTGCCGCCGTAGTTGGCGGCAGCTCGGGTAAGCAAGGCGTACCGGGGGTGCTTCACACGGCGACTCCCAGCCCCTCCTCTTGGATTGAGGTCTTTGGCCTTCCCTACGGTGATGCATGGCGCAGTCGCCATGACGTTACGTCTGTGGTGTTCGAACAGCCGCGTCGTCTTTTCCGTTAACTAATAGTCGAACAGACGCAATAGGTGGCAGGGCATCGTAAGAGACGGGAGCGTCAGGGGTGTCACTGGGAACTTCACCAATACCAAGCTGTGTGCACGGGATTGGTTGGTGAACATTTTAGGGGTGAGTAAGTAAAAAGAATGAATAAGATACCGAAGGCCGAAGATGAGCTTGAACGTTATTTGCGCAGAGTAGAGAAGCTTAGGGGCGCCTCTGATTTTTCCGCAGCACTGGAAACATGCCAGCCGCTAGTGGACGAGCCGACGACACATGCGGCCGGATTGCGAGCTAGGGCAGATATCTACGCCGATATGCGCCAAAGAAACCTTGAGCTGGCTGATCGCGAAGCATTGGTTGACCTTGGATCGAAGGAACCCAGCGATCATTTCGATCTGGGTATCGGCCTTTGGCGATCTGGTCGTACTGTGGAAGCGGTAGCCGCCTTTGTCCGCTCAATTGAATTGGGCGAGCGGGAAAGCTTCCATTACTACACCAACGCTTCCCGTATGCATCTTGCGGCGCTGCTAGTAAAGCTGAATAGGCGTGAGGAAGCATTGAGGGAGTGTCTGCTCATTCCAGAAGACTATTCTTCCTGCTTGCCTGATGGCATGACAACAAGAGGGCAACTTCTAGAGAAGCTTCGCTAAACGAAGCTAGCGCAGAGTTTATTCCTAGGTGGTGGAGGCGTAGCGAGCAAAGCGAGCCTCTCTGCATCAGAGGTCCGCTTGATAAGAGCTAGTATCCATTTTTTCTGGCTAACTCATTCCTCCCTGGATGTCAGGGAGATAGAACTATAATTCAATCATGTTAATCCGAATCGCGCTAGTAACGCTCTTCTTGGCTGTATGTGCAGCCTGCTCACGTTCGCCGGAAGGAGATCATGCATAACGATAAGAATCCTATGGTCTATATTGGGATCTATAAGAACTAATCAATCATAGGGTGCTGTGAGTCAACGTAGATACTCTTATTCGTGTCGAGTTCCGTACAGCGCAAGGTCGAAGCTAGGGGTGCAGATAATGAGTCGGAGCAAACCAGGGGTTATTGCCAAGAGAGAGCTCACCTTCTCCGTTAAAGGTAACGAAGTTAGAAGGAAAATTGTAGTTCAGGTGCATCTTCCCGTTGAGGTAGATCCAGGAGAGGTGAACTTTGATGTCAGTCCCGGTACAGCTAGTTGCCGTGTTGAGTTCAATGGTCTAGACGAGCCAGCGCATGTAGCTTATGGGGCAGATACGATCCAAGCCTTGGAGCTTGCCCTGAATATTGACCCTATTCTACGAAGCTTGAAAAGATACGAGTTTTACTTCCCTGATGGAGAGCCATACTTCGATAGCTCCGATTGATCTAACGTATGCTTCGATGAGCAGATCTGAATCCAAGGACGCAGTCAGTCTCCTTGCTGTTCTACTTCGATGATCTCGCTCGGCTAAGTTCCAACGATGGAGTGAATCGTATCTTGAGTGTGATCCTAGAACGAAATGACAAGACTACGGATATGAGTCAATGAGATTTCGAAAGTCATCATTCATTACTTGGGTGGTCTGTCTGACCATGACGGCAGGATGCGATACAGCCATAAGTAACCTGGATGTATCGCCGAGCGATATGCAAGCTGCCAGATCAGAGGTTATAGAGGAATTTTTTTCTGACGAGGAAAAAGCTGTTGCGAGTTACAGATCGAAATGGAATCAGGAATTTGGTTCGTCAGAAGTTGATGTGGCTAGAAAGCTCGTGGCTGCTGGCCAGCTTATGAGACACGACAAGGGTAACTATGAGAGGTACTACACGTACGTGAAAGGGGAGTTGTTGTCCGACAGTCCTCTGGTCCAAAGTCTGGCAGTCGCCGCACTGGCGAACGCTAGCGGTGATGAATCTGTCGATCTAATCGTCGATCGAGTTGGCTATCAAGATTCATATGTGGTAGCGGAAGCAGTTAGCGCCCTTGAACATCGCTACGATAGTGCGAATGCTGATCCTGAACTTGAAAGAGAAGAGATATCCATTAGATCAAAAGCTGAAAGACTGTGCTCAAGTGAAGCGAGGACGAAGCGTAGCCAGCTGAACTCATTCTGTGGGCGATTGGCGCAATAGAAACTAGCTAGCGTGGCCCGAGTAAGCAAAGCGCCACGGGGCGCTCCGTACAGAGAATTCATCCACGAATGAGGCCTCTGGCCACTCTTCCCTTGTTTTCCCATTTTTGAATCATTCGAGTCTTCCACATTAGCTTGACCATGCTGGACCTCTACTACACAAACCCATCCAACACCGACGTGCCCGACGATCCCGGCAGCCTGGAACTGACGGGCTCCATCGATCTCGATGCCCATCACTCGCTGGCGGTGTTGTTCGACAAAGGCAGCCAGGCGCCGGTGTGATGCTCAAGTACTTCGAGGATTCCTTTCTAAAGCCCGGTCAGGTCGCAACGCTCATGGATATATTCGTGGCCAAAGCACGTGAGCTTGGTGGCACCGCCAGGCGCTGGCTGCGTTCGAGATGATGCACGGCCTCTTCGAGGCGGCATTGGCGAAGGGCGCAGATCTGGTTTCCTTCGGCGATTGATGGGATAGGGCTTTGCTTTCCTGATTAGGTTGCAGACGCAATGGGCTTTTTCACCGCGACGCATCCTATGCAACCAAGGATGGGCGGGTGCTGAGGCATTTCCCCGGGTGCGCTGCGCTTATCCGGGCTACTTGCTTACTCGAACTACTTGGAACTACTTGCTCATGCCCGACGGAGCGCGAGACCGGACGCTTCGTGGCGGCGGCCTGACGGCGTGGCTACGGATCGTTGCAGGGTACGGCGCTGTACACCGCATCTTTGACAGCGCCGCCCGCCGGCACGCCGCAGAAGCGCGGATTCCGTGCGCGTCTGCCATCCGCGTTGTCCTTGAGAAAGCCGCCTTCGTCTATGGGATCGGCGGGATCCACAACCGCCACTTCGAAGTGGACGTGGTCGAGCATCGCGCATCCGACCGCATCCTCATCGCCAATGTACTGCCCGGCCACGACGGGGTCGCCGACCTTGAGACCTGCACGGCCCGAGACCGATCCCTGCGCCAGGTGGGAGTAAGTCGTCCATTCGCCGTTGGGGTGGCTGATCCACACGTAGTTGTTGCGGCAATCCGCGGCGGCGCGGCCGCTTTGCTGTTCCGCGTAGCTGTCCTGGATCGCGGCTATTCTTCCCGCGGCGGCGGCGGTAACCCGATACGGTGCCCTTCCATCGACGGCGTACAGGTCGATGCGGCCCGCGGGCCGATGCGTCCTTGCATCGTCGAAGACCTTCACCCGCGTGCCGTTTGCGTAAGGCAAGCGGTAGCTGCCTTCGCTCATCGGCAAAGGCGATGATGCTTCACCCGCGTGCACGCTACAGGACGCGAAGAGAAGTGCAAATAGTGGAGCGATTCTAGAGTTCATAGATAGGTCCGATAGAAGCTCGTTTAGGTGTGCCATCCATGTGGAGGCTGTCGCAATCGCTAGGTTGCCGGATTGTACGTAGGATGGGTCGAGCGCAGCGAGCTTGACCCGCCCTGCAACCCCTGACGTAGGGCGGGTTTTAGCCCGCCTTCCGAGCAGATCGCAGCAATCGAAGGAGCCCGCGCACATTCCGTTCTTCTCACCCTTCTCTTGGAGGCGCTGCATGCCGCAGAGCGCTGCTTCGCGAGACTGGGCACTATTTGTTCTCTACCATGTAAGCATGTCCGGACCAGAGCGCTCAGGGAGAAGCGAAGTGCGATGAATGATGACAGTCCTACTCTGCCCCAGCAGTCGGATGCTCTCAGGAAGTTTGCGACGTCGAGGTATGTCGACCGGCGCTTTGGTGGTGCGGATCGCGCCAAGGTGGATGCGTTCGAAGCCCGCCATGGTCTTCGGTTCTCAGCGGCCTATCGCCGGTTTCTGGAGTGGGAAAACGGTCTCAGCTACCACATCCATTACAAGGCCGCCGCCGAACGAATGCCGGATGAGAACGGCTTGGCCTTCGCGCTGTCCGACATCAACACCTTGTTTGGCATTGGCAATGGAGTTGCATACCTCGACCTCGAGTCGCTCGCGAACACCATGCTGTTTCACGACTACCGATTGACCCCGTATGCCCACGTCGTAGCCCTGGGAGGTGATTTCTGTACGCTGGTCGAGATCGGTCAGGGCCGTTACGCCGAGGAAATCATGTATACGGACGGCGAGTTATTTCATGGGTTATCGGACGTTGTTGACAGTGAGCTGCCGGTCGACGAATCCGTGGAGTATCTTCTTGAGTTGGGCTACTACAGCCGGATCGCCGCCGGCTTTGACGAGTTGCTGGAGCACTACGCCCGCTTGTGCTGACGTTGGGCTGTAACTGGCTGAGCCAACCAGTCAATTAGCGTGGCGAAAAAGTCGAGTACCAATTCCATTCCCACGTTCGGCCTTCGTCAGCGGAGAACGCGCGGCTATAAACCGGTGCTTTCGGTTTGCTTTTATCCCAGTGGAATTTCACGATGATGTTTTTGTCGGTAACTACTTCGCGGCCAAAGAATTCGCCTACGTTGCCATCGAACGATCCTACCTTCCCATCGTCGAGTTTCACGTCATTGCTGTCGGCCCAGTAAATCGTCCATAAGCGCGTCTGCGGATCGAACAGTCGCACCGTGAAGCCTTCGAACGGCTTTCCGTCAAGCTCCGTACGAAAAATGTCAAAGTTGCCTTGGCCAAGCAGTATCTGGTGGAACTCCTGAGTCGCGTCGAATTCGTCCCAATCGTCGCTGCCGACCAGTTGTTCTTTCAATGTACGATTCCTGATGGTCCATTTGCCCACCAGATAGTCGAAGTCAGTGTTGGACGAAGTATCGCTCGCTGTTATCGCAAGCTTTCCGTCAGATGAAAGAGAAAATGCGCTCATGTACTTTCCTTTTGGATCGACATGGTGCCAGCCAGTCTATTCCTGCGGACGTGCCGACGGAAGGCGCGTTTGGGATTAGAGGAAGTCGGACTCGCAAGGCGGGTCAAGACCCGCCCTATAGCCATGGCGTAGGGCGGGTCTTGACCCACCTTCGGGATACCACCGCTGCAATCGAAATAGCCAATTCGGACTTCACCTTACGCTTCCAAGAAATGTAATCTGACCGTCATCGTTGGCCATCATTACCGGAGTCGCGTCATGGGTCTTGGTCTGAGAGTTAGGGTGTGGGGCATCCTGTTGGCGCTGGTGGCGGCCGATGCGGTGGCGGCTGATGCGAAGTTCGCCTGGCCCGATGGCAAGAAGGCGGCCGTGAGTCTGGCCTACGACGACGCATTGGATTCGCAATTGGACAATGCGATTCCGGCCTTGGATCGCCACAAGTTGAAGGGTAGTTTCTATCTGCAGCTGTCGCGCGACACGTTGCTGCGGCGCATGGCCGAATGGCGCGCCGCAGCCCGCAATGGCCACGAGTTGGGAAACCACAGCCTGTTCCATCAGTGCTCGGGGTCCCCGCCGGGCCGTGACTGGGTGGAGCCGCAGCGGGATCTGGACACCACCACCGTGGCACAGATGCGCGACCAGGTAATACTGGGCAACACGATGTTGCATGCGATCGATGGCGCAACCGAGCGGACCTATACCGCTCCGTGCGTCGAGAGGATGGCCCGCGACGGCGACTATGTCGCGGCGATTGGTGATCAGTTTGTCGGGATCAAGATGGGCGGCAACGCGATAGTGCCGGACATGCGCACGCTGAATCCGCTGGCAGTGCCGATCGGAGGTCCGGTAGGAGTGACCGGCGAACAGCTGATCGCACAAGTGGAGGAAGCCGCACGCCAGGGCACCATGGTCAACTTCACCTTTCATGGCATCGGCGGCGATTACCTGAGCGTTTCCAACGAGGCCCACGAACAGCTATTGGCCTACCTGGATGCGCACCGCGACATCTACTGGACCGATACCTTCCTCAACCTGATGCGCTGGGTGCGCCAGCAGCAGGAGAAGGCCAAGTCGGCGAGCAAGTAGGGGTGAGTCTGCATCCGTGCGACTTCTCGAAAGGCGGATAGAGACCGGTCATGCCGGCTTTGTGCTTGAGCCTCCTCCCTTGCGAAGCAGGGGAGGATTGAGGAGGGGTGCTGCGCTATTGCTGTTGTTTGGATCAACATCAAAGCAAGATCAAGATCAAAAGCGAACCCCTCCCCAGCCCTCCCCTGCGTCGCAGGGGAGGGGGCTAAAGCGACAACGCCAATGCGCAAGGCGAATTGAAGCCGTTTTGACGGCGAAGCATCCGCGCGACTTTTCAAAGGCGGATAGAGACCAGCCGTGCCGGCTTTGTGCTTGGGCCTCCTCCCTTGCGAAGCAGGGGAGGATTGAGGAGGGGTGCTTTGCGCTATTGCTGTTGTTTGGATCAACATCAAAAGCAAGATCAAGATCAAAAGCTAACCCCTCCCCAGCCCTCCCCTGCGTCGCAGGGGAGGGGGCTAAAAGCGACAGCGCTACTGCGTAAGGCGAATTGAAATTGTTTTGACGGCGGAGCATTCGTGCGACTTCTCGAAAGGCGGATAGAGACCGGTCGTGCCGGCTTTGTGCTTGGGCCTCCTCCCTTGCGAAGCAGGGGAGGATTGAGGAGGGGTGCTTTGTGCTATTGCTGTTGTTTGGATCAACATCAAAAGCAAGATCAAGATCAAGATCAAAAGCGAACCCCTCCCCAGCCCTCCCCTGCTTTGCAGGGGAGGGGGCTAAAAGCGACAGCGCTACTGTGTAAGGCGAATTGAAATTGTTTTGACGGCGCAGGATTGTGGGGCTTCTCGAAAGGTGGGGCGGGACCCGTCTTATGCGACGCTTTTCCTGGTTGGCGCATCTTGTTGGAGGACATTCTTTCGACTGCTGCCAGGAAGCCACCCGTGATCCACGCCATCCTGCGCTTTGCCGTCTTGCTGCTGCTTCCGACCAGCCTGTATGCGGCCGATGCTTCGTGCGCTTCCGGCGGCGGCGAGCGATCAGCGCTGGCCGGCGAGTTTGGGCCTCAAGGCGTGGACGTCAGACGCCAGAGCAAGAAGGTCAAACCTGGCGATGATTTCTTTACCTTCGTCAATGAGGGCTGGATCGACTCCACGCCGATACCCGAAGGCTACTGGGATTACGGGCAGACAAATATTCTTGGGGCGAGGGTCGACGGACAGATCAAGGCTTTGCTCGCAGGCAGCCTGGCAAGCCGGTCGCCACGAGGCACGGCGGAGCGGCAAGTCGGCGATGCTTACGCAAGCTTTCTCGACACAGCGGAAATCGAGCGCCGCGGGCTTTCAAGCATCCGGGCTGACGTCAAAGCGATCATGGACAGTGCAACGCAAGAAGACATCGCGCGTTGGATGGCGAATCCCACCTCGAGCTCGATCATCGCGATCAACGTCTTTCCAGCCGAGCGGCAACCCCGCGTGCACCTGGATCAGCAGAACGGCAGCCTGCCGATGCTGGGGCTGTCGACTCCGGATTCCTATTCCAGGTCCGATGGCTCGTATCCGGCAGGACGGGACGCTTACCAAGCCTATGTCGCGGCGACTTTCGAGAGGGCCGGCGTCGATCGCGCCGCGCTTCGAGCGCAGCGCTTGCTGGCGCTCGAGACGCGAATCGCCGGCAACTTCTGGCCGCTCGAAAAACTGCGCGACCGCAAGGCCAACTATCACCCGATGACGGTGCAGCAGTTGACTGCCTATGCGCCCGGCTTCCCGTGGCATGCGTTCCTCGTGGCCAGAGGCGTGGCGGGCGAGTCGGAGATCGTGCTCGGCACCGATACTGCGGTGCGGCAGCAGGCGAAGCTGTTTGCCGAGACCCCGCTCGATGATTGGAAGTCCTATCTGGCATTTCACTGGATACAGAACCAAATAGATGTACTGCCGGAGGATTTCCGGCAGGCGAGTTGGGAGTTCCATGGCAAGACGCTTTCCCGTGCCAAAGCACCACCGGCGCGGGAAGAAGTTGCGCTGCGTCTGGTCAGCAGCGCTCTCGGGCAGCAAGTAGGGCGTCTCTATGCCGAGCGGCATGTCAGCGAACAAACAAAAACGTCGGCGGAGGAAATGATCGCCTATCTACGCAAGGCCCTTGCCGCGCGGCTGGAAAATACGGTGTGGATAGATGAAGAAACTCGCGCCGAGGCATTGGCCAAGCTGGAGAATATGGCATTCAAGGTCGGCTATCCGAAAAGATGGCGCGACTATTCCTCCCTCGAGATCAGGCGCGACGATGCGGCCGGAAATCTGCGACGCATTCGCGAAGCGGACTGGGCGTACCAGCAACGCCGGCTGGATCCCGCCTTCGAAGACGAGCCCTGGTATCAAACGCCACAGACGGTCGACGCCAGCTACAGCGTGCTTTTCAATGCGGTCGAATTGCCGGGCGCGTTTCTGCAGTCTCCTTACTTCGATGCGAAGGCCGATCCGGCCGTCAACTTCGGGGCGATAGGCGCCATCATCGGCCATGAAATGGGACATGGCTTCGACGACCAAGGCATTGTCTACGACAGCCGCGGACGGCTGCGGGAATGGTGGTCGGCCGAGGCCCTTGAACGCTTTCACGACCGCGCGCGTGGATTGATCGACCAGTACGACGCGTTTGCGCCGTATCCGGGCGTGCACGTCAACGGCCGGCGCACGATAGGCGAGAACATTGCCGATCTCTCCGGCGTGTCGTTGGCGTACAGCGCTTACCGTATGTATGTCGCCGATCATCCCTGCGCGCACCGAGGATCGCTGGATGGATTGACGGGGGATCAGCGATTCTTCACGGCCTGGGCGCAGGCGTGGCGATACAAGGCGCCGGAAAGCGCTGTCCGTTACGTCATCGAACGCAGCTATCACGCACCGACGCCTTATCGAGTCAATGGAGTCGTGCGAAATATCGACGAGTGGTATTCGGCGTTTGGCGTCGGGCCTGGCGACAAGCTGTATCTTCCGCCGGAAGAGCGAGTGCGGATCTGGTGAAGCCGTGCGGTTGAGGGTAGGGCGGGTCTTGACCCGCCATTGCCATATCGACGATTGCATTGGCAATCACGGGAAAGCCATATCGCGACGGCTTTGAGTTGGCTTCGATGTTTGTCGTCGGTAGTTCGAGCATGGCAATGTCGGGTCGAGACCCGCCCTACGGTCTTGCATGTCGCACAGTCCGTCCGTCAACATGCACGACTTGGCATCATGGTGAAAGTGCGACGCCAAGCACAGCTTGGCGCATGTATCGCATTGATGATGGCGCGCCTTGATGGCCTCGCGCACGGACGCCGTGTTCGACCCAGGGCAGGGGATGAAAAAGGGGACATCATGAGAATCTGGTACGTGCCGCTGTTCGCGTCGCCGCTGTGGCGCCTGTTGTTCGTGCTGATGGTGCTGGTGCCCTTGCTGCGCCACGACGTGCGAGTGCCTGCCACTAAAGCCGCATCGTCGGGACGGGCTCAGATATCCGGATCGGCGCTGCCGAGGCAGGCCGCCTCGCTGGCCGCGCAGGGGCGGGTGACCGGCGGCACCTTGCCGGCGCGTCGGATGCCGATCAGCCAGGAGGACAGCGCGCGCTTCCTGGCCCAGGCCACGTTCGGCCCGACCCTGGAAGACATCGAACGGGTCAAGCAACTCGGCTATGTCGGTTGGATCGATGAGCAGGTCGCTCACCCCATGTCATCGCAACTGCGTTTCCTGCGCGCGTCCGGTGCGAACAGCGAGCCTGAGTGGCGGCTGGATGCATGGTTTACGCACGCGTTGGGCGGGCGCGATCCGTTCGACCCCAACATGGTCCATCGCGACCAGCTTCGCCAACGCGTCGCCTTCGCGTTGAGCGAGATCTTCGTCGTTTCCGATGCGACGTCCGACAGCCTGAGTGGCGCGCCCGAAGGCATGACGCACTACTACGACACGCTGGCACGTGGCGCGTTCGGCAACTTCCGCGATCTGCTCGAGGACGTCACCCTGCATCCGGTGATGGGCATCTACCTGTCCATGCTGGGGAACGAGAAGCCAGACGCCGCAAACAATATTCGCCCCGACGAGAACTACGCACGCGAGGTACTGCAGCTGTTCACTGTCGGCACCGTGATGCTCGGGCCGGACGGCACGCCACTGGATCGCGACGGCGATGGACGGCCGGACCCCAGCTACGGCCAGGACACCGTCAAGGGATTCGCGCACGTCTTTACCGGCTGGACCTTCAGCGATTGCCCGTGGGGATTCCGCGGCTGCTACGCCTACGACAAGACCAATCCGGCGTGGATTGGCCCGATGAAAAGCTACCCGGAATACCACGCGTCCGCTCAAACCAAGCAGCTCCTCGTTTATCCGGGCAGTGTGCTGCCGGGCGGCGTGCTGGCCGCGGGTGGCACACCTGAGAGCAACCTCGACGCTGCGCTCGACAACATTTTTCACCACCCCAACGTTGGCCCGTTTATCGGCAAACAGCTGATCCAGCGGCTGGTGACCAGCAATCCGAGCCCGGCCTACGTGCAGCGTGTGGCGCAGGCGTTCAACGACAACGGGCGCGGCGTGCGCGGCGACATGAAAGCGGTGGTGCAGGCGATCCTGCTGGACAACGAAGCCCGGCAGCCGAACCCGCCCGCCAACTTCGGCAAGGTGCGCGAACCTTTGGTGCGGCTGATGCATCTGTTGCGCGCCACCGATGCCAGCGCTGGTACAGGCCATTCGCAGGAGTTCTGGAATCTGTCGTCGGACCTGGGCCAGATGCCGATGTCGGCGCCGTCGGTGTTCAACTTCTTCAGTCCCCGCTACATGCCGCCCGGATTCCTGGCCAACGCCGGCCTGGTCGCGCCGGAGCTGCAGCTGGCGACCGACTACATGCTGCCCAGCCACGAGGCGTACTTCTTCCGGCGCGCAGTCGATCACACGGTCGAAGGCCCTCCGCACGCGACCGGAACGTTCGCGGTCAACGTGAGCCGCGACATGGCATTGGCCGCCGACGCGTCCGCACTGGTATCACGCTACAACCTGCTGTTCTTCTCAGGCCGCATGACGCCGAAGATGCAGAACACGCTGCTGGGCCATCTGCAGGAGATCCCGGCTTCCACTGTCGCCGGGCGACGGCGGCGCGTGCGCAATGCGCTGTACCTGATCGTCAATTCCCCCGAATACGTCGTGCAGAAGTGAGGACGCCGCAATGATGATGAAACGCCGACAATTTCTGCGCAAAGGCATCTACGCGGCGCTGGGCGGTGCCGGCATCTGCACTGCCCTGGGCAACCTGCGCCTGGTTGAAGCGGCGACGCGTGCCTACGGCGCCAGCGCGTTCACCGACTACAAAGCATTGGTCTGCGTGTTCTTGAATGGCGGCAACGACGCCATGAACACGGTGATTCCCTACGACGATGCGGCGTACCAGCAGTACCGGCAAGCGCGCGCCACGCTGGCGGTATCGCACGCGGATCTGCTGCCGCTGACCGCGCAAGCCGGTGGCGGCGCCTCCGATGGCGTGCGCTACGCCATCCAGGCCAGCACCGACGCCACCGATACGGTGGGTGCCAGCGGCCTGCAGCAGTTGTTCAACACGGGAAGGGCGGCCATCGTGGGCAACGTAGGCACGTTGATCCGGCCCACGACCAAGACGGATTACCTAGCCAATCGCGTGGAGGTACCGCCGCAGCTGTTTTCCCACAACGACCAGCAGGCTTACTGGCAAGTGTCCAGCACGCGCGGCGGCGATACCGGCTGGGCCGGGCGCATCGCCGACGTGTTGCATGCCGCCAATCCGGATGCCTTCCTCCCGATGGGTACTTCGTTGAACTACGAAAGCATCCTGTTGCGTTCACAAGGCGGACATCAGTATGTGATCGGCAACGAAGGCGCGCGCCAGTTCAGCTATCTGGAATGGGACCCCGATGTCCGTAGCGCCTATCTGGCGTTGCATGCGGACGATCCGCAGGCGTCTTTGTTCGAACGTAGCTTCGCGGCATCGTTCCGCCGTACGCGCATGACCGCCTCCAGTGTCGACATCGCGCTGACGGAGACGTCACCGCTTGTCACGCCATTCCCGAATGAGAACCTGGCGACCCAGCTCAAGATGGTGGCGCGGCTGATCAAGGTGCGCGCCGCGCTCGGGCTGAAGCGGCAGATCTTCTTCGTTTCGCTGGGCGGCTTCGATCACCATGATGGCCTGCTTGCGCAGCATCCGCGCTTGCTGTCGCAACTGTCGCAGGCATTGAAAGCTTTCCACGACGCCACGGTGGAACTGGGCGTGGCCGAGCAGGTCACCACCTTCACCGCATCCGATTTCGGCCGCACGTTGTCGTCGAACGGCGATGGTTCGGACCATGGCTGGGGCGCTCATCACTTCGTTCTCGGCGGAGCGGTCCGCGGTGGCCGCTTTTACGGCCGGATGCCCGAACTACGCAACGGCGGCCCCGACGACGTGGAGGCCGGCCGCATGATCCCCACCACCTCGGTCGACCAATACGCCGCCACGCTCGCGCGTTGGTTCGGCGTCAGCGGAACCGAATTGGATCTGGTGTTCCCCAACCTTGGCAACTTCGCAACACGCGATCTGGGTTTTATGGCGGTGTAGTCATTTCGCCCGAAATCGGATGGCTTGGCGAACGCTGTGCATTCCCCGGGTGCCCTGCACTTGCCCTGCTTGCGCCGATCTTGTCATTCCATGACGTGGAGCCGGCCGTCTTCGCTAGCGACGTGGAGCACCACCATGCCACGGATGTCGGTCTCCGAGATCGTGGTTGGGCCGCAACGCTTTTGGCGCTGGTCAGTCTGCTCGGGGCGGTTGTCCGAGTGAGCCGCGTCATTGGGCTCACCGTCGTGGACATGGGCCTCGCTGCAGCAGCCGGTCTCGCGCCGCTGGGTAGTCGCGTGCTCACTTCGTTCGCTGTGCTCGTGCTCATGCTTGCGTTGTTCCTCGCGACAGGGCTCGTTGCTGTCGTGGCCACCTTGCTCGTTGTCGTCCCTGTCTTTGTCGTCACGGCAGGGACCGCATGAACCAGAGCCCGTTTCGCGAATGAGGATCGTGTAGTCGTCCAGCGCATCCCAACGGGCGCGAACAGTCCGGCGCGCATCGCGCTCGCCGATCGCAACGATCTGTCTCACTCCCAGTAACGGGGCGACGGCGTTGCGGCCGACGATCCGCTCGAACACCAATGTGTTGCGTGGTGTCCGAGCACGCGTTGGGGGCTCATGGCTTCTTGCGAGCGTCGCTATTTCCTCGCGCTCGGCGGAGGCATTGCGATCGCGGTGGGCTTCGTCGTTATAGACGATCGCCAGCACGCTGGCCTCGTAGGCGAACGGCGAACAGCGGACCTTGAGATAGAGCGTCGTGACGTTGTCGGCACGGTCCCGTACCTCATAGACCCGTAGTTCGGCGACGTCGGAGCCGAACGAAGTCCACTCAACGTTGGCCCGGCTTATCGGCGCCACCGGGCTCGCCACCACGCCGGATAGGCTGTCCCGGCCTTCGACGATGATGTCGTCGGCCCAAGCGTCATAGTGGATGACCACTTCAGGTGCGGTCAGGTCGATCCGCACTTCCATCTGCCTCCGGTCCTCCGCGTTCTGCGAGTGATCGATTGAGCGATACCCGAATCGATGGATACCCTCGTCCGGGATTGTCACCGGCGCTGCATAGGTCACTGGACCCAGCCCGTCGAGATCGTATTCAGTGCGTGCGACGCCCGAGATATCGTCCGTAGCCGTCAGCGTCACGACGACGGGAGTGCGATTCCAACCAGCCACGTTTGGCGTTGGCCAGAGGCTCGCCGTCGTCGTTGGCGGAGTATCGTCCGGCGGCTTGATCAAGGCTTGGTCCGCCGGTGTGAGTTCGCGCGGGATGATCGACACCGACGGCGGCGCATATCCACCGGATCCGATCGCACCGCCGCGAAGCTTGAGTATCTGCCAATCGTTGCACGGCTGCAGGTCGGTCCGCATGCCGTCGCCATTGATGTCGAAGGGGATGTTCGGATTCGTCGCAGCACCGTCGCCATTCCAATCAATCGGACCGGCGGCGTTGGCGATCTGCACGAACGCGCCGGGTGCGCCGCCCACGCCAGGCGTCCATCGCGCGGTCCCGTAACCCGCCGAACCTGGGCCGAGGCCGGCCGTTTCGTTGAGGCCCGCTTCTTTCAGTACCGCCAGCGCCACCCGTGAATAGTCGAGCACGAAGGCACCGCCGCGATTGATCCCAGAGAACTGCCACAGGTAGTTCATGATGCTGAGGTAGTTCGGCTTATTGTTGACGCCGTCGTTGCCGCCGTGGTCGAGCCCCAGCGCGTGCCCAAGCTCATGCATGAAGGTGCCGGCGGTCTGCATGTCGGTAACCGCCGCGAAAGTGCCCAGGCTCAAGATGAAGTCGGATCCCGGTATCGTGCGCGCGACACCGCTGTTGCCCACCGCACCGATCTGATGAGCTGCCACTGCGTAGCGGAAGATTGGCCCACGGCCAGACTTGATAAGTCCACCGGCCCGGTTCTTTAGCTTGTCGAAGTCGGTCCAGTCGTAGTTGACGTTGCCTGCACCATCCACATTGGTGGTGCCAAGCTGGGTTACCTCCCCGACGGCTGCGGCACGGCTTAGTGCGCCCCAGGTTGCCCCGGTGGTGTGGTTCATCACGCTTGTCGGACCAGCGTCCACATGCAGGTTGATTCCTACGGCACCGTTGCGCGCAACGAACGGCGCGTCGCGAAAAGCGTCGACGACCAGCTTGATCGCCGCGGCGCTGGGCCGGTGGGAATGACTCGCGTCCTCCATCCAGTCCAAGTGCACGAAGATGTTCGGCTTGCCGACGGTCGCGCCCATCGCGGGCAGATCAACGAATTGGGGGCCTGAGCCGTCGCCTGGGTCTATCGTGGCGCCGCTGATCTTCCAAGAATCGGGGATGCCGTCGCCGGTCGTGGAGGCGTCAGCGACGACCCAATGCGCCGTCGCATCATCACCGGAGCCATCGCCAACACGGTTAACGGTGACGACGTCGGGACCCGACTGGTCGAAGTTATTGCTGCCGACGAAGGGGTTATCCCAATGCAACCGCACCAGCCCGGTGCTGTTGGGGATGTCCAACCGGTACCAGACCGTGCCTTCGGTACCCGTCGCGACGCCGTTGGATTCGGCGACCCACTCCCTCAACGTGCCCGGTTCTATACGCGCCGGCGGCGCGGAGCCCCAGATGCCATGTTGAATGCTCTCGTGATCGAACACCAGAGCGACGTCGAATTTGTTGTCGACCTTGATCTTCACGCTGCGAGCCGCCATCTGCCTATCTCCTTGGAAAGTAAATCGTTGCGTCATGCCGGTAGATGCGATCTCTACGTCTTGAGAACGCCGTCGCTGCATCGCAGCGGCCACAGTGTCCGAGCCGGCATGGCTTTCAGCGGCGAATGCGTCTGTTGGTTGGCGGCGTGAAGAGAAGCCCGTGCCTTGCGGACCGGACAAGAGAAAGACTGAATGCGAGGGAGGAGGTTAAGCGCTTAACTGTCGTGCGCTTATGATGCGCATTGCGACGATTTTCCTGAATAGGTCCGCGAGATGGCGCTGTGGCCAACTCGCATAACCGGCCAGGGTTCGTCTATCCAGTAGTTGGGATGCATATGCGAGATCATCGGTTTCTGCTGCCAATGTTTTTTCTGCTGAGCACATTTGGCGCCCTTGCCGATGATTCGCCTGTCGGCACGGTCAGGGATTTCTACGCATGGGCAATCCCGTCCAACTCCAACGACTTGGATGACGGGCTTGTCCCGGTACGGCAATTGCTGGGACAAGAACTCCTTGCTGCGCTTGAGGCGCAACGCGCCTATGAGAAGGCTTGCGCTGAGTTGGTTCCTGCGGACATAAAACCCCACATGCTGGATCAGAGCCCGTTTTTTCTTTGGCCGGACAGGGCTAAATCCTTGGTGTCCGCAACAGCCGCCGTCAAAGGTGACACCGCGCGTGTTTCCGCACAGCTCGCTTACGACGATCTCATGTGGACCGACACCGTCATCCTTCGTCGCCAAGGCGATCGTTGGGTGATACTCAATATCGAGTGGCAGGAGGGATCGCTCACCAAGCGGCTTGTGGAGTTCGCAAACTATCGGTGTACGCCTTAGCAAGCCGCCGTCAACTGTGCACGGTAAAGCGCGCGCCTCAGTGCGTCTGATGCGTCACACTCCGTGCCTTGGCTATTTCACATGCCATCAGAAGCGGTACTCGGCAGAAACAAAAAAGCTGTTGCGCTGACTGAAGCCAAACTCAGTTAGGACGGTGAAGTTCCTTGTTATTCCGTACTGTCCGCCTACCAGCGTATTCCACGGCGACTCAAGATGTTGTTTCACGTCAAAACGGCCGCTGCCGCTTTGGTTGGCTGTGGCGATCAATGGCTGTAGCGCCGCTGGCATGGATAGATTGGACAGACTGCCTTTGAATTCTTGCTCAACGTCCTGATACATGCCGCCGATCCATAGATGCATGTTGGTGCGGCCGTCTATGCCAGGCACCTGGAAACGATGCCCGATACGTGGCGATGCCGTCCATGCGGAGATATGGCCATCAAGCACATCAAAGCGAGTGCGTGTGTGGTTAACGTCTACAAGCGCGAACCAGCTCCCATGGCCCCCGGCCAGCGTGAAGCCGGCGCCGTAGGTGACACCTTTGAAGTCCAACTTGAAATCAAGATCTGTCAGTTGGCCGTTCTGGTTCATGATTTGAACGCCAGCGGCGATGAGATAATCCAACCCCCCATAGCGACTGGGATCGGAGTTCACCGAAATCTCCGATAGCGAACTTCCTCTAGTGTAGCCAACGATGCCGTACACGTTCAGGAACGGGAATAACCACGCATCGAAACGCAGGTTTTCGGTTTCGCTTCTCTGCCGGGTCTTTCCGACCTCGATAGCGAAAAGGTCCGAAGGAATCGCATGCGAGCCAATGCTTAGTCCGAAGAATGCGATGCTATCGACTGCGATATTCTGGCGGATGTTCATATGACCGATGCCAATGCCGAACGGCTCAGGCAGCGCGAAACCTCTCAAGCGTGCTCCGGTGCCGCCAATGGGCAATGTTCGGCGTGCGGGTTCCGGGTCGGACTTGTCTGACATCGCGCCGTGGCCGGTGGCAGGCAACGCTTCTTCGGCGGAAAACAAGGATAAATTTTGATTAGTCAACGTCGCGGTGCTGTCGACATCCAACGGCTGGGCCAACGCTAGGCAAGAGAACATGACAGCAGGTGCGGCTGGCAGAGTTCTACAGTTAAACAGTTTCATTTTTCAGGCTCCTTGGTCACGCAGTGCAGGTGCTCGAACAAAGCCGAACTGCTTAGACCTTTCTGAAGGCGCTTTCCATTGCGTGGCGCTCACTTGAAGAACTCAAACGAATGACTAATCCACCCAGCCCGTTTGAAATTAACCCCGCATTATGTCGAGCCAGTGATTGCTGGCTTGCTGATCATACGGCCGCTGGAGCTCTCAGAACGACTCCGCTCGTCGGATGCCGGCGGTTTAGCATTGCTATCGCCTTGACTTGTCAATAGCCCGGTGATAACTGTGTCTGACTGTCTGTGATTATCTCGATACTGCACCGTGCTTGTAGGTACGCCAAGGCAGGCCGCCCGACAACCATCGGAAAGGCTTCGCACGGCTCAAGTTAATTGAGAACGGAAACCGCGGCGAATCTCGTAAATCAGATTCGCGTCGAGGGAGTTCTTCATGGTCCGCATCGCATCTCGCATCGGGTCGCCATCATGCAAACGTCAAATCTCCATTCCGAGAGCCATCAACGCCGCACCTTTCCCGTGTGGAGGGCCGTCACCGAGCGGCCAATCCACTTCCTCGTTGTGGCCATAGCCTTCTCAATCGCGACACCTTTTGCCAACGCAACAGCAACATGCGACGGCCTGGTGGCGACTATCGTGGGGACAGAATCCGACGATGTGATCATTGGGGGGAATGGCGTCGACATAATCGTCGCGCTTGGAGGAAATGACATTATCAGTGGCGGCAACGGGGATGACGTGATCTGCGGTGGCGGCGGTAACGACATCATCTATGGCGAGGTGGAAACTCCCAATCCGCTTCTGTATCTCGGCGGTAGCGATCGCATCTTCGGCGAAGGAGGGTCCGACGTTATATATGGTGATTTCAGTTCCTTTGAAACACCCGCCGGAATTGCGATTCCTGGCAGCAACAATGTTCTTCATGGCGGTGAAGGGGGCGACATAATATTCGGTAGTGCAGAAGCCGTCATCAGTGGCGGGGGTGCTGGACTATTGCTGGGCAGCCACACGATCTACGGTGGGGAAGGCAACGACACGATCTACGCCGAACTGCAAACCTTAACCCTTGCCACTGCGACAATCGTTATTGAGGGTGCAAACAGTAAAGTAGACGGCGGTGCTGGCGCGGACCATATATATGGCGACGGGGAGACTATCACAGGGCTATACATAAGCTCAGGTGGGCGTGATGACATAACGGGCGGCGAAGGCGCGGACGTGATTTATGGAGACGTCGAGTTTGGCGGCAGCAATCTATGGTCGATCGGCTCTGGATTCTTCGACACCATTGATGGAGGAATCGGTACCGATACCGTCAATGGCGGCTTAGGAACTGATAACTGCATCAATAGCGAGAATACGAGCGGTTGCGAGTAGAAATGCACGGGTAGAACCAAGCAGATAGGAAATTTCATCTCCTATTCGTATCGAATGCGGAGGGATTCATGGAAGATCACGTGATGCGACTGCCATTGGATAGAGCGTCGATGATGCCCAGTCTTGAAAGACTCAGGGAGACTCGTCCGGTCTGTCCAGTAGTGCTGCCAAGCGGCGATTCTGTGTGGTTGGTGACACGCTACGAGGACGTAAAAGCGGTTCATTCCGACAAGCGGTTTGCGCGGAATCTACTGGCGATACCCGGCAGCCCCAGGTCGGTGCCGTCAGGAGACTGGTCCGACAATCCAGGCTCAATGATCAATCTGGATGGCCCGGAACACCTGCGCCGACGCCGTCCAATGTCGGAATACCTCACCGTGCGGCGAGTAGAGCGATTCCGGGCTGACACTGAGGGCCTCGTCGATCGGCTGCTGGAAAAGATGAATTCCCAGGCGAAACCCGTTGACTTCATGGCAGCGGTCGCCATTCCCTTCCCTGCATTGGCAGCTGGCAAGATCATCGGGATTCCCGAAGATGATCGTCGTTTCTTTCACGGCGATTGGTGGCCGTTGGCTTCACCGGATCGTTATACCGCCGAGGAGCACGCAGATGTGTATGTCAGGAGCTCAGCCTA
Organism: uncultured Pseudoxanthomonas sp.; assembly: GCA_965653375.1. Lineage (GTDB taxonomy): Bacteria > Pseudomonadota > Gammaproteobacteria > Xanthomonadales > Xanthomonadaceae > Pseudoxanthomonas_A. The sequence goes on from CBFGZY010000018.1 coordinate 33,025, forward strand.
TATCGCAGAGCTGGTTGCTGAGCGGCGCCAAACGCCATGCGACGATCTGCTGACCGCGCTGGTGCATGCCAGCGACTCAGGCCTGCTCTCTCCCGAGGAAGTGGTCGTATCCGTTTATGAACTGGTGTTCGGTGCACGGGTCAACATCAAATCGATTCTTGCGCAAGGATTGCTTCTGCTGTTCGAAAACCCGGAGCACTACCAGTCGCTTGCACGGCAGCCGCAGTTGGGACCGATGTTCGTCGAAGAGATCTTGCGCCTCCGTCCGCATCCTCTGATGGGCTTATTGCGTGTTGCACTGGAGGACGTAGAGCTTAGTGGCGTACACATTGCCAAGGGTGAGGGAGTACTGACCGCGATAGTTACCGCCAACCGGGATCCGGGTGTCTATGAGCAGCCAAGCTGTTTCATGGCTGGTCAACATGCCACGCCGCACCTCAGCTTTGGCCATGGCCCACACCATTGCGTCGGAGTGTCGCTTGCTCGAATGCTCCTTGGTGTTGTATTTCCTGCGATCGCCGTTCGCTTTCCATCACTGCGGCTCGCGGTGGCGGAAGACGAGCTGTGCTGGCAGAACAGCTTCCACGAGTTCTCTCCAATCGACATGCCTGTCACCTGGTAGTGGATCAGGGCATCCGCATTTGGAGCCGAAATGACAGCTGTCGACATGAATAGCTTCCCTTTGCCACCCATGACGCCGGGCGGCTATCCCGTCGTTGGCCATATCGTGGCGTTCCTGCGAGATCCGGTCGCGTTGCTCGAACGTGGGCAGGCGGTCTGCGGCAATGTATTCAGACTGCGGCTTCTCGGTAAAATCGCCATTGTCTTGATTGGTCACGAGCACAACAAAACCTTTTTCGCCGAAACCGATCAACGGCTATCGATTCGTGCGGGTTACCCGATGTTTGTCCGCATGTTCTCCCCCGATTTCTACTTCTTTGCTGAGCCGGAGCAGTACCGCATGCAGCGGGCGTTGATTTTGCCGGCGCTTCGGGGGTCTCAGGTAAGTGACTATCTAGGCATTATGGAAGCCGAAACGTCGGCGATGCTAGATAGCATGGGGGATCGAGGCGAAGTCGATTTGACGGCCACGTTTGGACAATTGGCGATGAACATCGCCGCGCGTACATTCCTTGGGGAGGACTTCAGCCGCATCCCAGGGCTGTTCGATACATTTCGCGATTTTTCAGCAGGAATGGATCCTGTGCTGCCGGGTTGGCTCCCATTGCCGCATCTTCAGCGCAGCCGCGCCGCGGGGAAGACGCTAAGAGAACTGATATACAAACTCGTCGCGGACCGGCGCCGCCGTCCCGTGGAACCACCCGACTTTCTCCAGACGCTCTGTGAGGCTCGCTTCGAAGATGGAAAAGCACTGCCGGATCCCGTCCTAGCTGACCTCATCCTGCTACTGTCTTGGGCGGGGCATGAGACAACCACGGGCCACATAAGCTGGGCCGTCATCGACCTGCTCGACAATCGAACCGAACTAGACAAGGTGCTGGAGGAACAACGCGAGGTATTTGGTGATTACGGTCTTCCGCTCACCATCGGTCATATTAACCGCCTGCATTATCTGGATAGGGCGCTCCACGAAACGGAACGACTCCACCCTGTCGCCTTCATGCTGGCCCGAAAGGCGACACAGACTTTTAATGTGGGCGAATACCGTGTCCCTCGCGGCGCGATGGTGATCGCCTCGCCTACCGTTTCGCATCGACTATCAGATGACTATCCAAAACACGACACATTTCATCCATGCCGATATCAGGACTCCCCAGACCAGATGCGCAATCTGATCGGATTTGGCGGCGGTTCCCACCGGTGCCTCGGCATTCACTTTGCTTATCTGGAAATGAAAGTCGTCATTACCTTGCTTCTACGTAAGTACCATATGACGCTCTTGGACACACCACGTCCTTTGCAGGGGGCCAAGATAAAATGGCCGCAAAGTCCGTGCCGTATCCGTTACCAGAGCAAAACATCATCGAGACCGAGAGAGTCAGCGTAGCCAGACAGGCGAGACGTCCGCGCTCCGATAGCGGCTCTTCTCCTCCGGATTTCAGGTGGCGGCGTCCGATGCCGGATATTCGCATCTTGGGTTGGAAGCGGGAAGGCGCTCATCGGGCGAGAAGACTCGCCCCGCCATCGCTAGACACCCCAAAGCATACGCGCCTCTTCGGCGACTATCTCCGGCTTTTCTTCGGGCCAGAACAGCTTTCCTCCCTCGACCAGACGAATGCCCCGCGAATCCGGCAAGGTCTTGTCCAGCCACGTCGCCAACACGACGGGGAAAAGCGCGTCGGCCGTGCCCCACACCATCCGGGTTGGTTTATCCAATCGGCGCAGTGCCGGCTCGATAGCGAGCAGGGGGTTGGGATCCAGTGCCGCCAGGTACCGATTCAGCTGTGTCCTGCGCAGCGGCGATGCGACCAACGGCTTGAAGTAGTAGTCGATCGCTTCGTCGGAGACGCTCGCCGGGGTCATGTAGGCAGAGCCGATGATGCCCCGCTCCGAGCGCGCGTAGGCGTGATCTTCCAAGTGCTGCTGCATCTTTTGGTCGTACGTGCCGGCCTTGGCGGCGTTGATCGAATTACGCAGCTGCTTGGGCGGGCTGACTTCGTGCACATCGCCATTGGTCAGGAGCATCGTGCGCACACGGTCCGGATGCTGCACGGCCAACAGCTGCGCAATCGTCACGCCACTGTCGTTGGCCACCAGGTCAATGGAGGAGATCGCAAGGCTGTCCAGGAACGCCACCAGCATATCGGCTTGCGCTTGCGGGGAAAGATCCTGTTCCGCCGACGTTTCCGTGTAGCCAAGCCCCATGAAGTCCGGGGCGATGCATCTGCGATATGGCGAAAGGCGCTCAAGCGATCCGCGCCAATGAAACCCATTCAGCGGCAAGCCGTGCAGGAAAAGTGCCGGCGGGCCCTTCCCGCGCTCTACGTACGCGATGCGCCCGAAAGGCGTTTCCGCAAACTGGCGAAGTGCGGTAAACGTCGCCGCGTCCAGCGTCATCTTTTCCTTGCCCAATGCCAGAGGGAAAGCAGTGAGCGTGGCTGCGCCAGCAACCAACGCACACGCCTCCAGAAAGTCTCGTCGGTTCATCTTTCGTCCCATGAGTTGGATGATTCGGGTCAAAGCCTGGCAGCCATCAAGTGCACAACCAGCCGCCGGGTAGCGGTCGTATTGATGCAACGATTCTTGGCCCGAGCAAGGCGTTTGGGACGAACGAATGGAATTGCGATGTGAGTGTCGGATGCTCCGTTGGATCATCTATCGAATGTGGCTGCTCTACGAGAACGTCTCGGGCACGCCAATTCCAAGCGCCTTTCGCAACCGATCGCGATAGCTGCGTCCGCCGGACAGTTTTTGGCAGTTATGCAGGCGGAGAAGATATTGCCCCGATGGCAACAACTCCACATCGCGTACGGCGCCGATGCGGACCACGCGTGAGCGATGTATGCGCACGAACTGCGCCGGGTCCAGTTTGGCCTCCAGTGCATTGAGGGTTTCGCGTATCAAATGCCGTTCCTGCCCACAATGGACTTCGACATAGTTGGCGCTTGCAAGCAATGAATCGATAGCGTGTACAGGCACCAGGCGCTGGCGAGCGCCGGCCTGCAACAAAAGTCGCTCGGGAAAAGCGCGTCTGCGCGAGTTCAGGCGCGCACGCAGACGTGTAAGCGTGGCCTGCAGGCGGCGCACGGTGAACGGTTTGAGCAGATAGTCGACCGCATCGGTTTCAAACGCGTGGACAGCGTGCTCTGAGTGGGCGGTCACGTACACCACGCAGGTGTCGCCTGAGACGGCATTCGCCGAAACATGCAGCCCATCCATCCCGGGCATGCGGATGTCGAGAAAGGCGACATCGGGGGAGTGCGAACGCAGCGCGGCGATGGCGGAAGCGCCATCGCCGCATTCCGCCACCACGTCGACACCATCCTCCTCGCGCAGCAAACGCGACAGGCGCGCGAGCGCCATCGGCTCGTCGTCCACCACGATGGCGCGAATCCGCTCGCTCATACGGTCTCCTTAAGCCGTTGCAAAGGCAGCTCGATATGGACGCAAGTTCCGCTTCCAGGCGATGTTTCCACCTCAAAGCGGAAATCGTCGCCGTAAAGACATTGCAGCCGGGCACGCGCGCCTGCCAAACCCACGCCATGCCCCGGTGCCGCCGCGGTCTCACCGCTTCCATCGTCGCTGACCTCTAGAAGCAACCGATCCTCGCGGCTGTGTGCGGCCACTCGGATGCTGCCGGGCGAGATGCGGGGAGCAACGGCATACCGGATCGAATTCTCAACCAGAGGTTGCAACAAGAGTCGCGGCACCACGGCCGAATGCAAGGATTCGTCGACGTCCAGCTGGAAGCGAAGTCGCGGCCCCAAGCGGACCTGCTCGATCCCTACGTAGTCCTCGATCAGCTCGATCTCTTCGCCCAATGTGGTCTGCTGCGCTGACCCGCCGTCGATGCTTTGGCGCAGCAGGCCACCCAGCCCTACCACCATCCGGTCGGCGGCCGCCACGTCACGATGCATCACCTCGCTGATGGAGTGCAGCGCATTGAACAGGAAATGCGGATCGAGCCGCGCCGAGAGCGCTTCGAACCGCGCCTGGGACAACTGCGACTGCAACTCCGCATGCTGTTGCTGGCGCAGTCTTTCGCGTTGTGCGAACAGCAGCGCATGCGCCACACCGATGATCATCCAGGCCGTCAGCAAGTTGCTGAGGAAGCTCGTACGCAGTTGCGCCGGCCAGCTCGGCAACTGCGCATACCAGCCAATCCAGGGATTGAGCGCGGCAACACACACCGCGCGCACAACGATGATGCCGACGACGGCCAAGGCCAGCCAGCCGATCGACCGAAGCATGCTGCCGCGTTCTATAGGGTGGCGACCCACCCACCACAGAAGAAACATGGTGAACGGAATCCATAACGCGGCCTTGGCCGTCTCCGTGCGCAAAAGGTAGGACGAAGCGACCTGTCCGGAGAAGGCCTCGTACATCTGCCCCGTCCATACGAGTCCGGTAAGCAGCCACCAGGCGCTCACCCAAAGCCACGTCAAAATTGTCCGTCGTTGCATAGCGGATCACTTCCGGTGGAAGGCTTCAACGGCTAGCACGATCTCGGAGGGAGCCCGGCCTCCAGCTGCGCAACCTGATCCGCGCAGCTGCTGGATTCTGGCGCAAAGGGCGGCTGAATGGCATCAGCCTTCGTCTTCGCAAGCCAATGGCGCGGATTTTCGTCGGGCCTGGACGAGCGACATCATGAGCGCGGGCACGATGCAGCAGGCGGATGCGAGCGCGCAGCCGACGAAACCGAAAGATCCGAAGAGCGGCCTGTAGGCGAGTGCTCCGACAAACACCGCCAGATAGGTGACCGCACTATAGAGGCCCATGATGGCGCCTTGCTGGTCAGGATCGAGCGCCGCGAGCCGGCCGAGGATGAGATTGAGGCCGATGTGGTTAGCCAGCCCCCAAGCGAAGCAGAGGGCAATGAGAACCGCGGCATGCGCCGAAGCTGCGGCCAGCGCGACGTAGACGAGTCCCAGTGCCAGGAATGCGATGGGTGCCGCGGCCACCGCGCCGTAACGGTCGAGCAGGCGGTCGGCGAAGGCGGCAAGCCCAAAGCCCAGCCCATAGGCGGCAGCAGCCAGACCCGCCGACGCGGTCGAGAGCCGCAAGATGTCGGTGAGATGCGGGCCGAGGTACGCATAAAGCCCGTAGAACGCGGTCATGTAGGCCGCCACCATCAGCAGCGCGGCGGTGATGCCGTGCACCCGCAGAGCGGTCAACGGCGAACTCGCTCGCCCGGAATGGACCGCGGCTGCCAGATCGCGGTTGCGGCGAATCAGCATGGCCAGCCATCCCGCGGCGACGGCAAGCGCCGCGAACACGACACGCCAATGAGCAATGTCTGCGATCAGCGCCGACAGGCTGACTCCCAGCACCAGACTGACCGTCCATCCGGTCAGGACGATTCCCATCGTCTCGCTCTCGCGCCCTTTCTCCGCAACCTGCGCGGACAACGCATATATCGCCGGTAGCGCGCAGCCTGCTGCGAGTCCGGCGAGCATCTGCGCGAGACAGAGCACGACCATATTCGGAGCAAGCGCGGACAACGCCAGTGCCGACATCAATGCGAACAAAGAGCGAAGCAGCGCAGCCTGGCGACCGATCCTGTCGATCGCGGGAGCGAGCACCAGTGCGCTGACAGCGGTTGCGAGCCCGTACGCGGCGGCCGCGATCATCACGCCGGCGGCATCGACACCGGAAAACGAACCGGCAATGGCACCGGCGATCGGGCTCAATGCCAGCGAGTTGGCGCCAATGACGGCAATCGATCCGGCCAGCGGAAGAACCTTTCGCATCGTCTTTGTCCCAGAATCCTATTCCGTGTAATTTGTATAAGAACCTGCTCAAAATCTTCGCTTGCCATCTGGCACGCATGCGGTGCTCGAAATGCTCATGTACCGGTACGTACACTACGCATTCTGCGCTCCGCCCCGCACATGGCGGAGCTCGTGACAGATTCTGGACAGGTTCTAAGGCTTAATGACATTCATGGGAAGGGAAAAAATGTCGAAGCTGAAAAATACAGATGACATTCGGAAATCCCCGCAAGCAGGGCGTCCACTGGATGCCTTCGACCGAAAACTATTAGGCGCGCTGGCTGAGGATGCCGACATCAGCTATGCGGAGCTCGGCCAACGGATCAACATGTCGGCGCCGGCGGTCCACGAGCGAGTCAAGAAGCTGCGCGCCTCCGGTCACCTGCGCGGCAAGGTTGCGCTGCTCGATGGGCCGGCGATCGGCAAACCGCTGCTGGCGTTCGTCCACGTCGACAGCATCGGTTGGGGCGGCACGCAGGAGCTGATGTCGATGGCCGAACTTCCGGAAGTGGAAGAAATTCATTCCGTGGTGGGCGACACCAGCATGCTGCTCAAGGTGCGTTGCGCCTCCAGCCGCGCACTCGAGGCCTTGCTAGCGCAACTCTACGCGACGCCAGGCGTCAGGGGCACCCGAAGCTATGTGGTTCTTTCGACCTATCTCGAGCGCCCGACGCAAGCAGGCATCACCGAGTTTGCGGAAGCAGGACAGCCTGGATAAGTCGGGTTGATTTCGACCAATTGCATTCGATTATGGCCAGGACAGGAGAAGACGAATGACGACGACCGACGTGCTCTTCATCCAAGGTGGAGGCGAGGGTGCGTACGACGAGGACGTGCAGCTTGCGGACTCGTTGCGGCGAGCGCTCGGTCCCAAGTACGAGGTGCACTATCCGCGGATGCCCGACGAGGCCGAACCCGACATGGAGCCATGGAAGCGGAAAATCTCGTTGGAGTTATCGCGCATGCATGGCGAGGTGGTGCTGGTAGGCCACTCGTTGGGCGGGTCGGTCGTGTTGAATTACCTCGCGGAGGAAAAGGTCGAACGAGCCATCGCCGGACTGTTCGTGCTTGCCGCGCCGTCGTGGGATGAGGAGCGGTGGAACTTCGACGACTTCAAATTGCCGGACGACATGGCCGACAGGCTTTCACGAATACCCCGCATCTTCCTGTATCACTGCCGCGACGATGATGTCGTTCCGTTCGCCCATCTCGCGCTTCATGGAGCGCGGATTCCGCAAGCCATAGTTCGTCCGATCGGCAGTGGCGGCCATCAGTTCGGGAACGATCTCACCGACATTGCCCGGGACATTCGCGCGGATAAAGGCTGACGACAACAAGCAGCCTATTCAAAAAGAACGAGGTGCCACCGCGTTCAGTCGCAGTTGGCGGGAAGGCAAACCTTCCGCTTCGATATCGATGACGATCGGGCCGGGCTGGGTGCCGGCGCGAATCACTGCGACCACGCGTCCATGGAACGTGTTGCGCTCGCCGGACTGGAAGCTGGAAACATCGATGGGATTCCCATTGCCGATGCCGGCCAGCGTGGCTGCACCGTTCACCCGCACGCGTACTTTCCGATCGTCGTTGCGCGCGTAGGTCGGCGTGCCGTCGGCATCGTGCAATTCCACCGTAACGTAAGCCAGATCCTCGCCATTGGACGTGAGCTGCGGGCGGTCCAGCGACGCGACTGCGGAGGCTGGTTGGCCTGCGGTGCGCAGTTCCCAGCGGCCGGCTTCGCGTCCGTCACGATAGCCCACGGCGAGCAGCCGTCCAGGCGTGTAGGGCACCTGATAGTTGGCCTTGTATTCGCTGCCTACGCTTACCGGTTTGCGACCGAGGCTCTTGCCGTTGAGGAACAATTCCACTTCCGGAAACTCGGAATAGACCACTACTTCCTGGTGCTTGCCTTCCTGTCCCGGCCAGGTCCAACTGGGATGGACGTCGTCCAGCGACCAGTCGAGATGAGGCGGTGTGATCGGATAAAAATTTCGGTCGGGAAGATCCTCGGTGCCCTTGGGTTGCTGGACGAACGCGGAGATCGGCGTTGTGCCGGTCTTCCATACGACTTGGCGATAGTAGGCCGCCGGACGCAGGCGCCCGGTCGCGTCGATCTCGCCGCAATACGCCAGGTGCCAGGGGTAGGGACCGAGTTTCTGCCAATCCTGGTTATAGCCCATCCAGCCGATGCCGGCTTCGCCCAGGTAATCGACGGCGGTCCAGACGAAGTCGCCGATCACCCACGGCATACTTTCGACGGTGCGCCAGTAGGAAAACAGATCCTTCGGCACGGATTCGGAGGTGTACATGGTCAGCTTGGGAAGCCGCTCATGCTCCTCTGCGAAGATATGCGCGTGATAGTTGTAGCCGGCCACGCCGAGTAGCGCGGCCTGGGTGGTGCTTCTCGGCGGGTCGGCGTTGATGGCCTGGGTGACCTGCCGCGTCGGGTCGAGCAAGCGCACGCGCTCGGCGAGCTTGCGGCCGGTTTCGATGCCTTCGGGCGTGCCGTCTTCGGGAATCTCGTTGCCGATGCTCCAGAACAGCACGCTGGGGTGGTTGCGGCCGCTGACGACCATGCTGTCGATATCCTGCTGCCAGTCCTTGGCGAAGAAGCGCGAATAGTCCTGCGGCTTCTTGCTTTTTTTCCAACTGTCGAACGCTTCGTTGATGACCAGCATGCCCAGCTCGTCCGCGGCGTCGAGCGTGGCCTGGCTGGCAGGGTTGTGTGCGCTGCGGATGGCGTTGTATCCGGCGGCTTTCATCAGCGCCACCTTGCGAACTTCGGCATCCGGCGCGCCGGCAGCGCCGATCATGTAGTTGTCGTGGTGGATGTTGCCGCCGCGCAGTTTTATCGACTGGCCATTGATGCGCAGACCATGGGCAGGATCCAGCGAGATGGTGCGGATGCCGAAGCGGGTGCGCCGCTCGTCGACGACAGCACCATCGACCGCCGCGCCGCCGATGCGGACTTCCTGCACCAGCGTGTAGAGATGGGGCGAATCCGGGGACCACAGATGCGGATTGGCGATGGCCAGTTCCTGCGACCGCTCCGAACGAGCGCCGGCGGCGAGCGCGTGCGTCTGCCTGGCTTGGGCGACGGTCTCGCCGCTGGCCGCAACCACTCGCGTCACCCATTCGGCGGACTGTGTCAGCTTCGAGCGATTGCTGATGGCGGCGCGTACCGATACTGCGCTGAGATCTTTGCTTACCGTCGGAGTAGTGACGAATACGCTTTCGGGCACGATGTGGATCGCATCGAGAATCTCCAGCGCCACCGGTCTGATGAGGCCCGAGCCGGCATACCAGCGCGAAGACGGATCGGCATGGTCGACGCGCACGACGATGGTGTTGTCGCCCGCGCGAACCTTGCCGGTCAGATCGACCGAAAACGCGGTATAGCCGTAATGGTGCTTCTTCAGGTGTTCGCCATTCACCCAGATGTCGGCATCCATGTACACGGCTTCGAAGTTCAGCCGCACGATGCGGGAAGCTTCGGCCGCGGTAAGCGTCAGGTGGCGGCGGTACCAGCCGATACCGCCCGGCAGATAGCCCGAATCCTGGCCGCTGATGGTGTTCGCGTCGAATGGTGGGCTGCCGTCGGGCTTGTCCATGATCGAGAAATCATGCGGTACGGCTACCCGGTGCCAAGCCTGATCATCGAAGGCACTGCGCTGCGCACCTGCGGCCTCGCCGGCATGAAACCGCCAGTCTTGCGACAGGCTGCGGACTTCGGCCCAAGCCGGCGATGCGGCCAGCGTCATCAGCAACGCGACGGTCAGGCGCTGCGTCGCGGAAGGGATCGTTCTCATGCGGGTGCTCCTCTCTCAGTTCTGGAAACTCTCGCGGGCCGAACCATGCGAGGTCGGCTTTTCGAGTGAGCCCACGGATGAAGCGATCCCCGGAAAGGCAATGCGGAATTGGATCCGTCGACCGCGCGGCAACGCTTAGCGCTTTACCGCGGCGATGCTACAAAACATATCCATGCTTCAAAAATAACAATATTGCCGATCTCCATATGCGTTCGGATATGGCTTGAGCTTCGAACTCTGAGTGAACCGGTGGACATCGCCTGTTCTATATCGAACGGCGCGCTCTATACCGATTTGTGTATGGCTGATGATCATTTATGCATTTGTGACATATCCACGCAGTCCGCAGAATCGGGGGCGCATCAAAGGGGCAAGGCTCAGTTGTCGGACGGCTGTACTTCGTCTCCATCCACTTTCGGATATCGCGAAACCCTTTCCCATGTCGATGAAATTATCCCGCCGATCGTTCATCCAATCCGCCGCTGCGGTGGCCTCGCTGCCGTTGTGGAGTGCCGGTGCCGCATCGCCTGCGCCTGCGTTCGTGCCGAGCTGGGATTCGCTGGTGGACGGCTACCGCACGCCGGATTGGTTCCGCGATGCCAAGTTCGGCATCTGGGCGCATTGGGGCGCGCAATGCGTGCCCGAAATGGGCGACTGGTATGCGCGCCGTATGTACATCCAGGGCAACTGGCAATACGACCACCACGTCAAGAACTACGGTCATCCCACCAAGTTCGGTTTCATGGAGATCCAAAACCGCTGGAAGGCCGAGAACTGGGACCCTGACGCGCTGCTCGACCTATACGTGAAAGCCGGCGCCAAGTACTTCGTCGCGATGGCCAACCACCACGACAACCTTGATGCCTACAACTCCAAGTACCACGGCTGGAACACCCTGCGCGTGGGTCCCAAGAAGGACCTCATCGGCATCTGGGCCAAGGCTGCGCGCGCCCGCGGGCTGCGCTTCGGCGTCAGCAATCATGGCGCGCACGCCTGGCATTGGTACCAACCGGCCTACGGCTACGATCCCGAAGGCCCTTACGCCGGCCAACGCTACGACGCCTTCCACCTGACCAAGGCCGATGGCCGCGGCAAGTGGTGGGAAGGCCTCGACCCACAACAGCTCTACACCGGCCGCAACATCGTCATGCCCGATGGCTTCAAGACCATCCGTAGCGTCGAAGCCTGGCAGCAGAGCCACACAGCCCACTGGGACGAGAAGCCGCCGCTGCACAACCCGGGCTTCACGCGCCAGTGGTTCCTGCGATGCCGTGATCTCATCGACAGCTACCGCCCGGACCTCGTTTACATGGACAACCACGGCCTGCCGCTGGGCCAGGCCGGGCTGGACATTGCCGCCCACTACTACAACGCCAGCATGGCCTGGAACGGCGGCAAGCTGGAGGCGGTGATCAACGCCAAGGAGCTGCCGACCGAATGGCGCCCTGGCGTCGTCGAGGATGTGGAGCGCGGCTTTCGCGAGAACATGGAGCCGCAACCCTGGCAGACCTGCACTTGCCTTGGCGACTGGCACTACGCCCGCTCCGTCTTCGACAACCACCAGTACAAGCCTGCGAGCACCGTGATCCATCGCCTGTGCGACATCGTTTCCAAGAACGGCAACCTGCTGCTGTCGGTTCCGATGCGCGGCGATGGCAGCATCGATGCCGACGAGCGCAAGATCCTGGAGGACATCGCCGCATGGATGGCGCGCAATGGCGAGGCCATCTATGGCACTCGTCCGTGGCGCACTTTCGGCGAAGGGCCCACGCGCGTGGGCAGCGGCATGTTCAGTGAGGGCAACTCCAAGCCTCTCACCGCCGAGGACATCCGCTTCACGACCCAGGGTGGCGCTCTTTACGCCATCGCGCTCGGTTGGCCCAACAGCGGGGTGCTGCGTATCCAGACGCTGGGCGAGGAATCGGCGCTGGCGCCGGGCGCCATCGAACGCGTCGAGGCGCTGGGTTCGACGGAAAGCCTGCCATTCACGCGTAGTCGCAAAGGCCTGGAAGTGCGTCTGCCCGAAGCGCTGGCCGGTTCGATCGCCATCGCCCTGAAAATTCGCGGCAATGGCCTGGCATGAGACCAGGATGCGGATGAAGGAATAGTCCTGGAGGATCGCCGCGGTTGCCGCGCGATGGCAAGGACTTGCGGCGTTGTTGCTCCAACACGATTACTCACCTTCCGAACCGAAGTGGAACACGCAATGAAACAACACTACTTGCGGGACACGCTGGCCTTATCCGTTCTGTTCGCAATGGTGGCCGGCTTGTCGGCCTGTGGAGCGGGCGAAACCTCGCCACCATCCGCATCTTCTGCCGCGGCCGCACCCATGGCGGTAACGGCTTCCGCGCAAGTCATGGGAGGGCCGCTGCCGGCCAGATTGAGAGAGGTCGTCGGCAATGGCCCCTTCATCGTCGTGGATCAGTTTGGTTATCTGCCCGGCCTGAAGAAAGTGGCCGTGCTGCGCGATCCGGTAAACGGCTTCGACAGTGCGGACCAGTACCGGCCACACGCGACGCTGCGGGTAGTCAACACGGCAACGAACACGGTGGTGTTCAGCGGTTCGCCCACGCCTTGGAAGAACGGCGAAGTCGACACCTCGTCCGGCGACCGTGTTTGGCATTTCGACTTCAGCGCCGTCACCGCGCCAGGCACCTACGAGGTGGTGGACGTGGCGCGCAATGTTCGGTCGGCGCGATTCGAGATCGGTGCCAACGTGTACCGGCCGGTGTTGGTGCAGGCAGTACGCACCTTCTTTTATCAGCGCGCCGGCCACGCCAAGCTGGCGCAGTACGCGGGCAGCAAGTGGGCCGACAGCGCGAGCCACATGGGTGCACTGCAGGACACGCAGGCGCGCCGCTACAACGCGACCGGCGATGCATCGACCCAGCGCGACTTGCATGGCGGCTGGTACGACGCCGGCGACTTCAACAAGTACACCAGCTGGGGCGCGAACTACGTCGTCGACCTGCTGCATGCCTACACCGAGAACGAAACGGTGTGGACGGACGATTTCAACCTGCCCGAATCCGGCAACGGTGTACCCGACATCCTGGACGAGGTGAAGTGGGGCCTGGATTGGCTGGTGCGGATGCAGAACAACGATGGGTCCGTGCTGTCCATCGTGGGGCTCGCTTCGGCCGATGGTGGTGGCCTGCCTTCCGCGGCCACTCGGCAGAGCCTGTATGGCGATGCGAACACCTCGGCGACGTTGGCATCGGCAGCGGCCTACGCTTATGGCGCGCAGGTATACGCCTCGTTGAACACGCCGGCCTACGATGCCTACGCCGCCGACCTGAGGCTGCGTGCGGAGCGGGCCTGGAACTGGGCCAACGCCAATCCCAACGTGCTCTTCTACAACAACGACGCTTCGCGCGGTACGCAGGGCCTGGGTGCCGGCCAACAGGAAACCGACGACACCGGCCGTGCCAACCTGCGTCTGGTGGCGGCGATCTATCTGTATGCACTGACTGGCAATACGACCTATCGCAGCTACGTCGACGCCCACTACACCGAAGTGCAGATGATGAGTTCGTGGTGGTTGTCGCCCTACGGCGCCGGTGTGAATCGACCACTGCTTTACTACGCGTCGCTGCCGGGCGCCACCGCCAGCGTGGCGCAGAACATCCGTACTCGCTATACCGAGTTGTGGGACCGTTCCGACTATGCCGGATGGGGTGCCATTGCGGCGCAGCGCGATCCGTACCGCGCCTATCTCGATAGCTACGTGTGGGGCAGCAACGGGATAAAGGCACTTGCAGGCGGCATGTTCGCCGACCAGAGGCTATACGGCCTGAGCCAGCACAGCTCAGCGGAGATCGCAGATGCGGGCGCGGCGTACTTGCACTATCTGCATGGCGTCAACCCGCTGGGCAAGGTGTACCTGTCGAATATGGCGGCGTATGGCGCGGAGAACTCGGTGGACCAGTTTTTCCACTCATGGTTCGCCGACGGCAGCGCATGGGACAGCGTGCGGGACTCGCAATACGGCCCGGCGCCGGGGTTTTTGGTGGGCGGTGCCAACAACACGCAATACGACTGGGACGAGCGCTGTCCCTCCATATCGGTGCGCTGCGGCTCGGCCCGGCCCTCGCCGCCGTATGGTCAACCGGCACAGAAGTCGTACAAGGATTTCAACGACAGTTGGCCGCTGAACTCGTGGTCGGTCACCGAAAACTCCAACGGCTACCAGACCTCCTACATCCGGCTATTGGCGCGGTATGTGACGGCGCCGCAGATGGCGCAGGGAAGTGACGCGATGCGAGTGCTGACCGACGTGCGCAACGACCGGCCATTGTCCAACACCACCTCGCCACGACGCTGGCCGACCGAACGACCCTATCCGTACAAGAGAGAGCGTAGATGAAAGCATTCGCGAAAATCGCCATTGCGACTTGGGCCGCGACCGCGGCAGCTTCGGCCTTTGCAGGGCAAGTGGCGATCGTGTCGCCGGACGGCCGCGCGGCGATACGCGTCGAGGACGATGCCAGCCGGTTCTCGGTGCTGTGGCGCGGTGAAACCGTCGTCGCCGCGTCGCCATTGGGTCTGGAACTCGACGGCGCTCCCGCATTCGGCGCACTGAAGCTCGAAAGCCGCGAAGACGCCGACGTGGACCGTGAGATCCCACTGATCGCAACCAAGGTATCCGTGGCGCGCGACCGCTACCGCGGTGCGACGCTGACCTTCCTCGAGACAGACGCGAGCGCACGCAGGCTCATTGTCGATGTGCGCGCCTACGACGACGGCGTTGCGTTCCGCTACCGCATCGACGATCCGGCGCCGGTGCGCTTGCGCGGCGAGCGCACCGCCTTTGTGCCGGCGGGCGACCCGTTCTGCCTGGCCACCGAGTTCTACCGCTCGCACGAAAAGCCGTTCGAGCGTCAGCGCATCTCCGAACTGGCCACCGACAAGGGCTACGACGTGCCCCTGGTCTGCGCCACCGCCTCGGGCCGCGCGCACTACGCCATTACCCAGTCCTACCTGCAGGGCTACACGGGTGCGTCGCTGTGGCGGCAGGACGCGGCCATGCAGGTGCGCCTGTCGGCCGTGCCGGGACGCGACGGGCCGGCCTATGTCTCCCGCAGCGGGCTCAGGACGGCCTGGCGCGTGGTGATGATGGCCGACCGCGCGGGCGACCTCATCGCCTCGTCGCTGGTGGGCAACCTCAACCCGCCGCCAGAGGGCGACTTCAGCTGGGTCAAGCCCGGTAAGGCGGCCTGGAACTGGTGGTCCGGGCCCAGCGAAGGCGCCAAGGCGGAGATGGACGCCTTCCGCCGCTACATCGATTTCGCCGCTGAATCCGGCCTTCCCTATGCGCTGCTGGACGCCGGCTGGGCTTGGGGTAGCGGCCCCTGCTGCGAAGCGCAACCGGAAACCGATCTCACCCGCCCGGTCGATGGCGTGGACATGCCCGCCCTGGTGCGCTACGCCGAATCCAAAGGCGTGGGCCTGTTGCTGTGGGCGCACTGGCAGCATATGTCCGCGCGCATGGACGAGGTGCTGGACACCTGGGTGCGCTGGGGCATCCGCGGCATCAAGGTCGACTTCATGGAACGCGACGATCAGGAAATGGTCGAGTTCCACGAGCGCATCGCCGCGGCCACCGCCAAACGCCGACTGCTGCTGAATCTGCATGGCGCCTACATGCCTGCCGGCCTGCAACGCACCTACCCGAACTTCATCACTCAAGAAGGAGTGATGGGCGCCGAGTGGAACAAGTGGACCAACCTCATCACCGCGCGCCACAACCTGATGCTGCCTTACACGCGCATGCTTACCGGTCCGATGGATTACACGCCGGGTGGCTTCCGCAACCGCACGCCCGCGACCTTCGAGGTGAGCGACGTGCTGCCGTTCACCCAGACCACCCGCGGCCAGGCGCTGGCGATGTTTGTGGTCTATGACAGCCCGTTGCAGATGGTGGCCGACGATCCGGATGCCTACCGCGATGCAGCCGGCTTTGAATTCATCCGCCGCGTGCCCACCGCTTGGGACGAAACGCGCTTTCTGGCCGGCGAGCCGGGACGCGACATCGTGCTGACGCGACGTTCTGGCGCGGTTTGGTACCTCGGTGCGATGACGGCCGAGCAAGCCCGCACTGCGAGTGTGTCGTTGAGCTTTCTTCCCAAGGGCCGATACCGCGCGACAGTATGGGAAGACGGCGACGCGCCCGACCAAGTCCGCCGCAGCGAACGCATCGTCACCGCGCGCGACACCCTCGTCCTGCGCCAATCGCCGGCCGGTGGTGCCGCGGTGATTCTGGAACCTGAAAACCTGTAGAAAATAGGGCGACTTCCGGTCGGCCATTCGGCCGACCGGAAGCGACTGCTGCTGTTATTTGCTACACGGTATCTGCGGTAATCGGCCTTGGCCGCGGATACTCAATCCGCAGCGACCGTCGCTGGCGCCGGACACAGCGTTCGGGTTCCGACGGGCATCCCCGGATCGGGCGCCAGCAGTGCTCGGGTAAGTTCGGGCCATTCCGCATCGTCGGTATAGCGATCGACGCCGTGGCCGTGTACCAGGCCCTGTCGTGCAAAATTGACCGCCATCAACTGCGGCGGCTGGATACCGAGGTCTTTCGCGACCTGCCGGCAGGACTCATCGATTTCCACCGCCATGCAGGTAGCCCCTTTCCAGTGGCAGGGAATGATTCCAGCTTTGTTCGTAGCGAAGTCGCGCTTGCTTAGGCCGAGAATCAGCCGCTGCGGCACGGCGGCTTTCTTGCTGGCATCGATGCCATCGCCGCCGGCGTTGCGGAAATAGTGCGCGAATGCGGTCGTGGGTTGCGCCGGCACGAGCATCGCCACGCGCAGATCGCGAAGCTGCATCGGCGGTGCGTACCCCTCCTGGCCGGCCGCTAGGCTTGGATAATATTTCGGGAGCCGGCTCAGCTGCGCGGCGGCCGAGCCGTCGCCCAAAGCATTGGCTATGACGTAAGCGCCCGAGCTGTGCGTGAACACGCGAAGCGGAGTGGCGCCATCGACCTGCTGCAGCAGGCGACGCAACTCGAGTCCGACCAGAAAACCGTTGTACTGGGCGTTGTCCCAGATGAAAAGCGGTGTCTTGCCGGCAAGGCCATCCCAATACATGCGAACAAACGCGATGCGCCGGTCGTGAGTTCCTGCCTCGTTTCTCAGTTTTCCCTCGACGTGCGCATACCACGTCTTCGCTTTGTCGTGATCGTTGTTGTAGCCGTGGATCAGCAGCACTACGTCATCATGCGACTTTCCCAGTGCGGTGATCATCTGCGCTGCTTCGCCACGCAAGGCGATCTGGACGGAAGCCCAATCTCGGTCGAAATCGCCACTGGCAACGACTCCCGTATGCGCCAGCAGAGCCGGCCAGTCGGTATCTTGCGGGCGGCTGGACTTCCAGCGATAAAGCGATTTGAGCGTCGCGAAATCGGCACTGCTCGGGGGGACTGTCGGTCGTTCCCCAGACCGCACATTGATCAGGTAAAGGGTATCGAGCTTCACCGCAGCGGGTGGATACAAATCTCCCGCACGGTCCATGTAGAAAGCAGCAGCACCTTCCTGCTGTCTCATTTCGTTCTCAAAGATGACCTGTTTCGGCCGAGCGTTCGCAAGGCCAGGCGCCAACATCATGCCCAGCGCCAGCGCCGTCAGAATGCGCATCATGCTTCTTACTCCCCTTGGTTATCGCGCTCCCCAGCGCTTGGATAAACGATAGCGCTTTCTGGCCTGACGAGGCTAGAGCCTGCCTCGGACTTGGCCGGAAAACCTGAGTCAAACTCCTTTTTGGAAACCCGCGACTCGCGATGCGATCTTCGGCCTCGCCCAGGCCGCTTCATTGCCCATGTGGCGGTAGCCGAGCTAATCGGGTTTCCGATTGAGAAAGGGTTCGACCACTAAATGATCATTTTTTCGAATGAAGGTGGTCATTTCACCCTGCATGAGTGATTTCACATTTGTCGCTAGTAGCGAAAGCACACAAACAGATAGGCGACGGAAAGCTGTAAACAGCTAACATCGAATATTGATCTTCTTCTTGTGTGACTAATTAAAATCTCAAAAAATGTCGTACTTGCGCCTATACATCTCACCAATGCAGGTGAAGATTTATGCGGATATCCGCTTATATCAGGCGCCTTGCGGATTTTGTGATTATTTTGTCGTGAATAGTGGGTAAATCTTCTCGGATTCGTACTGAATCCATTCGAGCTCCTCTTGTCTCTTCATCATGTTCGGCTCCGATGCCGGAACAAATCTTTTCGCGAGCAAGCCATGGATGGCGATTTATCCGCGCGGAATCGCAGTAACTTCAATACACAACTTGAGAAAAAATAAATGAGTAATGATCGTAATCAGTCGCGTGGAACCGGCAATCGTTTGTCGGAACAGACTGTGCTCACCGAGTCGGTGCTGGCATCGACGTCGGTGCAACCGCGGATTACCTCGGTCGTAGACAATGATGGGCCGAACAATACGTACGTCCGCAACCAGGGGTCGACCGACGACAGCACGCCGCTCCTGCGGGGCTGGGGCGAGCCGGGCGCGACGCTGACCATCACCAAATCGACCGACGCCAACGACGTGCTGGGCACGGTGACCGTGGATCAGAACGGCATGTGGTCGTACCAGATTCCGGCGAATGACGCACTCGCCAACGGCGGCTATGCACTCATAGCCCGTCAGTTCAATGATGCCGGCCAGCAGATTTCGCGTTCGGAGCCATACTTCGTCAATGTGGCGGCTCCGGTATCGGCGACTAATCCAGTCACAACCCCTGATCTGGTCGTTGAAACGGAGGCCGCGCCGCAAGCCGCACCTGCAGCGCCGACTCTCGACTCGGTGCAGGACAATGTGTCGGTATGGGGCGGCATTACCAGTATCCAGAATGGTCAATCGACCCAGGACCTTACGCCAACCTTGCGTGGCCGTGGCGAGCCGGGCGCGACGGTGACCATCAGCGACGGCGACCAAGTATTGGGCACGACCAAGGTGGGTATGTTCGGTACATGGACCTATCAGGTGTCGGCCGACGCTGCTCTGGAAAGCGGCACTTATGAGCTGGTGGTCAGCCAGACCAATACAGGCGGCCAGACCAGCCTGCCGTCGGCTCCCTATGTGATCACCGTACTTGAGGCGACACCGCCACCGGCACCGGTTATCGAGATCGCATACGACAACGTGACTCCTGGCGGCAATCAATGGGATTACGAAGCCGTCCGTAGCGGCCAATCGAGCGACGACCGCACCCCGCTTCTGCAAGGCCGCGCCGAACGTGGAGCCACTGTAACGATCAGCGTTGACGGCGACGTGCTGGGCACGGTGATCGCTGGCCCCTTTGGTAACTGGGAATATCAGGTGCCGGACAATTTGGCTTTGACCAACGGCACCCATGAGCTCGTGGTCAGCCAAGTCGTCCAGCCGGGCGGCCCATCGAGCCAGCTGTCAGAGTCCTATGTAATCACCGTCATCGATACGGCAACAGGTCCGTCGCCGATCCCGGCACTGGCGGCGCCCGTCATTGATGTGGTGCTCGACAATGTAAGCCCTAATGGCGCTTGGCAAACCATTGCCAACGGTCAATCCAGCGACGATCGCACGCCTTATCTGCAGGGCCGCGGTGAAGCCGGTGCCACGCTGACCATCAGCTATGGCGACCAGGTGCTGGGCTCGGTCACCGTCGGCCGTTATGGCGACTGGCAGTTCCAGGTGCCGAACAATGCTCCGCTGGACAATGGCACTTACGAGTTCTCCGCAACGCAGGTCAATCAGGCCGGCGCGTCCAGCCCGGCATCGCAGCCGTACGTGGTCACCGTTGATGCGATGCAGGCGGCGTCGTTGCCACCGCCGGTCATCGAGACGGTGACCGACAATGTGGTGCCTGGCAAGCCATGGGACTTCACGTTCGTCGGCAACGGCGAGTCGAGCGATGACCGCACGCCGTTCCTGCAAGGCCGCGGCGAACCCGGAGCGACGGTGAAGCTCAGCTACGGCGACCAAACCGTAACGGTGCCGGTCAACGGGTTTGGTATGTGGTCGTATCAGGTACCTACAAGCGCAGCGTTGGCCAACGGCACCTACGAGTTCGTTGTTAGCCAGACCAATCGTGCAGGCCAGTCGAGCCCGGCATCGGAACCGTATGTGATCACGGTGTTCGATTCGGCAACGCTGCCGTCAGCGCCGACGATCACGGAAGTGCTGGATGGCGCGGGTGCCGTGGTCGGCCCGATTGGACAGAACGGGCATACCGATGACCGTATGCCAGGCATCAGCGGTATCGCCGATCCGGGTTCGATAGTGACCATTTATGACGGCACCACCGTGCTGGGCTCGACGCAGGCGTATAGCTCTGGCAAGTGGATTTTCTATCCGAAGACCGAACTGTCGGCCGACCAGCACGACCTGAGCGCAACCGCCGGCTGGACAGCCAATGGCCCGCAGAGCGCGGCGTCCGAAGTGCATACGATCTTCACGGACCTGACATCGGTAGTGGTTACCACACCGACCATCGATGCCCTGATCGACAATATCGGGCCGGTAACGGGTGAGCTGACGTTCGGCGAACACAGCGACGATCGTCGCCCCACCTTGGTCGGCACCGCGGATCCTGGTGCACTGGTCACCGTGTCCGTAGCACTGCCGGGTGGCGACGTCATGACGGTTGGCTCGGTGCAAGCCGATCCGGACGGCCGTTGGGATTTGACCCCCAAGACGGATCTGCCGGCCGGGCAGAGCTATTTTGAAGCCGTAGCCAGCATCGACGGTGTGGAAAGCGGTGTCTCCGACGCGCACAGTCTCATTGTCGATGTGCCGGTCGCCGCGGACACTGCAGTTGCCACCGACATGGCCTCGTTCGATATGGGGATCCTGGACCTGGGCAATGTGGTGAACGTCGCCGAAAGCAAGGTCAATGGCGGCGACGACCTGCACAAGCTGACACTGGTCGATTTGCTGGCGCTGGATACACGGGACGACCTGCTGGCCGGCGACCCGGTGGCGTGGCTATCCCAGGCCAACGGCAACCAGTTGTCGCTGGAAGACGTCACCGGCCAGCTGGATATTTCGCCGGATGCAATCACCACCGGCGGAGTGGAGCATAGCTACTCGTTCTCCGTGAGCAACGAGTTCGACCTGCACGTGCAGGAGCTGGCTACCCAGGCAGGCTGAGTCAGGCTGCAGGCGGTGGCATCGGTCGATGCCACCGTCGTGTTTGTTCAAGCCAGCGCAATAACCTAGCCCGGATAGCGAAGCTATCCGGGCTTTTTTTTGCAACTTCCGGGTCTGCATGCTCCGCGCGTCCTTCGTTATCGCGCACGCCGCGCTAGGGCATATGCATTTCTATGGAAGAGGCCGGGTGATCGTGCCAATGGGGCTGCCATCGATCTCGGTAAGATTGCCGTGAAAGCAATTCAAATAGGTCAGGCTCGGAACATCGTTGTAAGTTAGAACGGCCTGGCTGCCGGCGAACTTTCCCTCGACCACCGTACCGCTCATCACGAAGACGCGCTGTACCGCGGGGAGACCGAGGCCTTCCAGTTTCAGGCTGGACCAATGCACGGTGCTGGTGCTCGAATCGTCCCATTCGAAACGCATGCTGCCTTCCACGCCGCCATTGAACAGGCACGAGATACTGTCGCCTGTGCCGATCAAATCCACCACGAGCGCCTCATGCGTGGAGAAGTCCTGGGTAAAAACGCAGCTGATGGCGCCTTCTCCCGTTGCGACGACGGGTTTGGGTATCAGCCCGAGTCCGGGGTTGAACTCCAACTTCAGCGGTCCCGTGCAAACGGCCTCTAGCAGGCCGCCATTCTGGGAGTGAGCGGGTGTTGCCGGCAAAGCGAAGATTAGAAATAGCAATGCGACCTGCGAGGCTGCGAGTATCTTTGAGAGGTTGAAAGAAATTCCGTTAGCCACGGTGGTTCCTCCTTGGAAATGCTGTGGGCTACCGTTGATTGTTTGCCGCGATCGGCGATACCGGCGCGCATTTCAGCGCCATCTGCAAATGCGAGCGTGCTTCGGCGGCGCGTCATTCCATCAGCAGGCCGAAACACAATGCGTGATGTCCGTTCCGAAGCTCTCTTGTCCGAGGCCGGCGTCGGATGAGCGGCACTACTGTCGTTCTTGCCGTTCATCGGCCATGCCGCGAGGGAACTATGGTTCCAACGATGGTTTATCGCTAATCCGTAAACGCGTTTACTGATGAGAATCGAATCAGCAGAACGATCCTGCCGATTTTGCGTAATGCAATTACTAGCGCTCCCATCCGTGATGCTTGCAGGGCAATCCGATGAGTGGCGGCAATCGCTGAAATCATGGGCGTATGGTGGGCGTCTCCACCGCTCCTGCTCTTACCAAGTTACGCCACTTTTGCGCAATCGATTTGGACTTGTGATGGACGCAGGGCACTCCCCCGACGTTCGTCTGGGGCATTGAAAAGAGCGGCAGCGCAACTAGGCCGAACGAAGCAGCTCCGTCGATCTCGGCTTGTAGTGGCTGGAGGGTCACACGCTTCTTACAACGGGCCTCTTTATGAGGCCCGTTGATGGAATCGAGCAAGCGTAGCCAGGACTACCAGTTGTGCCGGAACCCGGCCTGGAAGGTCCAATGTTGCTTGGTTTCCGCGCGGGTAGTCCCCGATGCTTCCAGGAACAATCCGGTGCGCTGGTTTCCGAAGACGATATCGCCGCCTACCACCAACTCGCCTTCGGTGCCTTTCCGATCCAGCGTATCGGGAACGATGCTGCCGCCGTCTTTTGAAGCAACGATCTCCAGGTCGTCGCCCAGGTAATGCAGCGCCGATACCCGCGCATATACATTGCCCTGGTGTCGCGCGCTCTGCAGCGCTTTTCCGAAGGTGACGCCGGTGCGTGCGAATGACGTATCGAGCTTGTCCTGATCGATCCGCACACCGTTGCTTGTGGTGTGTGCGTTGCCGCGGATGATCCCTGCAGACAGGCCGAGATAGGGTTCGATGTAGTAGGCGCTCGCAAGTTCGAATGTGTGGCCGCCTTCGACATACAGTTGGCCTGCCTCGGTCCGATACTCGCCGCTGATGGCGCGGCCTTCAGAATCGCGTGTGGTGTATCGGTTCTTCAACGACGAAGCATTGGCTCCAAGCAGCGCGTAGTTGCCGTTGTCGGCACTCCACTGGCCATACAGCCCAAGCGTCGTTCCGGTCAGATCGCCTCGCCCTTGCATGTAGTCGGCATTCGAGCGGATGCTCCCTGCACTGAAGCCAAGCGAGCCCGTGGCGGCATCGAGTGCAAAGCTGCGATCCGCACCGACCGTCACGCCACTGTAGTTCTGACGGTAACGGTGCGAATATGCGGTCTTCGCGGTGATTTCGCCGGTGGTGGCCTTTGCCCACACGCTGCTCTGTTCCAGGTCGACGTCGCGTTGAGTACGCGACTGGCTACGAAGATGCTGTAGCGACGTTTGCCCGCTGATCTTCCACAGGTTGGCGAGGCTGTCCGCGGCATCGGCTGCCGCCATCACTGTTTGCGATGGCAGGATGCCGATGACGTCGCCCGTGCCGGTTCCAGTTCCAGTTCCAGTTCCAGTTCCCGTGCCAGTACCAGTACCAGTGCCTGTGCCTGTGCCAGTACCCGTACCCGTACCCGTACCCGTGCCCGTGCCCGTGCCCGTGCCAACAATATTGATGCCCGTCAGTACGATCTTCTTTCCATCAGCGGACAGTCGCACCTGCGGCACGTAGGTGAACTGCACCAGAGCGTTCTCGTAGGTTCCGCTCCATCGGCCGTTTACGCCCGCTACTGCGGAAAATGCAGCGGTGCCGCCGGCGGCTGCGCTGGCGTCGACGATGTCGATCGGCGAAGTGGCGGCAATCGATTTGCCGTTTCGGATGGCCGTAGCGTTCACCCAAGAGGTGTCGTCCAGCACCGGGTCGTAGACGATCTGCACACCCTGTGTGCCGACCGCGGAGAAATTCCTGATGCCGCTGCCGAACACGATCTTGTCGGCGGTGGCCGTGCCGGATTTGCCGGCGATGTCGCTGAGCAGCATGAACTTCGCGCCATCAGCCAGCGCGACGCTGGCGCCCGTACTGGTGTTGCTGCTGTCGATCTGCAACCGGCGATAGGTATGTGTGGGCACGGCGCCGGGCGTAAAACTACCCCAGTGCCCGGCCATGTCGATTACGCCATTGCTGCCAAGGCTCAGCGAGCCTGAGCCGAAATCGTTGCTCAGCGTGCCGGTGCCCTGCGGGATCCATGCCGCGCCGTTGGAAAATGCCAGGTCGGCTTTGCCTACCGTGAAGCCGGCATCGGTCTGCCGGCCGCTGACCCGCCCGCGCAGCCAGGAGTCGGAGGTGTCGAAATTGACATCGACCGAGCCGATGTGGCCGTTGACACTTTCCGTCGCGGTCGCGATGTCGCCATCGAGCTGCACGCGCTGGCCGCCAGCCTGGTTGACGGTGACGCTGGCGTCCTGGATGTCGAGCGGCACGCTCCAGATCGAATACGCGGTGCCAGTGCCGAACGGGCTCGTCGACACGGTCAGTCCCCCGGCAACGTTGACAGTGCCGAAGTTGCGGATGCCGTACACGTCACGGTCGCAATTCGGGATGTTGGGCGGGTTGCAAGCGGCGGCGACGGTGAACGACACCGGCGCGGTGGGCGAGGTGAACTCGATGAAGCCGGTGCTGACCAGGCCATAGGTTTCCGCCTCCGAGGCGACATCGACGTTCACTGCGCCCTCGAAGCGCATGTGCGCACCGGGCGAGCGGTCGTTGCTGAGGCCGGAGGGATTGCCGAACGGCGCGTAGCCGTTTTCCGGCCCTTCGCTGCGTACGCGCACGTCCACGTCGCCGTGCCAGATCATCCACGCGTTGCGATGGGTATTGGCGATGCCATGCGTGGAGCGCGT
>CBFGZY010000019.1:0-55951 GCA_965653375.1 uncultured Pseudoxanthomonas sp.
CACCGCTCACCGCTCACCGCTCACCGCTCACCGCTCACCGCTCACCGCTCACCGCAACACAACATTCACGCGACTTCCACCGCGCTGAACCCCGGCTGGAGTTGATTCGAGCGATTCATCCTTGATTCGGCTGGGTGGTGCCAACTTCCTTCTCGCTGTTCTCGAAGCGAGGAAGCCGTGATGAAACAGATACCCGTTCTGACGCTTCTTCTTGCCGGCGTTGCTTCATCTGCCGCCGCGCAGAATCAAGTTGCGCAAAGCTCGCCGCAGCCATCAGCGCAATCGACCATGCCTGCGACCACTCCCTCCGGTAGCAACCACAGCGTGACGCTGCAGGAACCCAGCGGGCCGGTCACGGTGACGTGGGGCCAGCCGCGCACGCTGCCCAACGCTGCCGACTATCAAGTCAAAATCGCAGACCTGGATCGCAATGGCGATGGCGTACTGACGCGTGCGGAAGTGCCGCCTGATCATGCGTTGAGCAGCGAATTCAAGTTGGTGGATCGCAATCGTGACGGCAGGATCACGGCGACTGAGCTACAAAACTGGCGTTGACGTTCAAAGTAGCGGGTTCGCGGTAGCGCTTTCCGCCGCATTTGGCCCATACAACTTCTGCTTTCCTTTCGTGTTCGTCGTCCCTGCGCGGGCGGATCCAGCGCCAATCCTCCTAAATCCCAAAGCCACTGGATTTGCTGGCGCGGGGACGACGACTTTCAAGATGCATCAACTGCGACGCGGCGCCGTCATGTAGGTAGATTTGATGGTGGTTGTAGAGCATTTTTGAATCAGGTGTTTACCCAAGCTCAGCCATCGCTGTCGATAGCAGCGCAGGCAGCGCGATAGCGGAGCAAGCTCCGCTCTACGTCAGTTCGCGTTCCAGCGGAGCTACAAGTCGCCGAAGCGCGACTGCAACGCTGCGATAGCCGCTAGTCCCGCCGTCTCGGTGCGCAATATGCGCGGCCCCAACCGCAAGCCGATAAAGCCTGCGGCACGCAAAGCTTCGCGGTCGCGTGGCGACCAACCGCCTTCCGGTCCGATAGCAATGGTGAGCGCCGCGGATGGGGGCGCCGTCATGGTTGCCAATGAAGTTTCACCCAAGGGATCCAGCGTCAGCCGCAGAGACTCCTCTGCGGGTTCGCTTATGGCCTGAAACAAGGACACGGGTGCGGACAAACGGGGGATGCTCGCGCGGCCGCTTTGCTCGCAGGCCGACACCATCACGCTACGCCAATGCGCCACACGTTTTTCGGCGCGCTCCGCGTCCAGCTTCACTTCCGTGCGCTCCGCAATAACCGGCACCACAGCAGCCACGCCCAGCTCGGTGGCTTTCTGCAGGATCAGGTCCATTTTTTCGCCGCGCGCGATGCCTTGCACCAGCGTGATCATCAAGGGCGATTCGTTCTCCACTGTCTGCGACGAAAGCACTTCGGCAACGACCTGGCGCTTGCCAATGCTCGTGATCTTGGCCGCGTAGTCGTGCCCGTTGCCGTTGAAAAGCACGCAGTCGTCGCCTTCGCGCAGGCGTAGCACGCGGGTGAGATGGTTGGCGGCCGATTCGGGCAGCGTTACCGGCTTGCCGGGAGACAGTGCCGCGTCCAGGTAACTGCGAGTCAGTCTCATGCCAATGCCTTTTCGATCGCCGCGCGTGTCGTTTCCGCCAGCAATGCCAACTGCTCATCATCCACACAATAGGGCGGCATCCAATACAGCACGTCGCCGAGCGGGCGCAGCACCACGCCGCGGGCTAGTGCAGCGCGGTAGGCACGCAGCCCGATCCGGGCGGAACCAGGAAACGGGGTGCGCTTGTCGCCATTCTGGGTCAGTTCGAACGCCACAATCATTCCCGCCTGGCGTACATCGGCAACGTGCGGGTGGTCGCCGAAAGGTGCGGCCAGTTGCGCCATTTTTTGCGCGAGGGAGACGTTACGTTCCAGCGTGCCGTCCTCTTCGAAAATTCCCAGCGTCGCCAGCGCGGTGGCGCAGGCCAGCGGGTTGCCTGTGTAGCTGTGCGAATGCAGGAAGGCGCGTTCGCGCGAATCGTCCAGGAAAGCGTCGTAGATCGCCTGCGTGGTCAGCACCGCGGCCAATGGCATGAAGCCGCCGGTCAATCCCTTGGACAGGCACAACAGGTCAGGCATGACGCCGCTCTGTTCGCTGGCGAACATGGTGCCGGTGCGTCCGAAGCCGACGGCGATTTCATCGGCGATCAGGAAGACGCCGTTGGCATCGCACAGCTGCCGCACCCGGCGCAGGTATTCCGGGTGGTGCATCCGCATGCCACCGGCACATTGCACACGCGGCTCCATTACAAGGGCACATATTTCGCCGGGGTGCTGGTCCAGCAGATCGGCCAGAGCGTCGGCGGCATGGCGCGCGCGATCTTCTGCGGACTCGTCCGGGCCAGCCAGATAGGCGTCGGGTGACGGTGCGAACAAGGCTTCCGCCAGCAGCGGCGCATAGACCCGCCGATACAGCGGGATGTCGCCGACCGCGAGTGCGCCGATGGTCTCCCCGTGATATCCGTTTTCCAGCGCGATGAACCGGGTGCGGCGCGTTTCGCCACGGTTATGGAAATAGTGGAACGCCATCTTCAGCGCCACTTCCACGCCTGCCGAACCGTTGTCGGCATAGAACACCTTGGCCAGCGGCGGCCGGCCGGGCTGTCGTGGCGCGATGGCCAAAAGTTTTTCCGCCAGTTCCACTGCCGGCTCGTGAGTGAACCCGGCCAGCATCACGTGCTCCAGCTGCCCGGCCTGGCGGGCGAGGGCGGCGCCGATGCGCGGTTCAGCATGGCCGAACAGATTGGTCCACCAACTGCTGACCGCGTCCAGATAGCGCTGACCGTCATGGCCGATCAGCCAGGCGCCATCGCCACGGGCTATCGGAACCAGCGGCAAGGTGTCGGGGTGCTCGCGCATCTGCGTGCAGGGATGCCACACCACCGACAAATCGCGCCTACGCCAGGCATCGGCCTCTGTTAGCATTCTCTCTTCATGATCCGTTTTTCGCATTCCCCCATCATATCGGTCGCGCCCGCCGGCCGCCCCCACCCCTTCCGTGACCCCACGTGAGCCGTCGTCTGCCCACCATTCACGGCATCACCGAACGTGCCGAAGGGCCAGGGCGGTACGTCGAAGAACTCGACCTGGAATTCAGCAACGGCGAACGCCGGCGTTTCCACCGGCTCAAGACCCAGGGCCATGGTGCGGTGGTGGTGGTGCCGATGATCGACGACGACACCGTTTTGCTGGTGCGCGAGTACGCCGCCGGCGTCCATCGCTACGAGTTGGGGCTGGTGAAGGGCCGTATCGATGCCGGAGAAACCCCGGAGCAGGCCGCCGACCGCGAAATGAAGGAAGAAGCCGGCTATGGCGCCCGCCGCATCGACGTGCTGCGGACGCTGAGCCTTGCGCCCACCTATATGAGCCACCAATCGTGGCTGGTGCTGGCGCGCGATCTTTACCCGGAGCGCTTGCCCGGGGATGAACCTGAGGAGTTGGAAGTAGTGCCGTGGAAACTCGATGCCCTCGACAGCCTGATGCTGCGCGAGGATTTTTCGGAAGGTCGTTCGCTGGCCGCTTTGTTCATCGCCCGCGAATGGCTGCGTAGTCGACCATGATCCGAATGGCCGTCGATCTCAACGAAGCCGTCATCATCATCGCCCGCGACGCGGGCGCGGCGATCATGGCCGTATACGAAAACGCGTTTGAAGTGGAACACAAGGCGGACGCCAGCCCATTGACCGCCGCGGACATGGCCGCACACCACATCATCGTCGAGGGCCTGCAGCGGCTGAAGCCCGAATGGCCGGTGTTGTCGGAAGAAGCCGCCGACATTCCGTGGTCGGTGCGCCGCCAGTGGTCGACCTATTGGTTGGTGGACCCGCTGGACGGCACGCGCGAGTTCGTCAAGCGCAATGGCGAATTCACCGTCAACATTGCGCTGATCCAACACAACGTACCGATCTTCGGCGTGGTGTACGCGCCGGCGACCGGCGAGCTTTGGCATGCCGAAGAAGGGCGGCATGCGTATCGCCGCCAGGGCGAAGTGGACGTGCTGCTGCGCACTCGCGTGCCGGCACAGGCGCCGCTGCGGGTGGCCGCCAGCCGCTCCCATCGCGACGCACGCACGCAGGCTTTCCTGGAGCGCATGGGCGATATCGAAACCGTGGGGCTGGGTTCTTCGCTCAAGTTCTGCCGTATCGCCGAAGGCACGCTGGACGTCTATCCGCGGTTCGGCCCGACCTCGGAATGGGACACCGCCGCGGCGCAATGCGTGTTGGAAGCCGCCGGTGGTGGCTTGCTCGCTCCGGACGGACGCGCGTTCCGCTACAACCGCCGCGACACCTTGTTGAACGGTGATTTCATTGCGCTGGGCGATCTTGCGTTGCCGTGGCGCGACTGGCTGGCCAATGAGGAACACGATGAGAGCGGAGTGGGGCATGGCGGAACCGGACACGCGCGCCATGGCTGATGGCGATATCGCACAGCTGCTGGCCATCATGGCGAAGCTGCGCAATCCCGACGGTGCTGTCCCTGGGATCTGCAACAGGATTTCTCCACCATTGCGCCGTATACCATCGAGGAAGCGTACGAAGTCGCGGACGCCATCGATCGCGGCGATCTTCCGGCGTTGAAGGACGAGTTGGGCGATCTGCTGCTACAGGTGGTGTTTCACGCCCAGATGGCACAGGAGCAGGGCGCCTTTGCATTTTCGGATGTCGTGGCGGCGATCTGCGACAAGATGGTGCGTCGCCATCCGCATGTGTTCGGCGATGTGGAAGTTGGCGATGCCGAGGCGCAGACGCGCCATTGGGAAGCCATCAAACAGGCCGAACGGCAAGCCGCCGGCGAGCAAGACACCTCCGCATTGGCCGGCATCTCCCGTGGACTGCCCGAGTGGCAACGCGCGGTGAAGCTGCAATCGCGCGCAGCCAAGGTCGGTTTCGATTGGCCCGGCCCGGAGCCGGTGATCGCCAAGTTGCACGAAGAAATCGAAGAGGTCCGCGCAGAATTCGCGCATGGCGATGTGGTGGCGAATCGTGAGCGATTGGAAGATGAAATCGGCGACCTGTTGTTCGTCGCCGCCAATCTTGCCCGGCATGCGAAGGTCGACGTCGGCGCCGCAATGCGCCGCGCCAACCTGAAGTTCGAGCGTCGCTTCCGCGCGATGGAAGCACTCGCCAAGTCCGATGGCGTGGAGCTGTCCGCGCTGTCCTTGGAAAAGCAGGATGCTTATTGGGACAAGGTCAAGTTGCTGGAAGGCGCTGGAAATCCCGCCTGAGTGCAGGCTCCGGTCCGGGATGACGAGATCTTTCCCACCTGGCCGAACGATCAGGAACCCGGCGCATGAAAACCTTTCTGCTGTTCGCCATCACTGCGTTGGCCGAAATAGTCGGCTGCTACCTCCCTTATCTCTGGCTTCGCAAAGGCGGCAGCGCCTGGTTGCTGCTGCCGGCTGCCGTTAGCCTGGCACTGTTCGCCTGGCTGCTTACCTTGCACCCCACCGCATCCGGCCGCGTGTATGCGGCTTATGGCGGCGTCTACGTGTCCGCCGCCATTCTCTGGCTGTGGCTGGTCGATGCGGTAAAACCGACGCGATGGGATCTTCTGGGTGCGGGATTGTGTCTGGCCGGCATGGCGATCATCATGTTTTCGCCGCGGACCGGATGACACGCCCTAGGGAGGCAAACATGAGCCGCTTCGCCAGCTTCCGCGAGTTCTACCCGTTCTATCTGAGCGAACACGCCAACCGCACATCGCGCCGTCTGCATTTCATCGGCAGCTGCGGTGTGTTGGCGCTGGCCGTCGCCGCCGTCATCGAACGCAATCCCTGGTGGCTGTTGGCCGCGTTGTTCTGCGGCTACGGCTTTGCCTGGGTGGGGCATTTCTTCTTCGAAAAGAACCGCCCCGCGACCTTCAAGCACCCGCTCTATTCCTTCGTCGGGGACTGGGTGATGTTCAAGGACATCCTGGTGGGGAAGATCAAGTTCTGAGAGCTGGTAGCCGGGAGCCGGGAGCCGGGAGCCGAAAATAGCGCCCACGCTGCCGTTGTTTTGTCAGGTTCTTTGTTTGGCTACCGGCTACTCGTTCCCGGCCCTTACTCATAGAACATCAAGAACGCCGCGCCAACGATCAGCGCGAACGCGGCGTAGTGGTTCCATTTGAGCGGCTGCCCCAGATACCAGACCGAAAAGCCGGCGAAAACCAGCAGCGTCAGGATTTCCTGGATGGTCTTCAACTGCACCACCGAGTACACCGAACTACCCAGGCGGTTGGCCGGCACCATCAAGGTGTATTCGAAAAATGCGATGCCCCAACTTGCGATGATCGCCAGCCATAAAGGCGATGCCTTGTATTTCAAATGCCCGTACCAGGCGAACGTCATGAAGATGTTGGAACCGAGCAACAGCAATACGGGGAGCAGGCGGGCGATCATGGTGCAGGGCTTCTGGGAAGGAGCGCTAAGGCTAGAGCGTTTTCGCCTGAAGTGCTGGCGGACGGGCCTCTGACAAAACCAATTTTGGGCCCCAGATTCGGCGCTAATCAGGTTTGATAAGCGGACGCAAAGCCAACGCCGTTGCCGTTCACCGCTGCCATCCTCCAATTTCCCGCCCCATCTTCACGCGCCGTCAACCCGGCAGAGGGTACGTTCACAAACCTGAAGAAATGCGGGAGATGTCATGCGCCACACTCAGGAGACAGCAGGACTAGTTCTGGTCGTCGAAGACAATCGCAATATCTCGGAAATGATCGGCGAGTATCTGGAAGGCCGCGGATTCGAGGTGGACTACGCCAGCGATGGGTTGGACGGCTATCGGTTGGCGGTGGAGAACAGCTACGACGTGCTGGTGCTGGATTTGATGCTGCCGCGCTTGGACGGTATGGAAGTTTGCCGCCGGTTGCGCAATGAGGCACGCAAGTCCACCCCAGTGCTGATGCTGACCGCACGCGACACCTTGGACGACAAGCTCACCGGTCTCAGTTCCGGTGCGGACGACTACCTCACCAAACCTTTCGCCATCCAGGAGCTGGAAGCGCGCCTGCGCGCCCTGATCCGGCGCGAGCGCCGGCAGGTCGGTGCGGAAGTGCTGAAAGTGGCCGATCTGGTCCTGGATCCCGTCAGCATGCGCGCCACCCGTGGCGGCACCGAGCTGATGCTTTCGCCCATCGGCCTGCGGCTGCTGACCATCCTGATGCGCGAGTCGCCGCGCGTGGTGACTCGCCAGGAGATCGAACGAGAGATTTGGGGCAACGGCCTGCCCGATTCCGATACGTTGCGCAGCCACTTGTACAACCTGCGTAAAGTAATCGACAAACCGTTCGACAAGCCGCTGCTCCATACCGTGCAGAGTGCCGGCTACCGAATCGCGGACATCGGCTGATGGGGCACGGCTGACGGGACTGGCGGGATTCGCGGCATAATCCGCACTTAGTCTTGGCCGGTTAACGCTACCGGGATAGGTCACGTCGCACTTGAGCGCGCGTAGGGCAAGGAAGAGCGAGAGAACTTATGCCGATAAATGACCAAGTGACGACGCGGCCCCGCGCGTGCTCAAGGACGGCCCACCCGGTCGCCGCGTCCGGCGCTCAGGTGGCCGCGTGGCGGCCGCGCTGCCACGGCGCCGCGCACCACCGCCTGAGC
The DNA here is from genome assembly GCA_965653375.1 of uncultured Pseudoxanthomonas sp. Taxonomy (GTDB): domain Bacteria; phylum Pseudomonadota; class Gammaproteobacteria; order Xanthomonadales; family Xanthomonadaceae; genus Pseudoxanthomonas_A. The sequence goes on from CBFGZY010000019.1 coordinate 7,645, forward strand.
GCCGGATGCGGCAACGTGGCCTATCCCGGTAGCCTTGACCGGTCCTAGGACGCGCCGATGCCGCAAGGCCTGCCACGCAAACTCAGGATCGCCTTCATCCTGCAGGCGGTCATGGTCAGTCTTGCGATCGTGCTGGGCGTGTACCTGATTTCGGCGGTCATCAAGCACAGCCTGATGAATACCGCGCTGCAGGAAGAGGCGACCCATTTCTGGGATCTCTACAACGCGTCCGAGGCGCAGCCGCCGCCCAATACCTTCAACCTGCGCGGCTATCTGGTGGTGAAGGGGCATTCCAATCTGGTGCTGCCGGCGAACCTGCGCGATCTGAAGCCGGGTTTCCACGAGTTGAAAGAAGACGACATGCTGGTGCTGGTGGACGAGAAGCCGGCCGGACGCCTGTACCTGGTCTTCCTGCGTTCGCAGGCCGAGCGCATGGCGTTCTACTTCGGCACCTTGCCGATCATCATGACCTTGATCGCGATCTACCTGGTGTCGTGGCTGACCTATCGGTCCTCCAAGCGGCTGGTGTCGCCGGTCAGCTGGCTGGCCCGGCAGGTGGGCGAGTGGGATCCGCGCCGGCCGGACGTCAGTTCGCTGGCTTCGGACCGGCTGCCGAAGGAAGTGCAGGGCGAAGCGCGCCAACTGGCTTCGGCGCTGCACGGGCTGGCCCAGCGCGTGACCGCGCACGTGGCGCGCGAGCGCGACTTCACCCGCGATGCCAGCCACGAACTGCGGACGCCGCTGACGGTGATCCGCGTGGCCAGCGACATGGCGATGGCGGAGGATTCGCCACCGCGCGTCGCGCGCGCACTACAGCGCATCCAGCGCGCCGGCCGCGACATGGAAGCGGTGATCGACGCCTTCCTGATCCTGGCGCGCGAAGCCGAAGTCGAGCCCCAACGCGAGGATTTCGACGTCGCCGATATCGTGCAGGACGAGGCGGAGAATGCGCGCACCCTGCTGATCGGCAAACCGGTGGACCTGGAGGTCACCTGCAATGCCAAGCCGCGCCTGCATGCGCCGCCGCGCGCCTTCCAGGTGGTGGTCAGCAATCTGCTGCGCAATGCCTGCAGCTATACCGACGAAGGACGCATCGACGTGATCCTGGAGGCGGATCGGGTGACGGTGCGCGATACCGGCATCGGCATGTCGGCCGAATCCATGGCGCGCGTGTTCGAGCCGTTCTACCGGGCGGACCCTTCCCGGCCGCACGGCAGCGGGCTGGGCCTGTCCATCGTGAGTCGCCTGTGCGAACGGTTTGGCTGGAAGGTGGAACTGGACAGCGTGCTTGGTGAGGGCACCAGCGCCACCATTCGTTTTGTTCCGTAGCGCGCCCCGAGTCTGTACGAAAGCCGAACCGATCTGGCCGCTGTCAACCCAATCGTCTCCCGTGCGTTAATCCCCTCAACCCCACCCTTGCCGACTCACTGATGAGCCAGCCTCGCCCCAGCGCACCCCGAAAGAAAAAGTCCCTGATTCCCAACCTGCTACTAGGCGCTGTGGTCGTCGTGCTGCTGGCCGGCGGCGCCTGGTATTGGAACGCCCACAAGAGCGAAGCCGCAGAAGGCGCTTACCGGACCGCACCGGTGGAACGGGGCAATATCCGCGTCGCCATTTCCGCCACCGGCACCCTCAGCGCGATATCCACCGTCACGGTGGGTAGCCAGATCTCCGGGCAGGTCACCGATGTGCTGGTCGATTACAACAGCGAAGTGAAGGAAGGCCAGGTGCTGGCGCGTATCGATCCCAGCAGCTACGAAGCGCAGATCGCACAAGGCAACGCGCAGATCGCCAACGCACAGGCCACACTGAAGCAAGCGCAAGCGACACTGCACAACGCGGAACTGGACTATCGGCGCAAAGCCAACCTGGGCGCGCAAAAGTTGATCGCCCAAAGCGACGTGGATCTCGCCCGCGCCGCTCTGGACCAGGCCCGTGCGCAGGTGAACTCGTCGCAGGCGCAAATCCGCCAGCAAACGGCGTCTACCCAGACCACGCGGATAAACCTGGAGCGTACGGTGATCCGATCGCCGGTGAACGGGGTGGTGCTGACGCGCAGCATCGAACCCGGACAGACCGTCGCCGCCAGCTTGCAGGCGCCGGAACTGTTCACCATTGCCGAAGACCTGGCCAAGATGAAGATAGAACTGGCCGTCGACGAATCCGATATCGGCCAGGTCAAAGTAGGGCAGGTTGTGTCGTTCACTGCCGATGCCTTCGCCGATCGCCAGTTCAGGGGAACGGTGGAGCAGGTTCGCTTGGCTGCCACCACCACCAACAACGTGGTGACGTATCCGGTCGTGGTTACCGTCGACAACAGCGATGGCACGTTGCTGCCAGGGCTGACCGTCAATGCGGAAATCGAAGTCAGCAAGCGCGACAACGTACTGAAGATTTCCAATGCCGCGTTGCGCTACAAGCCGGCCAATGGCGATCCGGCCGCTGCCCAGGCGGCAGGTCCGGTGGCCATGCCACGTGGTGGCGGCATGGCCGACGATCTGGTGCGAGTGGCGGCGGGTCTGCAGCTGAAGCCGGAACAACAAGCCGCGTTCGATTCGGCCATCGCCAAGGTTCGCGAGCGCCAGGCGGCACGTGCGGCGCAGGCGTCGCAAAGCGGCGGCGGCAATGCCTTGTTCGGCGGCGGTGGCCCTGGCGGAGGCGGCCCACGCATGGTGGTCGCCGGGCCTGCAACCGGCGGCAACGGTGGGCAGATGCGCCAACGCATGATCGAACGCTTCCAACAGGATTTCGCGGCATTCCGCGCCAGCCTGGACGAACAACAAGCCAGCCGCTGGGATAGCGGACTCCGGGATTTGCTCAGTGCCAAGCGCGCGACGGCCTATCGATTGGCCGATGGCAAGCCGGAACCGGTGGCGTTGCGCATCGGCGCAACCGACGGCACCAATACCGAAGTGTCCGGCAATGTCAAAGAAGGCGACCTGATGGTGGTCGGCGAGCGTCCCAAGGAATGAGCATGCAGGCAGCTAGCACCACGGCTGCGCCTGCCCGCGTAGCGGTCATCGAAACCCACGGCTTGGGCAAGGTGTATTCGCCCGGCAGCGAGGCGGAAGTGGTTGCGCTGAAAGGCGTGGACATGCGCATCCAACGTGGCGATTTCGTCGCCATCATGGGGCCTTCGGGTTCCGGCAAATCGACGCTGATGAATCTCATCGGCTGCTTGGATACGCCTTCTTCAGGCAGTTATTTTTGCGACGGCGTCGACGTCTCGACGCTGGATGCGGAAGAGCTGGCCGAACTGAGGCGCGACAAGATCGGATTCGTGTTCCAGGGCTTCAATCTGCTGTCGCGCATGAGTGCCTTGGAAAACGTCGCCATGCCATTGGGCTACGCGCAGGTGCCGCCGCGCGAACGGCTGGAACGTGCGCGTGTCGCACTGGCCGCGGTAGGACTGTCCGAACGTGCCGATCATCGTCCGAATGCACTCTCCGGTGGTCAACAACAACGCGTCGCCATCGCGCGCGCGCTGATCAATCAACCCCCGATCCTGTTGGCCGATGAGCCGACGGGCGCGCTCGACAGTAAGACCGGCGAAGAAATCCTGGCCCTGTTCAAGCACCTGCGCGACCAGGACCACACCGTCATCCTGATCACCCACGACGCTGAAGTTGCAGCACACGCCGACCGCACGCTGGTGATGCGCGACGGTGAGCTGCATGAAGAGCCGGGAGATGGGAGGCGGGAGGTGGGAGGTGGGGGAGGCGTGCCATGACCTACGTGTGCTCCCACATCTCGCGCAGCGAAATTTGCATTCGCGTGCAGCGGCTTCCGCTTTTCCTCCTCCCTCCTGCCACTTCCCGCCTCCCGGATTTCCCCCATGAAATTCTCTGACATCCTGCATACTGCGATCTTTGCGCTGCGCGGCAACTGGATGCGCAGTGCGCTGACTTCGTTGGGCGTGATCATCGGCATCGCCGCGGTCATCGTGATGGTGTCGGTTGGCCAGGGAACGCAGGCGGAAATCGACAAGATGGTGTCCGGGCTGGGTTCGCAGCGCCTGGACATCTCGCCAGGTGCGAGCCGTGGCGGTGGTGGCGTGCGCATGAGCGCCAGCAGCTTCTTCACCCTCAACGAGGGCGACGTGGACGCCATTCGCAATGAGATACCCGAAGTGCAGTACGTGGCCGGCGCGCTGCGTGGCGGCACGCAGGTCGTCTATGCCGAGAACAATGCGTCCACCAACTGGCAAGGCGTGCAGCCAGACTTTTTCGACATCAACAGCTGGACGATCGCCGAAGGCGAAGGTTTCGATGCGCAGGATTACACCGGCGCCGATAAGGTCGTGATTCTGGGCGAGACCGTGCGGCGCACGTTGTTCGGCGAAGAAAGCGGCGTCGGCCAGACCATCCGCCTGGGCCGAGTGCCGTTCACCGTGGTCGGAACCTTGAAGCCGAAAGGGCAGGGCGGATTCGGCCAGGACCAGGATGACGTGATGATGGTGCCGCTGCAGACCGCGCGTCGCCGCTTGATGGGTTCCATGGGCTTGCCGGCCGGTGCGGTGATGCAGATCGCATTGACGGTCGCCAACGCCAAGGATCTGTCCTACGTGCAGGGCGAGGTGGAAGCCTTGCTGCGCCAGCGTCACAAGATAGCGCCGGGCGCAGAGGACGATTTCAACGTAAGGAACATTTCCGAAATCGTCGCCACGCGCACCGCAACCACGCGTTTGATGTCGTTGCTGTTGGGCGCCGTCGCGACGATCTCGCTGATCGTCGGCGGCATCGGCATCATGAACATCATGCTGGTTTCGGTGACGGAACGTATCCGCGAAATCGGTTTGCGCATGGCGGTGGGCGCCGGGCCCAGCGATGTGCGCCGGCAATTCCTTGCCGAGGCGATGTTGATATCGCTCATTGGCGGCGCGCTAGGCATCGCGATCGGCATTACCGGCGCATTGCTGGTGGGGCGATTCAGCGATTTGCCGGTGGCATTGAATGGACAGGTCATCGGTCTTGCGGCCGGCTTCTCCGTCGCCACGGGCTTGTTCTTTGGCTATTACCCGGCACGCAAGGCATCGCAGTTGGATCCTATTGAGGCGTTGCGCTCGCAATAGGCCGGTAGCCGGTAGCCGGTAGCGGTGAGCGGGGAGCGGGGAGTGCAAGCGTTTCGCAGCGGTATTGCAGGAACCTAGAGCCTTGCGGGGCAGCTCGCAAGGTGCTGGGTGCATCGCATTTTTGCGGTGGAGTTTTTGCAGCGGAGCTGTTCGAAAATCCGTACGCTTCACCGGCTTCACAGATCGTATCGGGGTATCCTGACCACCCCCGATCACGTCTCCGCTACCGCAATGACAGCTCGCAAATCTTCTCCCATTGCCTTGGTCATCCACGGCGGCGCTGGCGTCATCGAGCGCGGCCAGCTTGGCGCCGACGATGAGCGCGAAATTCTGGCCGATCTGAACAAGGCCCTGGAAGCCGGGCATGCAGCGCTGCTTTCGCACCGCGGCAGTGCGCTGGATGCGGTGGAGGCGGCCGTCGTGGCGCTGGAAGAATCGCCGCGTTTCAATGCTGGCAAAGGCTCGGTTTTCGATGCCAGCGGCGAACACGAGTTGGACGCCTCCATCATGGAAGGGCATACCCGGCGCGCAGGCGCGGTGGCCGGCCTGCGGACAGTGCGTAATCCCATCCGTTTGGCTCGTGCGGTGATGGTGGATTCTCCGCATGTATTTCTGATTGGCGCCGGTGCCGAGCAATTCGCCGATACTCAGCCCGGCATCGAGCGCGTCGCCAATTCGTGGTTCGATACCGATGTCCGCCGCGCGCAATTGCAACTGGCACAGGCGCAGGAACAGGAGCAATGGCAGACCAGCCAGAATTTGCGCGGCCGATATTTCGGTACCGTCGGCGCGGTTGCGCTGGACGCGCAGGGACGCATCGCCGCCGCCACTTCCACCGGCGGCATGACCAACAAACGCTGGGGGCGCGTCGGCGACTCACCGATCATCGGCGCAGGAACCTGGGCCGATGAACGTTGCGGCGTGTCGGGCACCGGTTGGGGCGAATTCTTCATACGAAATGCCGTGGCCCACGACATCTGCGCGCGCGTCGCCTATCGGGGAGACAGCATTGCCGACGCGGCGGAGGAGGTCATCATGAATGTGGTCGCAGATCATGGCGGCGACGGTGGCGCCATCGCGCTGGATCGCGACGGCAGTATCGCGATGGCATTCAATACCTCCGGCATGTATCGCGGCTGGATACGGCCGGACGGTTCGCGCGGCACGGCGATCTACCGGGACGAATAGAGACTCCAACGCACCGCATCGCGTGATTTCCAGTAACGGGATTGGATGGCCACCGGTGGCATTGCGCAGCCGCCGTTTTTATTTTCGGATCATGTGATCCAAGTGGCAGGTCGGTCGTTTCTAGAACCGAAATTACAAGCTAGATTCGAAATGTGGCGCAGCGTGCGCGGCAATCCCTAACTTGGAGTCGGATCGGCTTATGAAGAAGAATCGAATCGCGGTATGGACGGGCGTGGCACTGTTGGCGATGGCGGTATCGGAGGCGATGGCGGGCGGACGCCCTGATCTGGTGATCAAGGGTCTCAGCGCCGGTCGCGCTCATGCCAGCGGCGAACTGCTGGTGAAATACCGCGATGGTGCCGCCGCTCTCGACCGCCAATCCGTACTGCAAGGGCTGGGCGCGCGGAAGCTCGAAACAGTTAGGGCTGGCAACAGCAAACGCGGCGAAATCGCGCTGCTGAAGCTGCCGGCAGGTCTGGATATCGCCGCGGCCGTGCAAGCGCTCAAGGACGACCCGGCGATCGAATATGCCGAACCGAACTGGATCTACCAGCATAGCGCCACCTCCAACGACACCAATGCCGCCAATGGCTCGCTATGGGGCATGTACGGTGACGCAGGCAGCCCCGCCAACCAGTACGGCTCGCAAGCATCGGAAGCCTGGGCATCAGGGCACACCAGTTGCGGCAACGTAGTCATCGGCGTCATCGATGAAGGCATCTACTACCAACATGAGGACCTCGCCGCCAATGTGTGGACCAATCCCTACGACCCTGCCGATGGCGTGGACAACGACGGCAACGGCTATGTAGACGATGTGCGCGGCTGGGATTTCGACGGCAACTCCAACAACATCAACTCGGGCGGCGCCAACGACGATCACGGTACTCACGTCTCCGGCACCATCGCCGGCGTAGGCGGCAACGGCAAGGGTGTGGCCGGTGTGTGCTGGAGCGGAGTGAAGCTGATCAGCGGCAAGTTCCTCGGCCGCCGCGGCGGCACCACCGCCAATGCCATCAAGGCGATCGACTATTTCACCGATCTTAAAGTGCGCCATGGCCTGAACATCGTCGCGACCAACAACTCCTGGGGCGGCGGTGGTTTCTCGCAAGCGCTACAGGATGCGATTGCGCGGGCCGGCGCAGCCGAGATCCTGTTTGTCGCCGCAGCCGGCAACGATGCCTACGACAACGACACGACAGCCAGCTATCCGTCCAACTATCCCAACGCCAACATCATCGCCGTGGCATCCATCACCAGCACCGGCGGCTTGTCCAGTTTCTCGCAGTGGGGCAGGACCACGGTGGATCTGGGCGCGCCAGGTTCGAGCATATGGTCCACGGTGCCCAAGTCTTCGAAGGGTCAAGTGGTGTCCGGATACGCCAGTTACAGCGGCACGTCGATGGCGACCCCGCACGTAACAGGCGCTGCCGCGCTCTACGCCTCGACCCGTCCCAGTGCCACCGCGGCCGACATCAAGGCGGCGATCCTCGGCAGCATGGTGCCCACGTCTTCACTGCAGGGCAAGACCGTGACCGGTGGGCGCTTGAACGCCAGCGGGTTCTAACTGCGTCTGGCCAAGTCGCACTGCAGAAGCCCGGCGATGCCGGGCTTCTGTCTTATCGATTCCGCACGGCAGCCGTCTTCCTCTACGGATCCCGCATCCGAAGTCGACATCGGGCGCTGAATTCGATGTCAGAATCCGTGCATGGATCTGGACACCTACCGGCAATTGCGCGCGCAGGCGCTGCGTCTGACGCGCCGTGTAGAAGAGGCCGAGGACTTGATACAGGACACCCTGCTGGCTGCACTGCAAGCGCACCGCGCCGATCTGCCATGGCTGATCGGGGTATTGCGGCACCAGGCGGCCATGGCGGCTCGCACTGCGGTGCGGCGGCGAAGACGGGAAACCCAGCTGACCATCGACGAAGAGGCGTCCCCGGCCGAGGCGCCCGCGCCAGCGCCGCGCGCTTGGCTGGCGACACTGCCGCCATCGGCGCGCCGGGTCGCGGTGCTGGCCTTGCATGGGCTATCCGCCGACGAGATCCGCTGGATCCTGCGCATCGAACCCACCGCATTCCGCCAACGCCTCACGCGCATCCGCAAAGCCCTGGGCGAATTGGCGCCGGAGCTGCGCGCGCAAGGCCTGGCGCTGGCCTATGTGCGCGATCCCGTGCGCAGCGTGGAGCTGCAGTTCGGTCTGGTGCGGCGGGCACTGAAGGCCGCAATGGAGGCGGGAGAAGGCCTGGGCACGCACGATGCCGACGGCCACCTGCTGGTCATTGTCGCCAGAGCTCACACTACCGCTAGCCGCGGCAACCCTTAGCAGGGAACTACAAAAGGAGACCTCCCATGCTGAGCAACTGCAAAGTAGGCGCCATCGTTTTTTTCGTCGCGGATCTGGGCCGGGCCATCGCCTTCTACGGCCAGACTCTGGGGCTGCCCGTTCAGTCGATCGATGGCCATGATGGACCGTTGGCCACCGCGGAAGTGGGCGAACTGACGTTGGTGTTCATTCCACGACCTGCCAAGGCCGGCGATTCGCCGGTGGTGGTATTCAACCTGGATGGCGGCATCGACGACTATGCCGACGCGTTGGTCGCGCGCGGAGTGGAAATCGTCGTGCCGGTCAGCGAAGCGCCCGATGGCGGGCTGACGCTGGACTTCCTCGACCCCGACCGCAACACGCTCAGTCTGTATCAGTCGGCCGGCGCCGCGCGCCGGAATTCATCGCTCAACGCATAACCGGCAGGAAGCAGGATGTCGCCGCTCTGCGATCCGCAGGGCGGCACTCCTGCGCCGCGACGCGCGTAATGCGGTGCTGGGCTGCGTCAATGCAGGTACGGAGCGATCACGCCACGCCAGATCTCGTATCCCGCGCGATTCATATGCAGCCGGTCTTCAAGAAAGAGGTCCCTACGCGGTTGCCCGGCTTTATCCAGCATGGGAGTGAAGATGTCGATGAATTCGACGTCCAGCTTTTCGGCTTCTGCGGCCACCAATGCGTTGGCCTGCCGTTGCGCGTCCAGCAGATGGGCGCGGGAAGGGCTCGGTTTGATGGCGATATAGGCGATTCCCACTTTCGGCAGGTCGCGCCGCACTCTGCGCACAAACATGCGGAAGTCGTCGCGCACCTGTTGTGGGCTGCGGCCGCTGCCGAGATCGTTGTCGCCCGCGTAGATCAATATCTTGCGCGGCGCATAGGGCACGATGATGCGATCGGCATAGTAGGTGCTGTCGCGCAACTCCGATCCCCCGAATCCACGATTGATGACCGGGATGCCGGGGAAATCGGACGCCAATGTATCCCAGAGCCGGATCGAGGAACCGCCGACAAACAGCACCGCGTCCTTGGGTGGCGGCGATGTTGCATCGGCCGCTGCGAACTGTTGCATGTCCTGTTCCCAGCCCGCGTTTGATACCTGCTCCGGTACCAGCGGCGGTCCCTCGCGGCTAGCGGCTGTGCCCGCGTATATGGTGAGAAGTAGCGTCGATATCAGGACAATGGAGCGAAGTGCGCGAATTAGGGCCATATTTTGGTTATCTGGATCGTCTCAACTTGAATGAAACCGGCTTAGCGGCCGGTTGTAAACCGGGTTCGACGGATGCCGGAGGCCGCCTTGTGGCAAAATCGACCCTCCCGATGATTCCCCGCTGCTCATGCGCTTTGCCATTGCGTCGTTCCATGACCTGTCTTCGCCAGGCCACCGTCCGATGGGCATGCGTTCGGTAGCCCTGTCCTTGCTGGGTTCGGCGCCGTCGCCGTGCAGCTCCTCGTTTGACCGGATGATCCTCCATGGCCGATGAAATCGGGCACATGCCGCGCGGCCCCGGCCGCATTCTGAAGGCGACGATGTGGTCCATGCAGGGCTTGAAGGCCGCCTGGCTGCACGAGTCGTCTTTCCGCCTGGAGGTCTACCTGCTGGTGGTGCTGGCGCCGTTGGCGATCTGGCTGGGGCAGGACGGCATCGAGCGCAGCCTGCTGATCGGCAGCTGTTTGCTTGTGCTGGCGGGCGAGTTGTTGAACTCGGCGGTGGAAGCGTTGATAGAACGCTACGGGCCGGAGTACCACGAGTTGGCCGGGCGCGCCAAGGACATGGGTTCGGCCGCGGTATTCGTGCTGATGGTGAACGTATTGCTGTGCTGGAGCTTCATTCTCGGGCCGCGGCTGTTTTGACTGAACATAATCGATTGAAGATAAGGATTGCACATGAGTTTTGAATTCCTGGCCGACCCCAACGTCTGGCTGACACTGGTGACCTTGAGCGCGCTGGAGATCGTGCTTGGCATCGACAATCTGGTGTTCATTTCCATCGCGGTCGCCAAGCTGCCCGCTACCCAGCGGCCGCTGGCCCGCCGGATCGGCATCGCGGTGGCCTGTATCACGCGTATCGCGCTGTTGGTCTCGTTGGCCTTCCTGGCCAAGATGCAGTACGACCTGTTCACCGTCTTCGGGATGGGCATTTCGGTGCGCGACCTGGTGCTGATCCTCGGTGGCGTCTTCCTGTTGGTGAAGGGCTCGATGGAGATCAAGGAGCTGATCGGCGGTGGCGAAGACGAAGATCCCTCCACTACCAAGACATCGGCGGTATTCGGGATGGTGATCGCCCAGATCGCCATCATCGATATCGTGTTCTCGCTGGACTCGGTGATCACTGCTGTCGGCATGGCCGATCACATCCCGGTCATGGTGGCCGCCATCCTGTTGGCTGTCGCGGTGATGCTGCTGGCCGCCAACCCGTTGGGCCGCTTCATCGACGCCAATCCCACCATCAAGATGCTGGCGCTGGCCTTCATCGTGCTGATCGGCGCGGTCCTGATCCTGGACGGTCTGGAAGTGCATGTGCCCAAGCCGTACGTGTACTTCGCGATGGGCTTCTCGGTAATGGTGGAATGGCTGAACTTGATGATGCGCCGCCGCGCAGCGGCCCGGCACGTCCCGGGTGCTGGCGAATGGTGACCCACTGAGGGCGTGCCGGCGCTGCGCCGGCACGCCTTCGGCTTAGGCGAACACTATGCGCGGTTGCGATTCTGGAGGCCGCGATTCATGCGGTTGCAACCACGGCCGGCCGGTGCTGCAATGCCGGCCATCCCTGCCAAAGGAGTGTGCCATGCGCCTGATCGTCCGTTCGCTCATGCTCGCCGGGTTGGTCCTGATACTGTCCGGCTGCGGCTACAACGCCATCCAACAGAAGGATGAAGCAGTCAAGGCAGGTTGGTCGGAAGTGCTGAACCAGTACAAGCGGCGCGCCGATCTGATTCCCAATCTGGTGAAGACGGTGCAGGGCTACGCGCAGCAGGAGCGCCAGGTACTGACGGATGTCACCAACGCGCGTGCGCGGGTCGGCCAGATACAGGTCAACGCCGATGACGCGGCGTCGCTGCAGCAGTTCCAGCAGGCGCAAGGCGAACTTTCCAGCGCGTTGCAACGATTGCTGGTGGTAACCGAAAACTATCCCAATCTGAAATCGGACCAGTCGTTCCGCGATCTGCAGGCCCAGTTGGAAGGCACCGAAAACCGCATCGCGGTGGCGCGTGGCCGTTACATCCAGACGGTGCAGGACTACAACACCTTCATTCGCTCGTTCCCGCAGAACCTCACCGCCAAGCTGTTCGGCTACCAGCAAAAGCCGAATTTCACCGTGGAAAACGAAGCGCAGATCCAGCAGGCGCCCGAAGTGGATTTCAGTGCCCCCACAACGGCTCCGCCGCCGCCGGCGCCACAACAAACCCCGCCGGAGCAGGCACCGCCCAGCGGCTAAGCGGATAACGGGCCACTCATGTTCCGCTACGCACTGGCATGGCTGCTCTGGCTGGCGTGGCTGCCGGCGCAGGCGCAATCGCTGGCGGAAATCCCGGCGCTGACTTCACCGGTAGTGGACACGACGGGCACGCTTAGCGCGGCGCAGAAACAGCCGCTGGAACAGCAGGCCCTGGCTTTGCAGCAGCGCAAGGGCAGCCAGCTGCAAGTATTGCTGGTGCCCAGCACCCAGCCGGAAACCATTGAGCAGTACGCGGTACGCGTCTTCGAGCAATGGAAGCTGGGGCGCAAAGGCGTCGACGATGGTGTGCTGCTGATTGTCGCCAAGGACGACAGAGCGGCACGAATCGAAACCGGCTACGGCCTGGAAGGCGCGATTCCCGACGCCATCGCCAATCGGGTGATCCAGGAATACCTGGTGCCCAAATTTCGCGAAGGCGATTACGCCGGTGGCATCGCCGATGCTACCGGCCGACTGGTCCAACTGATCGATGGCGAGCCGTTGCCGGAGCCGGTCAGTCGCCATCGTGCTGGCGCAGACGCGGACGAAAGCGGCGGAGATAGGGGCACCAGCGGCGAAAGCTGGATATTCACGGCGTTCGCCGCTTTCATCGTCGCCAGCATCGTGCGCGGGATGTTTGGCCGCGCGCCTTCCGGCGTGCGTGGCTTGCTGACCGGCGTGGGCTCGGGCGGCGTGGCTTTCCTGCTGTCCTCGCTGGTGCCGATTGCGGCGATCGCGGGGGTACTGGGGTTGCTGTATGGGCTGACTACGGTGTCCACCCGTGGCCGTTTTGCGCGGCATGACCATTGGGGCGGTTGGGGTGGCGGCACCGGTGGTTGGGGTGGCGGAGGCTTTGGCGGGGGTGGGGGCGGGGGTTTCGGCGGCGGCGGCTGGTCGGGCGGGGGTGGCGGTTCCGGAGGCGGTGGCGCCTCGGGGAGCTGGTGATGCGGCTGCTTCGGCACCTGTTCGCGCGTTCTGCGCGCCATCTCTTTCCGGAGGAGGCGTTGCAGGGCATCGCCGAAGCCATTGCCGAAGGCGAGCGCGGCCATCGTGGCGAGGTCGTCTTCGCGGTCGAATCCGACCTGCCGGTCAGCGCCATCCTGACCGGCTTGCAACCACGTGAGCGGGCCGAGGAAGTATTCGTCCGGCTGCGCGTCTGGGATACCCAGGACAACAATGGCGTGTTGATTTACCTAATGCTGGCGGATCACCGCATCGAAATAGTCGCCGACCGCGGCCTGCGGAATCGGGTTACCGGCACACAGTGGCGGGATGTGTGTGGAAGGATCGAGGAGGGCATGCGGGCCGGCCGAGCCGCGGAAGCAGTGATTGCCGGAGTCCGGGCGGTATCGGATCTGCTGGCGGAGCATTTCCCTCGAGCCGAGGGTGACGGCGACGAGGACGAACTGCCCAACCTTCCCCACATGCTGGATTGACGCCTCGTAGAGCCGAGCTCGCTCGGCTGCTCTTCGCGCATCGCTTGCACGGGAAGGAAGGCAGCCGAGCAAGCTCGGCTCTACGAGAAGCAGCCTAGCGGCTATTCGCTGTTGCCGGCCGCTGACGTGGTGCAATCGCGAGGCGCGGCGGGGGTGAGCGTCAAGCAGGCAATCCCCCACTCGGGCAAAATAGCCGTATCTCCGGACCGCCAAGCCGAGGCGCATGATTTACCTTCATCAGATCGACCCGATCCTCTTTTCGCTGGGCCCGCTGAAGCTGCATTGGTACGGCTTGATGTATCTGCTGGGGTTCCTGGCCGCCTGGTGGTTGGGGCGGCTGCGGATCGGAGCCGGGCGTCTGCCGGGCGTGGACGCGAACGGGTTCTCCGACTTGCTGTTCTATTCGATGCTGGGCGTGGTGCTGGGTGGTCGCATCGGCTATGTGCTGTTCTATGGCTTCGAAGCCTTTGTGCAGAATCCGCTGTCGTTGTTCAAGGTGTGGGAAGGCGGCATGAGTTTCCACGGCGGCCTGTTGGGCGTCATGGCCGCGGCCTGGTGGTGGACGCGCCGGCATCGCACGCATTTCTTCGATACCATGGATTTCGTCGCGCCGCTGGTGCCGCTGGGCCTGGGTTTCGGGCGGCTGGGCAACTTCATTGGCGCAGAGCTCTGGGGCAAGTACACGCAGGCCGGCTGGGGCGTGATCTTTCCCAGCACCGATCCCAATATCCTCAAGCTCGGTCTCACTGCGCAGCAGTTGCAAGCGCAGTACGCCGCCGGCGCTTTGAATCAGTTCGCACGCCATCCTTCGCAGCTTTATCAGGCGTTCCTGGAAGGGCTGGTGATGTTTTGCGCGCTGTGGTGGTTCTCGCGCAGGCCGCGTCCGCGTTATGCGGTGTCCGGCCTGTTTGCGATGCTTTACGGCATCTTCCGGTTTGCGGTGGAGTTCGTGCGAGTGCCGGACGAACAATTGAAGTACCTCGCTTTCGGCTGGCTGACAATGGGACAAGTGCTCAGTACGCCGCTGATCGCATTGGGCCTGTATCTGCTGTGGCGATCGCGCCGGTCGCCTACATTGCAGCCTGTGATTGCGTCTGAGTCCAAAGCCGCCAAGGAGTCCGCATGAAGCAATATCTCGACTTGCTGCGGCATGTGCTGGAACAAGGCGCCGAGAAGTCCGACCGCACCGGCACCGGAACGCGTAGCGTGTTCGGCTGGCAGATGCGCTTCGATTTGAATGAAGGGTTTCCGCTGGTCACCACCAAGAAACTGCACCTGCGCTCCATCGTGCACGAGTTGCTGTGGTTCCTGAAAGGCGAAACCAACATCGCCTATCTCAAGGACAACAAGGTCAGCATCTGGGACGAATGGGCGGACGCGGACGGTGAGCTGGGCCCGGTCTACGGCAAACAATGGCGTAGATGGGCGAGTACCGATGGCGGTGAGATCGACCAGATCCGCTGGGTGGTCGACGAAATCAAGCGCAATCCCGACTCGCGCCGATTGATCGTTTCCGCTTGGAACGTCGCGGACCTTCCGAAGATGGCGCTGATGCCGTGCCATACGATGTTCCAGTTCTACGTGGTCGACGGAAAACTGAGTTGCCAGCTATATCAGCGCAGCGGCGACATCTTCCTGGGCGTGCCGTTCAACATCGCCAGCTATGCGCTGCTGACGCATATGGTCGCGCAGGCGACGGGTTTGGGAGTAGGCGACTTCGTGCATACCTTGGGCGATGCGCATCTGTATTCCAATCATTACGAACAAGCCCGCGAGCAGCTGTCGCGCGAACCGCGCGCATTGCCCCGACTGCATCTGAATCCGGAAGTGACCGACCTGTTCGCCTTCACCTACGACGATATCGAAATCCACGGCTACGATCCGCATCCGGCCATCAAGGCACCGGTGGCGGTGTAGAGCCGTGCTGATTTCCCTAGTCGCCGCGCTGGATCGCCGTCGCGGCATCGGCAAAGGCAACGATCTGCCATGGCGGTTGCCGGATGACCTCAAGCGTTTCAAGGCGCTGACGCTGGGCAAGCCCGTGCTGATGGGGCGCAAGACCGCCGAATCGCTGGGTCGCGCTTTACCGGGTCGGCTCAATCTGGTGTTGACGCGCTCGGGCCGCGCGCCGTTCGAAGGCATGCAGGCCATTGCTTCGTTCGAACAAGCGCGCGCGCTGGCGGAAGCGGGCGGTGCGGAAGAGCTCTGTGTCATTGGCGGGGCCGAGATCTATGCATTGCTGCTGCCGCTGGCCAACCGTCTTCATCTGACTCACGTCGACACGCAGGTGGACGACGCCGATGCTTTTTTTCCCGCTTTCGATGCGACGCAATGGCGAGTGGTTCATCGTGAGCCGCACCCCGTCGACAGCAAGCATGCGTTCGCTTTTGAGTTTGTGGATTATGTTCGGGCGTGAACTTCCGGCAAAAATTCACTGAACTAGCCACAGAACCCTAGCGAGGCAGGGAGGGGCGGTAGTGGCCGATGATGGCATGCCGGAAAAGCAGGTCTTCTTCCTGGGTTCCCCGGCCGATGTTGTGGAGAATCAGCGGTACACCGCCGCTGGTGCTGCGATCGGAAACGATGCCGATATGCAGCAGCCCGCTGCCGGTAAGCTTCCAGGCGACGATGTCGCCGGGAATGTAGGCGGCAGGCGTTGATTCAATCGGCCGCGCCCAGCCTTGCCGTTCGAACCAGCGCATCTGGTTGGGAACGCGGCGGTGGTCGATGCTGCGGTTGGGGCGCTTCAAGCCCCATAGCTGCGGATACGCGGCAAAGTTCTTGCGCATGTCCTCGTGAATGGCCTGCTGCAGATCCAGACCCTGTTTCCTCAACGCGCGGATGACCACATCCGTGCAGACGCCACGGTCGCGTGGCACGTCGCCGCCAGGATAAGTCAACTCGACATAGGCAGGATCGTACAGACGGGTGACGCCAATCTGCCCGCGAGCGGCGGCCACCAGCGGCGATGAAGTGGGAGGTCGTTGTGCCGCTATGCGGACAGACGTAGGCGCGGCCGGCGCAGCGGCCGGCTGTTGGGTGGTGGGAGCATCGGCGTGGCAGGCGGTCGACAGCGCCGTCAGCATGAGGGCTAGCAGTGTCGTTGCAGACGAACGACTGGCGTTGCGAACCAGATATGAAACTCTTGAGTCGATCCGATCGGTCATTCCAGGAAGCTCCTTAGAACGCTGGCGATTGTGTCCTCCGATTGCACGACGCGCTCTGCTGCGACGCAGATCGGATTCAAGCAGGTGTCGAAGTTTCCCGTCCCGGCACCTGCACCACACGCAGTTCGTCGGTATCCAGCTGCAGCGCGGTCAGTTTGCCGCCCCAGACCGCACCAGTGTCGATGGCATGGATGCCATGGCCAATCATCAGGCCCAGGGTGGACCAGTGCCCGCAGACGATCTTCAGTTCGCGCGGCACACGACCAGGAACTTCATACCAGGGATAGAGCCCTTGCGCTTGAGTTCCGGGCGCGCCTTTTTCCTCGATGGCCATGCGTCCGCGCGGCGTGCAATAACGCATGCGGGTAAAAAGATTGATGATGGCGCGCGAGCGATCGTAGCCCGACAGATTGGGCGACCAACTGGGCTTGTCGCCATACATGTTGCGGAACAGCTTGCGGTAACTATTGCCGTGCAATTGCTGCTCGACTTCGCGTGCGTAGCGTTCGGCCAGGGTGACGGTCCATTTCGGCGCCAGGCCTGCGTGGATCATCATCCAGCCCAGCTGCCGATCGGCATGCAGCAGTTTCTGCCTGCGCAGCCAGTCCAGCAATTCGCGCGCGTCATCGGCAAAAACCACCCGCTGCAGGTCGGGATTCACCTTGCGCTGTTCATCCGGCGTACGCTCGCCAACGGCCAGCAAGGAAAGATCGTGATTGCCCAGCACCACCACGCTGTGCTCGCGCAACGAATGCACCAGCCGCAGCGTTTCCAGCGACTGGCCGCCGCGGTTGACCAGGTCGCCGCAGAACCACAGTTTGTCCACGGCCGGGTCGAAACGGATCCGTTCCAGTAACCGCTGGGTGACGTCGTAGCAACCTTGCAGGTCGCCGATTGCCCAAACCGCCATCAGTGCAGCGTCCGTGGGATGCAAAGCGTGAATGGCGGGATCGGCGCGTCGAAGCGCGTGCCGTCATCGGCCAGCATGTCGTAGCTTCCTTGCATGGTTCCCAGCGAAGTTTCCAGCACTGCGCCGGAGGTGTATTTGAAATCCTGGCCAGGTCGCAGCCGCGGTTGCTCTCCTACGACGCCTTCGCCGTCCACCTGCTGCACCTTGCCGTTGGCGTCGGTGACCGTCCAGTGGCGTCCCAGCAATCGAGCGCCGACCCGGCCGCTGTTGTGGATGCGGATGGTGTAGGAAAAGACATAGCGCCCTTCCTCGGGCGCGGATTGATCGGCCAGGAATCGGGTGGCTACGTCGATATCGATGGCGTAGTCGTCGTCGTTCATGGAGACAGTTTATGCAAAAGCGGCAATTTGTGTAGGAAATACGCTTACCGGCATCGCGTCGTGCCGGCGATGCTTGGACCCTGTGCGATGGAACTCACACCGAGGCGGTATCTGGAACTACTCGGTGACGGGCAAATTGGCCAAGCGAATGAAGCCGGCGACTTCCACCTGTTCGGCGCGGGCATCCGGGCGTAGTCCGGCGGCTTCGATCTGTTCGACGTCGCAGACCGTTGAAAGTGCGTTGCGTAGCGTCTTGCGGCGTTGGCCGAACGCGGCGCGTACCACTTCGGTAAAACGCTTAGGCGCTTGGACGCCGATGCTGTCCGGATCGCGCGGCACCAGGCGCACCACCGCGGAATCGACCTTCGGCGGCGGCCGGAACGCACCCGGCGGCACCACGAACAGCGGCGTCACCTCGCAGTACGCCTGCAGCATGACACTGAGGCGGCCATAGACCTTGCTGCCCGGTCCGGCTGCCATGCGGTCCACCACTTCCTTCTGCAACATGAAAACCATGTCGCGGATGACGGCGGCGTGTTCGATGGCGTGAAAAAGAATGGGCGAGGACAGGTTGTAGGGCAGGTTGCCGACCAGCCGCAGCTTGTCTTCACCGGCCAGCTTGCTGAAATCCACCGCCAGAACGTCCTTGTGGATGATCGTCAGGCGGCCGACACCTTCGGAAGATGCCATCAACGGCGTGATCAGATCCCGATCGAACTCGATGGCGGTCAGCTCACCGTGCTTTTTCAGTAGCGGCAACGTAATCGCGCCCTGGCCCGGCCCGATCTCGACCAATCGATCCCCAGGCTGCGGATTCACCGCCAGCACGATCTTCTCGATGTAGCTGCGATCGGTCAGGAAGTGCTGGCCTAGCGATTTTTTAGGAGGAGCTTTGAAGTGCGACATGGGCGGGAGCCGGGAGTTGGAAATCGGAAATGGGGAATCGGAAACGCGAGGTCGGGGATATGGACCGAGCGGCGCGTTTGGCGCTATCCGCCTTTCTTCATTTGAGTATGGCGGTCCAGCAGGCGACAGCGAATTTCATCCCTATACCCCATTCCCTATTCCCCCTTCCCGCTTCTGCATTCGCCTCTTCGCCATCCCCGCGCAAATCCTCACTGCGGCGAACAAGCTCGAGGGATCGGCCATGCCGGTGCCCGCCAAATCCAAGGCGGTGCCGTGATCGACCGCGACGCGGGGATAGGGCAGGCCAAGGGTCAGGTTCACGGCTTGCTCGAAGCCGCTGTATTTCAGCACGGGCAAGCCTTGGTCGTGGTACATCGCCAGTACCGCGTCGAAGTCTTTCAGCTTTTTCGGCAGGAACGCCGTGTCGGCCGGCAAGGGGCCGGCCAGGTGCATGCCTTCGGCCGACAGGCGCTGCATCACCGGTGCGATGGTGTCGATCTCCTCGCTTCCCAGGTGACCGGCTTCACCGGCGTGCGGATTCAATCCAAGCACGGCGATGGTGGGCGAGTCGATGCCGAAATCGCCTCGCAAAGCGGCGTGAGTGATGCGCAGCACGCGCGTCAGCGTGTCGGTGGTGAGCGCATCAGGCACTTCGCGCAACGGCAGATGGGTAGTGACCAGAGCAACACGGACGATGTCGTTGGCGAGCATCATCACCACATCGCGGCCCGCGCGCTGCGCGAGCAATTCGGTGGTGCCGGTGTAGGGAATGCCGCCGGCGTTGATGGCGGCTTTGTGGACCGGGCCGGTGACCAGGCCATCCAGCTCGCCATGCAGGCAGGCGTCGGAGGCTTGATTCAAAGCTGAGATGACAGCAGCGGCATTGCCGGGGTCGGTCTGGCCGAAGCGACTAGGAACGGCATTGGCTACCACGCGGATCGCCAGGTCGCCGGGCGCGGTGGCCGGTTCGTCTTCGTCGAGCAGCCGCAGCGGCAATTTCAGCGCGGCAGCGGCGGCGAGCAGCGTTTCGGGGTCGCCGAACGCCAGCAATCGGCAATCATCGCGTGGTTGCTGGGCCAGCCGGACGCAGAGTTCGGGCCCTATACCCGCTGGCTCGCCCGGGACCAGCGCGAGCCGGGGCTTCATAGCGCTCAGCTGCCTTTTTTGGCAGCGTCGCCCTCGCTGCGAGCGCCGCTGCGGAAGTTGACATAGGCTTCGCCGCGCAATTCCTGCAGGAAGCGGTTGTACTCGTCCTCAGCCTTGCGGCGGCCGATGGTCTCGCGGATCTGGGCGCGTTGATTGGCGCTGGTGACGTCGGTCTGGCGGGTGCCAACGCGCTGCACGATATGCCAGCCAGCATCGGTACGGAACGGCGCGGTGACCTGGCCGTCGCTGACGCCGGAAATCTGCTGGCCGAAATCCGGACCGTAGGCATCGGCCGGGAACCAACCCAGGTCGCCGCCTTCATTACGGCTATTGGGATCTTCCGAGGTTTCCTTGGCGACTTCGGCGAAATCGGCGCCGCCGGCGATGCGTGCGCGCAGGGTGTCGATCTTGGCCTTGGCTGCCGCGCTGTCCTGCACGTCCGTGACCCGGATGAGGATGTGGCGCGCGTTGAACTCGGTGACGGTGCGCGCAGCCGCTTGCGAAGCGTCGCGCATTTCCACCAGTTTCAACAGCTGGAATCCGCTGGGACCACGCAGCGGGCCGACCACCTGCCCAGGCTGCATATCCTTCAGCATCTGGGTGAAGGCGACAGGAATTTCATCCAGGCTGCGCCAGCCCAGATCGCCACCTTCCAGCGCATTCTGGCTGTCGGAATAGCGCACCGCGGCGGCCGAGAAATCCAGCTCGCCCTTGTCTATCAGCGCCTTGATGCCTTCGATCTTGCGTTCGCCGGTGGCGATCTGCTCGGCGGTGGCGCCTTCCGGCAGGCCTACCAGGATGTGGGCCAGATGGTATTGGGAGCCACCGCTAACCTGTGCTGCCAGGGCCGCATCCACTTCGCTTTCGCTGACTTGCACGCGGCTCTGCGCGTAACTCTGGCGCAAGCGCTGAACGATGATTTCGTCGCGCAAGGAGTTGCGGAAATCGCCGAACGACATGCCGTCCGCTTCCAGCCGCTGGCGCAGGCCATCGACCGTGGTGCCGTTCTGCTGGGCGACGCTGCCCACGGCGTTGTTCAATTCCTGATCGCTGACGCGGATGCCGCTTTCGCTGGCGCGCGCTACCTGCAGTTTGACCAGCACCAACCGCTCCAGGACCTGGCGTTCCAACACGTCGCGTGGTGGCAACTGTTCGGGCCGGCTGGCGTACTGGCCCAGGACGTTCTGCACCGCGCGGTCCAGCTCGCTCTGTAGGATCACGTCTTCATTGACCACGGCCGCGATGCGGTCGAGCGGCTGCAGCGATTGGGCCAACGCCGGGGAGATGGCCGCGGCGGCCAATAGACCGGCCACTAGGAAACGGAGGGACTTCATTTTCATGGGATTGGATCCGGAGCGTAGTTGTCGTCGTCGTCCGGGTCGGGCCTGGTATTGCTCGGCGGGACGAGATAGAGGTCGTCTCGGTAGTAGCCGAGAATACCACGGCGCAAGGTGCGCTCCGTATCCTGACCGGCCGAACCGAGACCTTTGAGAATGAACTCGACCTGGAACGAGTTGTTCATGTCGCCTTCGCGGTTGCGCACGTAGCGGCGCACCACCGCGCGCACGGCCAGGCAGCAGCTATCCCACTGCACGCCGGCAATGCCTTCCAACAGGCTGTCGGTTTCAAGCGAGCGGTAATAGCGGCCAACCACGCTCCAGGAGGGGGTGACCGGATATAGGAAGGAGAAGTCAGCTTCTTCCAACAGGTCCCGGCGTTTGCGATAGGACAGGTTGACCACGCCATCGTCGCCGATCAGGTAGCGCGCTCGCGTGCTGATCAGGTTCTCGCGGCGGATTTTGGGGTCCCATTGATACGAGGCGCCAATGGTCCAGCGATCAGTTGGCGCGTAGGTGGCATCGGCGACCCAGGCGGATTTGCTTTGTTCGACCGGGACCTCGTTGGGCGTCGTCGTGACCCGGCTGTCGTCGAAATAGATGATCTGGCCAATGCTGGCAGACAGACGCTCGAAACCATCGGATTGGCGCAGGAAGCGGGTGCTCAGCGCCAGCGTGAGCTGGTTGGCGTCGGTCTGTCGGTCCGGGCCCGAATAGCGGTTGTCACGGAACAACTGGCCCCAGCTGAAACTGAAGGGGCGGGTGTCGAACAATGGAATGCCGTCCTGTTCGCGATACGGGGCGTTGAGGTAGAACAGTCGCGGTTCCAGCGTGTGCAGGTATGGGCTGTCCTTGATCTCGGTTTCGCGGTCGAAATACAGGCCGGCGTCGAGCGAGGCGATGGGCAGGCTGCGGCTGGGAGAGGCATCGCGGAAGTTGGCGATAAGTTCAGGTGTCACAGCAACGCCGTTTTGGGTGGCGTAAAGCTGCGCGCGAGTGGCCGCGGTTGAGTCCGCCAACTCTCCCTCCAACCGATATTGAGTGTGCCGCCAAGCTAGCGTCGGTGTGACGTACCAAGCCGCGCCCTGCAACGGCATTGAGACGAATGGCTTGACATCCAGGCGGTCGCCGCCAGGCCGTTCGTTATGTTGGAAGTGAACCGCTTCGGCGTGCACGCCGGCAGACAGCCAGCGGCTCAACGGCTTTTCCCAGCTGGCGTAGATGCGCGGCAAACGGTTGTACGGCAGGATCAGTTCGCTGCTGGTGTAATCGGACAGCTGCCAGCTGTCGGCCATGATGCCGGCGCTCCAGTATTCGCCGGCACCGTACAGACCGGCGGTGCTGGTGATGGATGTGGCCGACAGGCCGTAGAGCGCGTTGCTGAAGTCTTCGGTGTAGCGGGCATCGCTGATCCAGGTCAGGTTAGCCTGCGCTTGCCAGTTCCGGTTGAGGCTGTGGACGCCGGCGAAGCCGAACACGCCACGGCTGTCGTCAGGATCCGGGTTGTTGGGATTAAGTGGGTCGTAGTCCGACTCCTTCGCGCGATCCTTGAGCAGATCGTCGCTCTGCATCCATTCGCCTTTGAATATGCCCCGGCCACCTTCGTACAGATAGCGGAATTCGCCGCCCAACTGGAAGCCGCGGTTGGTCATGATCCGCGGGGTGATCGTGGCGTCGTAGTTCGGCGCCAGGTTGAGATAGATAGGCTGCTTATAGTCGAAGCCGTTGCGGCCGGACTGGCCGATGGCCGGGTACAGCAGGCCGGTGTGCCGACGGTCGTCGATCGGAAACTTCATCCATGGCACGTACATCACCGGGATCTTGCCTATCCGGATGGTGGCGCCGCGGGCTACGCCCCAGCCCTTATCGGTATTCACATCGATCCGGCGCGAGCGCAGCTCCCAGCGCCGGTCTTCTGGATCGCAGGTGGAGTAGGTGGAATGCAGCAGCTCGCCTTCAGGACCCTTCAGGTTGATGCGATCGGCGCCACCGTTGCCGCGACGCGATATCAACTGATAACGCACATTGTCGATCTGGTGCGAATCGGCATTCTGGTCGCCCTTGGCGCTGTCGGCGATCACACGCAGGCCCGCATCCTGATAGCGCACATGGCCTTCGGCCACGTAGGTGTCTTTTTCCTGGTCGTACTTCAGATTGTCCGCGCCCAGGAACTGATCACCGCGAGTCAGTATGACTTCGCCGCCATATTCCAGGTTGGTCTCGGTGCCGCCCAGCGTGTTGCCTTCGATCGAGGTGGGCTGTTCGGCACGCTGTTCGCGCTGCGCCTGGGCATCGCCGACCTGCGGCTTCGGTGCCTCGTTGAAGACAGGAATGACGTCCTGCACGGGGCATAGCGCCCAACTTTCGGGCTTGTCGTCGGCCGCCATCGCCGGCAGACAAAGGGCGATGCTGAAAGGCAACGGTAGCAGGCGAAGGACTGGACGCACGCGGTGCAGGGCTCCATGAAATTCAGGGTCAAAATCGGCCGCTAGCTTGCCGTATCCCATTGATGCGGGCAATGAAAACCGC
Organism: uncultured Pseudoxanthomonas sp.; assembly: GCA_965653375.1. GTDB lineage: Bacteria > Pseudomonadota > Gammaproteobacteria > Xanthomonadales > Xanthomonadaceae > Pseudoxanthomonas_A. Next base: position 31,477 of record CBFGZY010000019.1, read on the forward strand.
CGGCTGGTGTGGGGCCTGGTTCAGCGTAGGCATTTCTCAAAACCTGTTCACGATCCGTCGCGAGCGAAGCCGGAGGCCCGTGGGAGCGGAGCCGCCCGACGGGATGCAAGCACAAGCGCAATACGATCGTGGCCAGGTTCTCAGCTTATCGGAGTTCGTCCACGTGCGCGGCACTGCACTCGCGCAGCGCCTCGAGGTCGTAGCCGCCTTCCAGCATCGAGACCACCCGTCCGGCCGCGTGCCGGCGGGCAAGGCTGCGCAACTGGCGGGTCAGCCAGGCGAAATCCTGGGTTTCCAGCATCAGGTCGGCCAGTGGGTCGCGCATATGCGCGTCGAAGCCGGCCGAGATCAGCAAGAGCTGAGGCTTGAAATCGTCCATCGCCGGCAGCAGCTGGTCGGCCCAGGTGTTCTGGAAGCGGAAGCCGCCGCTGCCCGGTGGCAGCAGCGCGTTGAATACGTTGCCCACCCCGCGCTCGTAAGGCGCGCCGCTGTTGGGATAGATGCCCGATTCGTGGCTGCTGAAGTAGGCCACCCGTGGATCGTTGGCGAAAATGGCTTGGGTGCCGTTGCCATGGTGTACATCGAAATCGGCGATGGCCACGCGTTCCAGGCCGTGCTTGTCGCAGGCGTGGGCTGCGGCGATGGCGATGTTGTTGAACAGGCAGAACCCCATCGCCGTGTCGTGGGTGGCGTGATGGCCGGGCGGGCGCACGGCGCAGAAGGCGGTCACGGCGTCGCCGTGCATCACCGCATCGACCGCGGCCACGCCTGCGCCAGCGGCATGCAGCGCCGCGGTACGCGAGGCCGGCGCCATGACGGTATCGGGATCCAGCAGGCGGTAACCCTGGAAATTGGCTTCCAGTACTGCCTGGACCAACGCCTCGCCATGCACCCGGCGTAGATCGCCCAGCTTGACCGCCGGCGCTTCGCGCCACTCCAGGTCGCCGTGTGCGGCGCGCAAGGATTCCAGTACCGCTTCCAGGCGCTCCGGCCGTTCCGGGTGTTCGGGGCCGGGATCGTGGGCCAGGCACGCGGGGTGGGTGAAAATGATCACGTCAGCCGTGCCGGCGCTCGTGGTTCCAGAGCACCTCGCCATGCCCGTCAGCCCGCGCCAGCACGCGCGCCAGCACGAACAGCAGATCGGAAAGGCGATTGAGGTAGCGGATGGCTTCCGGGCGCACTGCTTCCTGGCGCGATAGCGCGACGGTCTCGCGCTCGGCACGGCGCACGATGGTGCGCGCCAGGTGGCAGCGCGCCGCGGCCTCGCCTCCGGCCGGCAGGATGAAATCCTTCAGCGCCGGCAAGGGATCGTTGTAGTGGTCCAACTGGCCTTCCAGTGCATCCACGTCTGCGGCGGTGATGGCGGCATGGCCGGGAATGCACAACTCTCCGCCCAGGTCGAACATCTGATGCTGCACGGTCGTCAGCAGGGCGCGGATATCTTGTGGCACATTGACCGCCGCCAGCACCACGCCGATGGCGGAGTTGGCCTCGTCCACCGTGCCGTAGGCGTCGACCCGCGCCGAGTCCTTGCCGACCCGGCTGCCGTCGCCCAAGCCGGTGGTTCCGTCATCGCCGGTACGGGTGTAGATCTTGGAAAGACGGTTGCCCATCGCCCAGGTCCCGGTCCGTATGCGGGTCAGTGTCCGGCTTTGGCCAAAGCTCGCAGACGCACCAGCTGCTGTACGCCGACATGCACGATCACCGCCAAGCCAACATAGATCGCGGCCACGCGCAGGTAGGACGGGAACCAGTCGCTGTAGTTCTTCCACCAGCCGGCGGAAGTGGGCGCGGTCACCATGTCGCTGATCCAGTAGAAGCTGCCCTGGCTCAGCAGGTGGCAGACCGCAACGGCACCGACCAGGCTGGCGACCAGCACGGCCAGCGATTTGCCGTCGTTGCCCTTGTAAAAGCGCTGCACCAGCAGACCGCCAGCCCACAGCGAGAAATACGCTGGCAGCAGGAACCAATAGGCCGGCGAGACGCAGTAATGGGTCCAGAAATTGATGCCCTGACCGCTGATGACGATGTAATCCACCAGCACCGCTGCGGCCATCAGTAGCGGAAACGCCCAGCGTGTCCAGGTACGCAGGTAGAACCCGCCGATGAAGAACACCGCCCATGAGGCATCCGGCACGGGTCCGAAGTGAGTGAGGGAGGCGGGGAGATTCAGTCGGCTGGCCACCAGCAGCAAGGTGAGCAAGGCGAGGATGATGGCGCGCTGGGTGTTGCTGTTCATGTGCGGTTTCCAGGAACTCAGGCCGACATTCTAGCCGAGGCCGGGCGCCGCCGCTGTGCTGGCAGCAGTGAGGAGGACAGCGGTCGAGGCGCCGAAGAGTGAGCCGGTATCATGGCGGCATGATTGAATCGCATGACGTGTTGATAGTAGGTGGTGGTCTGGTGGGCGCCAGCCTGGCGATCGCCTTGGATCGCCTGGGCTTGAATGTGGGTCTGGTGGAAGCGACCCCGGCGGGGGAAATGCCGGCGGTGTTCGACCAGCGCAACCTTAGTTTCGCCGCGGCCACGGTCAATGCGCTGACTGCCTTGGGCGTGATGGCCAAGCTGCGGGCGCCGGCCGGGCCGATTCGCCGCATCCACATCAGCCGCCAGGGCGATTTCGGCCGGGTCAAACTGGATGCATCCGAATACGGTCGCGATAGTTTCGGCCAGGTCGTGGTGGCGCGGGATTTCGGCGACGCGCTGGAGGCGCGGCTGGATGAACTGTCCGGCCTGACGCGTTATCGGCCCGCGCGTTTCGTCGGCTTCGGCCCCTTGCGAGACCAACTGCGTCATGTCCGGATTGCCGACGCAACCGGCGAACGCACCTTGCATGCACGGTTGGTAGTGGCCGCCGACGGGACGCGCAGCGCAGTGCGCGAAGCGCTGGGCATCGCTGCCGACGAGCACGACTATCGGCAGACATTGTTCGTTGCCCGGGTCCGGTCCGAGCGCGCGCCGGATGGCACCGCCTACGAGCGCTTCTGCGACGACGGCCCTACCGCACTGCTGCCGCGCGGCGATCGGCACTTCGGCGTGGTGCATGGCGTTGCCAGCGAGCAGGCGGATGCGGTCGCGGCATTGGACGACACCGCTTGGCTGGCGCGGATCCAGAAGATATTCGGCTGGCGCGTGGGCCGTTTGCTTTCCAGTGGTCCGCGCAGCGCCTATCCCATCATGCGCGTGGTGGCTCAGCGCACTCACGCCGAACGGGCCGTACTGCTGGGCAACGCGGCGCAGACGATTCACCCTATTGGCGCGCAGGGTTTCAACCTGGGTTTGCGCGATGCGCTGACGTTGGCCGAAATGCTGCAGCCTGGCAGCGATCCTGGCGACGCCGCATTGCTTTCCGCGTACGCCGCAAGACGGGCCGAAGACCGCCTGCGGACGCTGGATTTTTCCGACGGACTGGCGCGACTGACCGCCAACCCCTCGCCATTGTTGCGGCCCTTGCGCAGCTTGGGATTGCTGGCAGCCGACGCCTCGCCTTCGCTGCAGTCGTTCCTGGTGGGCGGCGCCATGGGGTTTCGCGGCGATGTGCCGGCGCTTTGCCGGGAGAGCGCGCGATGAATAGGCGCGGACAAATCGATATCGCGGTGGTCGGTGGCGGTGTGGTCGGCAGCGCTTGCGCACTGGCATTGGCGAAGCTGGGGCTGGAGGTTGCCCTTGTCGAAGGACGTGAGCCTCCCCGTTGGTCCGAAAGCAAGCCCGATCTTCGCGTCTATGCGTTCGCGTCGGACAACGCGGCCTTGCTCGAAAGCATCGGCGTATGGGCAGGCGTGGTCGGCGCGCGTGCGCAAGCTTACCGGCGCATGCGGGTATGGGATGCGGCGGGTGGTGGCGAGCTTGGTTTCGATGCCGATACGCTGGGCCGTGCACAGCTGGGCTGGATCGTCGAAAACGATCTGCTGGTCGACCGCTTGTGGGCGGCATTGCCGGCCGTAGGTGTGCATATGCATTGTCCGGCGCGCGTGGAAGCGATGGAGCAGGACGAACAGGGTGTTCGCTTGCGCCTGGACGACGGCGGCAAACTGGACGCGCGATTGGCTATCGCGGCCGATGGCGCCGAATCCACGCTGCGCCGTTTGGCGGGTCTTGGTGTGTCGGAGCACGATTACGTGCAGCGCGGCGTGGTCGCTTTCGTCGAGACCGAACATCCGCACGAAGACACGGCCTGGCAGCGCTTTCTCCCGACCGGTCCGCTCGCCTTCCTGCCTTTCACCCAGGGCCGTAGTTCGATCGTCTGGACGTTGCCGGATGAGGAAGCCCAGCGCGTGCTTGCGCTGGATGAGGCGGCCTTCGATCGTGAACTGACGCTCGCGTTCGCGGGGCGGTTGGGGCAGGTGCGGACCGTGTCGCCGCGCGCAGCATTTCCGCTGCGCCGCCGTCTGGTCGACGAATATGTCAGCGGCCGCGTTGTGGTGGTCGGCGATGCGGCGCACGTGGTGCATCCGCTGGCGGGGCAGGGCGTCAATCTGGGGTTGCGCGATATCGCCGGCTTGCGAGATGCGATACGCGATGCGCAGGCCAAGCGCGCCGATTGGAGCGCGGCACATTGTCTGGCCCGGTGGTCGAGGCAGCGGCGCAGCGAGAATACGGCCGCTGCATACACGTTCGATACGATCAATCGCGTATTTTCCAATGACGAAATGCATGCGACCCTGTTGCGGGGTGGCGTACTGGGCTTGGCCGGCCGGTTGCCTCCGTTGGTCAATGCCTTCTGGCGACACGCATCGGGCACGTAATAGCTTCAACAAGTGGCATCTCCCCCCTTCGCATCGGTGACCTTCTTATGAGCAGCAGTCACGTATCGCGTCGTTCTTTGATCAAAACCATCGCCGGTGTGGGACTGGCCGGCGTGACCGCGCCGCTATGGTCGAAGCCGGCCAGCAAAAAGCGCTTGGGTGTGGCGCTGGTCGGCTTGGGCTATTACAGCCGTGAATTGCTGGCCCCGGCACTGCAACTTACTCGGCATTGCCACCTGGTCGGTATCGTGACCGGTTCTCCGGACAAGGCCGCGGAGTGGCAGAAGCGTTATCGCATCGCCGACAAGAACGTCTACGACTACGACAGCTTCGCGCGTATTGCCGACAACGACGACATCGATGTGGTCTACATCGTCACGCCCAACCATCGGCACAAACCGCTCACGCTGGCCGCCGCTGCGGCGGGCAAGCATGTCTGGTGCGAGAAGCCGATGGCGATGAACGCCGCCGAGGCGCAGACGATGATCGACGCTTGTCGCCAGAATCGCGTGCAGCTGACCATCGGTTATCGCATGCAGCATGAGCCGAATACGCGGCGCATCATCGGCTTCGCGCGGGACAAGCCATACGGACGCCTTCAAGGCATTCGCGCCGATGCAGGGTTCAAGGGTTTCAGCGATGGTTGGAGCGATGCCTGGCGGCTGGATCCGGCGCGCGGTGGTGGCGCGATGTACGACATGGGCGTGTATGCTCTGAATGCCGCCCGCTATACCTCGGGCGAGGAGCCGGTAGCGGTGAACGCGACCCAAGAGGTCCATCGCCCCGATGTCTTCCGCGGCGTGGATGAAACCATGCGCTTTCGTCTGGAATTTCCCAGCGGCGTGACGGCCGAGTGCGCCACCAGTCTCGGCGAGAACATGAATCTGTTGCATGCCGATTGCGAACGCGGCTGGTACGAGCTATCGCCTTTCCAGTCCTACGACGGCATTCGCGGCCGCACCAGCAGCGGCGAGATATTGGATGTTCGCGTGCCGAATCAGCAGGCGCGGCAGATGGACGACGATGCCCTGTCCATTCTCAACGGAACTGCACCATTGGTGCCGGGCGAAGAAGGTCTGCGAGATATGCGGGTGGTCGACGCCATTTTTGCTTCCGCGCGTAGTGGTAAGCGTGTGCAGCTTTGACCTCATAGAGCGGAGCTGCGCCCCGCGATAGCACCAGGTCAATGGCAATGAGGCTGTCGCAACGGCAGGCTATAGCGAATAGCCGCTTACGCTCCTGGTAGAGCGGAGCTTGCTCCGCTGCTTTTGATTTTCTTCGCCGCCAGTAGATATCTGCTTAGAAGCAGCGGAGCAAGCTCCGCTCTACGAAGGCGCCTTTACTGGTTATTCGTTATCGCTTGCCGTTGCGACGGCCTTATTGCTATCGGCACGGCCAGGTCGCGGGGCGCAGCTCCGCTCTACGAGTCAGCCCGGAATAAACGGGAAAACTATTTTCAGCAGTCCCTTCAGAGCACCTTCGGCCGTGCTGGCGATCGCCTTAGCGCCCAGGCTGTTGAGTGCGTTGCGGGCGTCCTGCCAGCGCAGCTTGGTGATGTCTTTCTTCAGAAGATCGGCCACCTCTTCCGACGTCGGTGCCAGTTTCTTGAGTTCCGCGGTGATGGCGGCCGGATCTTTCTGCAGATAGCCCCAGCGTTCTGCGATCGTCAGCAGCGTGTCGAACCGCACCGCGACGACATCGCGATTGCGCTCGTAGACGGGGAGGGCGCCAACATCGACGATCGCCTGTTCGAACTGCTGCTGGTCGTCCGGATGTTCGATACGCACGGCCAGGAATCCTTCCTTACGGGCGCGCTCGCTGACATGCTTTGCGCCGGCGCGCAGATTGGCTTCGGTCAATACGGTGGCAACGATGCGTTGCAGGGCGGCATCGTGCTCTTCCGGCACCAACGCGCGCCAGCGTGCATAGCCGTCGCGGCGCAGCGCTTTGACCTTGGCTGGGGTTACCCGCAGCTTGCCGGCCACGGTGAAGTTGGATTCGCCACGGTCGATGGCGCCGTCGCGCTCCAACAGCACGAAGATCAGCAGTTCCAGATCGCGCTTGGTCAGCGACTGGAATCCCTGCAGCAATGTCAGCCGAAGGAATTCGTTGCCGAAGGCGGCGGGGTCTTTGAGTTCGATCGGCAGCATGGCGGCCTCCTGGTCCGGTGACGCATAGTGCCATCACTGGTTTGCAGGGGGTGAGATCGCCTGTGCGGCCGGTCCCAAATACGTCTTTGTAGGAGCGGCGTCTCGCCGCGAGCTCTTTGTTCGGGTAGCCGACCATTTGGGAAAGAGCTCGCGGCGAGACGCCGCTCCCACAGCCGGGACGCCGCTCCCACAGCCGGGACGCCGCTCCCACAGCCGAGATGCCGCTCCCACAACTGGGAAGACCTCAGCGCACCAGCGCGAATGCGGCCAAGGCAAAAGACAGGGCGGCGATGGTCGCGGCGATTACAGCCACCCGTTCCGAACGCTTGGATTGCCGTTCCAATCGCTCTGCCCCCAGTTGCAGGACCTCGATGGTTTTCTGCATGTCGGTAGCCAGCAGCTTGATCGAGTCGGCGCTCTGAGTCGCCGCGTTTTGCAGCTCGGTGATCTGCTCGTTGAGCACATCCAGGCGGAGTTTTTCGGTGTTGGCGTCGCGTGCCGGCGTGCGAGTGAACATGGGGCGCGCAAGCCGAATGATTTCGGGCAGATACGGCGCAACGATGGTGATCCAGCTGGCGGCCATGAAGTTCTCCGGCGATGCAGAATGGTTCGATTGATCGTTGATTTTGGGACGGCGCTTAGCGCGAGGTGGCGAATACGGTGATCTCTTCGCGATCGTGATACAGCTGCCTGGCGCGCACGGTCAATGGTTTTCCGGCTTGTTCTTCGAACAAGTCCAGGCACAGCCGGGTTTCGTCCCAGCGCTTCTTCATCGGCAACTTGAGGTTGAAGATGGCGTGCCTGCACCAGCCTTCGCGGAACCATGTCGCCATTCGCTCAGCGACACGACGTGGTTGTTCCACCATGTCGCAGACCATCCAATCCAGGCGCTGCGCCGGTTTCCAGTGAAAGCCGTCCGCGCGCAGGTGCTCGACCAGGCCGGTATCCATCACATGCTGGCGCAGCGGGCCATTGTCGACGCTGGTCACGCGCAAGTGGTGGCGCGTCAGCACCCAGGTCCAGCCGCCGGGCGCGGCGCCCAGGTCGGCCGCGGTCATGCCGGGTTTCAGCAGGGCGCCGCGCTCCTCCGTGCTCAGCAGGCTCAGTAACGCTTCCTCGAGCTTCAATGCCGAGCGCGATGGTGCATCGGGCAGCAGTTTGAGCCGCGGAATGCCCAGCGGCCACGGCGCGCTGTCGCCGGGATGGGTGCTGGCGAGAAACGCGTGATCGCCATCGACGAAGACCACATGCAGTCGAGGCAGGCGCAGGTTTTCCTTGTCGCTTAGCAGCCCTTGCTTGCGTAAGGCCGGGCGCAGCGCATTGCCAAAGCTGCGCGCCAAACCGGCCAGCGGTTTGGCCGCATCCGAATCGGGGTGTTCCACCCACAGATCGCCGAACCGCAGCTCACCAGAGCATTCGCCATCGCTCAACGCTGCCAGCATCGGAGTGATGCGGTCCTTGGGGTTCAGTCCGCGCAGGTCCGCGATCACGCGCAAGCTCTGGCGGGCGAAAATCAGGTTGTGCCAGGACAGCGCGCGCTGCAGCGCTTCGCCGTCGTCGCCAACCAGTACGACATAACCGTCGTTGCGCCCGGCCTTGGCATACGCCGGAATTTCGGCATACGCGGCACGCTCGGTCAGTTCGGCGGCCAGTTCCGGCTCGAAACCCTGGCGGCAATAACAAAGTAGGCCGGTCATGGTCCCTTCCGTGTAGGAGCGACGTGAGTCGCGACTTGAAGTCCGAAGAGCAACCGGAGCCTACCGGTCCGCCAGCTCGGACGCGCTGCGGCGCGTTCTTCATCGTGCACAAGGGAGGCGCTTGTCGGGGCGCAGTCGCGACTCACATCGCTCCCACAATGAAGGCCTGCGCGCTTAATAACGGTCACCGCCCATTTCGCCGTAAGCGCGCAGCACCGCTCGCGCATCGTCGCGACGTAGATCCTGGACGACTTCGATGCCGCGCTTGTTCAATTCGCCGATCCAATCAGCAGGCAGCGGGCCTTCGTCGAACTCGGTCAGCGTCATCACATCCTCGGCACGCGCGCCGATCAACAAACGATCGATGCCCGCCCAGACGGTAGCGCCATAGCATTGGCAGCATGGCTGGGACGAGGTCGCCAACGTGATCGGCGCGATCCGCTCATTCAAGCGCGGCGTTTGCAGGCGCTGCTGCGCCAGCATGTAGGCCATGTTTTCGGCATGCGCCAACGAGCAAGTGTGCGGCATCACACGGTTGACGCCGATCGAGATCACCCGGTGATCCGGCCCGAACACCACCGCGCCAAACGGCCCACCGCTGGCGGCCTCGACATTGCGCCGCGACAGCTCGATCGCCAGCGCTACTTTGTCCTCGTCGCTGGGATAAGCCTGCGACAGGTCGATGGCGTCGTGCGTCCACGCGGGCAGAGTCAGATGGACTTGTGCGTGCAACATCAGTTCACCTGGACTGGACTGGCGCCGCCGGATTGCGTGGCCTCGCAGCGACCGCTCACGCATTGGCACGAAGAAATCTCCTGGAAGCCGCATATACCCATCTGGCCGCCGGCAGCGCATTGCGCACGCACCGCCTGAGGATCGGTGGGGCTGTCCTTGTTGACGCACGCCGGCATCGCGCCGCAGCAGTTGCCGACATCCTTCACCGCGCAGTCGTTGTTGCTTTGGCAGCTGTAGTCGACCGCGGCAGGTTGCGAAACCTTGCGAGGTGGAGAAGGTTTGGTCGTTGGCGGAGCCGCATGCTGTGCGGATTCGGCGGACGAATCGGTGGAAGGCGGCGCCGAGGCAGGTGCGGCGCAGGCGGCCAGCATCCAAGTGGCCAAGCTGAGGATCATCGCTAAGCGGCGCATGGGAATTCCTTTCGAGTTGGGGTGGAGCCAGCTTACTCAGGGCAGCGGTGCCGCATTGTAGACGTGGCCCCCAACTGCGTTGAGCGCCTGCGTTTTCCCTCCCTCACCTCGTGGAGAGGGCGAGGGAGGATTGATTCGGTCGATTTTCCGAATCAAAAACGGTGCCGCAGGCTGGACGGACTACGCCCGTTCAGCCCTTTGTTGACCAGGTATCGCGCAAGGTCACGCTGCGGTTGAACACGGGGCGATCGGCATGGTGATCGCGGCGGTCGGCAACGAAATAACCGATGCGTTCGAACTGGAACGACTGCTCCGGCGCAGCGGCCGCTGCGGCCGGTTCCACATAGCCCTGCACGGTCTTGCGGGAATCCGGATTCAGATAGTCGCGGTAGGTCTTGCCTTCGGATTCATCGTCCGGATCGGCCACGGTGAACAGACGGTCGTACAAACGAATTTCCGCCGGTACCGCGTGCTGAGCGCTGACCCAATGGATAGTGCCCTTGATCTTGCGTTCGGCGCCGGCCATGCCGGGGCGGGATTCCGGATCCAGCCAGCCACGCAGTTCGATGATCTGCCCGGCGTCGTTCTTGATCACCTCGTCGCAACGCACGATGCCGGCGCCGCGCAGGCGCACTTCGCCACCGGGGATCAGGCGCTTGAAGCCCTTGGGCGGCACTTCCTCGAAATCCTCGCGCTCGATCCACAGTTCGCGCGAGAACGGAATATCGCGCTTGCCGAAGGTCTCGTCCTTGGGATGATTGGAGAACGTCAGCGTCTCCTCGAAGCCTTCCGGCAGATTGGTGAGCACCAGCTTCAACGGATCGACTACGGCCATGCGACGTGCGGCGGCAGCGTCCAGGTCTTCACGCAGGGCACCTTCCAGCACGCTGAAATCGATCAGCGAATTCTGCTTGCTGATGCCCACGCGGTCGACGAACAGACGCATCGCCGACGGCGTATAGCCGCGTCGGCGCAGGCCCTGCAGGGTCGGCATGCGCGGGTCGTCCCAACCGTCGACCAGGCCATCGCTGACCAGCGCCATCAATTTGCGCTTGCTCATCACGGTGAAGTTGATGTTGAGCCGCGAGAACTCGATCTGGCGAGGCTTGGCGGCTTCCTTCGGCAGTCCTTTGTGCAGCAGGGGCTGCAGCAGTTCCGCGTGACCGGTCAGGTCCACGTTGTCCACGCACCAGTCGTACAGCGGGCGGTGGTCTTCGAACTCCAGCGTGCACAGCGAATGGGTGATGCCTTCAACCGCATCGCCCAGGGCATGCGCAAAGTCGTACATCGGATAGATCGGCCACGCATTGCCGGTGTTCTGGTGCTCGACGTGCTTGATGCGGTAAAGCGCCGGATCGCGCAGGTTGATGTTGCCGCTGGCCATGTCGATCTTGGCGCGCAACGTGCGCGTGCCATCGGGAAATTCGCCCGCCCGCATCCGGCGGAACAGATCCAGGTTTTCTTCCACGCTGCGGTCGCGATAGGGCGAATTGCGACCCGGCTCGGTCAGAGTGCCGCGGTATTCGCGTACCTGCTCGGCGCTCAGATCGCAGACGAAAGCCTTGTTGTCGCGGATCAGCTTTTCAGCGGCCAGGTAATACACCTCGAAATAATCCGAGGCATGGCGCAAGGAATTCCACTGGAAGCCCAACCAGCGCACGTCGTCCTGGATGGCCGCCACGTACTCCGGATCTTCCTTGGCGGGGTTGGTGTCGTCGAAACGCAGGTTGCAGACGCCGCCGAATTCCCCGGCGATGCCGAAGTTCAGGCAGATCGATTTGGCGTGGCCGATATGCAGGTAGCCGTTGGGCTCCGGCGGAAAGCGGGTCTTGACTGCGTGATGCTTGCCGCTGGAGAGGTCGTCGCGGACGATCTGACGGATGAAGTCCCTCTTTTCCGGGGTTTCGTCGATGGCGGCGGTGGTCGGGTTATCGGACATGCGTTGGGAAGGCTGCGCGGGGCAAACCACAAGTTTAACCGAGGCGGCGACCCAGGCTGGTCTATCCTGAATACCCCTTTCCCTGCGGCGTCTTCCTGAATGAGCCTTCCCGTCCTGGTCATCGGCAACAAGAACTACTCTTCCTGGTCACTGCGGCCCTGGTTGCTGTTGCGGCATTTCGGGGTGGAGTTCCGTGAAATCCGGCTGCTGCTGGACACGCCGGAATTCTTCGCGGAAATCGGCCGCTATTCTCCGTCGGGCAAGGTGCCGGCGTTGCAGGACGGCGATTTGTCCATCTGGGATTCGCTAGCGATCTGCGAATACGTCAACGAACGTTGGCTGGAGGGGCGGGGCTGGCCGCGCGAGCTGCGGGCCCGGGCCATGGCCAGGACCGCAGCCGCGGAAATGCATTCGGGCTTCACGGCGTTGCGCTCGCAACTGCCGATGAACAGCCGTCGCCGCCCGGACGCATACCGTTGGGACGACGCTGCGCAGCGCGACATTGATCGAGTCCAGGCACTGTGGCGCGAAATGAGGCAGAACTACGGTGGAGCAGGGGAGTTCCTGTTCGGGGAATTCAGCATCGCCGATGCCATGTTCGCGCCGGTGGCGATCCGTTTCGACGGCTACGGCGTGCCCACGGATGAAGTCGCGGCGGCGTACATGCAGGCGCTATTCGCGCTGCCGGCGCTGCGGGAGTGGCGCGAGGCGGGAGCGGCGGAAACCGAATCGGTACCTGGGACAGAGGCTTTCCGTAAGCCTGTTTGAGAGTGGCGGCTTGGGAGCGTATGTCTTGAAGCCGGCCGTTTGAGTCTTGCCGGCGTATGCTGGCCAAAAGGAGGCGCCGATGCGCATCGCTTATCTCGCCGACAACCTGTTCGACGCACACCTGGTCAAGCACGCACTGGAAGATGCCGGGCTGCCGGCATTCGTGTTCGGCGAGTCGCTGATCGGCGGCATGGGCGAACTACCGTTGTTCGGCGTGTTGCGGGTGTGCGTGCCCGATGCGGCGTTGCCGGAGGCTCGCGACATAGTGCTCGGGCTGGGCCTGGAATCGCCACCAGCAGACCCCATATCCGACAGCGATGGGCTAGGCATCCTGCCAGCCTGAGTGATGCGCGGCTTTCGCCCGCCATAAATAAACGATGAGGTCGACCATGCTGGGTATCGGTGCCTATAAACAACGTATGCCGCGTCCTGAAGAGGCGCTGCCCGGCCGTGCCGATGCGCTGCCTTTGCACAACGCGCACTACGTCCATGGCCGTCCGCTGCGCAAGGTTGCCGGCTCGGATCCGGCGTCGAGCTTTGCCGGGCTGCAGAAGGTGCAGTTCGGCATGGGATGTTTCTGGGGTGCGGAACGCAAGTTCTGGAGCCTGCCGGGCGTGTTCACGACTGCGGTTGGCTACGCCGGCGGCAGCACGCCTAACCCGACCTACGAGGAAGTCTGTTCGGGGATGACCGGCCATACCGAAGTGGTGTTGGCGGTATACGACCCGGCGCAGACATCGTTCGAATCGCTGCTGCAGGTGTTCTGGGAAAACCACGACCCCACCCAGGGCATGCGCCAGGGCAACGACGCCGGCACGCAGTACCGGTCCGCCATCTATTGCGATACCCAAGCGCAATACGATGCCGCCATCGCCAGCCGCGACGCCTACCAGCAGCGCCTGCGCGCCGCCGGCTACGGCGACATCACCACTGAAATCGTTTATCCCGCGCCGGCTTTTTACTACGCCGAGGACTACCACCAGCAATACCTGGCGAAGAACCCCAACGGCTATTGCGGCATCGGCGGCACCGGCGTGAGTTGTGCGATCGGCCTGGAAGCCTGATTCTCGACAGAAACGTAAAAACCAGGACGCGGATCAACACGGATAAAGCGTTTTAATTTTTTATTCGCTTTATCCGCTTTTATCCGCGTTGATCCGCGTCCAAAAACTTTTACGCGTCGGCCGTTTCCGCCAAGCGCTCGGCGATGCTCTTGCGAAGTCCCATCAGATCCTGGGCAAAGGCGTCGATACCGCTGGCCAGTTTTTCCTTGGCCATTGCGTCCTGTTCCAGCGCTTGCGCGAAACTTTCGGCGGTCACCGGCGATGCGGTCACCGGCTCGACCTCGCGGGCAATCAGCTTGCGCGGCAGCGGGCCGTAATCCTGGCTCAACTTTTCCAGCAGGTCCGGTGCGATCGTCAAGCGATCGCAGCCGGCCAGCGCTTCGATCTGCGCGGTGGAGCGGAACGAAGCGCCCATTACCACGGTGGAAGAACCGCGGCGCTTGAATTCATCGAAGACGCCGCGCACGAACATCACGCCGGGATCTTCATCGATATTGGCCGGCGTCTGGCCGTGGGCGACATACCAGTCGAGGATCCGGCCCACGAACGGCGAGATCAGGAAAGCACGGGCTTCCGAACAAGCCAGTGCCTGAGTCTTGTTGAAGATCAGGGTCAGATTGCAATCGATGCCTTCGGCCTGCAGCTGGCGCGCGGCTTCCACGCCTTCCCAGGTGGAAGCGACCTTGATCAGCACGCGTTCGCGCGAGATGCCCTGTTCGGCATACATCGCGATGAACTTGTGCGCTTTTTTTACCGTGGCGGCGGTGTCGTGCGCTAGGTCGGCGTCCACCTCGGTGGAAACACGGCCGGGAATCAATGCGCTCAAGCGCGCGCCGACGCCTACCGTCAAGCGGTCGGCCACTTCGTCGATCAGCGCCTGGCTGGCAGCCCCCTGCTTACGCGCCCAAGCGAGTTCGCGTTCGATCAGGTCGTTATAGACCGGCAGAACCAGCGCCTTGCGGACCAGCGTCGGGTTGGTGGTGCAATCGACCGGTTTGAGCCGCTGGATCGCCTCGTAATCGCCGGTATCGGCGACCACCACGGAAAGTTCGCGTAGCTGGTCCAGTTTGGAAGGCGTCGCAGCGGTATTCATCGGCTCTCTTCGGTCGAATGGGAGTGGGCCCACAAGTATGCCCGGGAATGCTTGCCGCTTCAGCCTGGGAACGGAAATCGCCGTCGCAAAATCACCGTCGCAAAAAGGAGGCTGAAGAAAAACAGCCCGAAGGGATACCGAATTCAGTATCCCAATGCGGTGGGTGGATCAGGCGGCTTTCGGCTTCGGCCGGACAACGGGAGAGCCTGTTTTGCCGGCGGGCCTTTCCAAACGGGTATCGATGGAAAGCAGATCCGCCGGCAGGTCGCGGATGATCTTTGCCAGCTCGCCCAGGAAATCGCTCATCGCCGTACTCTTGCGCCAGACCATGGCGATCTGGCGGCTGGGATGCGAGTCGCTGAAGCCCAACAGGTGGATATTCTCCGAGCGCGCCACCGGCGGCTTTACCGCCAGCGTCGGCAGCAGCGTCATGCCCACGTCGGCGGCCACCATTTGCCTCAATGTCTCCAGACTGGTGGCGCGGAACTCGGAGCGTTCGTTGGCGCCGGAGATGCGACAGACATCCAGCGCCTGTTCACGCAGGCAATGCCCGTCCTCCAGCAGCAGGAGTTTTTGCTCGGAGAGCTCGTGCAGGCTCAGCGATTCGCGCTTGGCCAGCGGATGGGATTCCGGCACCGCCAACACGAAGGGTTCCTCGAACAGGAACTCGGTATGCAGCTGCTCGTCTTGTACCGGCAACGCAAGCAATCCCGCGTCCAATTTTCCTTCGCGCAGATAGGACAGCAGCAGATCGCTTTTTTCTTCGATCAGCAGCAATTCCAGGTGCGGGAAGCGTGCACGGATCGTCGGCACCACGTGCGGCAGCAGGTACGGCCCCAGGGTCGGGAAGATGCCCAGGCGGACAGTGCCGGCTTCCGGGTCTTGGCTGCGGCGGGCGGCTTCCTTCATCTGTTCCACTTCCGCCACGATGCGCCGGGCACGTTCGGCGGCGTCGCGGCCGGCAGGCGTCAGCATCACCTTGCGCGGCGCGCGCTCCACCAACGAGACGCCCAATTCGTCTTCCAGCTTCTTGATCTGAGTGGACAGTGTGGGTTGGCTGACGAAGCAGGCGGCCGCGGCATGGCCGAAATGTTTATGGTCGGCGAGCGCCACCAGGTATTTGAGATCGCGAAGATTCATGGCGAGGCCGCTCCTGTGCCGATGGCAGCCACTTTAGCGGGAAACTTACCCGCTGCGCCGGCTGTGGAGAGTGAAGTCCTGCTGCGCTGTGGTGAGGGGTGAGATCGCGCCTTCGGCGCCGTGAGGGGTAAGCGGCGGAAGATCGACCGCCGTTACCGCTTGGCAGGCGGCATCGCCGCCCACTTTACCCTTCACGTTCGCCCGCACAGCGGGCGACTTCACCCTGTACTTCAGGCCGCCACCGCATCGGTGGCCTCGGCGGGGGCCGAGGTCCGGATCAGGTGGTCGAATGCGCTGAGCGCCGCCTTGGAACCTTCGCCCATCGCGATCACGATCTGTTTGTACGGCACCGTGGTGGCATCGCCGGCGGCGAACACACCCGGGATGGAGGTCTGGCCGCGGTCGTCGACGATGATCTCGCCACGCGGCGAGAGCGCTACCGTGCCTTTCAGCCACTCGGTGTTAGGCAGCAGCCCGATCTGGACGAAGATACCTTCCAGTTCCAGGCGGTGCGAATCGCCACCCGCGCGGTCCTTGTAGATCAGGCCGGTGACCTTGCTGCCATCGCCCAACACTTCGGTGGTTTGCGCGCTGGTGATGACGCGCACGTTGGGCAGGCTGCGCAGCTTGCGTTGCAGTACTTCGTCGGCGCGCAATTGACTGTCGAACTCGATCAGGGTGACGTGGCTGACGATGCCGGCCAGGTCGATGGCGGCTTCCACGCCGGAGTTGCCCCCGCCGATCACCGCCACACGCTTGCCCTTGAACAGCGGACCATCGCAGTGGGGGCAATAGGCCACGCCTTTGTTGCGGTATTCGTTTTCGCCGGGGACGTTCATCTGCCTCCAGCGCGCACCGGTGGACAGGATCACCGTCTTGGCTTTCAGCGCAGCGCCATTAGCCAGTTGCACTTCGATCAGCTCCTTGCCCGGCACCAGCTTTTCGGCAAGCTGCAGGTTCATCACATCGACGTCGTACTCGTTGACGTGCTGCTCCAGCGCGGCTGCCAGTTTCGGGCCTTCGGTGTAGGTCACCGAAATGAAGTTCTCGATCGCCATCGTATCCAGCACCTGTCCGCCGAAGCGTTCCGCGGCGATGCCGGTGCGGATGCCTTTGCGCGCCGCATAGATCGCCGCAGCGGCACCCGCCGGGCCGCCACCGACGACCAGCACATCGAAGGGTGCTTTGGCCTGGATCTGTTCGGCGGCACGGCCGGCCGAGCCGGTATCCAGCTTGGCCAGGATCTGTTCGATGGTCATGCGCCCTTGGTCGAACGGCTGGCCGTTGAGGAACACGGTCGGCACCGACATTATTTCGCGCGCTTCCACTTCCTGCTGGTACAACGCACCGTCGATCGCCACGTGGCGGATATTCGGGTTCAGCACGCTCATCAGGTTCAGTGCCTGCACCGTGTCCGGGCAGCTTTGGCACGACAGCGACATGAAGGTTTCGAACTGCAAGGTGCCGTTGTTGGCGGACAAGTCCAGATCGCGCACTTGAGCGATTAGCGCATCCGACAGCTTGGGCGGATGCCCGCCGACTTGCAGCAGCGCCAGCACCAGCGACGTGAATTCGTGGCCTAGCGGAATCGCGGCGAAGCGCACGCTGACGTCGGTGCCGACGCGGTTGATCGCGAACGAGGGTTTGCGCGCATCGTCGTCACGCCGCGTGTAGGCGATCTTGTCCGACAGCGTGGCGATTTCCTGCAGCAACGTTTCCAGTTCGCGCGATTTGTCGCCGTCGTCGAGAGAGGCGACCAGTTCGATCGGCTGCGTGAGTTTTTCCAGGTAGGCCTTCAACTGGGTTTGCAGATTGGCGTCCAACATATGGCGGCTCCAAGAATCGGGGAGGGGAGGAGGTATTTGCGAAGACGCTTGCAGGAGAGGCTTGTAAAAGCCGCTTGGACCGGGAGAGAGACCGGTCGTGGAGTCCGGAGAGGCGGGGTGTCCTGACGGCAGGTACAAGCCGCTGCTGCAAGCATCCGGAGAGTGTTGGTGCTTTAGTTTCGGTATCCGGGCGGTTGCCCGGATACCGAAGTGTCGCGAAACGATTTCGGGTGAGCGGGACATCCCGCCCACACGAAGCCGGTGAATCAGATCTTGCCGACCAGGTCCAACGAAGGCTTCAGGGTTTCAGCGCCTTCCTTCCACTTGGCTGGGCACACTTCACCCGGATGCGAAGCGACGTACTGGGCGGCCTTGACCTTGCGCAGCAGTTCGCTGGCGTCGCGGCCGATGCCGTTGTCGTGGATTTCGTACAGCTTGATCTGGCCTTCCGGATTGATCACGAAGGTACCGCGCAGCGCCAGGCCTTCTTCTTCGATCATCACTTCGAAGTTGCGGGTCAGGGTGCCGGTGGGGTCGCCGACCAGCGGGTACTGCACCTTCTTGATCGCGTCGGAGGTGTCGTGCCAAGCCTTGTGAGCGAAATGGGTATCGGTGGACACGCCATAGACCTCGACGCCCAGCTTCTGGAATTCGGCGTAGTTGTTGGCGAGGTCTTCCAACTCGGTCGGGCACACGAAGGTGAAGTCGGCCGGGTAGAACACCACCACCGACCACTTGCCCTTGAGGCTGGCATCGGTCACTTCAATGAATTCGCCGTTGTGATAAGCGGTCGCCTTGAAGGGTTTGACTTGCGTGTTGATCAGGGACATCAGTAATCCTCTTTGGGGAGTGGGGTGAACTAGGTAATCATCATAGGCAACGGAAATCGATATATCAAATCAATTAATGAAATCCTATTGATAGTTTTTTACTATCGATGGACGGCCAACGAGCTATCGAAGGCGCGATATCGAGAATGGGCAATGCCGACCTCGGCAACGAGGGCAATGAACGCCTCCGAAGCCAAACGATCTGCGACTTGCGGCGACGATCGCCAGGCGTGCTCCCTGGCTGCACGAGCCTGCCGCGAAGGAATCGAATCAAACTTCCCGGCGCTGCGAGGTAGCCGTCAGGAAGCGACTCGATGCCTGGCGCGGCGAGCGCCACAAGTGCTGGCAGACCCTAATCGACGCTGCCTTTGGAGTACGTGAGGGCAAAGCCGGCCACTCTCAACCGCTACCATGCCGTCATGGAAACCACTGATGCCCCCACGCGGCTGGACGCTTTGCTGCGCGACGCAGCCGCGCAGTTGCCGATGCCCGAAAGCCGCTACGAAGTCGAACGCCTGTTGATGCACGTACTGGAGCGGGATCGGGCGTGGTTGTTCGCCCATGCCACCGACCCGATTCCCCCCGAGGTGCAGGCGGCATTCAGCGCTTTGCTGCAACGGCGCATCGCCGGCGAGCCGGTCGCCTATCTCACGGGTAGGCGCAACTTCTGGACGCTGGAGCTGAAGGTCACGCCGGACACGCTGATTCCCAGGCCTGAAACCGAATTGCTGGTCGAGTTGGGGTTGGAGCGGATCCCGCACGGGCAGGCGATCAACATCGCCGACCTTGGCACCGGCACCGGCGCCGTTGCGCTGGCCATCGCCAGCGAGCGGCCGCAGGCGAGCGTCGTGGCTACTGACCTCAGTGCCGCCGCTCTGGAGGTCGCTGGCGATAACGCGGCCGCCAATGGAATCGCGAATGTCGAATTCCGACAAGGCAGTTGGTTCGCGCCGCTGGCGGGCCGCCGCTTTCAATTGATCGCCAGCAACCCGCCCTACATCGCCGAGGGCGACGCGCACCTGCAACAGGGCGATCTACGCTTTGAGCCGCCGGCTGCGCTGTCTTCCGGGAGCGATGGCCTGGACGCCATTCGCGAAATCGTCGCCGCAGCGCCGCACCATCTTTTTGCCGGAGGCTGGCTGCTGCTGGAACACGGATGGGATCAGGGCGAAGCGATACGCGCGCTGCTGGAGCAGGCGGGGTTCGAAGACGTTTCCACTGCACAGGATTTGGAGCTGCGTGATCGGGTGACGCTGGGGCGCCTGTCGCGTTAGCGCGCTTTTTTCCACACATTTGGAAGCCCAATGTCACGACTTGGTCAGCGAAAGATCCGCTGCGCGAAGTGGTAGAGATTGTTGGCCCAGCTGTCGCCGTCGTGGCCATGATCATCGACATTCCACAGGTGCGGAACGTCGTGCTGCTTCAAATACCTGTGCACACCCTGGGAAACGTTGATCAGGCCGTCCCGGTTGCCGCACGACAGGTACACAAGCGCGAAGCGCGTGCCCACGGCATCAGGATCGGGCAACAGCTCGGCCGGTGACCGGGTGTTGGGCGCTGACGAGAATCCGCCGACCCAGCCGAACACATCGGGATGGCCAAAGCCGAAGTTCAGTGCTTGGCCACCTCCCATCGAAAGGCCGGCGATAGCTCGGTGCTCGCGGTCGGTATAGGTCGAATACTTCGCTTCGATCGCCGGAATAAGGAAGTCCAGCAGATCGTGTTCGAACTTCGCGAACCCGGCCGCGTTCTCCGAGGTGAAGACGCGGTCCGCCGGAGGTGCAGCATCGTCGGGCAGTGCGCGACCGTTAGGCATGACGACGATCATCGGTACCGATTTGCCATCGGCGATTAAGTTGTCGAGGATCGTGTGTGCGCGCACGTAGCCCCGCCATTCGTCCTGGTTGCCGCCGATGCCGTGGAGCAGATAGAGCACCGGATACCTCTGGTCGGCCGAGTACCCGGGCGGCAAATAGACATTCGCCCGGCGCTGTTTTCCGGTGACGCCCGAGTAATAGGCGAACCCTTCCACTCGTCCCTGCGCGACGCCGGGGCGCGCATCTCTGAAGCCGGCCGGAGCATCTGGAAATGCACGCACATCGTCGTCAGCGAGCACGATAGGCCGGGCGAAGTTGGCACGCGCCTGTTCCGAATTGAGCTGGTTATCGTCGCGGGCGAGCGCGACGGTTGCGATGGACAGTGGAAGAAGGAAGGCCAGGATTCTTACCAGACGCGTGGAGAAGAAAGCAGATATCGATGTCTTCATGAAGCAACCGAACCTTTGCGAAGTGGAAGCGTTATCGCGCTACCGAGAAGTTGACGATACTTGTGCCTGCCTGTCCGCGTGAAGGGCCGTACTCGGAGTTCGAACACGGCCCTGCGCACAGCCCGCGAATCAGCGGCTATTTCGCCGCATTGACGATCGTACTGATCAGCTGTGGGTAAACCTGCGCGCCGTTGGAGCGGTTGAACAGGCCCATGCCGTGGTTGCCGGTGGCGCCGTTGTCCCAGTAGACCGGCACCACGCCGCGGGTATAGGCGGCCCGGGTGATGTACTGGTTCCAATAGACCCGGTACTGCTCGGCGCCGGAGATATTGGTGCGAGAAATCGCGCCGTATTCGCCCATGATCACCGGTATGCCCTGGTCGACGAAGCGCGACTTCATCTTCTGGAACTGGCCATCCGTGTATGCCTCATTAGCCCAGGTCTCGGTGTTGGCGGGATTCGTGGCGCTGTTGCCCCACTGCCAGATGGTGTCGTTCTGCTCGTTGAGCGTGAAGTTGTATGGGTCGTAGTAATGCACTTCCATCATCAGCCGGTTAGGCGCGCTATCGCTGGGAATGGTGGCGAAGTTGTAGGCGTGGTCGATGTTGGTGTTGAAGCCTTGCACGATCAGATGGCGCCTGGCGTTGTTGCCGCCGGTAGCGCGGACTGCGTTGACGAAGGTCTGGTTGAACCCGTTCTGCACGGTGTAGTACTCGACCGTCGGCGTGCCGTAGTCGCCGTCGACCATGACTTCGTTGGTGCCGGCGAACAGCAAGGTGTCGTCATGATTCTTGAAGTTGTTGCCAATCTGCGTCCAGAACTTGGTGATGCGCGCATTCGCCATGGCCTGCTGGGCATAAGTCGGCTGCATCCAGCCGCCGTCCCAATGGATGTTGATCATCGCGTACAGGCCGGCGTTGCGCGCGTAGTTCACCACTTCCGTCACGCGTGCCATCCAACTGGCGCTGATGTTGTCGTTGGCGTCGGCATACTGTTTCCAGGACACCGGAATGCGTATGGTCTTGAAGCCGGCGGCCTTGACGGAGTTCATCAGTGCCTGGCTGATCGCTGGATTGCCCCATGCGGTTTCGCCGCCGATGGCTTCCAGAGAATTGCCCACGTTCCAGCCGGGCGACATCAGTTTCGACATCTGGAGGCTGGTGAGGTCGCGCATGCCCGGCACGGTGATGGCGAACAGCTGTGTGGTTCGTGTACCGCAAGCATTGGTGTAAGTGGCGGCTGCGGTGCAACTGGCCGAAGCTGCGAGGGTTTGTTCGCGCGATGAGCCGGACGTGCCACAGCCCGCCCATGACCATAAGCCGCTGGACACCGGTTGAGGACCCAGTACAAGGGCCGTGCCGGCGGCTACGCTTACCGACGAGACAGATGACCAGGCGCCATTGAGCTTGACGTAGGGGGTAACCGTCGTGGCATTGCAGGATGGATTGCGAACGGCTGACGCTGCGGCCGAGTCGTAGCTGCTGCCGGCGGCGGTGAACTTGACCCAGTACCAATATTGCGTGCCGGCGACAGCCGAACTGTCGGTGTAGCTGCGCGCTGCGGTGTCCAGGACCGCCAACCTCGTGCGTCCGCTCGGGTTGCTGCTGGTGTTGCGGTAGACCTGCAAGCCTGTCGCCGAACCGTTGATGGTCCAGCCGAGCCGAACGCTGTCGGCTGCCCCGGTCGCTCCTAGGCAGACGGTGGTACCGCCGCCACTGCCACAGTTTTGCGCATAGGAAAGTTGGCCGAAGCAAAGGCCGACGAGGAAAAATACTGCCGTGAGTATCGACTTCATCAGAGTTGACCTTTCGTGGGGTTGGGATTGCTCGCGGCAGCTGCCGGCGAACTGCGCAGGAATGTCTTGGTGTTGCCGATTTGACGATGACGACTACGATCGCGGATGAGTTCAGCGCGGTGGCGATGCGTGTTATCGAGCACGTGGCGCGGATGCACAATCGAGCGCTATCGACAGTGCTGTCAAGCCGCGTCGCATCAATATCAAACTGGAATATTCGTATATCAAAATCGATATCCGAATCGGTAATTACGTACTGGGATATCGACTAATTTATTCCGCTTAAGTGGGATGAGTTGCGATGACGGTCGGTTGTTGGCGTGATATGCGATAGCGTTTTGTAGGAGCGTCGTAATTAGCGATGAAGCTTTAATGGCAAAGCTTCATAGCGACTTACGTCGCTCCTACAAACAAGATGGAGGGTTAATGCGAGTGCGCGCGCCCGGTCGGCACCGCTAACGGCGAGCCAAGGGGAGTATTCAAGGGAGCCTATGGCGCTCGCGGCGCTCCCCGGCGGGCGAAAGGAACCAAAGGGTCGGGTCGGCTAAACTATGCGCCTGTCCTGTTGGAGCTTCACATGCGCACGCTTTATCCAGACATCGAACCCTTCGATACCGGAACGCTAAAGGTCGATGATCGGCATACGCTCTATTACGAACAGTGCGGCAATCCCGACGGCAAGCCTGTGGTGCTGCTGCACGGTGGCCCGGGCGCGGGATGCAGCCCGAAGATGCGGCGTTTCCACGACCCTTCCAAATACCGCATCGTGCTGTTCGACCAGCGCGGCGCCGGGCGTTCCAGGCCGCATGCGGATCTCGTGGGCAACACCACTTGGGATCTGGTGGCCGACATTGAGAAGCTGCGCGAAACTTTGGGCATCGCCCGGTGGCAGGTGTTCGGTGGCAGTTGGGGGTCGACGCTGGCGCTGGCGTATGCGCAGGCCCATCCCGCACAGGTGACCGAACTGGTGCTGCGCGGCATCTTCATGCTGCGCCGCTGGGAATTGGAATGGTTTTACCAGGAGGGCGCTTCGCGGCTTTTCCCTGACGCCTGGGAGCACTACCTCGCTGCGATCCCGTCGGTGGAGCGCCACGATCTCATTTCGGCCTTCCATCGCCGTTTGACATCCGATGACGCGAAAACCCGTCTGGCTGCCGCCCGTGCATGGAGCGTATGGGAAGGCGCGACCAGTTTCCTGCATGTGGACCAGGATTTCGTCAGCGGCCACGAAGATGAAGAGTTCGCGCTGGCGTTTGCTCGCATCGAGAATCACTACTTCGTCAATGGCGGTTTCTTCGAGGTCGAAGATCAGTTGTTGCGCGACGCGGGACGCATTGCGGATATTCCCGGTGTGATCGTGCACGGCCGCTACGATGTCGTCTGCCCGGTTGCCAACGCCTGGGAACTGCACAATGCATGGCCAAAGGCGAAACTGGAAATCACGCCGGCGTCGGGTCATTCGGCATTCGAACTGGAAAACATCGATGCATTGGTTCGCGCAACCGATGCGTTCGCTTGAAAGCTTGTAGGTAAGCCTTTTTTGAAGCCGATTTGATTGGCTTTGCTATCCGCCGGAGCCCGACAGGCTCCGCACCAGCGCGGTGGGCCGTGGCCCGCCCATGAGGAACAGATATGTCGGACGAAGAAACTTTGGTAGTCAAGGACAGCAATGGAACCCAGTTGCATGACGGCGATTCCGTCACCTTGATCAAGGACCTGAAAGTGAAAGGCACGTCGGTGACGCTCAAGCGTGGCACTTTGGTCAAGAACATTCGCCTGACGGACGACGAGGGCGAGATCGAGTGCAACGCAGAGAAGGTCAAGGGCTTGGTGCTAAAGACCGAGTTTCTGAAAAAGGCGTGAGCGTACAGGGGTAAGTCTGCGGCTACTCGCCAAGTAAGGCGTAAGAGAGAAAACGATCCATTTCCAATTCTCAGCCTGCGAAGCAGGCGGGTTTACTCTTCACTAGAGCGTGTTATGGACTTTGGGATGAGATGCGTTGCCCGCCAGCGCCGTTGCA